>CBFHUR010000021.1:0-53625 GCA_965658895.1 Binatia bacterium
ACGCGCGGCTCGATCGAAAAAGGCAAGCTTGCGGACCTTGTCATTCTCCAGGCTGACCCGCTTACGGAACCGCCAGAGTCTCTGGCCGAGATCTCCGTGACGGAAACAATCAAGCGAGGAAAGACGATTTTCCCTCGGACACCATCGACACCATCGGCACGCTGAATCGCGCGTCTCCTTCAATCATCGGCCAGACGCAGAACCTGCGCGATGTCACCGGTCCCCCAACTGCCACCGATGGTTTCGTCGAGATTCACCAGCGGAAGGATCAACTGCACACCGCCGGCGTCACTCCAGGACGCGCAGGAGAAATTCTGACCGGTCAGCGAGACCTCGTAGGGATTCGCAGACGAGCAACTCGTGCCAAACAGACTCCCGCTGCAACGCCGGCGATCTTCGATTCGGCTGGAGCCGCGGCCCGTCACCATCACCAGCGGCTCGACCGGCACGCCATCCCAGGTCGAATCATTCACATTTGGGCAAGCCGAGCTTCCGTTGACCCGCAGGCGCTGCGCGCCGATATGGACCACCGCAGCGCCCGGGCCGCTATCGGCGGATTCTTCCCCTGCGACCAGCCAGGAGCTATCGAAGTCAGGTGCCGGCGGTGCGGCCGACCCATTGGAGTCGACCGTCAGGCTGGCATCTGCATTGGAGCCCCCATCGCAGTCGACAAAGCCCAGGCGCGCCAAATCGTCCGAGAATCGCCAGCATGCAACGCATGAGCCCCCGCACCCTGGCGTCTGGCTGTTCAAGCCGGCGCCGAGGACCACCGGTGCCGCGAGAATCAAATCGGCTCGTCCGGTAATCCCCACCGGACCTGCTTCCAGAAGGAGAGGACCTCCAAAAAAATCGCCATCAGTCCCGTTGCATACCTTGCCGGGAATCCCGCCCGTCGGATTTCCCTCGGTCTTCAAAAAGGAACCCGCGCTGCCGTTCGACGGGCAATAGGCATCGGATCCGTCCGCGATCGATACCGCAACCGGGCCGAGCGTCGGACGCGGCGTCGGTACCGGTGTCGGCTGGGCCGTGGGCGTAGGACTGGGCACCCAACCGTCAGGGCTGGGTGTCGGCACCGGAGTGGGAGAAGGTGTGGGCGTCGCTGTCGGGATCGGCGTCGGCGCGGGTACCAGAACCTCGCAATGCGCCTCCACATTCAGAAAATAACCATCCGTGGCAACGTCACGATCACCGACACCCGGGTAATCATCGGCCTGCATGCAGCCACCGATCCCGTTGGGTGCGATCTCGGAATCCCGGCCCAGGCGCACCGAACATTCGGCCCCTGTATCCCAGGAACCACCGCGACTCTTGCACATCGATTGCCAGGAAAATGCCAGGCGATGCGTTTGGGCTTCTCCGGTCCCGACACCGGTAATCCGCCCCTGGGCTTGATCCGAAAACGGGAGGTCGCCGTCGCCGGTTTGATCGAGTTCCACCGGCGAACCCAGCTCCAGAGTCCCCGCGGTGAGTTGGCCGCCGAGATGCGTCCCTACCATCGCCGACAACCGGGCGGTCGCACGTCCCGTCGACCCCCCAAAGGGGGCATCGCAACCATCGTAATTGTCACGATTCAGAGTCAGGGCACCAGCTCGTCGTTGCTCGACCACAATTTCATAGGGACTGCCGGCCGGGCACTCGAGATCGAAATCCACCGCGAGCGAGGCTGGTACGCGTGCCTGAATATTTCCGCCTCCGGTCAGGACAACTTCGCAATCCGTGGCCGCGTTACTGCGGTAGGCAAGAGCAAAACCCGAACTCGAAGACGAAACCGCTTCCAGCGCTGTCACGGTTTGCTGGTAGCAATTGCCGAAGGACTGCGAAGACGGCCCCTCATTGACCGTCCCATCCTGAAGTGACTGAACCTCAACCAGGGCGGGCACCGTGGTCGGCACGGGCTCAGGCGTGGGACTCGGCGTGGGACTCGGGCTCGGGCTCGGCGTGGGACTCGGCGTGGGACTCGGCGTGGGACTCGGCGTGGGACTCGGCGTGGGACTCGGCGTGGGACTCGGCGTGGGACTCGGGCTCGGACCTGGCAGAGCCGAAGCGAATACTTGCAGGCGTATCACCTGAGCCAGGTCAACAATCTGGCCCAGAACCGGAACCGGGAAATCCATCGCAAAAAGAGGCGCAACCAGACTCGCTTGCTCGGTCGCCGCCGAAGCCCAGGATTCACAACCGAAGGGCAAACCTGTCAGCGAAACCTCGTTGACGCCTGCGACACCCGGGCCGCCGTCGACCCAATCCTCTGCCACCCGGCTGGTCGCGGAACCCGTCACAAATGCCGACGCAATCGGCGGCGTCGCGCCGTAATCCAGTGTCGGACAATCCGCATCGTCGATCGGCGCGATCGCGATGCGTAAATCGACCGGGAGGTAGGCTTCGCCTGCCGAGAGCCCCTCCTCGTCGCCACTCTCGACCGTCAGGAGCGGCGGCAGCGCGGCCGCAGCCCCCTGCGAATCCACGGACAAGGAGAGAGCGACCGGGGGCGTCGGGGCACAACTCAACCAGCCCTGCCGATCGAACGCCGGTTGAACTTCGAGGCATACCGTTCCGGTCTGGCCGAGGTCGCGAGCAAGGTCCGGCAAACCGGCTCTCAAAAATGCCGGCCGAACCAGACGCAAGATCTCGCGACCGCTCTCATCCAGAGGCCCTCGCGCGATCGGAAGGGTCGACTCGCCCCAATCCCCTCCGGTCGCATTCGCAAAAACCCCCGCACCGGTGAAATCGAAGACCCGCAACCAGGTCGACTCCCCATCGTCTACCGGCAGCAATTCTCCGGAGCCCGGGAGGACTCCGAACTCCAGACAATCCGATTCCGGTGGGCAAACCTGGCCCGCAGGCGAAGGAGATGGAGGCGCCGGCGGACTTGTGGGCGTTGGCGTCGGCGTGGGGTCGGGCAGACACGCGGTACTCCCGGGGCCGCCAACGGCAAGGGTCGACTTGTTCTTGCGAAAATTCTCGAATCGCCCGCAGAGAAAGTCAGGCCCGCCCCAACTGAAGCTGACCTCGACCCAGGGAGCGTCGGGCAAGGGCAACGCAACGGGAGAAAAAGAGCTCCCCTTCCACTGCACCTGAATCGATCCGATCCGATAGCGCACCAGGCGAACGCCCCCGACCAGACCCGCCCGATCCTTGTAGGTCAGATTGGAAAGACCGCCCTTCCAACCGCTGCAGGGAAGATTCTGGCGACCGGTATCATAGCCGCCTGCTGCCTTGAGCCGCACCCACGGTTGCTCGTCCGGACAGCCCAGAGGATTTTGCAGGGGATTGGGGGCCGGATCCTTCACGAACTTTGCCAGCGCCAGATTGCGGGCCGGATTCGAGGATTGTTTCAACCGGATCACGCGCCCTTGCGAGAGCGCATCCCCGGCCGCATCGGACTCGGCCTGGGAGAAAGCGCCCATCAGTGTCAGCAAAAACACGCAGCTCGCGAGGGGGCCCAACAATCGCCCCGGCCATGAGCGGACCCGGGAAGCCCTTCGCATCCAGTTCTTCTCGCCGCGTTCCCCCATCTGCGAACGACGCTAAACGAATGTTTGTTTATGCGTCAAGCAATTTTCACAGGGCCCCGGTCTCGCCGCCTGAATCCGGGGTCACGAGGCTTGAGGAGCGGCGCCGGGATTGCAACAGTGCCATGGTGGCTTCCAAAAAACTGCTCTATCGAATCCGATTTCGGAGCGAGGATAAAATCCTCGAGGTCTACTGCAAGAACGTAACGCAGGGCGAATTATTCGGATTTATCGAGATCTCCGGCTTCGCGTGGGGCCGAAAATCAGAAATCATCGTCGATCCCAGTGAGCAGGAGGTCCGCAATGAGTTTGCCGGCGTCAAAAGCGCCCAAATTCCCATGCATGCGGTCGTTCGCGTCGATCATGTCGAGAAAGGCGGTCCGGCCAAGATCATTCCCCTCGAAAAAGACGAGGAAGAGCCCAAGTCCGATCTTTTGGGCGGCCCCAATATCCCCATCATCGACCCATCCAATCCGAAACCGCGCGGTCGCAAGCGCTAGGCCCCGATCCAAAGGGCGAGGAGAGCATCATGTTCGATCTTCAGGAATTCGAGGCCATCAAGCGCCTGAAATACAAATACCTCCGATGTTTGGACAACAAGCTCTGGGAGGAGATGTCCGAATGCTTCCTCGAGGAAGCCACCTCCGCCTATAGCGGGGGCAAATATGCCTTTGAGGGCCGCACGGCGATTCTCGATTTCTTCCGAGAATCCATGAGCGCACCGCATATTCTCACGAGCCACACCGTGCATCACCCCGAGATCGAGCTCTCCTCCGAGACGAGCGCGACAGGAATCTGGCGACTTGAGGATGTCTTCATCGACGATGAGAACGGCTTCGCCATTCAGGGAACCGGCTGGTACCGCGACGAATACCGCAAGGTCGATGGCCAGTGGAAGATTCTCCACACCGGCTACAAGAGAAGCTGGGAGGAGATGGTCAAACGCCAGGGCGACGAGCGCCTGACCATGCTGCAGCGGTGGTCGGACGCCACCGGTGCAAGTTCCGGTATCTGAGCGAGAGACCTAAAAAGGAGTCATCTCGTCGTCGGGCGGCGGTGCGTCGCCAAAGGGCATATCGTCGGCCGGCATCTGATCACCGGCTCGCGACAGGTCCCAGACGTCGAGGCTGTTGAAATATTTCACCACCCCGTCCTTGGGACTGGTCCACTCGCGACCACGCAGGCTGAAATCCACCCGGACTTCATCGCCGACGTTAAAACCCGAGAGTTTCTCGCAGCGATTGCCGGTCAATTGGAAGAGCACATGTTGCGGGTATTCCGAATTTTCGTCCAGAATCAGCACGAATTCGCGCTTCTTGAAGCGCTCGGTGATCTGTTTTTCGTCTTCGATTTTATGAATGCGGCCAGCGATTTCGATTCCCATGATGACCGGTCTAACGTCCTTGAGCAGAAAATTCACCTCGGCGGGCTGAGGGCAATCGATTGACCACAGCGGTCTCGATGGCCTAAGGGAAGTCCAGAACCCTCCCCCAAGCTCAGGAGATGCAAAATGCGCACGGAAGATCTGATTCTGGTCAGTATTGACGATCACGTTGTCGAGCCTCCCGACATGTTCGAGCAGCATCTGGCGCCCGAATGGAAGGACAAGGCACCACGGGTTGTCCAGCAACAGGACGGAACCGACATCTGGATGTTTCAGGGACAACCGATCATCAATCTGGCACTCAACGCCGTGGTCGGCAGGCTCCCGGAAGAATACGGGATGGAACCCACCTCTTTCAGCCAGATTCGACCGGGCACCTACAATATTCACGAACGCATTCGCGACATGAACGTCAACGGCGTGCTCGGCTCGATGTGCTTCCCTTCCTTTATCGGATTATGCGGCGCACTTTTCTCCCGACACGAAGACAAAGGTCTCGCTTTGGTGATGCTGCAGGCTTACAACGACTGGCACGTCGATGAGTGGTGCGGGAGCTACCCGGGACGGTTCATTCCGCTGGGACATGTCCCGCTCTGGGATGCCGAACTCGCGGCCACCGAAGTTCGGCGACTGGCGCGCAAGGGATGCCATGCCATCAGTCTGAGCCAGAACCTCGAAGAACTCGGCTTTCCCAGCTGGCACAACCCCTCCTGGGATCCTCTTTGGCGGGCCTGCTCGGAAGAGGGCACGGTGGTCTGCATTCACATCGGTTCGGGGGCCGGCATGCACTTCACCTCGATGGAGGCGCCGGTCGATGTGATGATCACCACCGCGCCGATCACCATCGTCAATTGCGCGGCCGACATCCTGTGGTCGCGCACGCTGCGCGAGTTCCCCGACCTCAAAGTCGCGCTCTCCGAGGGCGGTATCGGCTGGATCCCGTATTTTCTCGAACGGGCCGATTACGTCCACGCCAATCATCACCAATGGACCCATCAGGATTTCGGGGGCAAACGTCCCAGTGACGTCTGGCGGGAGCATATGATCTCATGCTTCATCGACGATCCGATCGGATTGAAAAACCGTCACGAAGTCGGCATCGATACGATCACATGGGAGTGTGATTACCCGCATTCGGATACCACGTGGCCCAATTCCCCCGAGGTCCTGGCCGCTCAACTCGACGGCATCCCGGACAACGAGATCCACCAGATCACGCACGAGAATACCTGCCGCTTCTTTCAGTTTGATCCGTTTGCCCACCGGGCAAAAGAAGCGGCCACCACCGAAGCCCTGCGTGCAGAATCACCCGATGTCGACACGCGCGCGCGCAGCGTGCGCGAGGGCACCCCGCCGTCGGAGCAAGCCGATCGCCCGGTGACTTCCGGCGATGTCGTGGCGCAACTCTCCAGCGTCTACGAACAGCAGAACCAGACAGGGAAATCCTGACCAGCGATCGTGCCCGAGCCCGACATCAGGCCCCGCGCGATCGTGCCGACATCTGCCCTAGAAACCGTGGCCCGGGCGAGGCCCGCCCATGTTTCGTCGCCCGGCCTCTTCGCGGGATTTATCGAGCCGCTTCACCTCTTCTCGTTGCTCTTTCTGCTGCTCCTGAGGTTGCCCCTCGGCAACCGCCTCCGGCGACTCGCGGGACGATGATTTGTCCAATTTATCGACGCCCGATTCGACCGCTCGCACCGGAGCTTTCAGAACCGTGGAGGCCGCCGTCTTGATGCGAGGAGCCCAAGCCAGCCAACGATCTTCGGGCTTCTCGGCAATCTTGAAATAGCTATTGTTGGCGACGCGCTCGCCGGGATCGTCGGGGGTGGCAAAAGCGATGCCCCCCGCGATCAGGGACTCAAGAGATTCCATGGAGAGATCCAGACCGCTGAACAATCCAAAGTGCGCCTTGATGCCGCTGGCATTCCAGAACACCGAATTGTCGCGCACCAAGGCTGCATACTTCGGCCAGATGTTGACGTAGACCAGAACCTTGCTGGACTCGGAACCCAATTTCTGGCGCAACACTTCGCCCACCTTCACCTCGCGGTAAGATACCGGATCCCCTCTTTTGACTGAACCCGCCGAGGCAGACTCCAGAATCACCACAAGACCATTCTGGACCCGCCGTTCGCGCTTCACCGAATCGAAGTCCGTGAAAAGTTCGAAAGGAGTACCGTCATTGACCTCGCCACCTGCCCGCTCACCCTTGGGCGTCATGAAGGAGATCCCGCCCAGCAAGAGAGCCGCCAGTGATTGGGTCTCGACCTCGAGGCCTGCAGCACCGAGCGTCACGTTGATCCCGCTGGCGTTCCAGAATTTGGAGTTCTCGCGCACGAGATGTTGATGCCGCGCATAAATGACCGCGGTCAGCTCCACGCCGCTGCGATCCTCCCGCAATTGATAACCGGTGACCTCGCCGACCTGGATTTGGCGAAAGGCGATGGGCGAGCCGATCTCCAGAGAGGCCAGTCCCGAGGAACTCAAGGTCAACTGGAGTCCGGGAATCCGAGTTGTCGCCATCGGCGGTTGACCGACCGCAACGAAGCTTTTTTTCTTCTCCCCCTTGCCCGGAATCACGCCGACATACGACCCCGAAACCAGCGTCTCCAATCCACTGATGCCGCCAATGCCGATCGACGGACGCACCACCCAATACTCGGCGCCTTCGAGAGCCATTTTTTTGGCCGACTCATCCAACTGAATTGTGGTTTCGACCGACTTCAGATCCGCGGCCAACTCGACCGATTGCATCCGACCAACCTCGACGCCTTCAAAAAGCACCTTGGTCTTGCCCGCTTCCAGGCTGCTCCCGTCATCAAAGATCACGGTGACCACGGGGCCGCGCGATTGGATGGATTGAAGCCAGAGACCGCCCGCCACCACCGCTGCAATAATCGGCACAATCCAGACCACGGAGATTCCTCTCCGTTTGCGGACTTCGGCTTCCGGCACCTGGGGGTCTTGTGGGGCGTCTTCGTTCTCGTTTTCACTCATCGAACTTCCTCCAAATCATCCCAGATCAACCGCGGGTCGAAACTCGCTGCGGCGAACATGGTGATCACAACCACAAGCGCAAAGCTCGTGGCACCGATTCCCGGATCAATCGAGGCGATCGCCCCGAACCGGACCAGAGCCACCAACATAGACAGAAGAAACATATCCAACATCGACCAGCGTCCGACAAATTCGATGGCGCGAAACAATCTGGTCCGTTCGCGACGCAACTTGTTCGCCGGCATGGCGCCCCGGCGCGCCCGGTAGACACCGATCAACAAATAGGAGAGGCCCACCAATTTCATCAACGGAACAAGAATACTCGCCGTAAAGACCAGCAGCCCGATCTCCCACATCCCGCTTTGAAAAAGCTCCTGAACTCCGGTGAAAATCGTATTCGGATCGGGGCGACCCAAAAGCTCGATGGTCATCACCGGGTAGAGGTTCGCCGGAACGTAGAGAATGAATCCCGCGATCACGAGAGCGGTAGTGCGATGAAGCGAATCCGGGCGGCGAACGCGCAGGGTCGCATGACATCGGGGGCATTCGAGGCGCGCCCCACCCTCGGGGGGCACCGCCACCAGAAGTTCGCAGATCTCGCAGGCCTGGTAGCCCGCTCGACGCGCGGTTCGGAGACGACTCATGCGTCGGCCACCAGACGGCGCCAGATATCCCGGCGATCAATCGCAGAGTTGGTAGCAATCATGAAAACAGCCGACGCGACAAGCGCAAAGCAGCCTGTCGAAATCGTCGCATCTGCCAGATCCGCCAATTTCACCACGGTCACCAGAATCGCCAATGAGTAGACATCCAACATTCCCCATTGCTCAATGGCCGATACCGCACGGAAAACCGAGCGAGCTCCCGGCAACACGACAGAGGACCGAAGCGGGAGCAGAACGAAGATCAGACCGGCGGTGCGGAGAATCGGAAAAATGATACTGGTCAGGAATACCAGCAGCGCCACAATCTGCAGGCCGCCGTCGGACAACCAGAAAACGCCGTCGATCAGGGTATTGCTCTGGCTGCGGCCGGCGTAGCTGAAGATCATGATGGGGAAAATATTGGCGACCACCAGAGACAGGGCGGTCGCGAGAGTCAGCGCGATCGAGCGATCCAATGCCCGCGGATCATTGACGAAGAGCACGGCCCCGCAGCGAACACAGCACCCGCGTGCCCCCTCCGCGACCTCATGCTCCTGGTTCAGCAGGTCGCAATCCGGGCAGGCAATCAGCCCCAAAGGCGCGTCCACAGCGGCGTTCATGGCAGGAGCCTACCTCTTGCGGACCGGCTGCCTCAAGCCGCCGGGGCGAAAATCGCCGCTCCGGAGGCCAGCCACGCCCCCGAGAGGCTCCCGCGATGGTTGACGCCCGACATTCGCCGCCATACCGTCAAGCGAAGGCTGACCCAAGCCTGTAAAACAGCCCTCTGACCAAAAGGATATTCAATGACACTTCCCAAGCTCCCACAAGCCGTTCTGGCACTCGCCGCTCTCAGCCTGCTTCTGACTACCGGATGCGGCGGTTCAAGCGGAAACCCCATGCCACAGCCGACCCCGGCGCCGACCAGCGCGCCAGAACCCACACCTCCCGGCATGGAACCCGCGAGCTTCGAGGCCCATGGAAGCGTCAACCAGGTTTGGCTGATCGATGCCGAACCAGGACAAGCGCTGAATCTGATCGACGCCGCCGGCAGTGAGGTTCGTCAGGGAGAAGCCGACGACCAGGGCAGCATCATCTTCCGCGAAGTCCCCGCGGGAGAGGGCTATCGAGTAACCAGTCCCGAAGGAGCACCGGCCGGTGTCAGTTCGCCGGCTTTCGCGGTGTGGAACCCCGACCAGCATCCCGGCGAGGATTTCTATGAGAATATCCAGCTACGCGACGGCTACCAGTACCTGGAAACGCGCGATGGAACGTTGTTGGCGATCAATGTGATCCTCCCGGGCCCCGTCGAGGACGGCCCCTACCCGACCGTCATCGAGTATTCGGGCTATTCCCCCGCCAATCCTGACAGCCCGCAACCCTCAATGCTGATCGCAAACGCGCTGGGCTACGCAGTTGTAGGGGTGAACATGCGCGGAACGGGTTGCTCGGGCGGCACGTTCGAATACTTCGAGGACCTGCAGAATACCGATGGCTACGACGCCGTCGAGGCGGTCTTTGCGCAGGACTGGTCAGCCCACGTGGGGATGGTCGGCCTCTCCTATCCAGCCATCGCCACCCTGTTTACGGCACAGCTGCAGCCCCCCAACCTTGCCGGCATCTTCCCCAACTCGGTGATTTCCGACACCGGTCGCGGAACGCTTCGGGTGGGCGGGATCCTGAACTCGGGCTTTGCCCTCGGATGGGCTGCCGACCGTGATCGTGATTCCAAAGCGGGCGGTCAGGGATGGTCCCGCGATCGCCTCGAAGCAGGGGACGAAATCTGTATCGACAACATGAAACTGCGAGATCAGACCATCGATATCTTTGCCGTCATCGACGAGAACGTCTTCTACTGGCCGGAGGTGGCTGATCCTCTGGCGCCAGATACCTTCGTCAACCGCATCAACGTTCCCGTCTGTCTGGCCGGAGCGACCAATGACGAACAAACCGGTGGCTACTGGCCCAACATGATCGCCAACTTCACCGGGACCGAAGACAAGAAGTTCATCATCACCAACGGCGGCCATACCGAGTCGATTGGTCCTGAAAGCTTTGCCTATTGGATGGAATGCCTCGACCTCTTTGTCGCCAAGCGGACCCCGCAACGTTCGGCCGCCGTTCCGGTGATCCTCGACGTGGTGTCGGGCACCTTCGGCCTGGACAGCCTGGAGATCCGCGACAGCCGATTTGACCCCGACATGCCCTACGAAGAGGCCCTTGCGCTCTGGCGGGAGGGACCGACCGTCCGCGTGCTGATGGAAAACGGGGGCCAACTTGAATCCCCCGGTGAACCCTACTCAACTTTCGAGGTGGAATTGGACGCATGGCCGCCGGCACACGAAAATCTGACCCTCTATCTCGAAGGCGAGCAAGACGAAGCAACCTACCACACCTTGCAGGAAGGTCCGCTACCGGATGCCACCCCGCTGACCTTGCCGACGAATGCGGCTGATACCTGGGTCGATTTCCTTTACGATGCGAGCTTCTCGAAAACCCAGACGCTCGATGGTGTGGACCAGGGGGGGCCGTGGGTGGCCAACCCGGGTTGGGATTGGCAGCAGGCAACCCCCGGGACCTACGCGACGTTCACGTCGACGGCCGTCGATGCGCCGCTGCTTCTGGCGGGTTCGGCCGCAGCCAATCTCTATATCAAATCCTCGGCGCCCGATGTCGACCTTCAGGTAACGCTGAGCGAGATTCGGCCTGACGGTTGCGAGGTCTACATCCAGAACGGCTGGCTGCGTGCGAGTCGTCGCAAATTGGATCCGGAGCAATCCACAATCACTCGTCCGGTATCGACGCATCTGGAAGCCGATGCCAGTGACCTGCCGGGGGGCGACTTCACGCTGGTCCCGGTGGAGATCTTCCCCTTCGCTCACTACCTTCGTCCGGGATCAAAAATCCGGCTCGAAGTCTCGGCGCCCGGACGAACACGTCCCCGATGGCAATGGGATGCCCTGGAATACGAGGCGAATCCCGTTGTGGAAATCGCGACCAACGGCACTTCCCACCTGATTCTGCCCGAGGTCCAATCGGTCAGAGACATGACCACGCCGCCTGAAAACTTGCCGGCATGCCCCGGACTCCGCGGATTGCCGACACGCGTGCCCATGCCTTGAGCTTTTTCCCTCCGCAGTGCGATCCTGTTTTCAGGATCGCACTGCGGGGCAAGCCTTCTGATTTTCTCCGACCCTTTGACCCGGCCCCATCCACCCCCTAGCCTGCTCTTCGCAGATGAAGAACCCCTCACCAGAAGAGCTGGAACAGATCGCCCGTGCTCACCCCGCACTCGATTTCAGAGATCCAGCGATCGATCTGGGGCAAACGATTCGACCTGAGGATCCCCGAGATAGCGGCACGCCGACAGTAGTCGTACCGGAGGCTACCGCGGAGCCGACAAGCAACAAGAGCGAAGAAGAGCTTCCACCACCACCCGAGCAGGGCTTCGAGATTCGAGACCTTCTCGGTCGGGGCGGCATGAATGTCGTCTACCGCGCGCTGCAACGCGACCTGCAGCGTGAGGTCGGCATCAAGCGCATTCGCCCGGAAAAAGAGCGCCAGCCGTCCGCCCAGAGAGCATTCCTGCACGAGGCACGACTGACGGGTTCGCTCGAGCACCCCAACATCCTGCCGGTGCATGGAATCTCGATCAGCGAAAAGGGCGAGATCTCTCTCGCCATGAAACTGATCGAGGGGCAGACCTGGGCAGAACTGCTGCACCCCCAAACACCCGAGGGGCAGAAAATCGCCTCGGGGCTCACTTTGACCGATCACCTGCGCGTCCTGGTGACCGTCAGCAACGCCGTCGGCTTCGCGCATAGCCGCCGAGTCGTCCACCGAGACATCAAGCCCGAGAACGTCATGATCGGGGCTTTCGGCGAAGTCGTCCTGATGGATTGGGGCATCGCCATGAGCGTGGCGGATTCTCATGGGCGGGAACCCGAAAAGCGCATCCGTCTGGCAGGAACCCCGGCCTATATGGCACCTGAAATGGTTTCGCCGGGGGGCCATCAGATTTGCGAGCAAACCGACATCTACCTGCTGGGGGCTATCCTCTTCGAGATCCTCGAGGGCCACCCGCCTCAGGCGGCCGGAACGCTTTTTGAGGCGCTCGCGCTGGCGACCAGCGAGCGACCGCCAAAGTTCCTCGCGGATCCCCCCGAGGAGTTGGCCGAACTTTGCCTACGCGCTCTCGCCCATAAGCCCGGGGATCGCCCTTCGAGTGCACGCGAATTCCGGGAAGCCCTCGAGAAGCACCTCTCCCACCGGGAAAGTCTCGCCATCTCTTCTCGCGCCACCGATCTGCTGGCCGAAGCTGGCGGCGCGCAGGGCTCCTTGGGAACTCGAGACGCCGACGAACCCGAGAATCGCGCCGATCTCTACACCCAATTGTCGCGAATCATTGCCGGGTTCGAGCAGGCCAGAATCCTCTGGCCCGAAAACCCTCAGGCCCGGGGCGGCGAGGACGATGCCCGGTTTCTGCTCGCCGAAACGGCTCTGGAAGCCGGAGATCTGGTCATGGCCAACTCGGCAGCGAGTGCCTTGCCCGCCGAGCGCGGCGCACCGCTTCTCGCCCGCCTCGGCGCAGCGCATCAGGCCCGAGAAAAGGCGCGACATGCGGCGCGGCGCACCGGCGCCGGGTTGATCGCATTGCAGATCCTGATCGCCATGGTGCTGGGCCTGTTTGCCTGGTGGGAGCTGGATGAATTCTATCATGCAGAAACAGCGCTCCGCCTTCGCGATGTGAATCCGGTCGCCATGGCCGCATTGCAGCAGGCAGGTTCCCTGGACCCCGCAACGGTGGATCCGATTCTGGACCGCATCGCAAAGGGCCGCGACATGCGTCTCACGGTCATCGACCCTCAAGGCATCGTCCTGGGGGACTCCCACGGTGATCCCGCACGGATGGAGAACCATGGAGATCGCCGTGAGGTCAGGGAGGCGCTCCGTCAGGGTGAGGGCTCTGCGGTACGGGACAGCTCGGTCCAGAACGCCCGGGTGGTTTACTATGCCCGGAAGATGGTTGACGATTCCGGCAAGCCGGTGGCAGTGGTGCGCACCTCACTGCCCTGGAGCGGCGTCCACGAGAGCCTTCTGGACTTTCTCGCACCACTTGCCGCGGCACTCCTCATTTCGGTGGTTGTCGGAGGTTTCGGCACCTGGCTCGCCTGGCGTCGGCTGGACCGACGCGTGGCTCGCCTCTAGCCCCGACAGAAGAAACCCGTGGCCGATTTCCAAATTTTTCCAATCTGATAGAAACCCGCCATGGATCGATTTGTTGTTGGCACGGGTCGCTGCGGTTCCACCCTGCTCTCGCGCATGCTGGCCGAGCACCCGGACCTGCTCAGCATTTTTGAATTCTTCAATGGCCTTGATGGGGGACGTCGCTTCTCGGCAGAGGCAGTCAGCGGCAACGACTTCTGGGAAATCATTTCCCAGCCCCATCCCTTCATCACCATGATCACCAGTCGGGGCTACCCCGTCGAAGAGATCACCTACCCCTTTCGGGAAACAGATCGTTTTCAGCGCGACGATGATATCCCCTGGCTTCTGGTCACCACCCTCGGGCGACTCGACGAGGACCCCGACACATTGCTGGATCGGACCCAGGCCTTTGCCTGCGGACAACCCACCCAATCGCTCGGCGACCATTACCGCCAACTTTTCGATTGGCTGGCCGTCACTTGTGGCAAGACGATCTGGAATGAACGCTCGGGATCCTCGATTGACTATATCGCCGATCTCGCTCGCACCTTTCCGGAGGGGCGCTTTGTTCATATTCATCGCGCCGGAGAGGAAGCCGCTCTCTCCATGCGCCAGCATCATGCCTTCCGATTGGCGATTTCCCTGGTTCATGGACTGCACCCCGAGGTGGATATTGCGACGGCGATCGCCAATCGCAGGCCCGCGGAGGGTGCCGAGGATCCGGTTCGCAAGATTCTGGAAAGCTCTCCGGATGCCGCCTACTTCGGCCGCTTCTGGAATGATCAGCTCACTCGCGGGTTTCGCCAACTCCAATTTCTGGATGCCCGGCAGTATATGGAGATCCGCTTCGAGGACCTGATTACGGAACCCGCGGAAACTCTCCGAGGACTGGCCGCGTTTTTTGAATTACCCGAGGGCGACTGGATCGCGCGATCGGCGGCTCTGGTGCGGGGGCTGCCCGCACCGCGCCTGCCGGAACTGCCCGACGACGAGCAGAGCCGTTTGGTGCAGGCCTGTCTGGCAGGCAATCAACTGCTCGGCCGCGCCTGAACCCTAAAGCAGGACGGCGACCTGCTCGGCAAAGGCATCGATCTGGTCCAACATCTCTCGGGCGTCTCGGACGTGGAACCGCACGCACATATGGGAACAACCCGCCCGCTGATTTTCGTGCATGAATTCAGCCATCCGCTCCGGAGGACCGGTCAGAACCTTGTCGGCCACGGCATGTGAGGGTTCACCGATGTAGGTGTCGAGGGCCATCCCGCCAATTTCCAGAGGTTTGGTTCGCCCCGACGTCGCGCGACGTTCACGCAGGAAATCAATTGCCTGCGCCATGCCCATCGCCGGAGGTCCCTGCGGCAACCATCCATCCGCGAGTTCCGCAGCCCGTCGCAAGGCAGAGCGGCTCGAACCACCAACCCAGATAGGAGGACCATCTTCCTGCACCGGCCGCGGCTCCTGCCCCAAGTCCTTGTAAGACCAGAACTCGCCATCATGCTCGGGGTAGTCCTGGCGGAAAGCCTGCTCGACACAGCCAATGGCCTCCTCGAGCATCTTGCCACGCTTGGCGAAGTCCAATCCAAGCGCCGTAAACTCCTTTTCCGCATGACCCGCGCCCACGCCCAGAATCACCCGACCTGCCGTCAGGCAGTCCAGAGTCGCATAGGATTTGGCCGTCTGGAGCGGATGCCTGTAGGGGAGCACCGAAACATAGGCCATCAAACGGATGCGGCAGGTCGCCGCGCCCAAAAAGGCCAGCGTCGCCACAGGATCATACCAGGTCGCCGACATATGCGGCACAAGATCGCGTGGGACCCCGACATGATCCGAGACCGCCAGATAGCGAAAACCGCGCAGATCACAGCGCATGGCAATCTCGCGCATTTCTTCGGGGCCACAATCGGCCTCCCACGGCTGGACGAAGGTGGGGCTCTGCTGTGCTATGGGCATATGAATGCCGTAGGCGATCTTTGTCGATCGAGAGTCGACGGAGTTTTCCTCTTTACGGGCTGCGCTCATCTGCGGAGGTGGTAAAGCTTTTTCTACGCCGAGGTCAACCCGGCGGCCCCCATAAAAATACTTGTTCAGGAAGAGGCTGCTTAAAAGCCTCAGGAGAATTTCGATGCTGCATTTCTGTGTTTCCGGTGCCTTCCAGCCAATCGATCATTATGTGCCTGTTGCCAAAGCCGCCGAAGCGGCCGGGTTTCGCTATATGGCGGTTTCCGACCACCTCGCACATCCCGAGA
Organism: Binatia bacterium; assembly: GCA_965658895.1. Classification (GTDB taxonomy): domain Bacteria; phylum Desulfobacterota; class Binatia; order UBA12015; family UBA12015; genus UBA12015. The sequence continues at coordinate 15,986 of CBFHUR010000021.1, forward strand.
AAATCGAGTCTCCCTACCCATATACGCCCGACGGCGGCCTTCGCTGGGAACCCTTTACCACCTGGCCCGATCCGATGGTGGCGATCGGGGCCATGGCGGCCGCGACCGAAAAGATCCGCTTCGTGACAGGCATCTATATCCTGCCGGCCCGCCGCCTGTTCTCGGTCGCGAAATCCGTCGGGACCGCAGCCGCCATCTCCAACAACCGTCTCACGCTCGGCATTGGCGTGGGCTGGATGAAGGAAGAATTCCAATTGATGGATGAAGACTTCCATACCCGCGGGAAGCGAACCGACGAGATGCTCGAAGTCCTCCAGAAGCTCTGGGCCGGTGGCTGGGTCGAGCACCACGGAAAATTCTACGACTTCCCCCGCGTGGAACTCACACCGGCGCCGGGACGAGTGCCGGTGCTGGTGGGCGGTCTCTCCGAGGCAGCCCTGCGGCGCACCGCAAGGCATTCCGATGGCTGGATCTCCGACATTCATACGACCGATGAACTCCGGGACATCGTGGCCCGCATCCGGGAACTGCGTGCCGACACGCCTCGCGCCAACGACCCCCTCTATGTCTTTGCCGCCGCCGCGGATGCCTTTGATGTCGATGCCTATCGCCGACTCGAAGATGTCGGCGTCACGCATATTCAGACCAAGCCCTGGATGCTCGAAGGCATCGAGGAAACCGACTTGCAGGGAAAAATCGACAGCATGAATCGCTTCCGCGACCAGATCCTCGACAAGTTGGACTAATTGACGCGGGCAACCTCAGTCGCCGGCTCGGTCGAAGAGCGCATTTTACAGATCTGGAACGATCCGCTGCACGGTCCCGCAGGAACCCTGCAGGTCGTCGCGGTTGCGAGCCGCGCGAACAGCAGTCTCGGGGTGATGCGTATCACGCCACAGACGCCGGCCAGCCCTACCGACCAATTCAGTCTGGAGATCGCCCGCGCACGGGCCGACGTTATCCTGACCAGCGGGTCCATCCTCCGCAGCGAGCCGCACCTCCGGCATACGATCAGCGACGCCACGAGCCGATGGCGTCGGGAAGTGCTCGGGAAAAAGAGTCCTCCCGAAATCATCTTTCTCAGCCGCGGACCGGGCCTCCCGCTTTCGCATCCGGCGATACGCCAGCCCGGCGCCATTGTGGCAACCAGCACCACGGCAACGGCCGCCTGTCGCAAAGAGCTGCAAAACCGCGGCATTCGCCATCGGGAGATCCCCGAGGACTCCCCCCAGGAACTTGTACGGGAACTGCTCGCCGAGGGCGTCGGTACCATCACGCTTGAAATTGGCCCATCCACCGCAGCGGCTTTCTACAATCACGCGCCGCGGGTAGGTGAGCTGATGCTTTCCTGGTGTGAGGATTTCGAGCTGCCGGAATCTCTCGATGCCGGCGACTTCGCTTCCTGGGAGACGTTGCAACGGATCCTCGGAGCCCCGCGCAACGAGACAAGGATCGAAGAGGCCTCGCATTGCTGGCGTTTCAGTCACTGGCGCACGAAAGGTTAATTCGATCATTCTCACCCAAACTCGTTTTTGGTAAGAACAAATTCATGCGACGCGTGCGAACCATGCGAAACCTCTGGCAGCGACTTCTGCTCGCGGGAATCTTTTGTGTGATGGCCTGGCCGGATACAGCGTCGGCATCCGGCTCCGCTCAAGGCCCCTCCCTCGACCTGTTGCCCGCACTCGCGAAATTGGACATCGCGAAGCCCACCAACGAAAGCATCTCGGCGCAAAACCTATGCTCACCCGAACTGGGCCAAAATTGCCGTATCGTCGCCAAGCGCTGGGATCGCCGACAATCGTTCATCATGAGACCGGGAACCGAAGCGCAAATCTCGCTGGAAGCCGGCCCGGGCGACGAGATTCGATTCGCTCTTGACCGCCCTCGCAACCTCTCGAATCGTCTTGAATTGACGTTGATCCTCGAGCACGCCGACGGCACTTTGAAAAAAACATTTACCACTCCACCGATGAGCGAACGCTGGACCGAAATCGCTATCCCGGTGCAACACGAGGGGGCGCAGAGCCTCACCCTGCGCGTCGAGACACACCCCCAGCCCAACAAGAAGGACGCCGTTGCCATCGCGGCGCCTCGGCTGGTGCGGCTACCGGTCAAAGATCTCCAACAGCCGCCCAATATCGTCCTCTATCTGATGGATACCTTGCGAGCCGATCACACCTCGTCGCATGGCTACCATCGGGATACGACGCCGCATCTGGCGACCCTCGCCGCCGCAGGCTGGAACTTCAAGCAAGCCAGCAGCACAGCGCCCCGGACTCGTTCTTCCACAGCCAGCATTCTGACCTCGCTATATCCGAGCCAGAATCGCGCGGAGATGACGCGCGGGCTCGACCTTCAGGTGGAAAGTCTGGCCGAGGTGCTGCGACGCAATGGATGGTCAACCTCCGCCTATGTCGCCAACGGTAACGTCTTCGAACCTGCTTACCGATTCGATCAGGGCTTCGACCGATTCGTCACCATCCGAGGCAAAAATCTCGACAACCATGCGCATACCGACGAGATCCACGAGAAGATTCTGCCGATGCTCGATCAACTTCGCAGTGAACGCTTTTTTCTCTACGTCCATGCCGTGGACCCCCATTCTCCCTACGACCCTCCAGAGGGTTCCCGACACCGCTTCACAAAACGGGACTATGAGGGCGCGATTGAACCGGAGAAGACCGTCGCTCGGATTCTCGGGCAAAAGACCCTCTCTCCCGAGGACTTCAATCATGTAGTCGGGCTGTACGACGAAGACATCCGTTACCAGGATGAGAGCTTCGGCAGATTGCTCGGCGCCATGCGCGTGAAGGGCTTGCTCGACAATACCATCATCGTCGTGGTCTCGGATCATGGTGACGAATTCCTCGAGCATGGCCGATGGGAGCACGGCGACCGGCTCTATGAGCATCAACTCCACGTGCCTTTCGTCATCCATGGCCCGGGAATTGAACCTCGAACCATCGAAACTCCAACTTCCTTGATTGATGTCATGCCGACCATCCTCGCCCGCGTCGGGATTGCAGCCCCCAGCCAGAGCGAAGGACGCGATGCCGCACCGGTGGCGGACGCCGCCGAGGCTTTCCCGGGGTCGCCTGTATACGCCGAGGAAACAAAAGCGACATTCCGACTCCAATCCCTGCGGCAGGGACCATGGAAGATCATTCGGACGATCGGCCAGACACGATCAGGCGACGAAAAAAAACCAATCGACCAACTCTACCATCTCGATCGTGACCCAAGGGAGCAAACCGATCTCTCTTCGGTGGAGACCGCCAAGCTCTCGGAAATGCAGGGCGAACTGGACCAAATCCGCGACCGCCTCGCGCAACGAACACCCGCGGCCGACGCCGATGCACCCTCGATCGAAATCGATGAACGCACCCGCCGACAACTCAGGGCACTCGGCTACCTTGTCGACTAATCGCCAAGAATAACGGTGTTTGAAAAAAATTGGCCTGCGACGCTTTCCAGAAGGTCGACGAAACGATGTGCTGGGGTTAAGCAACCTTCGAGAGCAGTGAGTCCATGATCCTGAAAGCAGGCGAGGAGAGTTCATCATGAGTACAGGCGCAATGCAGCAGCCCACCGGCCCCCATACCGACGTTTCGACAATCCCCGGAATCGTGAGTGACCTTCGCGCGAATTTCCGAACCGGGCATACGCGCCCTCTGGAATGGCGCCGCCGCGAGTTGGGGAAACTGCGCGATCTCTTCACCGAGAACACCGCTGAAATTCAGGAGGCTCTCGCCAAGGACCTCGGCAAGCCAAGCGTGGAATCCTATGTCAGTGACGTGGCGATCGTGGTCACCGAGATCGACTTGGTGCTCAAGAATCTCGCCAAATGGACGCGACCCGAAAAAGTGACGACACCGATGGTCCAGCAACCGTCCCAGTCCCGCATTCTTCGGGAGCCACTTGGTGTCGTTCTGATCATCGCGCCATGGAATTATCCCGTCCAGCTGTTGCTCAGCCCTCTGGTCGGCGCGATCGCCGCGGGAAATTGCGCGGTTCTCAAGCCTTCCGAGATCACCGAGAACACCTCGGCACTTCTGGCGAAGTTGGTGCGTAAATATCTTGACCCGAAATCAGTGGCGCTCGTCGAGGGAGCCATCCCCGAGACCACGGCTCTTTTGAACGAGCGTTTTGACCACATTTTCTACACGGGAAACGGGACTGTCGCTCGGGTCATCATGGAAGCCGCAGCCAAACATCTGACGCCGGTCACACTCGAGTTGGGAGGCAAAAGCCCTTGCATCGTCGCCAAGGACGCGGACCTCAATATTGCGGCTTATCGCATCGGGTGGGGTAAATTCCTCAACGCGGGACAGACCTGCGTCGCACCCGACTACGTTCTGATCGACGCCTCGTTGGAAGCGAAGTTTACGGAAAAGCTTCAGGAAGTCGTCAAGGAATTCTACGGCGAAGACCCTCATCAATCTGCTGACTTTGCACGACTGGCCAACACCAGACACCATCAGCGGCTCACCTCGATGCTCGAGGGCCAGGAAGTGGTCGCGGGCGGCACTGGTGTGGAAGAAGAGCGCTATCTCGCGCCCACCATCGTTCGCCGACCGGCCACCGACTCGCGCATCATGCAGGAAGAGATTTTCGGACCGATCCTGCCAATTCTCCCGGTCGAGAACATCGAGGAAGCCATCGACTTCGTCAATGAGCGCGAAAAGCCGCTGGCGCTCTATGTCTTCTCACAGGATAGCGCGACGGCCGATCGTGTTCTTGCCGAAACCAGTTCCGGCGGCGCTTGCATCAATGCCGCCGTCTGGCACGTCGCCAACCCCCACCTTCCTTTTGGCGGGGTGGGCCCCAGTGGCATGGGCGCCTATCACGGACGCGGCAGCTTCGAGACCTTCAGCCACCGCAAGGCCGTCGTGGATAAATCCACCCGCGTGGACCCCAAGATTGCCTACCCGCCCTACACTTCCTTCAAGCAAGCCGTGGTGCAGAAGATTCTCTGAACCGGTCGATCATTCCGCCCGCAGCGCAACCACAGGATCAAGCGCTGCGGCGCGGAAGGCCGGCAGGACACCGCAGGCCAAACCGATCAGCACCGAGACCACTTCTGCGGCAATCACATAGGCCCACGGGGTATGAACCGGCACGATCGGGAAGACCCAGTGGATCAACCAGGCGCCACCAATCCCCACCACAAGCCCCGCCAGCCCGCCCAGGGCGGAGAGAACCACCGCCTCGGCCAGAAACAACAACAAGACCTGTTGAGTCCCCGCCCCCAACGCTCGCAAGAGGCCAACCTCCCCCTGTCGCTCGCGGACCGCGATCGTCATGATCGTGAGAATGCCGACAGCACCCACGAAAAGCGAGATCCCGCCAAGTGCGGCGACGCCCGCCGTCAACACCTCCATGATGCGTCCGAGAACCTCAAGCATATCTTCCTGACTTGTGATCGTGAAATCCGCCTGCCCATGCCGGGAGATCAGGATGCGTTCGGCCGCATTCGCCACCTCCTTGGCCGAGGCTCCCTCTCGGTAGAAGAGGTCAATTTCCATCAACCCTTCCTGATCGAAAAGGCTCAGGGCGCGTGCTGTGGGGATATAGATCCCGTCATCGAAATCGAAGCCCAACATCTGCCCCTTGGGCTCCATCACTCCGACGACACGGTAAGCCTCGCTTGCGACTCGCACCCGCTGCCCGAGGACCGGACCATCAGGAAATAATTCGTTGCGTAGTTTCGAGCCCAAGACCGCAACCGGGCGGGCGCCCCCACCATCGCCCTTCGGAAGACCCTGGCCGATCTGAATGTTCATGGAAAACACGGTATGGAAATCCGCACCGACGCCATGTACCGCGGACCTTCGCCCGCGGGACCCTGCCTCGATCTCCGCGTTCCCCATGACAAATGGAACGACACCCGTCACGTTCGGGACACGCTCGAGAGCCTCGGCATCCTGAAGCGTCAGGGGTCGGGTCGAGCCGAAGATCCCCGCAGGCCCCCCGCTGGTATGGGTTCGACCGGGATTGATGGCAATGATCGTTGTCCCGAATTGGGAAAACTCGCTGACCATGAATTTCTCGACGCCCGAGCCCAATGAGGTGAGCAGCACAACCGCAGCGATTCCGATCCCGATTCCCAGAGCTGTCAGCCCGCCGCGGAGGCGATGGGAAAGAAGCGAGCGAATCACCAACTGGAAAAAATCGCGCGGGGCCATCCGAACTACCTCCCCGCCAGGGCATCGATCGGATCGAGATCCGCGGCCCTTCGTGCCGGCATCAAGCCGAACAGGATTCCGGAAACAAGTGCGCAAAGAGGTGCCGAAAACAACGACCACATCGGAGGACGCAACGTCATATCCGCCGGGACATAGGTGCCAAGGACCCCATTCATTCCCAGACCCAGACCCACGCCGAGAAGCGCGCCGAGAAAGGCCAGACCACCCGACTCCATGAGGAAGAGGGTGAGAATCAAGCGGCGCGAGGAGCCGATCGCCTTGAGCAATCCGATTTCGGCAGTCCTCTGGGAGACCGAAACCAGCATCACGTTCATCAAAAGCACCCCGGCGACAAGAAGACTGATCGAAGCAATCCCCGCCACCGAATAGGTCAGAGCGCCCAGAAGCGTATCGAAGGTCGCGACCACCGCATCCTGACGCACGATGGTGACGTCTTCCTCGCCCTGATGGCGATCCTTGAGGATGATGCGCGATTCTTCAGCCGCTCGGTCGAGCGAATCCCGCGAGCGGGATTCGATCATGATACGCCGAAGCCCGGAGGTATCAAAAAGCTCCATCGCTCGAGCGACCGGCAGAATCACCAACTCGTCCACATCCATTCCGAGCGATCGACCTTCGGTCGCCAGAACCCCGATGACGCGAAATCGACGATCACCCACGCGGAGAAAGTTCCCGACGGCCTTGTCGGCACCGAAGAGATCGCGGCGGATCTTCTCCCCGATCACGATCACCGCCGGCGCCCGCTCCAGATCTCCCTCCGGAAGAAATTGGCCCTGCTTCAACTTCCAATGACGGAGTGCCAGAAGGTCGGCTGTCGCGCCGATCCCGGGGGCCTGACGGCTGCGCGCACCGTAGGACATATTGGCTTCGCCAACGACCATGGGAGCAACCCGTTTGATCGCGGAACTTCGTTTCAAGGCCGCGGCATCATCCAGAGTCAGATCACGGGCGGTCGCACCCATAAAGGAAGGCGGACCACTCCCGGATGTTTCGCTCTTGCCGGGCGTGATAATCAGCAACTCCGTGCCCAGCGAACGGAACTCTTCGGTCACGTAAAGTCGCGCGGAATCTCCCAGCGAGGTCAGCACGATCACCGCGCCCACGCCCACCGAAACCGCCGCCAGGAGCAGTACAGTTCGAAGCCGGTGACGCAGCAGCACGCGCGACACCCAGCCGATCGAATCCGACAGCTTCATGCGGGGCCGCTCTCGTCCGAAACCACCAAACCATCCGCCAGACGTAAACGACGACGAGCGCGGCCGCCGAGATCCATATCATGGGTCACCACCACGAGGGTGATGCCACTGGCATTGAGTTCCTCGAGAAGGGCGATCACCTCGTCGCCCGAGCGGCGATCGAGGTTACCGGTAGGTTCGTCAGCAAGAAGAACTGTGGGGTCGGTCACGATCGCGCGAGCGATCGCCACACGCTGGCGCTGCCCCCCGGAGAGCTGGTCGGGGACATGGTCCATCCGCTGCTCCAGACCGATGCGTGTCAGGGCCGCTTCCACTCGCTCTCGGCGCTGGGCTGCGGGCAGTCCGCTGAGCGTCAAGGGCAGCTCGACGTTTTCAAAGGCCGTCAGATACGAAACGAGATGGAAAAACTGGAAGACGAACCCGATCTTCTCGCGGCGAGTGCGGGCCTGTTCCTCTTCATTCAAGGTCACCGTATCCCGGTCCCCGATCAGATAATGTCCCTCGCTTGGGCGATCCAGCAAGCCGAGGCAATGCAGCAGGGTCGATTTCCCCGAGCCCGATGGACCCATCAGCGAGACATACTCGCCCTTTTCGATCTTGAAACTCACGCCATCGAGCGCGCGGACCTCCTGGTCGCCCACCTGATAGAAACGCTTGATGTCGCGTACTTCGATCACGAGGCCTCTTCTGTCTCGATCTCCACGGAGGCACCCGCTTCCACGCCTTCGCGATCAATCGAAAGAATGATCTGGTCTCCGGGGCTCAGACCGTCGCGGACCTCGGTAAATCTCCAATTCGAGATTCCGGACTCGATCTCGCGCTCCTCGACAACATCTCCGTCCCCGCGCACGAGAACTCGATTCCCTTCCAGAACTGCTTCGGTCGGGACTCGCAGCTTGTTTGCCTCGCTGGCAATCACGATCTCCACGTCGGCGCTATAGCCGGGTAAAAGCCGCTGGATAGATTCCGGGTCGACGAAATCCACCTCGACCGCCACGGTGCGGGCCTGTTTTTCCAGATCCAGAACGTAGGGAGCCACGCGGCGGACTCGGCCGTCCAGCGGTTCTTTGGGGAAGGCATCCAATGTCACCCGCACAGGCATACCCTCGCGAACCTGCCCGGCATCCACCTCATCGATCGGAGCCTTCACATAAAGACAACTTGCATCAATCAGGTCCACGGTGGGCAAGGTGGCCACGCCCACGGGCGACGGGGTCACCACCTCTCCGAGTTCTCCGTTGATTTCCGCAACGACGCCCGAGAAGGGCGCGCGCATGATGGTGCGCTCGAGCGCTGCCGTCGCCGCCTCGACCTGTGCCTGGCTGACCTCAGCCTGCGTCCTGGCAGCGCTGCAACCTGCTTGCTGAGCTTCGGCCTGACCGGCACCTCGTTCCGTCTGTTCCTGAGAAACGATCCCCTGGTCCTCAAGGCTCGCCAGACGATCGGCCTCTTTTGCCGCCACGCGGGCCATCACGCAGGCCTCGGCAACCCTCGCCTGCGAGGCTCTCGCCTGGCCTTCCGACAAGCGCACTTGCGCACGCAGGTCCTGATTCCAGAGCTCCAGAATGACCTCACCAGCCTCGACCCGTGCACCCTCGGCCACCGGAAGCCGGGCGACCTGCCCGCCAATAATCGGGGCCATACGGGCCCGCCGACAGGCCTCCACGGTGCCTGCGCGTGTGTTCGCGACCGTGGACTCCACAAGGCCGGCCTCGGCCTCGCTTACCTTGACCGTGACCGGATCCGACCCCGAGAAAACCAGGCCCAGAATCAAGAGAAGGGCCACGATCAGGAGGCCGCCGTATAGTTTGGAATTTTTACTCACAGCTGGATCCTACTCAGGAATCTTCCGGCGCGCCAACCCGCGCGGGTGGCGGCACTGTGAAAAAAGAACCCTTGCGAAAACTCAGAAAAAACAGCTCCGGCACGCTCCAGAACACGCCGCGCGCCCCGGCCATCAGAAGTCGTCCTCGATCGAACGGCGCATAGGGGAGCCCCACCACCGCAGCGCCCAAACCAGCTGTCAGATTGACCACTCCATAAAGAGGCCGGGCCAGTACGACGTCGTCCGTAAAGAATACGAAAACGGAATCTTCCGCGTTATAGCGATAAATTGTGGAGGTGAGGGTATTGGACTCGCGGAAATAGACGGCGGCCCCCTCCCCCTCCGTTTCATAGACGTCCGCGAGTTGCTGGCTGCGGTAGGAGGGAAGATCAATGGTCTCGGCGACGCGCAGATTCCCGGCAACGGTCTCGGCAGAGACAAAAGGCACGAAAACAAATCCTTGATCGCCGGCGACATGCCCCCCCAGACGTGCCATCGATTCGGCCACCGGATCCTTGCCTGACGGACCCGCGAGGATCTCGTCAATCGAATCAAAGACCTCCGAAACACAATTCCGCGTGATCAAATTATAGGAGCTCTGTTCTTGAAGTTGTCGTAGAATCTCCTTTTGCGTCTCGCGATTTTTCGCCAGAGCAGCGGCTTGTGGCTGGCCCGCAGCATCCCGGCCCCCAAGGTCGGTGCGCCAGGCAGACTTCGCCGGCAGCATGCGAGGGCCGACGATCCGCAAGGGTGTCTGTTGCTTCATCGCGCGTAGAATTTCCCGGCGGCGATTCGCCGCATCCTCAATCCGGGACCAATCCGACTCCGAAGGAATTTGCCCCGCATGAAGAGCATCGGTGCCTCGCGCCAGCTCTTTTTCCGTCACAGCCAAAAGGTGCTCGAGGCGACCGCCTCGAGCCTGAACTTCAGCAACTTCGATGGTCTCGGCCTCATCGGGGTAGACGTCCAGCATATGGAGTCGGCCGGTCGACAAGGATCTTGCCACCACCGACCTGCGGGCCAGCACGACAAAGCGCACCTCGCCGACGTCCGGTCGGGAAGATCCCTTCAGCGAACCGAGTTGCCGATTGAATTCGTCCTGCAAGGACCGCAAGGTGGCTATCTGGGCCGGGCTCAATTGGCCCGCTTCGCCTTGAACCGGGAAAGAAACGTCCGGCTGGAGAGGCCGATCTTCGCTCTCGACACGCCGGGAAAGGTAATCGGATAGTTCATCCACGGAGGAGATTTTTGCCGGCACTTCCCCGCGGGTTCTCGCCTCGATTTCTGCCCGGGAATCCGGATCCGCACGAGCGGCGAAGAAATATCCCGCTGCAGCGAGGGGCTGGCCCCGAGAAAGCATGTCGGTCGAGTCCAGCCGCGCCTCTTCGGCCCGAAGCTCCTCGAGATCGGACAACAAGACCTCGCTCTCGAAGTACCGCGCGTTGAAACCGTCCCGAAGCAGATCGTAGGTTTCCTGATCGACCTCGATTCGATGCTGACGCAGATTCCGATTTTCACGCACACGATAGGCGCGCTCGAAAGCCCCGGTGGCATGGCGGACCGGCAGGAGAAACCCGCCATCGCGATATTGAAAATGAAAGATCTGGCCACCAAAGGCCAGACCTACATGCCCCCCACTCGCCTGTCCCTCATTCGAATCCACATAGACGTAGTCCAGATAGGCCGCGTCAGCGGGCCTTCCGCCCGCGAGGACGAAAAACCCGAAGATCAGGGCCAGGACGGCAATTCGCAACGACGTCGAGGGAGGAATGTCAGCTACTGACCTTGGCACCCGCCGCGACCTGGGCGCTTTTGTAACCTTGCCGCATCGCAGAGGCCCAGTCGGAATGACCGTCGGCCAACATATCGATGGTTGCCTGTGCCTGCGTGGTCGGCATACCTGCCGCCTCTACGCCCTCACCAATCCCCACCCAGGTGGTCGCGCGGGCTTCCCAATCGGTCACGCCATGCTTCTTGGCAACCTTGCTCAATTTCTTGCGGAACTCGTCGAGATTATCCGAACGCTTCAACTGGGCTGCCGTGAAGTCGCGAACATCCCGCAGATAGGCCTGTTGCTCTGCCGTCTTGTCCTCGGGCTTGGCCGGTGTGGAGGAAGCTGAACTCGACTCAAAGGGGCTCGAGATGGATGCGGAGCTGCCTTCCAGCGATGCTCCGATACTCACGGAAATCGAGCAGCCTCCCAGCGACAGGGCTGCGATCATTAGTCCTAGAATTTGCATCGTTTTCATCGGGTTCCGTCCTTGTTCAGTTCAGCGACACCATGGATTGGTATCGACCAGCAGTAAAACTCTGAAAATATTCCTCAATCATCGGGTGGCGAATCGGTTCGGGATCATCCACATGCTCGAGATTGCGCTCCGCGACATACGTCATATGGACCGCATCATGGACGAGCACGTGGTACCAGGGGCGATCCTTGGGAGGACGACCCTTGGCCATCTTTTCATACCACTCTTCGTCCAGGTCGAACTCGGGATCCACGTCCACCACGACTCCGATGTAATCGAATCGTTTATGGTAGACAATTTCGCCAACCCCGAAGATTGCTGCTCGTTCCGGCACATCTTCGGAATCTCAGATCGACCCGTCTTCGTCAATCTCGAATTTCGATGATGGCCTGCAGGCGGTCCCATTCTTCCAAAAATCGCACCAGATGTGCCCGCTCGGGTTTTTCCATTTCCGTCTGGATCAACTCTCGCACACGCAGTTGTTCGGCCTCGTAAGCCACGGCCGAAAAATGGCCACCAAAATGAGCCAGCCGCAGCCAGACCAGATAGGTCGTCAGGGCATCGGTCTCATTATAGGCGACGATCTTGGCCCAATCCCCCTCAAGCCATAGATCTGCTACCCCGTCACCCGCTACATCGAGCTTCCCCGGGATGCCCGACTGGACCGCCAATTCATGCAATGAGGGCGTGCCACGACCGAATCCCGACACAGCGTCCTTGATATCGACATTATGATCACTCCCCCGCGCGAAGTAGTCGACTCCTTCCCAGGGCTTGTCGGGGCGTCGACAAAAAGCTGGCGCGGGTTCTCCGAGAATCATGGCCCTCTGGACCAGAATCTTCAAATCGGCACCGATGGAATTGAAGCCGACCAGTTGGGGACGGTCGCGACCCACGGCCTCGAGGAATTTCCCCACGATCGAGCGCTCGGCGGTCGCCGCCTTGTCGCTCAGATCCCGCGGCAGAGCCAGCAGAGAGAGTTTGGCACCTCCGCCACGAGGATCTTTCTCGCGGAGCACAGCCGCGATCGAAACCACCCTGCAGGTCGCCATTTTGAGAAAGGGGCGCGGTTCTTCCTGCGTAGCCCCGCCATGAAGCCACATCGCTTCCATGACCTTCCGATCGTCGGACTCGTCAGCAACTTCGGGAAAGAGCAGTCGACCGGCCAAGGGGTCGGGGACCCATTCACAATCAAAAACCCAAACTCGATCCATTACCTGCTTGAACACGCGAACACCTCCTCTGTTGAGGTAAGCGTGCTTTGGCCTTTCAGGCAAACTTCATTTCCCGAAGCCAACCACTGGTAATTCAGCTCGCGGAACTGCATCGTGAAAGTGTGCGTATTTCGGACCTCCCTTCTGCCCTCGCGGCCCTCGACCAGATCGCCCCTCCCGAGGCCACGCTGGCAATCTTTCTGGATTACGATGGCACGCTGACCCCGATCGTGGATCGCCCCGAGGATGCCATCGTCTCCGAATCCATGCGCGAGACCATCCGGGCTCTGGCACAACGGACGCCGGTAACGCTGGTCAGTGGACGCGAAAGAGAGGAGGTCGCCAAACTCGTCGGGATCGAGGATCTCGGGACGGTGGGAAGTCATGGATTCGATCTGCGCGGGCCCGCAGGCAGCGCACTACGCCACGAGGTCGCCACCGACTCGCTACCCATCCTGGATGTTGCCGAGCAAGAACTGCGCGAACAATTCAAGAGCACCCCGGGCATCCTTGTGGAGCGCAAACGCTTTGGAATCGCGGTCCACTACCGTCTGGCATCCCCCGAAGACGCCCGCATCGCTCGCCATGGGGTGGAGACATTGGGCACCGCTACCGAAGGTCTGCGGCTCTGCGAGGGCAAGATGGTGGTCGAACTCCGCCCCGACGTCGATTGGGACAAGGGGAAAGCCGTCCTCTACCTGCTCGAAAAACTCGGATGGGAGAGACGAAAACCAATTCATATCGGCGACGACCTGACCGACGAAAGCGTCTTTCAAGCTCTCAAGGAGCGCGGTGTCGGTATTTACGTCGGCAAGGACACGGCCGGAGACCGCGAAACCAGCGCGGACTTTCGATTGGCTGATCCCGACGAAGTCGGTGTATTTCTCGCTCGACTCGCCGAGCGCCCTTGAAACCAATCAAGACCCGCACGCCTTGTCATTTATTTCAGGCCAACAACGTAGACCAGGTAGGTCTCCTGCTGCTCGACAGCAACCGTCGTGACGTCCTCGTACTCCCCGTTGCCGTAGTAAAGGCCGTCATCATCGGCCTCTTCCTCGAGCCCCTCCCAATAGAGGCGCACTTCGGAAAAGCCGACCTCCTCGAGAAGATCGCGTAATTCGGGAATCGTCCACAGGCGCCAATCATAGGTAAACGCCTTCTTGCGCTTTGACCCGTCCGGGAACTGATAATGAATATAGCAGAGGGTCTCGTGGGTCAGAGGGTCGAACGAATGCTGGTCCCAGACATAGACCATATCGTCCAACTCGCGCTCTTCTTCACATTCTTTCATGGCGTCGGAGCCGCCATAAATTTCGAGAAAGATCAGCCCGCCTTCGCGCAAACCGTCAAGAGCAGACGCCAGATATGCTTTCAGCTCCGGACGTTTCTTGAAGATACAATAGCTGAAATTATTCGCGCAGGTGATATCCGCCTTGGTGGCGACGGAATCGAGAACATTTCCATGAAGCAACTCGATGCGATCGGCCGCCGGCGAAGGCGCCACGTTACGCTCACGGCCCCAGGCCAGCGTTGGTTCGTCAAGATCGATCGCCACAGCCCGACGATCCGGGTCTCCCTCGCTCCAGGCGGTTGCGATCTTGGCGGTTCCACAAAAATCTTCGCGCAAGACTTCGGGCTTCCGCCCCCGCAGCTTTCGGTAGAGTTCATCGAAAAACGCGCAATCGTCCTCCGGCGCCATGACGGAGTTTTCATAAAGTTCGAGAAGATCAGCTTGAGAGGCAAGCGTTTTCCGCTTGCCCTTCGCCTTGCTTCCGGACTTGCCGGCCGACTGACCCAATTTTCCCTGCTTGTGTTTCCCCATAATTTTACTCAGCTTCGTTTGCTTCGGGAAGAAGATACCCGCGACGTTGCACCAGAACGACCAGTGCCGGTAAAAGAACCAGATTCGCCAGAACGGTGATGGTCAAACCGATCACCAGAAGCAAGCCCAGGCTCGCGATGCCGCGATGTGCGGAAAAAGCGAGGCTGCCAAAACTCACAATCGTCGTGAGCGCGCTCCAGAAGACGGCCTGCGCGGTGATCGATTCGAGCAGCGGCTTGCCCGGCCCCGCCTCCCGAGCCCGGTGCACCAGATGCACGCCGCTATCCACGCCGATCCCCAGAAGCAGCGGCAATACGATGACGTTGGCAAAGTTGAAGGCCTGATCCAGAAGAACCATGGTCGCTCCGGTCATCACGCCCGCCAGTACCAGAGGAAGGAGAACCAGAGCGGTATCCAGAGGACGCCGCCAGATCAGAAAGAGCAGGAGCGTGATCAGAACCAGAGCGAGAGAAAGGGCCTCCACCAAAGAACGTGCCGTTGCCCGTCCAAACTCGATCAAATTCACCGCAACGCCGGTTGCATCGGGCTGAACCTGTCGAATCGCATCGACAAAAATCTCGCGTGCATCGCCTTCGCCAAGATCCCCGGTCGGAAAGACCTGAACACGGGCCTTCCCGTTTGGCGCCAGCATGCGCTCGCGCAAGCCTTCGGGCAAGGTCTCCAACCGGACCTCACCAGGGTCCAATGCCAGCTGCAGACGCTCGAATTGTTCCGGAAAGCTGCCCAGTAAAAGTTCCTGAAATCGGCCCACAGCCGCTTCAGGATCTTCATCCTGGCTCACACGCGCGAGAAACTCCTCGAGCATTTCCTGGAGTCGGTCGGCAGATTGCGCCAGCGTCGAATCCCCCTGCACCACCGAACTCTCGGCGAGGAGGTCTCGCAGCTCGCGAATCGACGCGATCTGCTCGGCAAGCGACGGTGGCGGGCCCAGATCGGGGTCCGAGCGCGGCACATCGAAGAGCATGGCCGTATCGGCCAGGATCTCGAGCTTCTCGGGTTGCTCATCGGGCACGTAGGCACGAACCGTTATTGCTTCGGAAACCTCCGGAAGGAGCTCGAACCGGCTGGCGAGAGCCTCGGCCTCCTCGAGATTGTCAGCGACCGCATCGATATACCAGGGAGAGGTTCGAGGATCGGCCAGAAGTTCCTTGAAGGCTTCGACCGACTCGGTTCGGGGATCTCGCATTTCCACGACATCGGAATCAAAACGGGCTCGAGGTGCCAGAAAGGCGCTCACCAGCCCGAGACTGATCGCGAACAGGACGACCAGCCCGGGACGCGCAACCAAACCGGCCGGGATGCGGAGCTGGAACCGAGCCCCCTGGGCAAACAACTCCGGCCCGCGATCCCCGACCATCAATGCTGCCAATGCGGGGAAGAAGGTCGCCGTCTGAAGCAGGATGACGAACATGCCCGTTCCCGAAATCAGTCCCAGTTCGGCAACGCCGAGATAATCGGTTGGTACAAACGAGTAGAACCCGATCGCTGTCGAAAACGTGCAGAGGATCAAGGAACTGCCCACTTCGCGACCAGCCTGGAGCAGGGCCTCTCCCGGAGATGCACCCGAGCGCAGTCCGGCAACCAGGTGCATTCCCAAATGAATCGAGAAGTCCACGCCCAGCCCGATGAACAAAACCGCAAAGGCAATCGAGATCAAATTGAGCGCGCCGACGGTCGCCGCCGCAAACGCGACCGTCCAGATCAGACCGACCACCAGCGTCGCACCGGCGGCCAGAGAGAGGCGGGCCGAACCGAAAGCAAGGAAGATCGCAATCAGGACGATCATGAACGAAAAGAGGCCCGAGACACCGACATCCCAGAAAAGACCGATCATCTCCTCGACGCTTAGTGCGGGGTTCCCGGTAATGCGCAAGGTAATCCCGCGCTCGGCAACCAGTCCAAGTTCTTCCGCGGTTTCCCGAATGGCTTCCATGGCCGGTGCGGCGGCCAGGATGGCATCAAAATCAAGAATGGGTTCGGCAATCACTACCCGCCGCGATCCGGGATCGATCGCCGACCCCTCCATCATCAGATCCTGCCAGGACACAGCAACCGGATATTCTGCAAAGACCTCGACCGACGCATCCCCGATACGGTCAAACAGACCGACAAATTCCTCGGCGGATCCTTCATTCGATCCCTCGGCGAAGCCCAGGCGAAGCATCGAGGAGAGGTTGCCCAGACTCGGATCTCGTGAAAGTTCCGCAAGGATCGGCTGGTAGCCCGCCATCTGGTCCGCAAAATCCTCCAGATCATCCGGGGAGCGATAGAGCAGACCATGCCGTTCAAAAAAACCTCCGGCACCGGGCTCGAAAACACCGGTAAACAAGTCGGATTTTTCGGCAAGAGCGGCGACGAGTTGGTCGGCCGCTGCCTGCGCCTGGGTTCCGGATCGCGCATCGATCACAATCAGCAAGGAGTCGTCCAGGGACGTGAAGTTCTCCTGAAACCCGGCGGCCGCTCGCTGGAACGGCAGGTTCGGGTCCAGCAAACGCATATTGTCCGCATTCACTCCGAGGTTGAGTGCCGCGTACGCCGCGAACACGAGACTGAGTGCCAGAATGCCCCAAACAATGCTTCGGGCGTAGCGCGCAACGCCGTCCGCCCAGACCAAAAGCCCTCGTTGAAACCTGCCCGGAGTAGATTGCACGGGGGAAGCCTAGCATGTTCGCCACGGGTTGCCTCGCCACGGCGTCTATGGATTCGTCGCGCGGGAACCCCTACACTCCTGATTGTGAATGTCGGGATACCTTTGCTGCGGTGCCTTGTTGTGCTGCTCCTTCTGTCCGGGGTTCCGGCAGCAGCCGAAACCGGCACGGCCAACGCACCTCAATCCGCGGATGCCTACGACCCGCTGTTTGATGACGATTGGCCCGAAGATCCGGACGAGGCCCATCAGGTCCCCGATCCATGGGAGTCCGTGAATCGCAAAACCCATGAATTCAACAAGGAGATGGACGCATGGTTTCTGCGTCCGGTCTCCAACGTCTACGGGCAAAGCCTGCCCAAGCAGGCCAAGCTCTCGATCATGAACTTTTTTGAAAACCTCGGAGAACCGGCCACATTCCTCAATGATCTCCTGCAACGCGAGTGGGATGATGCCGCCATCACCTTCTCTCGGTTTCTCGTCAATACCACGCTGGGGGTCGCGGGGCTCTTTGATCCGGCGCGCGTGATCTTCGACATGGATGGTCATGACTCGGACTTCGGTCAGACAATGGCGCTGACCGGCGTCCCCACAGGCCCCTATGTCGTATTACCCCTATTGGGCCCCAACAACTTGCGGGATTCCACCGGGCTGATCGTCGACCTCTTCATCCGGCCCACGTTCTGGCTGCTCGGACCCACCGAATATATCGTCTACACAACGTTTCAGGGCACCGGGCACGGGATCGCCCTGCGTGAGCGGCATGCACGAAACATGAGCGCTCTCGAAGAGTCCTCGATCGACTACTACACGTCGCTCCGAAACGCCTACAGTCAGGACCGCGAATCAGCCATCTGGGCGCGTCGCGAAACTCACCGCTAGGAACCGGCGGCAGCCAGTTCGTCGCGCTTGCCATTGACCGCGAGAATCAGAGCGTCAAATCCGTCCCTTTTCAGGACACCGGAATACTCGGCCCGGCGCAGCGCCAACTCGCTGACCGTGCCATTGAGAAAGACGTCAATCACGCGCCAACCATTCGGGGTTTCCCGCAGGCGGTAGTCCAGCGACACGTCTTCTTCGCCCGGCACATGCAGGCGCGTCCGAACCAGCACCGTTCCGCGGCCGGCCTCGGCCTCGTCGATCGTTTCAAAGGACTGATCCGCCCAACCAACAAATCGCCCCGCATAATTCTCGGTCATCAAGCCGGTAAAACTGTCCCGCCAGGTTTTTTTCTGCTCGGGCGTCAATTCCTTCCACCCTCGACCAAGAACTTTCTGGGCCATGAAGTCCAGATCAAAATTCCCCTCGAGAGAGGGCCTGAGCAAATCGCTACGACCTTTCTGGTCCAGCGAATCGGACTTTTGCAGCAAGTCGAGAAGGTTTGCGTTGAAGGACTCCACGACCACAATCTGAGGACTCGCCACCGATGCGCTCGCGGCAGCAGGAGCGCTCGCGGCGGCAGGAGCGCTCGCGGCAGCGGGAGTGCTCGCTGGAGCAGGAGCGCTCGCAGCAGGATCCTCGGCAGCCTTTTCGGCCGCGACCGGCATGGCAACCGCAAAAACCGCGACGGCGCCCAACAGGAGGCCGCCACAAACACCTCGCCATCGGAGGGTTCTTCGGACCTCGCGGCGGCAGTCGCATGCCGCACGAGTTCGGGAAAGATTTCGACCGGAAACGGAGGCCTGCTTCAGTAATGCTCGCACGAAAGACACCTGAGGTACCTAACAGTCGGCGCCATCGGCAACAAAGTTGGGCGAATTCGTTCCAGGACACTTGCCCCCGGCACGCGCCCATGAAAGTCCGAATACATGAAGAAGATCTCGATTTCTCTCGTGGGCCTCTTTCTCCCGGTTCGTATGCTCCTGTTGCTCTCGGTGCCGGCCCTGTTGGTATCGGGACTTCTCGCAACGCCCCCTGCCGTGGCGCAGGATGGCGAGTTCGGCACATTCGATGGAGATATCGGTCGCGATGGCACGCTGGCCGCCCCCGGAATGATCGCCTCACCTGACGCGGGTGACGCGCCTTCGATCGGCTCGGAGGGGATGCCTGTGGGAGAAGACATTCCCGATGCCGGCGATGCTCCTTCCATCGGCTCGGTCGGAACGCCGGCGGGCGAAGGGATTGACGATGCCGGCGATGCCCCGTCGATCGGGGAAAGCAGCGAGATCTTCAACTAGTTGGAAGTCAATCCAACCAGGCGGCCGCACAACTGATCAGAACCAGGACCAGCACAATTCTGTGCAGGAGTACATTTCCGCCTTTGATCGCCAGCCATACGGCCACCCGAGCCCCGAAGACCATGCCGACCGCCAATGCCAGCCCGGGCTGCCAATGAACTTGACCTGCCGCCAGAAAGATCACCAGCGACAGCGCCGTAAAGGATGCCGCAATGGCACTTTTCATTCCATTGGCGTGCACGAGATCATAGCGGAGAAGCCCGCCCAATCCCGCGAGCAGGAAAATCCCGACGCCCGCCTGAGCAAACCCGC
This sequence comes from Binatia bacterium, assembly GCA_965658895.1. Lineage (GTDB taxonomy): Bacteria > Desulfobacterota > Binatia > UBA12015 > UBA12015 > UBA12015. Next base: position 35,658 of record CBFHUR010000021.1, read on the forward strand.
CATAAAGACCGATCAGAAAAAAGGTGAGAAAACTTTTTTTGTCCGGACTCCGCGGCGAAGACTCCTGCACGGGAGGCGTTATCAGGTTGGGCGCAAAGAGCATCAAAAGCGCGATGGTCGTCATCACGATAAGCAGGATCGGCTTGAGGTAGGAAGCCGGCACCTGAGAGGCCGAACCAGCCCCGATCAGAGCACCCAGCAACGCGGGCACCAGCAATGCGCCCAGACCACGTCGATCGAATTTGCCCTCCCGATCAAAGAAGGTGACGCTGGCGAGCGCCTGCGCCAGGACGGCGACGCGGTTGGTTCCGTTCGCGATGTCGGCGGGCAGTCCGAAAAGCATCAACGCCGGTAGCGTCAGGAGCGACCCCCCGCCGGCGAGCGTATTCATGAATCCGGCAAAAACACCCACTGATCCCAGAAGAAGGAAATCCATCGAGGTCAAACCTCCAGCAATTCGTGCATGGGACGACGAAGCCCGGACAGCGCATCGCGATACAGGCGGCGACGCTCAACATAGAGGGAAGCCAATTCGGGATCCGGAGAGACTTCAGCCGCGAGAGGTGGGCGTGGGCAAGCCTGCGCGGCCGGCTCACCACTGATGGACATGCGCCCGAGGCGGGCGGCGCCCAGACTCGGCCCCATCTCGGCTCCCTCGGGGTATTGCAGCGTTTGGTTCAGAGCACTCGCGAGAATGCGGCCCCAGTACAAGCTCCGAGCTCCGCCGCCTGAAACCAGAAGCGATTCGACCACACCACCGGCGGCCAGCAGCGCATCCTGGCCGTCGGCAAAAGCGAAAGCGACGCCTTCCAGAACAGCCTGCACCAGATCGCTTCGCGTCGTATCATGGGAGAGGCCGACAAAAGCCCCCCGCAATTCAGGATCATTCCACGGCGTCCGCTCCCCGGAAAGATAGGGTAGAAAAAGCACCGGCGAGGTCGATGGTCGCTCTTCCAATTCTTTCAGCAAGGTCGCCTCGGTGGCACCCCCGGTCGCCTTGGCGACCCACGACAGACAACTGGCTGCCGAGAGCAAAACGGCTGTCTGCATCCAGGCATCCGGCAATGCGTGACAGAAGGCATGGGCTGCCGTCTCCGGATTCGGCGCAAATCGATCACCTGCGAGAAGGTAGACCCCGGAGGTCCCGAGAGAGAGCAATCCCTGTCCGGGCAACACGACTCCGGCGCCGATGGCACCCGCTGCGTTATCGCCCGCCCCCCCGGCGACCACCACGCCGGGGGACAATCCCCAATCGCTCGCCACAGAAGAACGCAATTGGCCGGAGGGGGCATTGCTCTCGACCAGTTCCGGCATATTCGTCACGTCGAGACCGGTGGCCGCCAGCATCGCATCCGACCAGCGTCGCGCAGCGACATCCAACCACAGAGTTCCGCTGGCGTCGTTGGTATCCGCAACCGACGCACCCGTCATCCGCAAACGCAGATAATCTTTCGGCAAAAGGACCTTGCGCAGGCGGCCGGCCACTTCGGGTTCGTTCTCCTGCACCCAGAGGATCTTGGGGGCGGTGAACCCGGGGAAAGCCAAATTCCCCGTGATCTCGGGCAAGCGCGGCTCCCGGCGCAATAATTCCCTGCACTGCGCCGCACTGCGCCCGTCATTCCAGAGAATCGCTGGACGCAGGACCTCGTCAGAGGCACCCAGAAGAGTCGCCCCGTGCATCTGCCCCGAGAGTCCGATCGCTTCGGTGGCGGCCAAGGCTCCGGGTGCTGCGGCTCGCAATTGCGCCACGCCCACCTCGGTCGCGCGCCACCAATCCTCCGGGTCCTGCTCGGAAAATAGCGGCTCGGGGCGCGATACCTCGAGCGGCACCGAGGCCTCGGCCTGCACTTTTTCTTCCGCATCGACCAACAACAACTTGATTGCTGAAGTTCCGACATCGATCCCCAAAAACATGTGCCTCTTCCTATGCCCTGCGGCCGCTCGGCGCCAGAGCCGCAACGAATTTGCACCACGGGGTGATTCCCCTGCCTCCAGACGCTATTCTGGGAGCATGGCCGAGAGACGACGGGACATAGCTGTGATTACCGGCGCTTCCGAGGGCATCGGGCGGGAACTCGCGCGCACCTTTGCCGGCGCGGGCTTTCATATTGCTCTGGTCGCGCGCAGCCGCGACCGACTAGAGAGCCTCGCCGACGAGCTGCGCCGCCCCGGCGCCCCGCGGGTTCATGTACTCCCGCGGGATCTTCTCGACCCGCATGCTCCCGCCTCGATTGCCGAAGAATTGGAAGAGATGAGCTTCGATGTCGATGTTCTGGTCAATAACGCCGGGATCATGGAGGTCGGCCGATTCCACGAACAGGACGAGCATGCCGTCCTCGGACAGGTGAACCTCAACGCCGTGGCCCCAACCGCCCTATGCCGCCAATTTATTCCGCAGATGGTCAGGCGTGGACGTGGGCGCGTCCTCAACGTCGCCTCCACTGCCGGCTTTCAGGCAATGCCCGGGATGAGCACCTACGCAGCCTCCAAGGCCTATCTGCTCGCGCTGGGCGAGGGCCTGTCGGAAGAACTTGTCGATTCCGGTGTCACTGTCACCACGTTGGCCCCCGGCCCGGTCCAGACACAACTTTGGCGGGGCGCCCAGCAGAACTCGCCGGTGGCGCAGAGGTTTGTTCCCGATGCCGTGCTTGGCGATGCTCGCGCGATCGCGGAAGAAGGATTCGCCGCCTGCATGGCTGGCGAGGTCGTGCGCGTCCCCGGGATGGGAAACCGCCTGACGGCGTCGATTTCGGACGTCGTCCCCAGGTCGATCGTTCGTCGACTCGCTGGCGTGGTCGGTCGTCGCCTCGTTTGATTCAGGGCGCGCCGACGGCCAAATCCAGCACCAAAGCCAGATGATCACTGGCATCCGAATCACCGATCTCGAGGCCGGATCGCGTCAGGGCCTCGGGCTGCAGGCCGCGCGTATCGAAAACAAAGGACGTGGCCTCGCGTGCTGCGGTCGGGTCATAAAGAATCCAGTCCAGGCGGCCCGGCGTAAAGCGTGAGCGAGGGTCTCTCCACGTGTGATAGGACACATCTCCCAGCAACGCGGCCTGTGCCGGCTGGAGATCCTCGCCACCACCGCCCAGCCCGCGCGCGAGAATTTCCAGAGGCTGGCGCGACCCGACCAGATTGAGATCCCCGCCTACCACGCGAATGGATTTCTCGGCGCCGAAAACCGATTGCAACATTTCCTGAATCGCTGTGGTTTCGGCAATTCGGGCCTGGTCCTGCCAACTCCCTGCATATCCGCAACAGCGCAGGTGAATCGAAGCCATCACCGCCGGGCCCAATCGTGTTTGTGTCCGCGCCGCGACAACCCGTAAGGACTGGTCGGGGCGAAAATCATCTGCTGGAGCCCCGTCGGGGCGATCCACAGCCGCCAGCCCGAGCCGCTCCAGCGGCGTGCGAGAAACCAGAGCGACGCCCCAGCCCGAGGAGGTCCGTGCGTGCCACGGCGTCGATTTCGGGACATGGGTATCGAACCATGCCGCAAGCGAGAGGTCATCGACCTTCTCCCATTCCTGCAGCAGGACGACATCGGGATCCAATGCCCGGAAGATCCGGGCAAACGGTGCCGGGTTGGACATCGGTCGAGCAAAGAGAACGTTCCAGGAGACCACGCGCAAATGAGTCGGCAGGTGCGGCAATAGAGCCGGTGCCAGGCGGGGCTCGGCGCTCCGCGGTGGCAACAAAACCCGCAAGATCTCGGACTGCCAGACTCCGTCGGATTTCCGCTTGGATCCGTGGCGGGGATCGCTTCCATGGTCGGCTCGGGCGCTCTGCTCAACGGACAGTCGAAGGGACAAACTCTCGGACGCAGCGTGGGTCGGACCATCGGGTCGTTTCAGACGCAACTCAAAGGACGACGACTCGGTGGTGGGTGCAAAAATCAATCCGAGCCGCCCGGGCGTCGGGGACTGGCCGCCTACGCTGACGCCCTCGCCTTTCCCCTCGATACCAACCCCACCGCCACGTCCTCCGCCGGGACGAGCAGGCGAGAAGGTGACCACCAGATCTGCTCCCAGGCCCAACGTCTGTGCAAGTCCGGCATGGCGCGTGTCGGGGTTATCGTCCAGATCGAGAAAGAGTCGGACCGGCATCGGAGCCCCTTGCAGAGTCACCTTCTCGGGCAAGGTGAAGCGCAAATAGAGGAATTCTCCATCAGCGTGGGCCCCGAAAGACGCGGGCCAATCCGAGAACACACCATCGATACGCAGGTCGGAGGGCTCTTGCGCGAAAGCGCCCACCGGTGAGATCAGAAAAAGGCAGGCAACCAGCAGATGGCTCGGCCACCAACTCACGACGAGCGCGCCCGGCGGAGAACCTGAAGCCCCTCCCCCAGGATCCATAGATCACAAACAAGAATGGCGCCGCCGATTCCCAAAAGCAGGAAACGACCACTCTCCCAGTAGCGACTGATCTCCTCGAGCATTGCCAGAATGGTCACACTCCCCACAAAAAGAAGTGGCGCCAACGTGTAGCGCACCGGTTTGCCCTGGCGCTTGAGCCAGACCGAGAGAATCAACAGAGTCACGCCGGCCAGAAGCTGGTTGGAGGTTCCGAAAAGAGGCCAGAGGATGAGTCCCCCCTGACCACTGCCCTGGGTCACCGCCAGAACCAGAGCCAGACCAATGCCGACGGCCGAGGCGATATAACGATTGCGCAGCGGCCGGATCCCGTAGATTCCGCCCAGCTCGGCAATCACCAATCTCTGGATACGGGCCCCGGTGTCCAGAGAGGTCGCCGCAAAGGCAATCACGATCACCGCCATGAACGTCGAGGCCGGCGCCTGCGGGATGCCGAGCCCGCCGAGAAACACCGCCCCCCCGTCCACAAAAGCTTCCAATTTGGCCTGCAGGCCCTCGGCAGCCCCCCAGCTGGAGTAATGGTGCTCCCAGGAAGAACGCGACGAAAAGCCGGCGGTTGTGGCCAGAACCGCCAGCAAGCCAAGAGCCCCCTCGCCAAGCATCCCACCGTAGCCGATCGCCCGGGCGTCAGTCATCGTCTGTACCTGCTTGGAGGTGGTGCCCGACGCCACCAGTGCATGAAATCCGGAGATGGCGCCACAGGCGATGGTGATGAAGAGGAACGGAAACCAGGAGGGAGCCCCTTCGGGGGACAGGTTCAAAGCCGGGGCGTGAATCACCGGCCGCACGACGAGCAATCCGAGAGTCAGAAGAACGAGCGCGGTCACCAACTGGTGGGCATTGAGCAGATCTCGAGGCTGCAGCAAGACCCAAACCGGCAGGACCGAAGCGACGAAACAATACGCCAGAAGAATCCAGACCCATTGCACGACGGTCACCTCGGCCAGCCACGGCAACTGCGCGGCGACGGCATCCCCGGCAAATACCGCGCCGAGCAAGAGCAGAAAGCAGATGATCGAGGGCCAGAAAATCGGGACACCGCGGCGATGCACGAGCCAGCCCAACCCCAGAGCAAATAGGATCTGCACATTGATGGGGAAAATGGAGCCAGGATACGTCCGAAATAAAGTCGCGATGATAAACGCGAAGACCGCGAGCACGATCCAGGTCAGGAAGGTGATCACCAGAAGCGCCAGGGCGCGCAGGCGCGGATTGAGAACATCCCCGGCCAGATCCCCGATCGATCGACCTTGATGGCGCAGACTGAGGACCAATGCACCGAAATCGTGCACGGCGCCCATAAAGACCGTCCCCACGCAGACCCAGACGAGCGCCGGAAACCAGCCCCAGATCACCGCCAGTGCGGGGCCGACAATCGGCGCCGCTCCCGCAATCGAACTATAATGGTGGCCGAGCAGAATGCGGCGGTCGGTAGGGACGAAATCCACACCATCTTCAAACTCGCGCGAGGGGACCTTCTCGTCATCCCGCAGAGCGAAAATTTTCTCGGCAAGAAAACGAGAATAGAACCGGTAGCCCAACGCAAAAGCGATGAAGACGAGAATGGCAAGCGTGGCAGCGTTCACAGCGGAGAAACTCTAGCGCCTCGCCCCCCTCGGGTGCAAAAGGCGTCATAAAAAAAGGGAGGCAGCGAATGCTGCCTCCCTTTCCTCCCGGCAAGTACCGGAATTTTTATTGAGTCCCACAGGGAAAGGTCTGATCGGGAATTCTCTCCGGATCCGCCTGACGCGCACTGCGCTCCTGACACGCAATCGCGGCCCCGCCACCACGGGTTTCGAGACCATAGCGAATATCCGTCTTGAGAAGATCCCCGGGCAGGCCAAAGCTTCCAACGTCAGGGCAACAGACCTCATAGTGCAACCAGAAACGCTTGCGGCCTTTGCCCTTGATGGTCTGCCCATCGGCAAGAGTCACGATGCCTCCGGGCGTGGTTGCCGCATTCACCTGCTCGAGGCTGCGCAAGGTCGCCGTCACTTTGTTGCCGGGGCAATTAGGGCCCTGGAACGGAGGACAGGCCTTCACGTTCGGGATGCGGTAGCGCTCCACGCAACCGCTGATGGTGCGGACGGGCTTCCCACCACTGCAGGCCGCGTTATTCGGATCACTCACCGTCACGATCTGATCGAGCCCTCGAGTCAGGTTGTCGGTATCCCAGGCCAGCCATGCGAGTTCCGCGCTGGGTTCCCCCTTGAAGACATGGAAACGACCCATGGCATCGAGAGCGCCCAACTTGCTCTTGCAGGGACCCGCATGACAGATGCTGAATGGTGTTGTGTCTACACATTCTTCACGCTCGTAACGGGTGATGGCTGCTGCGGGCTCGCAAGCCTCGGCAACGGGAGCGATGATAAAAGACGCCCCGAGCGCCATCACAACAAAAAGCATTCGGAGAAAAATTCCGGCAAGATTGGGCATTGATTGTTCCTTCTGGTGGGGGGTCGCGCTCTGTGAGCTTTGCTAGGGTTTCTGCTGCGCAATCTAGCATGAACTTGCGCACAAACGCCAGCCCTTCCGCCCCACGACCCGGCGAGCCATAGGGGGCCAAAAAACCCATGTGAATCGGTGGGTTCTTTATGCTTCCCTGAACCAACCATCGGGAATTTCTTCGGTGCTTTCAGCATCAGGGACCAGATAAAATCCATGCGAGGGGATTGCGGAAATCCGCATACGAGAGTCAAGAGGGCCGTCACCGGAGCCCTCATGTTGACCGTCATGCTCACCGGCAGCGACGGGGCTCTCGCCCATTCGCTCGACGCGCAAGCACCCAGTCATCTGACCACGCGCCCGACCTCGCTCGTGGGTGGCGTCGGGCGCGAGTTCATCCCGATTCCGGAATCCGAGGCGGCGCCGGCCGCATTGGCGCTTTACGCCCAAGGGCTCGCCCAGTTGCATGGGTATCGATGGATCGAGGCCGCACGCGCTTTTCATACAGCCTTGCGTCTCGAGCCGTCTCTGGTGCTGGCCGAACTTGGCCTGGTCCGCGCCTACGAAGGCATGAAGGATCCGGTTCGCGCGGACGTCCATATGGAACGCGCCCGCAAGCTCGAGAGCGCCCCGGGGTCCCGTGACGCGCTCCTCGTGAATGCACTGCAGCTGCGCCGTCTCGGACACCAGACCGGCCCGGCAGGACCCGCGGCGCATCGCGCCTACCGCAAGGCACTGGATGATATCCTGAAAACCTACCCCGAAGATGTCGAGGTGCTCCTGCTTCGTGGCAACGCCTCGGAGGCTGTCGCCTGGGGCAAGGGAATGAGCGGTGGCAAAGACTCGATCCAATATTACGAAGCTGCTGTCGAAATTGCGCCACAACACCCCGGAGCGCGGCACTACCTCGCGCATTCCTACGAAAACACCGAGCGCTATTTCGAGGCCGCCAGTCAGGCCGCACGCTTTGCACGGCTCGCGCCGCGGGTACCGCACGCGCGCCATATGTACGCCCATACCCTCCCCCGCATCGGCAAATGGGACATCGCCATCGAGGAACTCGAAGCGGCGGACGCTCTGGAGCGCGAATACTTTCGGGAAGAGGGAATTCCTGCCGATGCCGACTGGCACCGGGTACACAACCTTTCCCTGCTGGGTCTGGCCTACCTGCGTGTCGGCCGGGAGCGCGATGCTGCCGCGAAACTGCAAGAGGCGTTTCGAACGCCGGTGCCCGACCCGCAAACGGTCACCTGGCATACGATCTGGCCGGAATACCTGCTCTATGCCGGACGTCAGGACCGGGCCGCGGCTGCGGCCGAATCCCTTGCCGGTGCGGCAAATCCGATCAGCCAGATCGTCGGCATTGCCTTGCGCGGCGAGGCCGCTCTGAATGCGGGTGATGCCATAGGAGCCACGGAAGCTCTCGACGAAGCGAAAGCCCGTCTGGCCATTTACCAGGCCCGGGAGGCGCGCCAACACCCCATGGGCGCCCCGATGGGCTGGGTTGCCGAAGAGTCTCTGCAAATGTTGGCCGATCGCATCACCCTGCAGACCGCAGCGGCGACCACATCACACGCGGAAATCGAAGAGCGGGCCGCCCGGCTTGCCGCCCGGCCGGGCCTCGACGGCTGGGGGGCGGGATGGCTTCGGATCCTGCGACTGGAGAAAGAAGCTCGTCAGGCTGGCCGTGTGGCACTTGCCGATCGACTCGCTACGCTGGGAGGGGGACGGCCCGATCCGTCCGAGCAAGATGCGTCAAGATAATCGCCCATACACGCTGGTGCGCCTGCTGGGCGCTTACAGCGATTGGTACGCGCGGCGATTCCTGCATCCACAATTCGAGGCCATCGGTCCCGGATCGGACTTTCGCAAGCCCACCTGTTTCGAAATTGTCGGCCCCCGCGTGACGGTGGGGGACTATTTCCACGCCATGGCCACCAAGGACGGGCGCATCCGCCTGGTCACCTGGCCCGAGACCGAGGGTCGGATCGAGATCGGAAGCTATGTGGCCCTCTCGCCCGGCGTCCGCATCAAAAGTGCGACATCGGTCAAGATCGGCGATTCCTGCGTGATCGCCGAGAATGTCTACATCACGGATGCCGACTGGCACGGCATCTACGAACGAATTTACCCACCCGGCGAAATGGCACCCGTCGAGATCGGCAACAACGTCTGGATCAGCGACCGGGCGACCGTCCTCAAGGGCGTGAGGATCGGCGACAACAGCATCGTGGCCGCCGGGGCGGTGGTGACCTCGGATGTCCCACCCGACACGATTGTCGGAGGCGTTCCGGCCAAACCGATCCGCCAACTGGACCCCGAGGCGCGCTACTCTACTCGGCGGGATATGTTCCTGTCGGACAAATCCTACGAAGCATTGGAAGAGGATATGGAACGGCGCTTTCTGGGCCCCAATGGATGGCTGGCGTGGCTGCGTTCCCTCATCTCACCTTCACCGAACGACTGAGGACTCCTTCATGAAAACCACCGTCGAAATGCCCCAACAAGCACGCGACATTGCCGAGCAGGCCAAGGGTTTTCTGGACCCCGCCGAAGGCGAGCGGCTCTTCGCGCTGGCCCGGGACCATGCCCACCTCGGCCCCGTGGTCGAGATCGGCAGTTATTGCGGCAAGTCATCGATCTACCTCGGCGCCGGCGTTCGAGAGGCCGACGGGCTTCTGGTCTGCGTCGACCACCACCGCGGGTCCGAGGAGCATCAGCCGGGAGAGGGCTATCATGACCCGGACTTGCTCGACGGCGCGATCGGCAAAGTGGACAGCCTGCCCCACCTGCGCCACAACCTGCATGCCGCCGGATTGGAAGACTCGACCGTGATTGCGGTAGCCGGCAGTCTGGCCGCAGCCCGGCTGGTCAGCGCCCCTCTCGGGATGGTGTTCATCGACGGGGGCCACAGCATGGAGGCCGCCCAAAACGACTACCGCACCTGGGCGGGCAAGGTCGCGCGCGGAGGCATTCTTGCCGTCCACGATCTCTTCCCGGATCCGGCCACCGGGGGCCAGGCCCCGATCACCATCTACCGGCAGGCGGCTGCCTCGGAGCTCTTCGAGGAACTCGAGACCACCGCCACCCTGGGCGCCCTGCGGCGCCTCTGACAGGGAGCAGGCCGGCCAGAAACTCGGACTCAGTCTGCCGCAGTCGCGGCCAGTTCCTTGTCCCCGGCCTTGGCCGAGGAGGCCACCGCCACCTCACGCTTTGTCGGAACCTCGAACTCTTCACCAGCAAGACTGCGGAAGAAGCCTGCGGTTGCCGAAGCACCCTCAACGGCATCCGCCGCCATCAGAACGGTGGCGGCTGTCCACGGCGTCTGTTCTCCATCGGGATAGAGTTCGCGGTCGGGGTGGGTGACACCGGTCCAATAGCCGCCCTCATCGGTGCGCAGGGGATGGACCCAGGACAGCATCTGTCGTGCGCGACTGGTCAAACCGACGGCATCGAGAGCCAAAACCAGCTCGCAGGTTTCGGCAACCGTATACCAGGGCCGATCGATGACGCACCGAATCCCGACTCCTTCTTCGACAAAGCCCTCGGTGGTGTCGACCTCCAGCAGACGCTCGCGACCGGTGGCCCCCCGGAGGGCGCCTCCCAGAACCGGATAATACCAATCCATCGAGAAGCGGCCGACCTCTTCAGGTAAATCGGTATCCTCGAAACGCTCGACATCATGACGCAGCACGGATGCCAGTTTCTCGCGCGCGATCAGCCATTCCGGCTTCTCATAACCCAACGCCTGTGCGATCCGCAGGGCACAGACCAGACTGCCATGGATCGAAGAAGACCCGGTCAGCAGCGGCGCATCCCAGAATTTCCCCTCGGCGGTCACCGCCCAGGAAAACCCACCGCAAGGAAGTTGATGGCGCACGACAAAATCGATCGCTCGCTCGACGCACGACCACATCTCCTGGAGAAAATCCCGATCGGCCGCCGCCAGATGAAAATACCAGACGCCTGCAGCAATGTAGGCCGCATGATTGGTCTGGCGGGTCGGATCAACGACCTCACGGCCGCGCAATTCGGCAGGCCAGGCGCCATCAGCTTCCTGGGTGCGCGCAGAAAAACGCAGCGCTTGCCGCGCCTGGTCGGTGTAGCCCGCCAGCGCCAGACCCATGGCGGCATGAATATGGTCCCAGGGATCCATCTTGCCGCCGGACGCCCACGGAATCATACCGTCGGACTCCTGCCTTGAAGCGATCCATGCTGCTGTCGCCTTGAAATGCTCTTCCCCAATAGGATTCCGTCCGCCACTTCCCGTCATTCGATTCATCCCTTAACTGCGTAAAAAACCACGCTCTTGCCGATCAGCGGGTTCAGAATTTTTTCCGCGAACTGCGTGAGCCACGGCTTTTCCATCATGTCCCAGACCAAAAGGCGGTGGTAGAACCGCACCGGCCAGGCCTCCTTGTTTTCGAGACCGAAAAAACACTTCAGCCACCAATAGGGTGCGTGCAGTGCATGCGCATAATGCGTTGCCTCGATCTGGTATCCATTGCGCTCCAGCATCTCCGGCAATTGTCGATCTCGATAGATTCGCACATGCCCTCCCACGCTCTTGGGAGCAGGGTACTCGTCTGACAGAGCCCAACATAGGGCCTCGGGCCCTTCTCTGGGCACCGACACCGCGAGAGTTCCGCCGGGACGAAGCACCCGGGAGACCTCGGCAAGCGCGCGCTCGTCCTCATCGAGGTGTTCCATGACCTCGGAGATAATGACGCAATCGAATTCCCCGTCGGCAAAAGGCAGCTCATAGCTGCTGCCGCGAATCGAGGCCGCCGGGCCCGGATCGTCTACCGCGCCCCCCATCTCGAAATCGATCGCGCGCATCTCATCCAAACGCTGGCTGGTGACACGGACTTCTTGTTCTCCCAGATCCAGCCCCACGGCCGTCACCCTGGGGTAGCGAAGCGTATGCTGGACATGGCGCCCCTCACCACAACCCACATCCAGAATCTTGGCGCCGGGCTTCAATGCCAGCCGGTCGAGCTCGATGGTCAACATGCCGCGCGTTCCTCGCGCAAAGCCAACGCTTCGCGATAGACATCCACGGTGCGCTCGGCAGCTCGCCGCCAGGTGAAGTTCTCCAGAACGCGACGCCGGCCTGCTTCGCCCATCGCGGCACGTCGCTCGGGGGTCATCTCGAGAACCTCGTGGATGGCTCGGGCCAGATCTTCGGCATCGCCGGGCTCCGCCAAAACGCCGCATTTCCCGTCCTCGCCAACGACCTCCGGCAGAGCACCGCCGCGCGTCGAGACCAGCGGAACCTGGCAAGCCATCGCCTCGCCCGCCGGGAAACCAAACCCTTCATAAAGCGAGGGAACCACCGCCAGGGTGGCTCGCGAATAGCGCTCGGCGATCTCGTGGTCCTCCACGCGACCGGTGAATTCGATCGCACCATCGAGGGCCAACTCACGAATCCGGTCCGCCGTGCCGGTGCGCTGGCCGGGTTCTCCGATGACCGTCAGTTGCATCTCCGGGCGCGTCTTTCGCACCAGAGCCAGAGCTTCCGCCAGAAACCGGAAGCCCTTGAGGGGCTGATCGGCCGAGAGGGTCGTGATCAATCGGTCCGGTGCACGGACGGCACCGTCAATCGGCTGAAAGACATCCACATGGATCCCGTTGCCCACCACCCGCATCCGCGTATCGGGAATCTGATACTCCGCGGCGATGTCCTGACGAGAGCACTCCGAGACGGTCATCACGCGCTCGACCTGACGAGCCACACGGATTTGCTCGGGAAGGAAGTTATAGAACCGAAAGTGGCCCCACCACTGCTTGATCCCCTGGCTGGCTTCCAGAGCCAATCGCCGATCGCGCGTCACCGGATGATGAATGGTCGCCACCAGAGGAGCGCGGGACTGCAGCGGCAACAAAGCCCCGCCAAGGGATTGGTTGTCGTGCAGAATGTCATAGGGAAACGGGCCATCGGTGGACGCAAGACGACGCGCCACCCGGCGACAGAAGGTGATCGGCTCCTTGAACCCGCCTGTGACGGTGCTCGCCCACTCGGCAAGATCGATGGAGTTACGCACCTGACGCAGCGCTTCATGCCGCGGCTTGTCCGGATCGTTCCATAGGTCCAGAGACGGGATCTCGTGAAGATGGGCCCCCTCGAGCAATTCCGGATAGGGCTGGCCGCTCCAGACATCGACCTCGTGGCCCAGCTCCACCAACGCACGCGAGAGCAAGCGGATATAAATCCCCTGCCCTCCAGAACGTGGATTCCCACGATACGTGAGCATCCCAATGCGTAGCGGTGCTTCCAAAATGCGAACCCGATTCCCCAAAAAACCTGAAAAAGATGAATCGGGGCCCCTTTTTGGAGCCGCAGAAAGCCGCTCACCCCCCCGATCAATTCGTCATCAGATGCTTAAAGAACGAGAGGGAAACTCGCAATACCCCCATGGAACAATGTTATAAAATGGAAGTTCTCTGCCTGATCTGCATGCAAAAACGCAATGGTTCTGCTTGATTGCCGTCCTGTGAATGCATCGACAGAATCGGAGTCAGCCAATCCCGAAACAGCCGACCCCTTCGGCGGCATGCCGCGGGTCGACCGTCTCGGGCCCGAGGCCATCCGCATCCATTGGGACCTGGGGCCGCCGAGCCAGATTCTGGCCTGCGACCGGCCAACCGCCAGCGCTGCGGCTGCCGGAATCCCCGCAGGAGAGTTGTCCGCTGCAGGCACCCGTCTGGACGGCTACCCCGCACATCAGCGCAAATACTTTCTGCTGCGTCCCGCCGACGGCGGACCACACCGCTGGGTGGCCGAGCGTCGACTCGCCCTCGACGGACAGCCGAACCTGCGCGACCTCGGCGGCTACGCTTCCGCGGACGGGCGAACCATTCGTTGGGGGCAGCTATTTCGCTCCGGCGCTCTGGCCGAGCTCAGCGACGCCGATCGCACGATGCTGGACGATCTCGAGCTACGGGTCGTCTGCGATTTCCGCACCCCGCTCGAGCGCGAACGCGAACCGCATGAATTCAGTGACCACAAGCCACCCGAGCAGATCGCTGTGAGCCGCGAGCAACTCGCCGGGGCTCTCCAGCCCGACGATATGCGCGAGCGCATATCGTCGGGAAACTTTGATGACCTCGAGATCAAAACGCTTCTGGTCGACGGCAACGATGCGTTTGCCACGACGCACCGCTCGCCTTTCCGCAATATGATCCGGATTGCCTGCGAACCCGAAAACAGGCCCCTTATGGTCAATTGCACGGCAGGAAAGGATCGGGCCGGTTTTGCCTCAGCGGTGCTCCTGATGGCACTCGGAGTCCCCCGGCCCACCATCGAGCATGATTATCTTCTTTCCGGCTACTTTCGCCGCGAGGACTCGGCCCGCAAAATGGAAATGCTGCGCGCGCAGCTCCCTCCCGAACTCGATGCCACCGCCCTGAGCCCGCTTTTCGAGACCAGGCCGGCCTATATTCAGGCCGCCTTTGCCGCGATCGATCGGGAGTGGGGCTCCGATACAGCATTCCTCACCCGAGGCCTCGAGGTCAGCACCGGCGAGATCGAGGCGCTTCGCGATCGGTTCCTGGAATAGCTCTGCGGCGGCCCACCCGAGAGCGCCGCCCCGATTGCACACATGTCTCGCGAAACATACACCTCTGGACATGCCCACGACATTCAATCTCGCTGACCTTTTTGAACGCGTCGCCGATCAGGTTCCCGAACGAACCGCCCTGATCTGCGGCGATACCAAAACAACCTACGACGCCCTCGAGAAGCGCGCCAACCAGATTGCGCACCATCTGACCGCAAACGGCGTCGGCGCAGGCGATCAGGTCGGCCTCTACCTCTACAATGGCAACGAATTTATCGAAGCGATGTGGGCGTGCTTCAAAATTCGCGCTGTTCCGGTCAACGTCAATTACCGCTACGTCGACGATGAGCTTCTCTATCTTTTCAACAATGCCGACATGGTCGCTTGCGTGCATGCGCAGGAATTCGTGCCACATATTGCAAAGGTGCGCAGTGCCGCACCCAGGCTCAAGGCGCTGCTCTCGGTGGAGGATGGCTCGGGACACGATCCCGCCAGCATCGGCTCGGTTGAATTTGAAGCCGCGCGTCGCGCGCAGCGCGAAGAACGCGACTTCGCAGAGCGTCAGGAAGATGATCTCTTCATTCTTTACACCGGCGGCACAACCGGCATGCCCAAGGGCGTGATGTGGCCCCACAAGAATCTCTTCATGGCCGCCCTTGGCGGCGGCGGCTATCTCACCGGCAACGGCCCCTGCGAGGAGCCGGCCGACATCGACCAACGGATTCTGGAGAACCCGCTGGTCGGCATGGCTCTCGCCCCGCTCATGCACGGCGCCTGCTGGTGGTATGCGCTGATTCAAATGCTGGCTGGGTCGACGGTGGTGCTGAACCCGAACCGCAACTTTGACGGCAGCGGTATCTGGGATATCTGCGAGCGTGAAGGGGTGAATTCGCTGGCCATCGTGGGCGACGCGATGGCGATCCCGCTGATCGATGCCCTCGCCGAGAATCCCGACCGCTGGGACCTCACCGCGATGTTCAACATCGGCTCCGGCGGTGCGGTCTTTTCACCCGCAAGCCAGCAAGCGTTTCGAGATCATTTCCCCAACGTCTTTATCTCGAACTCCTTTGGATCTTCCGAGTCAGGCAATATGGGCTTTGACTCCGGCAACAAGCGCGAGGCCGGCGGCCTGGGCAACGTGGTGAAATCCGACTTCATGGACGTCATCACCGAGGAAGAAGGCCCCGACGGACCCGTTCATCGGCACGCAAACCCCGGAGAAGACGGCATCTTCGCCCGCTCGGGCTATATCCCTCGCGGATACTATGGCGACCCCGAAAAAACGGCCCGGACGTTTGTCCCCGTCGAGGGAAAAACCTGGCTGCTCACCGGAGACGAAGCCCGGCTGGAAACCGACCAATCGATCACTGTCTTCGGACGCGGTTCGAATTGCATCAACTCCGGCGGCGAGAAGATCTTCCCCGAAGAAGTGGAGCAAGCACTCAAGGTCCACCCCCGGGTCTTCGACGCGCTCGTGGTCGCCACCCCGGATGAGCGATGGGGCAGCAAAGTGACCGCGGTGGTCGCCTTGCGCGGCGACGGAAGCCTGACCCTCGAAGAACTGCAGGAATCGGCTCGGAAGCATATCTCGGGGTACAAAGTGCCCCGAGAACTCCATGTCGTGGACGAAGTCCCGCGGGCCCCCAGCGGCAAACCCGACTACCCACGTGCGCAGGAGATTGCTTTGGAAGGAAGCAGCCGAGTCTAGCGGCCGGGCGCGCCGGCGGAGAAAGTCTCCGTGCACGAGCGACCGGAATGGCATAGACTGGGCAGCATGAGGACGCAGGTGACTCGCTGATGCAATTCCCCAATATGGTGGATCTCGCGATCCCTTTCTTCGGGATCACGCTGCTTCTCGAGGCACTCCTGTCGCGCTTTCGGTCGGATATCGACTACGAACTCAAGGACACCCTCGCCAGCATCACGATGGGCGTGGGCAACGTTCTCGTCGGCTCCACAGTCGGCATGCTCGTCTACTACGCCTACGTATTCGTATACGAATTCCGCTTTTTCGATCTTGGATTCGCCTGGTGGGTCTTCCCGCTCTGCTTTTTCGCGGAGGATTTCGCCTACTATTGGTTCCACCGGATCGCGCATGAATCCCGCTGGTTCTGGGCAAGCCACGTGATTCATCACAGTTCACAGAAATACAACCTGTCGACAGCGCTGCGCCAGACCTGGACCAGCACCATCACGATGAACTTCATCTTCCACCTGCCGCTTGTTCTGATCGGCTTTCCGCCGACCATGGTGCTGTTCTTTCAGGGCCTCAGTCTTGTCTATCAATACTGGATCCACACCGAGGCCATCGGCAAGATGCCACGCTGGTTCGAGGCCGTCGCCAACACGCCCAGCCATCACCGGGTCCACCACGCCACCAACCCGCGTTATCTGGATGCGAACTACGCAGGCGTCCTGATCGTCTGGGATCGGATGATGGGGACTTTTGCCCCCGAACAACAAGCGGACCCGCCGGTCTACGGGATCGTGAAGAACCTCAAGACCTTCAACCCGTTTCGGATCGCCTTTCACGAATGGGCGGCGATCGCTCGCGACGTCAACAGTACAAGGAAGCCCGAGGAGATCGCGAGGTACCTTTTCGGCCCTCCGGGTTGGAGCCCGGACGGCTCACGGCAGACCACGGCCGACATCAAGGCGCAGTGGCGGATGGAGCAAGGGCTTTCTGAACCCGCCTCGGAGCCAGCCTCCGAACCGGCCTGAGAGGCAGACCTGCGAGGCGACCTGCGAGCGAACCGCGTCTCTGCTAGGCTGCGCACATGCCGCTTACCGGAAAACAACGCCGCCAACTGCGAGGCCTCGGCCACGGGATGCCGCCGGTCGTACAAATCGGCAAATCAGGGCTAAGCGAATCGGTAAAAAAGGCAATCGACGAGCAACTGCTGGCTCATGAGCTGATCAAGGTCCGGCGCGCGGCCGATTGCCCGGTGGACAAGCACGCGATCGCGGCTGCCATCGAGTCCGACCTCGGCGCCGAGATCGCCCAAAAGCTTGGCCATACGCTGCTTGTCTATCGTGCCCACCCGGAAAACCCCGGCCTCGAACTTGCCTGAGGAGGGCAAGCCGCCCTCGCCTTTCCGCAGTTGCTCGTGGTGGGTCAATGGCAAACGCGCCTCGGTCGAGTGACGAAATCGCCCAGCCAACGAAGACGCCAGCATCACCGCCCCGGGCTGGACCCTCTTCGACATTCTCCTTCGGTATCGATGGGAAAATGTCGAATTGTCGCTGGCCTTCCTGAACGTGACCAATGCCAATTGGAACGAGTCGCAATTCGCCGAAGCGACCTGCCTGCAAAGCGAGGAGATGTCCGGCCAACCTTGCCCCGATTCGGGAAGCCTCCCGGCGCAAATGGTGGCAGCCGACGGGGTGGACGACCTGACCTTCTCGGCAGGAATGCCCTTCGCCGTCCGCGGCGGCATTCAGGTTTTTTTCTGATCCCGGGGCCGATTGCGGTGGGCAGGCCCTTCCTGCGCGCGCCGCAGGGTCCACACACGCTCCACACGCACACTTAACGCGGTGCGAGTCCGCCGAGCATGACGTCGAGCAGAAGATGGATCAATTCCTCGCGATCCT
>CBFHUR010000022.1:0-52766 GCA_965658895.1 Binatia bacterium
ATGTCAAGGCGCAGCTGTTGCAGCATGACTTGGATATCAAGGAAATGTTGACCGAACTCGAGAGACAGATGGACCTGGTTCTCAAGACCCAGATAGAAAATATGCTGAGTGAAGGTGGCGGTGGCCGTTCAGGGGTTGCTTATCTGGAGCGACTGCAAGAGGTTTGCGATCTTGCGTATGAAGCGATCAGCGACGCGTCGGCCGCCGGTTATATCGTTTCACAGACCGCGATGGAGCGCTGGGTGGAAGGCAATTCCGTGATCGATACGGACCCGAAGCGCGCGCACGACTATTGTCGAAGTGCCTATCAGATGGCTTCAGCGCGATCTCGCAGGATGAGTGGCGGCTAGTTAACTTTCAGGGCTTCCCGAGGGTCGGCACAGTGGTACACTGTGTCGACTCCTGATCATGTCTTCTGCCCACCTCGAAATTTCTGCGCCAGGACGGTCCTTTTCGGCGGCGACCATCGTATCCCCGCTATACGATGCGATATTCTTTGTTGCGGCCCCCTTTCTGAGTCTGGCGGTGGTGGAGTGGCTGAGTGCGCTTCCCGTGCTGATGGAGCGCCAGCAGATCGCCGGGCTTCGCTCGACCCCGCTCGAGTTCGGCTTCATCGTCTGGTTTCTTGCCCATTCTTCCGCGGTGTTCCTGCGCACGCATGCGAACCCGGCGGTATTTCGTCAGCACCGCTTCCGCTTTGTTGCGGTTCCGATTCTGGTGGTTGCGGGATTCTATTTCTCGGACTTCATTCTCATTGGGGGGCTCGCACTTGCCGGCTTCTGGGCGATGTTTCACCTCGGCATGCAGAATTTCGGTCTGGCCAGGATGTATGATGCGCGGGTCGGAAACGATCCCGATGCAGGCAGGTCCCTCGACCTGATTTTCGTTCAGGTCTTCACCCTCGGCCCCTTTATTGCCGGGACCACGTTTCTTCCTACGCTGCGTTCGCTGATGAATTTTCGTGATGTGGGCTGGGAGTTGCCTGTGCAGGCGGTGATGGCCGTAGGGCCGATGCATCACCAACTGACGCCCTGGACGCTGGCGCTCGGTGGTGCGTTTCTGGCCTACTATCTGTTTTCCTACGCGCGGCTTGGTGGCGCGGGGTACCGCTTTTCAGGGCCGAAGTTCGCGCTGCTCACGGCGACGGCTTCGGTTGCGGTCTATGCCTGCTGGACCATGCCGGCGTGGAAGGCGTTTCTGGTTTTGAACACCTATCACGCGCTGCAATACTTCGCGATTCTCTGGTTTTCCGAAAAGCGCAATCTTCGCACTCGACTGGGTGTTTCGGATTCCCTTCGGGGAAACCTGATGAGCTTTTTGGTGGCGGCCGGATTCGTTTTCCTGGCGGGCACCCTTTACCGGATCTATGGCTACGATCCCTCGCAGTTGCGATTGGCCGGATCGATCGGCCTTGCCGTATCGCTTCTGCACTATTGGTACGACGGCTTTATCTGGTCGGCGCGCTCCACTCTCAAATAGCTGGGAGGGGTAGTTTCGCATTGATGTCGGTCCGTCACGGTCGGTGCTTGCCCCTGGCGGATTTCGGCAAGCGATCGCCTTCAAGGATCGTCGTGCAGGGCGGGTAGGTCGATTTGGACTTCCAAGCCGCCGCCCGGGGCGTTCTCGGCGCGGATATGGCCTTCATGCCGGGCCACGATATGTTGCACGATCGCCAGCCCAAGGCCCGTACCGCCGGTTTGGCGGGTGCGCGACTCATCGACTCGGTAGAAAGGGGCAAAGAGCTTTGGTAATGCCGCAGCCGGCACGCCTTCGCCATGGTCCCGAACCACGATCTGGATTCGATCGCCCCGTCGGACGACCTCCATCTGAACGGCGCTGTCGGGGGCGGTATAGTGCAAGGCGTTTCGGACCAGGTTTTCCAGAGCGCTGCGCAATAAGGAGGTCTCTCCTCGCACCCAAACGGGGCCTTCGGCGCAGACATCGACATGGCGCTTGTCGACATGGCTCTCGAACTCGGCATCAAGAGCGACTTCCCGGGCAAGGGCTGCCATGTCGACCGCTTCTACCTCTTCGAGCCGAGCGCCTTCGCGCATGCGGGTGAGCCGCAGGAGGTCACCGATCAGCTCATCAATACGCTCGCGCTCTCGGTCAATGCGATCGAGCATTGGTCGGGGTGTCGCCGCAGATTCTCGCTCCAGCTCGACGGCGACAGCAAGCCGCGCCAGCGGAGATCGTAGTTCATGCGAGATGTCGCCGAGCAGGCGGCGCTCGCTCTCGATCAGGGCCTGAATCTGGTCGGCCATGCGATCAAAGGCATGGCCTGCATCGGCGACCTCATCGCGCCGGTTCCCAAGATCATTGCCCAGTCGTGCTTCCAGATCGCCCCCGGCCAGTCGGGCGGTTGCATGCCGGAGTTTTTCAACCGGGCTGCTGATATACCGTGCCAGCGCCAGACAGAGGAGCAAGCCGCAAATCAAGGGCACCGCCCATCGCAAGAGAAGAACCTGGACGCTGGCATCCGGATACCGAGGCGGGATCTGGCTCACGATGGCCAGGTCCGGCGCGATGAGCGAAGCAAACAGGAGGGAGCCCCCCGGTCCTTCCTGCGCCAATGCGGTATTGCGGTCCATGCTGGCATGCGCCAGTTCGCTCATTTGGGCGGGCAGGTCTTCGCGGGACTCCAGGAGTGCTTCCCCGTTACGCAGGTAGACTGCGACGTTGAATCCATGCTCGGCGACCCATTTCAACGGCTCGCGCATGCCGGCGAGACGATCGACCTCGACGATCTCCCCGTCGGCGAAGCGTGCAGAGCCCGAGGTGAGTCCGAAAGTGGTAAAGGGATCGTCTGCGCCCGGAGCCGTAAGTTGCCAGACCCCGAGTGTGATGCCGAAGGTGAAGAGTCCCGCGGCCGAGAACCATATGAAGATTTTCAGAAAGAGACGATTCATTCGTCCTGCCCCGCTGTGGCGATCAAATAACCCTCGCCGCGTACCGTGACAATACGCGTGCTCCGGACGCCGCCTTGCTGGAGTCGCTTGCGGAGGTGGCTGATATGGACGTCGAGGCTTCGTTCGCGTGGGTCATAGTCGCGGCCCAGCGCGACCCGCACGAGATTTTCGCGATCAATTGGTTGCCCGGGCGATTCCATCAGGCATGCCAGAATCTCGAACTCGGCATCCGTGCAGCGGACCAAGTTTCCGTGGGCCCGGACTTCGCGGCGCCCGGTATCGAGATGCAGGTCGCCGATTTTTTTCTCGCTCGAGGCGGAATCTGCCGGCCGGTGTGTGCGCCGCAGGATCGCCCGGATCCGTGCAATGAGTTCGCGCGGGTGAAAAGGCTTCGGGAGATAGTCATCGGCTCCTTGTTCAAGGCCGGTGAATCGATCCTCTTCACTGCCACGCGCTGTCAGCATCAGGACCGGCAAGGAGGATTCCTTGCGCAGCGCGCGCAGGACTTCGAACCCGGTCAATTTCGGGAGCTGTACGTCAAGGACCACGATGTCGTGCGATTCCTCTAGAGCCCGCGCCAACCCCTGAGCCCCGTCGGGGCTGGTTTCCACCTGCATGTCATTTTGCTCGAGCAGGGTGGCCACCAACTCACATAGCTCGGCATCGTCATCTACGAGCAGAATTCGGGGTCGGTTGGTGGGGGCCGGGTGGTTCATTCAACCAAAATGCCAATCACGTTGGGGTGCACTCCCGTCGGCGTATTCGATGACCTGCACATCGAACCAGATCGGCAGAAGGTGGCGCACATAAAAGGCATGCACTGTCGTCGGTCCGATCACCAGATCATCGTATTCCTTGATCTGGATTTCGGGTTCGGTTGCCTGTCGGCGCTGGCAGGCGGCCAGAATCTCATCGACGCGCGCGCGACTCTCGCAGAGAAAACCCAGGTGGTCGTAGCCGGGGGAACGCACATGTTCCTCCTGTTCGGTGACCAGCAGGAACTGGCTGGTCTCGGGGTCGGTGCGCAGCAGAAGCCCCTGCTGTTCAAAGATCGGGACATCGAAACATTCGAAGTCGAAGATCTCGTTGTAGAAAGAGGAAATCGCCGCGCGATCTCGCGTGAGATGGCCCGGGGGCAGAGTCAATTCCATATGGTTGAACCGCAGCATACCTCTGTGGATTTCAGGAACCGGCACAAAAGTCGATATGGTGTCCTCGGTTCGGACCTCGCGCCGGGTGGCGGATTGCGTCATAGTCAGGCCATGATCGAGCGAATTCCCTTTGGTAAAACGGGCCACCACAGCAGCCGGATTCTCTTCGGAGCAGCCGCGCTTGGCGGGATGAAACCCGAGCGGGCAGAGGAAGTACTCGCGCTGTTGCTCTCGGCGGGGGTCAATCACATCGACGTTGCCGCTTCCTACGGGGCTGCCGAAGATTGCCTGGCCCCCTGGTTGCAGCGCCATCGCGACGATTTTTTCGTGGCGACCAAGACCGGCGACCGCGATGGTGGGGCCGCTCGCGAGAGTCTGGAGCGATCGCTGCGCCGCATGGAGATCGACCAGGTCGATATGATCCAGTTGCATAATCTGGTGGACGAAGCCGAGTGGGAGCAGGCTTTTGCTCCCGGCGGGGCGGTCGAGGCGCTGGCGGCGGCACGTGAGGAAGGCCTATGCCGGTTTATCGGCGTCACCGGCCACGGCACGCAAGTGGCCGCGCGTCACCGGCAGAGTCTGGAGCGGTTTCCGTTTGATGCTGTCTTGCTGCCGTATAATCCGATGATGATGGCCCAGCCGGCCTACGCTGCTGATTTCGAGGCCCTCGCGGCCATTTGTGCCGATCGTGAGGTGGCGCTGCAGACGATCAAGGCGGTGGCACGGCGCCGTTGGCAGGACGATTCCGTGCGCAAATTCAGTTGGTACGAGCCACTGCGTGACCCCGATCATATCGCCTTGCTGGTCGCATGGGTTCTGGATCGGCCGGGCGCTTTTCTCAACTCCTCCAGTGATGCGACCTTGTTGCCGGATATTCTACGCGCCGCGGCGGCCCGCCGCGATTGTCCCGCGCCCGCCGAGATCGAGGCCCTTTGCGCTGGCCAGGCGCTCGAACCGCTATTTGCGCCCGGAGTTCGCGAATCGATTTGATTGGTGTCGGCTATCCGTTGCCGGCTGTTTGGACGCGCTCGAGGTCTTCGCGCAACGTACGTCCCGCGAGGAGGAAAAAGATCGCCGCGATGCTTCCCACCACAGCGGCAATCGTCAGCGCTACGCGCAGGCCATCGTTGCCGTATTGAGGCTCCAGAACTTCACTGACGTAGCCCGCCACCAGCGGGCCAGCTCCCAAACCCACAATGTTCAGGACTGTGAGCTGTGTGGCGGCCGCCATGGATCGCATGCGCGGGGTGACCAAGTTCTGCACCAGTGTCCACAGGGAACTGACGTAGATGTTGTTCAGAAGGTAGAAGGGACAGAAAAAGGCGATTGCCCAGAACGAGGTCTCGGCCCAGGCAAATCCCAGAGCAAATGGCAGCGCGAGCAGGGAGCCGGCAGCCGAGAGCCAGAGATACCAACGAGCGTCGCGTCGCGAGAGCCGGTCGGCCAACAGGCCGCCGAGGGTCACGCCGATTGCTCCGGAAATGGCGGCCGCGAGGCCGAACTGAATGCCGGCCTCCTTTCCCGATAGTTCCAGACAGCGGCGCAGGAACGTCGCGCCCCATGTCAGCACGGTGTAGCCCAGAAATGCCTGACAGGAAGCCGCTACCATCAGCATGGGAAAGCTGGCGCGCGCAAAGAGGGTCCGGACGACTTCGCCCATTGCCGGCGTGTCGGTTTCGACCGCCCCGTCGGAGATTCCCGGAGGGGGTTCGCGCACCGTGAGCCCCAAAACCAGAGCCACCGGAATGCCCACGGCACCGGCGATATAAAAGGCGGCGCGCCAGCTGAAGGTTTCCAGAAGGATGCCGCCCAGGGCAAAGCCGAAGCCGGTCCCGAAAAAGATGCCCCAGCCATAAATGCCCATGGCCGTGGCTCGGCGCTCCGGTGGAAAGTAATCCGAGATCAGCGAGTGTGACGGTGGCGTGCCGGCCGCCTCGCCAATGCCGACGCCAAAGCGCGCAAGCAGAAGCTGCGGAAAGTTCATTGCGGCCCCGCAGAGTGCGGTCATGCCGCTCCAGACGGCAAGCCCGACCGCCACGACATTCTTGCGGGATGTCCGGTCGGCCAGACGTGCCAAGGGAAGGCCGGCAAGCGTGTAGAAGAGCACGAAAGCCGGGCCCAGAAGCCAACCCAGCTGGGAGTCGGTCAGCCCCATATCCGCCTTGACGTCCTCGGCCACCAGCGACAGAACCTGCCGGTCGACGAAGTTCAGAATATACGCGAGCAGCAGGACGATCAGAACGAACCAGGAATAGCCGGTGCTGGGCGTAAACGGAGTCGGGCTTTTCTTCGTCGACATGCGGGCAGGAGTAGAACAGTCTGCGACGAGTTGCGAGCCGAAGCGTTTGTTCCGGAAAAATATCTCTCATGTTAAGGCTCCACCGTGCTGGTTCGGTTTTTACGATGGTCGATGATCCCTCTGGTTCTGTTTGGCGGAGCGGCCGTGGTTGTGGATGGCCCCCAACCTTCCTGGTTTGCGGGCCTGTTGGCAGCGGCTTTTCTCGCCGCCTGCCTCGGGGTGGCGTTATTTGTACCGAATCCACGGATAGGCCTTGGGTTGACGGTCCTGCTGGTGGTTTTGGTGCTGGGTTGGTGGGTCCGGATTCCTCCCGGTCAGGATCGCGACTGGATGGCTGACGTGTCGCGGCCCCCCGAAGCCGTGGTGCAGGGCTCGATGCTGACGATCCACAACGTGCGGAATTTCCAATATCGCAGCGAGACGGATTTTGACGAGAATTGGGAGACCCGTACCTGGGATCTGGATGAGCTTCTGGGCGTCAATCTGGTGCTCTCCTACTGGGGCACGCCCTATATTGCGCACACGATCATGAGTTGGGAGTTTGCCGAGGGGCCGCCGTTGGCGATCTCGATCGAAACTCGCAAGGAACAAGGCGAGGCCTATTCTCCGGTGCTCGGTTTTTTTCGGCAATATGAGCTCTATTATGTGGTGGGCGACGAGCGCGACGTTTTGGGTGTGCGCTCTCATCACCGAGGCGAGACGCTCTATATGTACCGCTTGCGCGTGGACCCGCCGACCGCCCGCGCACTCTTGCTGGATTATGTCGAGCGCATCAACGCGCTGGCAGCCGAGCCGGCCTGGTATAACGCGGCGGCCCAGAACTGCACGACCACCATTCGCGTCCATATGCAGCATGTGGGTCGGGGGAATTTCTGGGACCCTCGCTTGCTGGTCAATGGGCGAATCGACGAGTTGGGCTACGAGCGCGGCGCTCTGGATCAAACACTGCCAATGGCCGTCTTGCGGGAGAGAAGTCGCTTTGATCCGAAGGTGTCGGGGGCGCCGATTGCCGAGGACTATTCTCGCCGGATCCGCGAGGGATTACCGGGGGCGTTCCCGGATGCGAATTCCTAGGGACTTGCGCGGGACGTCGCATACCTCGATGCTCGGGGGATGCGATATGCATCGATCGCCTGGGCCTGCGCTGGTCTGATTCTTTTCGCGTCCTGTGGTTCGCCGGTGACGGCGCGACGGGTCGGGCCCCGGGACGTCTACGCTCAGGATTCTGCCAGTATTCTGGATACCGGAGAGCCCAGTCGCTTTACCCGGATTGTCCTGACACGAGCAGCTCTGGATTCGGTCTACGAGCGCTCCCCGCGGATTGCGCTGGCCGGTCTCTACGGGCAGGCGCTGCGCCAGCGCTCCCAGGACCAACTACTGGCGCTGGCGGAGATCGCTTTTCTGATTGGCCAGGACGACCAGGATCGCGCCGCTTTTCTGGGAGCGTCAGTCTATGCCTACCTCTACCTCTTTGGTCCGCAGGCGAACGGACAGGATAAATGGGATCCGCGCACCCGGATTGCTGCGGACGTCTACAACCGCGCTCTTCCTCGCGCCTTTCGTTCCGCCGAAAACGGTGCCTTCGAGCCCGTAGCGGGGATCCGAAAGCTTCCCGTGGGCGATATCCGCATCGAGGTGCCCCAGACTTCCGTGGTCTGGCCCATGGGTGTGACGTTTGAGACATTTCTGCCGGCTGACGAGTTCGAGGTGGAAGGTCTCGCGGCGAGTTATCGGCGCGCCGGCATGGGGGCCCCGCTCATCGCCGAACGGAATCCCCGGACGCCGGGTGTGCCGGATCCCTTTCCGAAAGAATTGGCGATCCCCGCGACGGCTTTTTTACGGATCGAGGGCGGGTTGCCCGAGGTCGCTGACGGAACGGCAACCGGACGACTTGAGTTGCTCGACCCGCTCAAGGAAGGGTCGATCATGGTCCACGGCGAGGCGGTCCCGCTCGAGGCGCAGACGACCACAGCTTACGCGCACCTCCTCGGGGGGCAGTCCCCCTTGCGCAGCGAGATCCAGGCCTTCTTCGGGACCAGCCCCGCGTCCGAGGGCGGCGGCCTTGGCATGATCGAGCCGTATACACCGGGCAGGATTCCCGTGCTCCTGGTGCATGGAACGGCCTCAAGTCCCGGCCGGTGGGCTGGTCTGGTCAATGAATTACGCAATGACTCACAGTTGGGCGACCGCTACCAGTTCTGGTTTTTCACCTATAATAGCGGCAATCCGATTGTGTACTCCGCAGCCATGCTGCGGGACGCGATCACGAGCCTGGTGCACCGATTGGATCCCGAAGGAAAAGATCCGGCGCTCCGCGAAATCGTTCTGATCGGGCATAGCCAGGGCGGACTTCTGGTGCGCCTGGCGATCTCCGACTCGACCGTGGTGGATTACGAGTCATTTGGATTGAAAGTGCCCGAGGCCGGAGATACCGACGTCGAGGGGGTTGCCGACCTGCGTGAAATTCTCTTGTTCAAGCCCTTGCCGGAAGTGACCCGTGCTATTTTTCTGGCTACGCCCCACCGAGGGAGTTTCGTGGCTGGCGGCCGGCTTGGCCAGATGGGCTCGAGCATGGTGCAGGTCTCCCAGCGGATCGCCAAGATGCCCTGGGAATTGTTTGTGCTTCCCGCTCAGGCACTCGCCCAAGGCGAGAACCCTTTCGAGAGAGATCCTGTGGGCGCGGCTACCGCGGTCGATAATATGGCGCCCGATAGCCGCTTTGTGAAGATCATGGCCGAGGTGCCGATGTCGAATCATGTGCCGGTTCATTCCGTGATCGGGGTTCAGGGGCAGGGGCGTGCTCGACGCGGCAATGATGGCGTGGTGGCCTACGATAGTGCTCATCTCGAGATGGCGGCGTCCGAGGTGATCATCCGCTCGAGCCACTCCCTGCAGTCAAATCCTCATACGGTGGCTGAGGTCAAGCGCATCCTGCTCGAGCATCTGGAGTCGCCCGACGGGGTCGAATCCCCGGAAAAGCCCTCAGAATCAAAGGCTCGCTAGGGCGGATCGGCGTGGAGTCGGCGCTCGGGGCGAGGGGGCCGGTGTCGGATTTCGGGAGATCTGCGTCAGGGCTTCCCGAACCCGGGTTGGATGGTCTAGTCTGAAGCTTGGGGAAAGGGATGAACATGCACGATCTGGTGATTCGCAAGGGGAAGGTTATCGACGGCTCCGGCAGCCCGGCGAGGGAAGCTGATGTCGCGGTCGATGGGGAGACAATTGTCGCGGTCGGCGAGGTCTCCTCGCCGGGGCGCGTGGAGATCGACGCCGATGGCGATCTGGTGACGCCGGGTTTTGTGGATGTCCATACCCATTATGATGGGCAGGTCACTTGGGACCCCGAGCTGCGGCCCTCGAGCTTTCATGGCGTAACGACCGTCGTGATGGGGAATTGCGGGGTCGGGTTTGCGCCGTGCGCCCCGGACCGACGCGATTGGCTGATCGGATTGATGGAGGGCGTGGAAGATATTCCCGGCACCGCTTTGGCCGAGGGGATTCGCTGGAATTGGGAGACCTTCCCGGAATTCATGGATGCGGTCGAGGACTGCCCTCTGGCGATGGATGTCGGTGTGCAGGTGCCGCATGGAGCGTTGCGAGCCTACGTGATGGGTGATCGCGGTGCGGCGCTCGAGAAAGCCAGCCCCGCCGAGATCGAGCAGATGTCTTCTTTGGTATGCGAGGCGGTTGAGGCCGGTGCTCTGGGGTTCACGACCTCGCGTACGGAAAAACACCGGGACAAGTCCGGAAACCCGACGCCGAGCTTCGGGGTGTCCGGCGACGAGTTGCAGGGGATTGCGCGCGCGATGGGCACCACCGGAAAAGGCGTTCTGCAATTGATCGCCGACTTCCATGACTTCGACGCGGAATTCGCCATGATTCGCGGGATGGCGGAAGTTTCGGGACGTCCTTTGTCAATGACGATCGAGCAGGACGATCGCTATCCGGAAATCTGGAAGAATGTTCTCGGCGGGATCGCCGCTGCCGCGAGCGATGGCTTGCCGATGCGCGGGCAGGTCCCCGCGCGGGCAACCGGGGTCGTGATGGGATTGGATGTAACCTTGCACCCGTTTCTATTGCATTCGACCTTCTACGAGATAGCGGACAAGCCCCTTGCGGAGCGGGCGGCGGCTTTGCGGGACCCGGATTTCCGCGCTCGTCTGTTGGCCGAGACCGTGGAAATCGATCCGTCCACGATCGTAGGCGTGCTCTTCGGCAGCTTCGGCAAGATGTTCCGTTTAAGCGATCCCCCCGATTATGAGCCGCATCCCTCGACCAGTGCCGCAGCCGAGGCAGAACGGCGCGGCGTGACGCCGCAGGAAGTTCTCCTCGACTGGCTCGCGGAAGAACAGGGTGCTGCTCTGCTGTACTTCCCCTTGATGAACTATCTCGACGGGGATCTCGAGATGGTGCGCGAGATGTTGACCCACCCGCAGGCCTCTTTCGGGCTCAGTGATGCCGGCGCGCATTGCGGGACAGTTTGCGACGGGAGTTTCCCGACAACGATGTTGACCCATTGGGCACGCGACCGGAAGCGCGGCGAGAGGTTGCCGCTCGAATGGGTGATTCAGAAGCTGACGCGTGGTGGTGCCGAATTGGTGGGACTGGAAGACCGAGGCCTTCTGGCTCCGGGTATGAAGGCCGATATCAACGTCATCGATTTCGAGGCATTGGCCCTGCATGCCCCGAAGGTCGTTCGTGATCTGCCCGCGAACGGTCGACGTTTGCTGCAGCGAGCGAGCGGTTACCGCTACAGTATCATCAGCGGCGAGGTGGCCTTCAAGGATGGCGAGGGCACCGGCACCCGCAGAGGACGTCTCTTGCGCGGCGCACGTCCGGATCCGCGAGGTTAGCGTGCGCGTACACTTGCCGATGATCTTGCTGGCTCTGCTGCTGACGTCGTGTGCCGGATCGGAGCAGGACGAGCCCGATATCACGTTGGCGAATCTGAATTTTGTCCATGGGCTTTTCTGCCCTCCCGACACGGATTCTTGTCGGCTTGAGGATCGCTCGGAGCTCCTGGCCGCCTGGGTGCGCGAGGCCGGCTGCCCGGACGTCGTCACGCTGCAGGAGATTTGGGGTCCTTCGGTGGCCCTGCTGGAAGGTTGGGTCGCAGAGGTTTGCCCCTTTCCCTACAAGCTCGTTCAGGGTGACGTCTTGCTGGGTGTCGATGATGAGACCGTCCTTTCGCGCTACGACATTCTCGAAGCAGAACAACTGCGCCTCTTCGGCAATTTTCGGTCGGTTTTTTACGTTCGGGTCGACCATCCGGTCGGGCCCGTCGATGTCTTTTCGACGCATTTGGCATCGAGTGCGGATGGGGCGCGGGATCTGTGCCTGCCGGGCGATTGTCCGGAAGCCTGTCTCGTGGCCGGGGCGCAAACGCGGCGCGAATGTCAGGCCGTGCAGATGGCCGAGTGGATCGAACGCAAATACGAGGGGCCCAACCCCGGTTTGATTGCCGGGGATTTCAATGCTTCTCCGGGCAGCTTTGTCTATCGTCAGTTCACGGATCGAGGATGGGGCGATGCCTATCTGGAAGCGGGCAACCCGGAGTGTGATCCGGCCAGCGGCATCGGGTGCACTTCCGGACGATCCGATGAGAATATGGAGTCTCCTGTGCTCGGCGTGCGGAGCCGGATCGACTTCGTATTTGTAATGCCGGCCAGCGAAGGGGCCTCGTGTTCGGGCGTCATCGAACCGGCAGGAGACCCGGACAGGGACGGGGCAAGGACCGCCTTGTTTGCGGATCAGCCCAACCCGTTTGTGCCGGTGTGTGGTCCGCTTCCGAATGAGATTTGCTGGCCGTCGGATCATGTCGGCGTGCAGGTCGATCTGCAGTGCAACTAAACTAGAGGGAAAGAGGAAGAAACTGATGGCAGAGTACGATCTTCTCGTGCGCGGGGGCACGATTGTCGACGGCACGGGCGCGCCCGGATTTCGTGGAGATGTCGGGATTCAGGGTGGCCGGATCACGGAGGTCGGGGATCTGTCGGGTTCGGCCACCCGCGAGATCGATGCGGAGGGTGCGATCGTTGCCCCCGGATTTGTGGATATTCACACCCATTATGATGCGCAGGTCTTTTGGGATCGGATGATGACCATTTCGCCCTGGCATGGGGTGACGACGGTGATTCTGGGAAATTGCGGCTTTGGTGTCGCGCCGACACGACCACGCGATCGTGATCTGATTTTGCGCACGCTGGAGAATGTCGAGGGGATGTCTCTCGATGCCTTGCGCGCGGGGTTGGGGGCGGAGTGGCCCTTCAGCACTTTCGGAGAGTTTCTGTCCGCCATCGAGTCGCGCGGAACGGCGATCCATGTGGGGGCGATGGTCGGGCATACGCCCATTCGAACGTGGGTGATGGGTGAGGAGGCCGTTTCTCGCGAGGCGACGCCCGAGGAGATCGAGGAAATGCGTGGCCTGGTCGCAGCAGCGCTGCGCGAGGGGGCGCTGGGCTTTGCGACCTCCAAGGCACCGACGCATGTGGGCTACGACGGGAATCCGGTGCCCAGTCGCGTGGCCGCCCACGAGGAGATTCTGGCGCTCGGTGATTGCCTGCGCGAGGCCGGAAAGGGCACTTTTCAGTCGACCATCGGGCAGGGGCTTCTCTTCGATGAACTCGGCGAAATTCAGAAACGAATCGGTCGGCCAGTCACCTGGACCGCGCTGCTCGGCGGTCTCTTCGGTCCGGACGGTCATCGCAAGGTTCTGGAAAAGACGGCCGCTCAACAAGCCGAGGGCATCGA
Source organism: Binatia bacterium (assembly GCA_965658895.1). Lineage (GTDB taxonomy): Bacteria > Desulfobacterota > Binatia > UBA12015 > UBA12015 > UBA12015. The sequence goes on from CBFHUR010000022.1 coordinate 13,107, forward strand.
GGTCTATCCTCAGGTCACCGGTCGTCCTCTGATGCTGGAATTCGACATGGGCGCACCTTTTCCTTTTGGCAGCATTCCGACGATGAAGCCGGCGTTTGCGACCGACAAGGAAGGCAAGATGCGCCTGTATGCCGATCCGGATTTCCGGACCGCCTTCGAGGAAGCGACGCAAAAGACAATCGGGATCTTCTCGATGGATCATATGTGGGTCTCGCGCCACCCCAGTGACGACAATGTGGTGGGGTTGTCGGTGGCCGAGCTCGGCGCACGCAAGGGGCAGTCGCCGGTGGCCGCGATGCTGGATTTGGCATTGGCGACCGAATTGGAGGTCTCGTTCCGGATGGCGGTGGCAAACCGGGATGAGGATGTGGTGGCAGAATTATTGTCGGACAAGACGGCGGTCCTCGGACTTTCGGACGCCGGTGCTCATGCAAGCCAGCTTTGTGATGCAGGCGCCTCGACCCATCTGCTTGGCCATTGGGTGCGCGAAAAGGAGGTGCTGACCATGGAAGAGGCGGTGCGCAAATTGACCTCCGAGCCAGCCGACCTTTTCGGACTTGCCGATCGTGGTAGAATTGAAAAAGGAAAAATTGGAGATTTGGCTATTTTTGATCCTGAGACAGTTCGGTGTGGGGAGCTTGAGCGCGTGAACGATTTCCCCGGGGGCGCCGATCGTCTGATCGCGCCTGCCGAGGGGATGCGCGCGGTCGTCGTGGCCGGTGAAACTCTGCGGGCCGACGGTGTGGATCAGTTGGACCCCGAGGGGCCTCTGCCCGGGCGCGTGGTGCGCTCATGAGTGCTCCGGAGTCCCCGGATCTGGCGCCGGAACTTGTCGAGAGCTTGCTCAAATCGCTCAAGAGTTGGGATCCGCGGGCTTCGGTGCCGCTGGCTCTGGACTATATGGAGCACGGGGACCGCGATGCGCTCAACGGGTTCGATGCCTTGGCACGCCAGGCGCCTGCTGCCGACCAAATGCTCACGGATCGCTATCTGAGCCCGTCGCCGGATGTCGAGGCCCTGCGCTCTCTGGCTGATGGTACGTTGGGTCGAGAGTTTGCGCGCTATCTGGATGAGAACGAGCTGGATGCGAACCTGCTGCGTGAGTCCGCGTTTATCCCGGCCCACCGCGCCCGCGGGGAGGACGTTGGTTACCTGGCCGAGCGGGGTTTTCAGCTGCATGATCTTTTTCATGTGCTGACCGGCTTTGATACCACGCCGCTTGGCGAGGTTCGTGTGGTGAGTTTCACGGTTGCCCAGACGCCGGCGCCTTACCCGGCCATGATCATCGCAAGCCGCCCCTTGCAGATGGTCCTCTATCAGCCGGAATTGTTGCCCCCGGTGATGGATGCGATTACCGAAGGGTGGGCTCTGGGGCGACGCTCCCGGTGTTTGCTGGATGTGCGTTGGGAGGATCGCTGGGGTGATTCTCTGGAGGAGTTGCGCAAAGAGTATGAATTGAGCTGAAGTTCCGAGCAGGTTTCCGGAGCGGCGGGCCGGAGTTCACCGCCGATGCAGGGGGTCAAGATGAACAAAAGTAGTATGGCAGGTGTGTTAATTCCGGTGGTTCTTATTGTGGTGGTGCTGGTCGGAAGTCGGTTTTATGAAAGTGTTCCGCCAGGACATGTGGCGGTGGCGACCTTGTTTGGCGATGTGCTCGATGACCCCTATGAGGCAGGGCTGCATATTCCGGTAAACCCTCTCTACGACTTTCGTTCCTACGATGTCCGCGAAAAAACTCATCTCGAAAAGGCGCAAGTGCCAAGTCAGGACCAGCTCCAGACCCAAGTCGATGTCAGCGTGCAGTACAATATCATCCGGGATGACACGCCCCGCATTTTGAGGGAGACCGGCACATTGAAGGATGTTCTTCGGGTGCAGATCGTCCCCAAGCTTCGCTCCTTGATCCGCGAGCAGGGCAAGACGGTGCGTCGGGCCGAGGACTTCTTTCTCGAAGAAACGCAGGACAAATTGCAGACCGCTATTCTGGCCGGTTTGCAGGAATATCTGACCCCCAAGGGGGTGCAGGTCGATGCCGTCCTGATCCGGGATATCTCGCTGCCGCCGTTTATTGCGAAGGCGATCGAGGCCAAAAAAGAACGCGAACAGGAAGTCGAGAAGCAGAAGGCCGAACTGGAGCGATTCCGAACCGAGCAGCAGCAAAAGATCGCCGCGGCGCAAGCGGAACGAGGCGCGGCTGAGGAAGAGGCCGCCATGCGACGGGTTCTGGCCGACGCACGGGCCTACGAGATCGCCAGCATCAACGAAGCGATTGGCGACAACCCCAACTACGTGAAGCTCCAGGCCCTGCAGGCGCTCGAGTCCATTTCCAAGGATCCGGCGGCGAAGGTCTATTTCCTGAACTCGGATAGCCCCAATCCTCTGCCTCTGATGCATATCGGAGACGATAAATAGACTCCCGGTATTGCCCCGGGGGCATTCGTGCACTCCGTTTCGGGTGCTGATAGGATTTTCGCATGGATTTTGATCTCGGGCCCGATGAGCTGAAGTTTAAGGATGAAGTACAAAACTTTCTGGAGGGCGTGGCTTCGCCCGAGATTTTTGACCCTCAGGGCGAGCAGCTTTCCCAGACGGTAGATACGCCGGCCAAGCGCCGTTTCATCCAGCAGTTGGGCGAAAACGGATGGTTGGGAATGTCGTGGCCCAAGGAATATGGGGGCCAGGCCCGGTCCGGGATTTATGATTTCATCCTTTGCGAAATGCTGGCGCGCTTCGGCGCCCCGCAGCCGGGCAAGTCGGTGGGCAAGGTGGGCAAGACGCTGATTCGACATGGATCAGAGTTCCTGAAAAAGAAGTTTCTCCCCAAGATCATGCGAGGCGAAGTGGAATTCGCCATCGGCTACAGCGAACCCGGGGCCGGTTCGGATGCGGCCAGCATGCAGTTGAAAGCCGAGAAAGTCGGCGACGGGTGGCTCCTCAATGGGCAGAAGACCTGGACGACGTCGGCACATTTTGCGGACTGGTATTGGGTTGGGGCCCGGACGGATCCGGACAACAAGCATCGGGGGATCACGCTCTTTCTGATTCCGATGGACCACCCGAACCTCAAGATCGATCCGATCGATACGATCGGAGACGAGCGAACCAACGCGGTATTCTTCGATGATGTCTTTGTCCCGGATGACCATGTGGTTGGTGAGGTGGGGCAGGGCTTTATCTACGTCTGTGAGGCTCTGGATCTCGAGCGTTTCACCATGATGCCGATCGGCGTTCTCGAGAAAAAGGTGGAGGCCATCGTCGACTGGGCGCAGTCGACCACCCGTGACGGCCAGCCGGTGCAGCAAGATCCGGAGGTCCGTCGCCGCGTCGCGCAGATTGCCACCGAATTGCAGGTCTCGCGCAACCTGCAACGCCTGGTGGTCTCCAAGGCCCTGTCGGATGCGATTCCGACAGTGGAGGCTTCCTATTACAAGCTTTTCATGAACGAAAGCGGGCAACGCGCGGCCAATGCCGCACTCGACATGATGGGTCCGGATGCCGTCCTCCGCCCGGATTCGGAGGAAGCGCCGATCGACGGACGTTTCGAGCGCAGCTATCGCTACACGGTTGTCGACACCATCGGTGGTGGCGCCAGCGAAATCCAGAAGAATATCATCGCGACCCGAGGTTTGGGTTTGCCCCGAAATTTCTGATCCGGCACTCTCTCGTGCGGTGCGGTGCGGTGCGGTGCGGTGCGGTCACGAACCGAGCCGCAACCGAGAAGGCGAGCTTTGCTCAGTCCTCCGCGACGACCCGCAATCGCAAGGAGGCCATGCCGCGGAAGCCGGGTACCATCTTCCAATCAGCGCTCTGCTCAATGACCTCGAGGTGTCCGAATCGTCCGAGGATCGCACGAACGGCTTCTTGTGCCTCGACGCGCGCGAGATGGGCGCCAAGGCAAAAATGAGCGCCGCCACCGAAAGACAGATGCTGGGGATCTTCGCGATCCATCCGGAACTGGTCGGGGTCGTCGTGAATGGCGGGATCTCGATTTGCGGCTGATAAAAGGACACTGACAGACTCGCGGGCGCCCACGGTGACTCCGTCGAGGGATATCTCGGTCGGAGTGATCCGGCCCGAGACGGTCACCGGCGGGTCAAAGCGCAGCATCTCCTCGATCGCACCGGGCAGTTTCTCCGGCGCATCGCGCAGATCCTGCACCTGATCCGGGTGGAGCAGAAGGGTGCGCAATCCATTGCCGATCAGATCCGAGGTCGTCACGTTGCCGGCGATCAGCAGTAAATTGCACATGGTCAGGATCTCGGATTCGGTGAAGCGGTCGCCATCTTCCTGCGCGTGCACCATCTCCCCGATCAGGTCCTCGGGCTCACGGCCCTTGTGTGCCTTGCGTTTGGCAACTTCTTCCGTGAACAGAGCACGAAGATTCTCGAGCGCCGCTTCGCCTGCGGCGCGCAGGCTTTCATCGAGGCCTCCGGTGAAAAAGGCAGCCGAGGACGACTCGGACCATTCCTTGAATTGAGATTGCCGATCGGGGTCGATTCCCAGAATTTTGGCGATCGCCACGGCGGGCAGCGGGCCGGCCAGGCTTTCGATCAGATCAAATTCACCGTTTGCGTCCGGTTGGATCGCGGCGACCAACTCCTCGGCGACTTCGCGGATCATGGCACGTTGTGCCTCAGCCTTTCGCGGGGCAAACGCCGGGGCGACCAGTTTGCGAAGTCGCTGGTGGTCGGGATCATCGAGAAAGAGCATCGACGGTTCGATGTCCTCATCCATGGGTCGGAATTGTTGGGCGGAATCTTCCGGATTGGCTTTTCGTGGATCGACCCCGAGGTCATGGTTGCGGACGATATCGCGGACCAACGCCTCGCTGGCGATCAGGACCTGATTGAATTCGGGGTCGCGCCGCACCGGGCAGGTCTGGCGCAGCGTCTTTAGTCGGGGATGCGGGTCGTTGCGAAACGTTTCGTCAAATGGAGTCAGTTCGATCCCTTGCGGGATTTTTTCGGGATCATTCTCGGTCGCCATGGATTTTGGTTATCATCGTCTGCCGGGGCAGGTACAGACGAGTTGGAGGAAAGGTGACAAAACGACGAATCGCGATGGTGACCGGTGCCAGTCGAGGGATTGGCAAGGCGACGGCGCTGGCTCTGACTTCGGCCGGGTTCTCCCTTGCCATCACGGCGAGAACGGAGAAAGAAGGTGCCGGTCGGGTCCATGGATCGTCCTCGGTCCGCCCACGCGAGGTTGCGGTGGCGGGCAGTCTGGAGGCCACAGCCAACGAGATCCGCAGGCGGGGTGGCGAGGTGCTCCCGATCCCCATGGATCTTCTTCGCCCGGAACAGGTCGCGGCGGCAACCGCCCATGTGACCGAGACCTGGGGCAGCGTCGAGGTTCTGGTCAATAATGCCATCTACCAGGGGCCAGGCCGGATGGACCGCCTGCAGGACATCCCGGTCGAGGAATTGCGCTCGCTGATCGAGGGCAATTGCGTGGCGCCGTTCGAGTTGCTGCGAGGGGTCCTGCCCGGGATGATTCATTCGGGTGGGGGCGTGGTTATCAATATGACCTCTCGATCGGGTCATGCCGACCCGCCCGGCCCGGTGGGAGAGGGCGGATGGGGTTATGCCTACGCGGCCTCCAAAAGCGCCTTGCATCGAATGGTTCCGATCCTGCATCAGGAGCATGCCGCCGACGGTATTCGCGCCTTCAATGTGGACCCGGGCTATACACCGACGGATACGATGCGAGCCTTGCGAGGGGCGGCAACCGATCTCGATCAGGTCTGGGCCGGGGCGCCGCCCGAGGTTACCGCCGCGGTGATTGTCTGGCTGGCTACCGCGCAAGATGCTCGGACGCGCGCAGGCGCCACGATCAATAGCCACAAGGTCTGCGCCGAACTCGACCTCTGGCCGGGCTGGGATGGCAAAAAGTTTCGGCCGCCGTCCGGATAGAAGTGGGTCCCGGCCGCTTGGCAGTGGACGATGCCGCGGGCTTGCTGTCGGCCGGAAGCTGTGGCATCGAGCACCCGGAGCGGGTCCCGCGTTTTGGGTAGGTCGTTTCCCTTTGGAGGTGGATCGATGAGAAGAAGTCCGGAAGCAGCAACCTCGGAATTGCGCGCCGCATGGGAGGACTTCGAGCGCTCCATGGCCGAGGCGCGCGATTGCCTCGACGTTCCGGACCGAATGCCGGCGCCTGCGTCGGACCGGCTTCTTGCCGAGGGGTACCGCTACCTGATGGGCTATATGCATGCGGCCATCGAGCGCGCCTTCCATAGTGACCCGCTATGCCCGCAGTTCCATAATGCGCTCTCCCCGATCACGCGTGCGACCATCGACAATGCCGATGCCATCTATTTCTATGCGGCGATCGATGGGCGCGAGAGCTATCTGGTGCGCGGGCAGGCCGGCGCTCATGCGCATTGGCGCGACCCCGCAGCGGTGGTAGACGGCCCCAAGGCCCCGCATTATATGATTTTCGAAGCCAGCGAGGGGGTGCTTGCGGGTGATTCAGGAGATCTGAGTGAGTTGATGCCGGGCACCAAGTCACAGACCGGTCGCCTGGATTCCTCGACGATCGAGGTCGCGGCAGACGGATCCTTCGAGATTCTCTTTGCTCCCGAGTGCCCGTCGGATTGGCAGGGGAACTTTGTCTCGACTTACCGAGAGGTGGAGGCGCCGCATCCTGCCGACCCCGATCGCGGACCGGAGCGTTTCGCCGATTATATCAGTGGCCGGCAGTTGTTCTACGATTGGGCTCGCGAGGAGGCGATCCATCTCGAGATCTCATGCCTCAGTCGTGTGGGTGAAGTCTCGGAGGCTTACTCAACCGAGCGCGCTGCGCGAGAAATTCGTCGCTGTGGCGAGACCGCACGCAACCAGATCCAGTTCTGGAATGCCTTCTGGACGATCCTGAGGGGCACCTATGGCGAGCGCCCGGGAACGCTGCCGGGAATCGGCTTTCGTCGCAACGAGTTCAACCAGATGAATGTCGCAGGATTAGCGACCGGGGGCGGGATGAGCACCAACCTCTATGCCGGGACCATCGCGGCTCTGGGGCCCGACGAAGCCCTCATTGTGGAAAATCGAATTTCGACACAACCACAATACGTAGGCATGCAGCTGGGAAATCTGTGGGGCGAGTCGTTGGAATACGCCCATCGCGTCGGTAGTCGGAACGGCGCGCAGGCGCGGCTGGATCAAGACGGTTGGATTCGTTGGGTCATCGCCCATGAGGATCCCGGTGTTCAGAATTGGGTGGATACCGGAGGGCACCCCGAGGTCTTTGTGGCGCCGCGCTGGGCGTACTCCGAGACGCCGGAAAAAAAGGATTGGCCCGAAGTCAGGTGCCGCAAGGTCGGCCTCGCCGAGGTCGCGCAGGTTTTGCCCAAAGACACGCAACCGTTTTCGGTCGAGCAGCGACGAGCCGAGATCGCCCTGCGCCAGAGGCACGTCCAGAAACGTTTCCGCGCCTTTTAGGGACCTCGTTCAGGTCCCCCGCGATTGCTCGAGAAAGGAAAGCAGCTTTCGGGTGAGCTCGGCATGGCGGCCGGTCGAAAAGAAATGGCCTCCGGTGTAGCGGTCCACATCCGGGTGCGCGTAAGCTGCGATCGCCTCTTCTACCAGGGCCGGTGCAATCTCCGGATCGTCGGTCGCGTACGCGAATTGCACCGGGATGCCGGCTTCTGCGATGGTGTGATGATCCGGCAATCGATCGCCTAATGCATCCCCGGTCATCATGGAGAGGAGAGCTTTTTCCGTGCCTCGCACGGTGAATTGTTTTCGGAAGTGCTCGAAGACCCGTTGCCCGTGAGCGTCATTGATGTCGACGGCCTCGCCCCTCTCGATGGCCTTGGGGGTCAGGACGACTCGCATCAGAAACCGGTTGAGGAAGGGAATGCGGCCAATGGCGAGCAAGGGGGAATTTGCCCCGCGAATCAACGGCACCTGAAAGCCGATCGCGGCGACTCGCTCGGGGTGGGCTGCCGCAAAACGCGCGGCAATCGCACCACCCAGAGAGATTCCGTAGAGAACCGCGCTATCGACCTCGAGGTGATCGAGTAGTTCGAGGAGTTGCCGACGCATGCAGTCGATATCGAGCGGGCCGTCGGTGCGATCCGAGAAGCCGCGACCATATTCGTCATAGGCAATGACCCGGAAGCCTCCTTCGACCAGCAGGGGGTAATACTCATCATAGGCCACGGACCCGAGTGTGGCTCCGTGGATCAGGACCAGCACGGGGGCCTCGGGCGGGCCGAGATCGCGAAAGGCGGTGATGCCCTCGCTCAGGGCGGCCGTCTCGTAGCCTGAATTTTCGCGGAAAGTCTCGGCTGTGATCGTCTCGCGATTGGTCAGGATAAACGTCAGGACCAGCGCGCCGGCGATCCCGGCAAATGCGATCAGCACCCAGCTCACGATGCGGCCTCGACCACGCCCGGGTCTTCGATATGGCGCTCGACCATGGACCAGAAAGCGCCGCGTGCGGATTGTAATCGGTTGAGGTCGTCGCGGGCCTGGCGTGCGCTGGCGGCGGAGATCGGCTTTGCCTCGGACACCTTCATATGAACCTCGGCCACGCGTTCCATCAGAACAAAAGAGCCTACGGCGGCATCCACTCGCTCGCCGACAGTCAGAAGCCCATGGTTTCTGAGAATGATCGCACGGTTGCTGCCAAGGGCGTCCGCGATGCGACTTCCGCCCGCGGTGCTCAGAACCTGAACCTCCTCGTCATCAAAGATCGCATGATCTTCAAAGAAGACAGTAGACTCCTGAGAGATTGGCTCGATCGGGCGGGCTTGCGCGGAAAACGGTGTCCCCCAGCCCGTATGGACGTGACAGGCGCTGACCGCCTCGGGCCGGGCCTCGAGAATCGGCTGGTGGATGAAGTAGCCGGCCATGTTGATCGATCCCTTGCCCGCCAGGATCTTGCCGTCGGGGCCCACCAGAACCAGATCGTCGACCGTCGCTTGGTGATAGGAGACCCCGAGCCGCAACATCCAGAAGGCGTCTTTTTGCTCGGGGTCGCGGGCACTGATGTGGCCGTCGCCCAGATCGCCCCATCGTTGGGCGGCCAACAAGCGATATCCCAGCGCGACTTGTCGCATTCGGCTGGAGCGAATTTCATCAGGTTTTCGGGCCCTGCGCCGTTGCGGCTCGCTCATGGACCGTGCCTAGCATCTGGTGGCCGATAATTCCGGTCGAGATTACTCGGGACCAATCGCCTTTCGTCGCGAATCAGCGCATGTGCGAACGCGGCCCCGCGAGTTGTTGCGTCGCGGGTACGTGTCTTTTGAGGGCGGAAAGTTCTATTTTGAGGGGCTCAAGAGCGGGCGTGTGCGAATCTTGACGCGGGGGGCTGCCCTGCGCCGCCGCAGTGTGTCGGTGGTCAATCTCGAGAGTGCTTTGCCCGATGCCATCGAAATTCGGGTCGAACGCCGATTGTGATTTTCCGCGGGTACGGATACCGGTTGTATCCTGGCCTCGAACTCGGCAACATGAGCGGATGATTCGTCAATATTCGCTCGGCCTTCTGACCCGGTTTCTCGCCGGTATTTTTCTTCTCGGATTTGCGGCTTGTTCCGGTTCTTCCAGTGGGAGCAACGAATTTTTCGATGAGCCTGGTCCCTATGTGGCGGGCGTCACAACGCTCTCCCTCGCGGATCGCGAAGTCGAGATCTGGTATCCCGCAGATCCGGGAGCCGAGGAGGGCGTGGCGCGCGAGGAATATTTCATTCGCTCCTGGCTTCCGCCGGTGATCGACGGGTTGCTCGACCCGGACGCCAACCCTCCGTTTGTCGAGGAGGCCTATCGGGATATCGAGCCATCGCAGGAGGGGGGGCACCCGACCGTAATTTTCGCGCACGGGTTTTCGGCGTTTCGGACCCAATCGACATTTCTCACCGCGCATCTGGCCAGTTGGGGCTTTGTGGTCGTCTCGGTGGACTATCTCGAGCGTGGTCTGGCCTCGGCGCTCGGTTTCGCTCCGGAGAACCCGATCGATGACGTGACCGTGACCCGCCTGGCAGTGGATGCACTGGCGACGGCTTCCGCGACGCCGGACCACTTGCTCGCGGGGGTGGCGTCCACCGAGCAGCTGGTCATTGTCGGCCACTCGGCTGGTGCCGGTACCGCCACGCGCTTCGCGGCAGAACCAGATGTGCTCGCCTATGTTCCGATGACGGGCGGGGGCAGTCGCTCGGGCGATTTCCCGGAGCGCCCCTCTTTGTGGATCGCGGGCGCGATCGACATTTCGGTACCCTTGGCGGGGATTCAGGCCTCTTATGAAACGGCACCTGGACCGAAACGACTGCTGGTTCTTGACCGCGGCGGCCACCTCGCGGTCTCCGACCTATGTGCGATTGGGGAAGAAGAAGGAGGGATTATCGATATTGCGACCAATGCCGGGCTTCCCGTTCCCGAGAATATCGCTCGTTTGGGTACCGATGGTTGCCAGCCGGAAGCCTTGCCGGTGCGCGAGGGTTGGCCGGTCGTTCAGCATGCGGTCACGTCCTTTGTCCGGGAAGCCTTCGGAATCGATGCGACAGCCAGCGGTATGGGCGATTCTCTGATCGAACACTTCTCGGATGTCGGTCTGCAATTTGAGCAGGTTGGCAACTGAGGCCAGTCGTGCGGTTTTCGCGTGGACGCCGGGGTAACCTTGCCCTGGTATTGTCGGGGCTTCTCTCGCTCAGCTTCGCAGCGGGTTGTGCTCGCGAAGAGGCACTCGATTTGCCGCCGGCAGATCCGGGCCAGGTCGAGGCGATGGCTCTGGGGAGTCTTTCGCGGGCCTCCCTGCGGGGTTTTCTCGCCGCAAGTGCCTGGTGGCAACTGCAGTCGGGATACGTGGCGGCGGTGGCCCGCAATGGAGTCGTCGTCTCCGCGATGAGTGCCGGCTTTGCCAATATCGAAACCGGCGAGCCGATGCGGATCGATACCCGATTTCGCCTTGCCTCGATGACCAAGCCGGTGACCGCCGTGGCGGCCATGATCTTGATCGAGCAGGGGCGGCTGCGTCTGGACGACGCGGTGGCGAAATTTATTCCCGAGGCCGGCCATCTCCGCGTGGCAACGAGCACGGAGCTTCGGCCTGACGGAACCTTTCCGACCCAGGCTCTGGCCCGGCCGATGACAGTCCGGGATTTGCTGACCTTTCGTTCCGGGATTGGGGCCAAGGATGACGATTCGGATCTGGGTCGGGTATGGGCATCGAATGATATTTATGCGGGCTCGGGTTCCCTCGGGGATCGCGTCGTTCGCGTCCTCTCGGCGCCGCTCTACGAGCAGCCGGGCACCGCTTGGCGCTACGGTTGGTCAGCCGATGTTTTGGCAAGGGTCGTGGAGGTGGCTGCCGGGCAGCCCTTCGGCCAATTTCTCCAGCAGCAAATTTTTGCGCCACTGGAGATGGTCGATACCAGTTTTCTGCCGCCGGCCGACCAGCGTGAGAGACTGGCCTCGATGTATACGCAGGATGAGGACGGCTCGCTGCTTCTCGTCCCCGAGCCTGCCAGTGACGCTTCCTTCTGGACTCCGGGTGGTAGCGGATTGGTTTCGACCGCAGGCGATTATCTCCGGTTCGCCCTGATGCTCTGGAACCAGGGGGCCTACAACGGTGTCCGGATCCTTGCTCCCGAGACCGTAGCGGAAATGACACGGATTCATGTCGATGAGGGTGTTCTCGCGGATGAGGGCATCGAGGGTTTGGGGTGGGGCTACGGGTTGGCGGTGGTTGCTGACGCCGATGCGACGCCGATGATTGACGAGGACGGAGATTTCTTCTGGTCCGGGTATTATGCGACCACGTTTTTTGTCAGCCCCAAAAAAGATCTTGTCGGCGTGGTTTTGGCGCAAAATCAGCCCGCAGAACACAGTCCCTTGCCGTATCCCGTGTATCTGGCGCAGAGTTTTGCCTATTGGGGTTCCTGATCTGGCGGCTGCGTCCTCGAGCGTAGAAAATCGTGCCAGCCTGTTTTCTGTTGTTTGGCGTCCAAGCAGGCTATGAACGAGTCCCATGGGCGAGGTGCATTCGGAAACCGAAAAGAGCTGGGAGAAGCCTGGATCAGGTTACCGGCAGATCCTCGCTCTGGGTTGGCCGGTGGCCTTGTCGAACTCCACCATTGCGCTCTTTCTGATCGCGAACCTCTATTGGATCGGGCATTTGGGGACGACAGCTGTCGCCGCCGTCTCGCTTTGCGGGCATGTGCTCTTCATTCTCTTCGGTTTTACCCAGATTGTTCATACCGGCACCGTGGCCCTGGTCTCTCGCGGCGTCGGGGCGGGTGACCGGGAGGGGGCCTGGATTGCTGCGATGCACGCGATCGCCCTCGGTGTCGGGATGGGCCTGGTCCTGTTCGGGTTGGCACCGTGGATCTCGCCGGCGGCCATCGGGTTTTTCGGAGTCAGCGAGGAAGTGCGGGATCTGGCAATCCCCTACCTTTCGATCTCACTATTTTCGCAGGTGCTGATGTTTCTGGGGATGGCGATGGGGGCAGCCTACCAGGCGGCGGGGGATACCCAGACACCGATGTGGATCAACGTGGGCGCGGTCACGATCAACGTGGTGATTGATCCGCTATTCATCTTCGCCCCCGGCGAGGTGATCTTCTTCGGTCTCGATGTGGGTTGGCTGGGTCTCGGGGTGTCGGGTGCGGCGTATGCTGATATCGTCTCGCATTTTATCGGTATGAGTTTTTTCGTTGCGTGGAGTTGGTGGCGTTCCTGGCCGCTGCCACGCCCTGCCGGGGCCCGTTTGCGGTTCCGCGTCTCGGAATTTGCCCGTATGATCCGCATCGGCGTGCCGGCAAGTATCTCCATGATGGCGCGTCCGGTGTCGACCTTTATCCTTCTCCGCGTGATTGCCTCGTTTGGTGATGCTTCGGTCGCCGCTTTCGGGGTCGCCTTGCGGGCATTCAACCTCAACTGGATTCCTCTGGCGGGTTTGACCGCGGCGATCTCCACGCTGGTCGGGCAGAACCTGGGGGCACAGCTCCCCGATCAGGCTTCCCGGGCGGTGGGTCGCGGGCTGCGAATCTCGATCGCTCTGGGGTTTGTCTTCATGGTCTTCTACGGGACCATCGCCGAGCAATTCATCGCTTTCTTTGACGACTCGCCCGAGGTGGTCTCGATCGGCAGCAGTTTTTTGCGGATTCTGGCCGTCAGCATGTGGGCCAGCTCGGCAACGGTTCCGCTGGTGGCCGCGATGAACGGGGCCGGCGACACGCGGGCGCCGATGCTGGCGGCCTTTCTGTCGAATTGGCCGATCAAGCTGCCTTTGGCATGGGCTTTGGCGATTCCCTTCGGTTTTGGTCTCGACGGGGTCTGGACGGCCATGTTCCTGTCGATTCTGCTCGAGGCGGTATTGATCATCGGTTGGTTCCGGACCGGACGCTGGAAATTGAAGCAGGTTTGATCCACGGCGATGGATCTGCCGGACTCGCCGCGTCGATCACTTCCGGTTAAGGTCAGAGGATGGTTTCCGAGACATTTGATCCGAGTCTATGGGAGGAAGTCGCCGGGTTCGACTTTGAAGACATCACCTATCATCGCGCGCGTGCCCACGGCACGGTGCGGATCGCCTTTGATCGGCCCGAGGTGCGCAATGCCTTTCGTCCGCGGACCGTCGACGAACTCTATCGCGCGCTGGACCATGCCCGAATGTCGACGGATGTAGGTTGTATCCTTTTGACGGGAAATGGTCCCTCGCCCAAAGATGGCGGATGGGCCTTTTGTTCAGGTGGTGATCAACGGATTCGCGGCCGCGATGGGTACAAATACGCCGATGGCGAGGATGCCGCGAGCATCGATCCGGGAAAGACGGGCCGATTGCATATTCTCGAGGTCCAGCGCCTGGTCCGCATGATGCCCAAGATCGTGATCGCGGTGGTGCCTGGTTGGGCTGTTGGTGGCGGGCATAGCCTGCATGTGACCGCTGATCTGACCCTCGCCTCTGCCGAGCACGCGGTGTTCAAACAAACAGATACAGACGTGGCTTCCTTTGATGGCGGGTTTGGATCTGCCTATCTGGCGCGTCAGGTTGGGCAGAAATTCGCGCGCGAGATCTTCTTCCTCGGTCGCAGCTATTCGGCTGCAGAGGCTCACCAGATGGGGATGGTGAATGCGGTGGTGCCTCACGCAGACCTCGAGACGACCGCTCTGGAATGGGGACGCGAGATCAATACCAAGAGTCCGACTGGTCAGCGGATGGCGAAGTTCGCGTTCAACCTCATCGACGACGGTCTGGTGGGACAGCAGGTCTTTGCGGGCGAAGCGACACGTCTGGCCTATATGACCGACGAGGCCGAAGAGGGGCGCGACGCCTTTTTGGAGAAAAGGCCTCAGGATTTCTCGCGGTTCCCCTGGCATTTTTGAGAGGCTCGCCGCCTCTCGGATGGTTCTCGACGGGATGGCTCTCGATCGTTAGGTCTAGGTCGGAAACGTTTCAGTCAGCCCGGATAATTCATTCGATCGTCCGGGCGTCAAAGGAGAGAGAATATGTCCGATAGTGCCGCAGCAAAAGCCTACGAATTGTGGAAAGCCGTCGAGGGGAGTGAGGAGTCCACCGGGGAGTGGATGGAAATCACGCAGGATCGCATCAACCAATTTGCCGACGTGACCGAGGATCATCAGTTCATCCATGTCGACCCTGAGGCTGCCAAGGCAACCCCTTTCGGGACGACCATCGCGCACGGCTTCCTCACGCTTTCGATGCTCACGCACCTCGACGCCCTGACGCCGAACGTCTCCGAGCCGGGTCGCTATGAGGGCGTGACCATGGGCATCAACTACGGGTTCGACAAGGTTCGTTTCCCGAGTCCCGTCCCCGTTGGCAGCAAGATTCGCGTCCATCGACTGCTTTCGCGGGTGACTCTCAAGGGGACCTCGATCGAGACGATGCGCACCATGACCGTCCACGTCGAAGGCTCGGATCGTCCCGCCGTCGTTGCCGAGTGGGTGACGCGCCTGATGTTTGCTTCCTGAGCCTATTTGAAGGCTTTTGCACGCGGGCCGGTTGGCCAGGGCTGCCATTCGATCATGTCCTTGATCATGGATTCCCCCTCGGCCATCTGGCCCGTTTTTGCATCCGCGACGCGCCAGGCCATCGAGCGACCGAACAGGGGCTGCGACTCGATAAAGACGACCCGTAGTTCGCCTTCCTCGAAGTTGCATTGTTCCTGAATGGCTTCCAGAAGCTGTTCGTCGTGCAGATGGCCATCCCCGAAGTTCCATCCAGCGACCATTCCGGCGACCATCTCGCCGTCCTGCCACTCGTAGCGGCTCATATCACCCCCGGCGATTGCCAGCGGCGCATGGCAGGCCCGTCCCTGAATATGCATCAGGCGGAAGGCGGGTGTCATCGCACAGGCGAGGGCAACCTCGTCTTCATTATCGATCATCTTTGCCAACTGCTCCTGCATGGTCGGGATGCTCTTGGTCAGCCGATGCAATTTATCGATCGATTTATCTCGGAATAGCCACACACTATAGGCCCAGTTGCCGGCGTAATACCGCATGGCCCAGAGGAAAGAGACGTATTTGGGAAAGAAGTTCCCGATCGTCGGGACCACGATCAACATGATGGCGAGAAAGCCTAGCAGGGCTGGTGCCTGTGTGAGGGCACTGAGCGGGACAGCTGCGAAGTGGCCGAAGAGGACGAAGCCTCCGTAGACCATCATGATATTCCATTCCACGGGCATGCCGCTTGGTGCATTGCCCGCGATAAACGAGTGGAAGAGAACCATCGCGATCAGTGCATAGGGGGTCATTGGTCCCCCGGCGCTCCAGATCAGCACCATGGGAAACGCGTACTCGGCAAAGGTGCCGAAATGCGCGAGCGTCGCGGCGACCGCCGAGGGCCGCATATCCTCGGGGAAGTTCTTGTAGAGCCGTCGGTGGAAGGCTGCCGGGATAAAGGGGCTGTTGGTCAGCATCACGGCGATGATGGAGGGGAAATGTTGATTCAGTTTCGAGGTGGCTGCCCAGAACCACACGCCGAACCAGATGATCTTGTTGCCGGCAATCCAGGCATCTCCCGGGGTCCCGATATACCAGAGTGCGACCAGAGCCAGATAATAATGGTCGGCTCGGAAGGCGGCGAAGGTCGTCTTGTCGCGCAAGGCGAGAAGGGGCAGCAGGATCACCAGCGGAAGAAGCATCTCGCTGGTAATTTCGGGCGCCACCAGTCCCCGAAGCAGGAGCGCGAGAATGCCGAGGTAGAGGACAACATCGAGACGGCTGCGGCGAATCCCGCCGAATAGAGGCAACTGGGGGAGGAAAGGGAGCCGCGTGGTGCCCGGTCGCGCAAAATGCAGGATCCCGCCAATCGGAGGCAGGATGCGTCCGGTCATGGGCCCCGAAGAGCAGCCCAAGCCCACTCCTTCATAGAAAAGACACCAGAGAACAGCTTTCTGGAAAGCCGGTCCCGTCAGAGCCCAACTGGTGAAATCGCTCCAACCGCCGGCGCCGGGCAGAGAGAGGCAACAGAGCCACCAGCCGCCGATAAAGAAGATCAGGTACTTCAGAAAGTAGCCGATATAGACCCCGATGGGCGTGGCGCCTTTTCCCATGGCCCAGCGCATGCAAATCGTATGCAATTGCTCTGCGTAGGGTTGCCGGCGAAGCTCGTGGATATCGTCCGTGGTTTCAAAGTTCTGATTTTGGTTCATGAGGATCCTCGACTTGCGGCCCGTTGCCCAGGCAGCGACAATTCCGTGTTGTTGTGCCAAACCTTGAAGGAATGAACCAGTCGAACGAGCAATTCGATGCGGTAATTGTCGGATCGGGGCCCAACGGACTCGCGGCAGCGGTTGCCCTGGCGCGCGATGGCGCCTCTGTCCTTGTCCTCGAGGGCGCGGCGCGTCCGGGCGGCGGCGCCGATACGCGCGAGCTGACCCTGCCGGGCTTCCGCCACGATGTCTGTTCGGCAGCCCACCCCATGGGTATTCTTTCCCCGTTTTTTCGAGACCTTCCGCTTGAGGAGCATGGTCTGGAGTGGGTGCGCCCGGGGGCCTCGGTAGCCCATCCGCTCGACGGCCAACCCGCCGGAATGCTGTGGCGTTCTCTGGATCGGACGGTCGAGGAGTTGGGTGCGGACGGGCCGGGCTATCGGCGTTTGCTCGAACCCCTGCTGGCCAACGGGGAAGGTTTGCTTCGGGATGCTCTGGGGCCACTGGGGTTTCCTGAGGATCCCGTTTCGTTCATCCGATTCGGCCTGCGTGCGATATGGCCGGCAAACCTCCTGGCCAAAGGATTGTTTCGTGAGGAGACAGCACGCGCCCTGCTTGCGGGCTGTGCGGGGCATTCCATCTTGCCTCTCTCTCATCCGATGACCTCCGCTCTGGGAGTCATGTTTGCCCTGACGGCGCATATGGAGGATTGGCCTGTGGCCAAGGGTGGGTCGGATGCGATTACGTCGGCTCTGATCTCCTTGCTGCGGGCCTCGGGCGGCGAAGTCCGCACGGATAGTCCCGTCGTTTCGGCAGACGACCTTCCCGCCGCCCGGGTCTATCTCTTCGATACCGATCCTCATCAATTGGCCCGGATCGCGGGCGACGCGCTCCCGGCAGGCTATCGGCGCCGCTTGCAGCGGTATCGTTTCGGTCCGGGAGTCTTCAAGCTGGACCTCGCCATGGACGGTCCGATTCCATGGGCCGATCCCCGATGCGGGGAGGCCTCGACCGTGCATGTGGGTGGGACTCTGGCCGAAGTGGCCGCCAGCGAGTCGGCGATGTGGCAGGGGAAGCACGCGGAAAAGCCATTTGTATTGGTCGTCCAACAAAGCAACTTTGACCCCACGCGTGCACCCGAGGGCGGAGCGACCGGCTATGCTTATTGTCATGTGCCGGCAAACTCCACAGTGGATATGACCGGAGCAATCGAGTCGCAGATCGAGCGTTTCGCACCCGGATTTCGCGATCGTATTCTTGCCCGTCATACGATGACGACCTCGGATTTTGAGACGCTGAACCCGAATTACGTCGGCGGTGCGATTACCGGTGGTGTTGCCGACCTGACGCAGTTGTTCACACGACCCGTCGCTCGCCTCGACCCATATGGGACCCCCAACCCCCGCATCTTCATCTGTTCAGCCTCGACGCCACCGGGTGGCGGCGTGCACGGCATGTGCGGCTGGCATGCCGCACAAAGTGCGCAGCGAAGGCTGGAGGATCAGCCTGTCGCACGTTTCGGCTGATCGCCGAGAGTCTGGCACAGACGCGCCGTTGGACCACTGACCCCAAAGTCGGCTAGGCACCGGGGGAGGGTTGTCGAGGCTGTCGACACCCCCCGAGACAGGAAAGGAGAGAGTTGGTGTCGCGATTGCTCAGGTACGGAGCTCTGGTCGTCCTGCTTTTGGTGGCGTTTTCCCTGCTCGCGGTCGTCGTCGCCGGACGCGGCACCTTTGGCGTGGTCGAGGATCGGGGAACGCCGGTCAGCATACCGCGCAAGTCCACACAGGTACTCGAGGCTTCCCGTCAGCAACAAGTGGCCGCTCGGACAGTCGGGCGGCATGACAGTCGTCAGATCCTGTTCGGCGACTTGCACGTACATACCACCTTTTCGGCAGACGCCTTCACCTTCAGCTTGCCGATGGTCGGAGGCGAGGGCGGGCACCCGCCGTCGGATGCCTGCGATTTCGCCCGACATTGCGCTGCGCTCGACTTCTTTTCGATCAATGACCATGCCGGGAATCTCTCTGCGCGGCGCTGGGAAGAAACCGTCGCTGCTATCCGACAATGCAACGCCGTGTCTGGTGGCTCCGACGATCTGGTCGCCTTTCTCGGCTGGGAATGGACGCAGGCGGGCGCGACCCCGGAGACTCATTTCGGACACAAGAACGTGATCTTGAGGGATACCGAGACGGGAGATATTCCCACGCGCCCGATCGCTGCGACCAAGCTGCCCGGCGAAAATGTGGGCGAGTTGGGCCTCTTGCCGCGCGGAGCGGCCGCGCTTTTGATGGGTGGTCGCTTTCACGATTGGGCGGCCTATCTGAGCGAAACCGAGGCGATTCGCGATTGCCCCACGGGCATCCCGGTGCGCGATTTGCCAACCGACTGCCGCGAGGCCGTGGCGACGCCGGCGGAGCTCTTCGAAAAACTCGATGATTGGGGTTATCCGTCGCTGGTCATCCCCCATGGGACCAGTTGGGGGGCGTATACGCCGGCGGGATCGAGTTGGGACAAGCAATTGGTCGACGGGCAACATGATCCGCTGCGCCAGACTCTGATCGAGGTGTACTCCGGACATGGTGATTCCGAGGTGTACCGGGATTGGCGCGCCATCGAATGGGGGCCCGACGGCGAGGCGATCTGCCCCGAGCCCAGCCCCAATTATCTGCCGTCCTGCTGGCGGGCAGGTCAGATTGTCGAAGAACGCTGCCTGGCTGCGGGCCTCGCGGTCCCGGAATGCAGCGAGCGGGCTGCCCTTGCTCGGGATCGTCATCTCGAAGGCGGTATGGCCGGCCATCTCGTGGTGCCCGGGGCAAAACCGGAAGACTGGCAGGATGCCGGGCAATGCCAGGACTGCCGGGAGCCGAGCTTCAACTACCGACCCGCGAGTTCCGCCCAATATATTCTCGCCCTCGGCGATTTCTCGTCACCGGGGCCGCCGGGACGCTTCCGAATGGGATTGATGGCCTCGAGCGATAATCATTTTGCGCGAGCGGGTTCCGGCTACAAGGAAGTCGCACGCCGCGGCATGACCGAGTCGATGGCCTCGGGCCCTGTGGACGAGAGCCTCGGCATTCTCAGTTCGGTCATCCTGCCGCCCCCAAGCGAACCGGTTCCTGATTCGATCCCCTTTGCCGAGGCGATCGAGAAGGCTTCGGGCTTCCAGCGCTTCGAGGCGGAGCGGGCGAGCTCCTTCCTGATCACGGGCGGGCTGGTTGCGGTACACGCCACGGGTCGCGATCGCGATGCGGTTTGGGATGGACTGGAGCGTCGCGAAGTCTACGGGACCACCGGGCCACGGATTCTTCTCTGGTTTGATTGGATCGATGGCGCCGGGCAGCGTCGGCCGATGGGAACCGAGGGGGTCGCAAATGAAAACCCGCAGTTCGAGGTTCGCGCGGTCGGTTCGTTTGCGCAAAAGCCCGGATGTCCCGACGCGTCGCTGAGTTCACTGGGGGCCACCGAGGTGGCGCGCCTGTGCAAGGGGGAATGTTATTTCCCCAGCGATCGGCGGCGGGTGATTGATCGCATCGAAATCGTGCGGATTCGTCCCCAAATCAAGGCCGGCGAGCCGGTGGGAGAATTGATCGAGGATCCGTGGCGGAGTTTTGCGTGTTCGGGAGATCCCGACGGTTGTGTCGCCACGTTCGTCGATCCGGAGTTTCGGGATAGCGCACGTGAAGCCGTGTATTATGCGCGAGCTTTCGAGCGGCCGGCTCCCGGCATCAATGCCGCCAACTTGCGCTGCGATCGAGACGAGGCAGGTGCTTGCGTGAAGGTCTCGACCTGTCCGGAAGCCGAAGGCGATGAATGTCTGGCGCCACACGAGCCGCGCGCCTGGTCGTCACCGATTTTTATTTCCCAGCCGTAGCACTGGCGGCGCGCTTCTCGAGGCGAGCCGACTCGCGGGCGAAACCGCGCGCGACCATGGCGCTGGCAAATCGCGGGAAGAGTTTGTCGAGTCGAGCAATCATGTACCATCGACGCGGCAGTATGATGATTTCATCATTGGCCGCAACGCGGTCCAGGGCGGCACGCGCAAAGGCGTCGGCTTCCATCGGATTGGTCTTGGCGACGTCTTCCGGTTCGGGCGATTCGTTGGCCCAGCCCATGCCGCGGCCAAAGGTGCCACCCTTGTTGAGGATTTCGGTTCGAATCACGCCCGGGCAAAAGGCACTGACGGCAACGCCGGTGCCAGCGTATTCAGCGCGCAGGGAGCGGGTCAGGCCGACCACAGCATGTTTGGTGGTCGCGTAGGCGGTCAGCCCGGGGCAGGGCACCTGTCCTGCCATCGAGGCGGTGTTGACGATATGTCCGAATCCTTGTTGGCGCATGATGGGCAGCATCGCATGGACGCCATAGACGACACCCAGAATGTTGACGTCGATGGTGTAGCGCCAATCGTCCAGCGCATGTGCTTCCACCGGACCCCCGATGCCGATACCGGCATTGTTGAAAAAATAATCAATCCGGCCGTGGCGCTCTCGCGCCGTCTGGACCACGTCGGCAAATTGGTCGGCGTCACGAACATCGAGAGTCACGGCTTCCGCCTTGTCGCCCAGCGTATTTGCCAATTCCTGAGCGGCCTCGAATTGGCGATCGGCGAGAATCACCGTCGCGCCGCGACGCACGAGGTCCTTCGCCAGCGCCGCTCCGATACCCGAGGCTCCTCCGGTGATCAGAGCGACAGCCTCTTTGAAGGTGCGGATTTGTTCGGTCGAATCGTTGCTCATGGAAGAGACCATCCCTTTTGGTGGCCAATTCCGCAAGATCAGCCCTCGGGGGCGCTCAGGCCACGCAGGAGCAAGTCGAGCAATTGATTGGCTGCTTCGGCCGGCGTGCCATCGATCACGTCGACAATGTCGGATTTGGTGAATTCTCTCCCGAGGCCGCCCAAAATATGGGCCACGGCAGCGGTGTCGACCGGTTGAATCTGTTTTTCGGCCACGGCTCGGTCGAGGAGTTTCTGCACAACCGAGATGACGTAGTTTTCGTGCGCATCGGCAAGCCGGCGCGAACCGCTGACGGCCGAGAAGTCGCGCGAGAGGGTCAGCGTTTGCGGTTGTACGGCGGCATTGGCCGCGCGCAGGTAGGCCCGCAGCAATTCCAGCGGCGAGAGTGTCGGGTCGAGCTTCTCGATCGCCTTGCGACCAATGCGCCGCAGGCGACGGTCCACAGCCGTCAGCAGGAGTTCATCCCGGGTGGGTGCGATACCGTAGAGCGTCCGCAGCGAGCAATTCATGCGAGCGGCGATTTCGGCCATGGTTTGCGAGGAGAAGCCTTCCTCGGCGCCTGCGGTCTCCAATTCGTCGAGGATCTCTTTCTGGCGATCGGTGAGGCGTTTTTCGGCCTCCGGATCGAGCAGGGGTTGCGGTGGGCGCACTCCGGGAAACCGAGGGCCGGCCTGCGGTTGCTTTTCGCTCACGCGAGCAGGCTCACAGGGATCTCGACCACCCGAGCGCGCAACCATTCCCCCAGACTCTTGGCTTGTGCATCCTGGCGGGTCGAGGCCGCGACGCCTTCTTCCAGAAAGCCGTGCAGGACGAAGTTCAGAGACCGGATGGCCGGGAGGCGATGCCGGTCGACTTGCAGCTCGCGCGATTCCGGCAGCAACTCGCGAAGCTTCTCGGTCGTCAGAAGGGCGTCAAGAAAGATCCATGCTTCATCGCTGCGTGCAAAAATGCCGAGGTTCGCATTCCCGCCCTTGTCGCCCGAGCGAGCTCCGAAGAGCGTGCCGAGAGGCAGGGCACGAGTCTCTCCTGCGGCTAGCGGGGCCTCTGGCTCGGCCGGAGGCGTGATTTTCACATCGTGCCGGGGAATGACCGAGGAGACCTCGGTGGTATTCCCGCCGACGCCGAGCAAGGTCACCTTCTGTGTGACACTCGCGGCATCCACGCGTGCTGTTTCCAGCACACCATAGGGGCGTCCCGGACCAACACCGCTTCCCACGGCGAAAAATCCGGGGATCGAGGCCAGGGCGAGTTCGATCATGGCATTGGAGAAGGCACGGCCGACTTTCTTTTCATCCGGATCCTTGGCGCTGCAGCGCCAGATGGCGACGGCCTGCTCGTTGGATTCCGGATCCGCATGCTCGTTGCGCAGAAGGCGCGTTTTCAGAAAGGCGTAATCCTCGGGGTTGTAGGGGTTGGCCGACCAGAAGGCCTCTTCGATCAGGGCAGCCTTTTTTTCGATGTCGAGGCCGGTGAGGCAGATGTTTACGTCCGAGCGAAAGCCTCCGGTCTTGTTGATACAGACCTTGAGTGTTTCGGGCGGTGCCTCGCCCTGAACACCGAACATGCGGACGCGATCCGGTCCGCTTTGTTCCAACTCGATGGTATCAAAGCGCGTTGTGACGTCTGGCCCGAGATAGGCGGGGGCTCCGATTTCGTACAACAACTGCGAGGTGACAGTGCCGACATTGACCTCGCCGCCGGTGCCTTCATGTTTGCCGATGACCGAGGATCCATCGCTGGCAACTTCCGCCCACGGGAACCCGGGGTGAATCAGGTTCGGGATCTCGTGGAAAAAGGAGTAGTTACCGCCGGTGGCCTGTGTGGAGCACTCGATCACATGGCCTGCAGCGACCGCGCCGGCCAGTTGGTTGTAGTCCGTCCGGCTCCACCCATGATGCCAGGCGGCGGGACCGCAGACGATGGCGGCGTCGGTCGCCCGGCCGGTGATCACGATATCGGCTCCCTGCTCGAGAGCCTCCACGATCCCCCAGCAGCCAATATACGCGTTGGCAGTCAGGTAGGCCGAGGCGTCGGTGATGGCTTCTCCGGTTTCGAAGTTGATCAGCTCGCCGCGCGCGACGCGCTCATCGACATTGGGCAGAAGATCGTCGCCCGACACGTAAGCAATCTTGGGGTGCACGCCCAGCTTCTGGGCCGCCGCGGCGACAGCATCAGCACAACCGTCGGGGTCGAGCCCGCCGGCGTTGGAGACCACCTTGATGCCCTTGTCCATGCAGGTGCCCATGACCTGCTCCATCTGCTTGACGAATGTCTGCGCGTAGCCGCCGCTGGGTCGCTTGGCCCGTTTCCGTGCCAGAATCAGCATGGTCAATTCGGCAAGCCAATCCCCGGTCAGGACATCGATGGGTCCGTCCTCCACCATCTCCTTTGCCGCCGAGAGGCGGTCTCCGAAAAAGCCGGAACAGTTCGCAATCCGAATCGGATCAGCCATTAGTCATTTTCCTTTTCGTCATCGACCACCAGGAGCAGGGCCCCATTCTCGACCTGATCGCCGGTGGCCACGCGCAGTTCGCTGACGGTTCCGTCCTGAGGTGCCTGGATGGGGTGTTCCATCTTCATGGCTTCCAGCAAGAGCAGAGTATCGCCTGCTTTTACGGCGTCGCCTTCGCCGACCCGAACCTCGATCACCTTGCCGGGCATGGGGGCCGTCAACCCGCCGACCGAGGCTTCGGTCCCCGGCAGGACAAAGCGGGGGAGGATGGTGAACTCGATATCGCCACCGGGAATGCTGACGAGAATCGAATCCTCCTTTCGAGAGATTTCGGATTCAAAACGAATGCCGCCAACCTCCAGATCGATGGCAAATTCGGAGCGCCCGTAGATAGTGGCCGTCTGGTCTTCGTTGAGCTCGAAGGTGCCGTCGCGCCGGGCGCGATAGAGGACGGTTTGTTCCTCGTCGCCCCGCTGCAGAACCAGTTTCTCGGGAGGCATGACCGCATTGCGCCAGCCACTCGGAGATTGTGCGAGAGCACCTGCGTTGCGACGGTTCTCCCCCTGAAGCCACAGCGTCGCCGCCACCGCGGCATGGCGGAGTTCGGCGGCCGAATGGGGGCGGGTGCGATCGGGTTTGACCCGATCGATGAAGTCGGTGGTGGTGTCGCCGTCGAGGAACTCGGGTCGGCGCAGAGTGGTGGCCAAAAAGTCGCGGTTTGTCGTGACACCACCGATATGGAGGTTTTCCAGCGCGAGGGCCAAACGGCCCGCGGCCTCGGCTCGGGTCGGGGCATGGGCAATGACCTTGGCCAGCATGGGGTCGAAATCGGTGCCGACAACCGAACCTTCGGCAACGCCGGTATCCCAGCGGATATCCGGGTAGCCGTATTCAAACGCGTACAACGTTCCGGTGGCGGGAAGGAAATCGTTCGCAGGATCTTCCGCATACAACCTGGCTTCGATGGCCGAGCCCTCGAACGTAATGGCCTCTTGTCCGTAGCCCAGCTCTTCGCCTGCCGCGATGCGCAACTGCTCCCGCACCAGATCAATTCCGGTGACGCACTCGGTGACCGGGTGCTCGACTTGAAGTCGCGTATTGACCTCGAGAAAGAAGAATTCCCCGCTTTGGTCATCAAAAAGGAACTCGCAGGTGCCGGCCGACTCGTACCCCAGCACGTTGGCCAAGGCGAGCGCCGCATCGCCCATCTTCTGACGCAGATTATCGTCGATCCGCGGAGAGGGGGACTCTTCGATGATTTTCTGGTGACGACGCTGAATCGAGCACTCGCGCTCGCCCAGATGGACGGCATTGCCGTGTGCATCTCCAAGAATCTGGATTTCGATATGGCGGGCACGTGGCACGTAGCGCTCGAGAAAGACGCGATCATCACCGAAGCCGCTTTTGGCTTCACGACGAGCGGCGTCGAGGGATTCGTCGAGCTTGTCGGGGCTCTCCACAACGCGCATGCCCTTGCCGCCGCCACCGGCGGCGGCCTTGACCAGAAGCGGATAGCCGACCTTTTCGGCGGCCGCGGCATCGGCATCGTCGGATCCCGGCAATACCGGCACGCCGGCGTTTTCAGCGAGCTGGCGTGCTTCGATCTTGTCGCCCATCCGGGTGATCGCCTCCGGCGATGGACCCACCCAGGCGATGCCGGCTTCGGTCACTTTGGCGGCAAAGGCGGCGTTCTCCGAGAGAAAGCCGTAGCCCGGGTGAATGGCGCCGGCGCCGGTGGCCTTGGCCGCCTGCAGAATATCGTCGGCATCCAGGTAGGTGCCCGGCAGCCGCACCGAGACGTCGGCCTGGTGCACATGGAGGGCATCGGCATCGGCGTCGGTATAGACCGCCACGCTGCGGATGCCCATATCGCTCGCGCTCCGCATGATGCGGCAAGCGATTTCGCCGCGATTCGCGATGAGGAGAGTAGAGAAGCTCATAGCCGGTAAACTCCGTAGCCTTCGGCGCCCTCGATCGGGCGGTTGCGTACAATGGAAAGGCACATGCCCAGAACGGTGCGTGTGTCGCGGGGGTCGATAATCCCGTCGTCGGTAATGGCACTGCTCGCACTGAGTGCGAGTTCGTTTCGTCGTTCGCTGCGAATCACAGCCTCGACCAGCTGGCGGTCGACCTCTTCGTCGAACTCGATTCCCTTGCGCAGGGCCTGGTTGCGGCGCACGATCGACATGACGCCCGCGAGTTGTTCGGGGCCCATGACGGCGATTTTTGCCGAGGGCCACAGGAAGGTGAAGCGGTTATTGAAGGCTCGCCCGCTCATGGCATAGGTGCCGGCGCCATAGGAGTTTCCGATCACGACCATTAAATGGGGCACCGTGGAATTGGTGACCGCATTGATCATCTGGGAGCCTTTTTTGACGATGCCCGACTCCTCGAAGTCCCGGCCCACCATGAATCCGGTGATGTTCTGAAGAAAGAGAATGGGCAAGTCGATCTGATTGCAGAGTTGGACGAAATGGGCCCCTTTTTGTGCCGAGTCGGGATAGATGACACCATTGTTGCCCAGGATCCCGACAGGGAATCCCTGAATCGAGGCAAATCCGCAGACCATGGTGGATCCCCAGCGCGGTTTGAACTCCTCGAAGCGTGAGCCATCG
Source organism: Binatia bacterium (assembly GCA_965658895.1). Classification (GTDB taxonomy): domain Bacteria; phylum Desulfobacterota; class Binatia; order UBA12015; family UBA12015; genus UBA12015. The sequence continues at coordinate 39,525 of CBFHUR010000022.1, forward strand.
ACGACGCGTGCGATCACGTCGCGAATGTCCAGCGGTCGTTTGAGATCCTTGTGTACGATCCCGAGCAGTTCTTCGGGGTCATAGATGGGCTCGTCGGCCTGCATAGATGGTTCCGGCCCGGGCTTGGACCAGTTCAGGTGCGACATGATCTCGCGGCAAAGTCGCAAGGCATCGGGTTCGTCTTCGGCGAAATAATCGCCGAGGCCCGAGACCTCGGCATGCATCTGAGCACCGCCAAGCGTCTCGTCGTCCGATTCTTCTCCAGTGGCCATTTTGACCAGGGGAGGTCCGGCCAGAAAGACCTTGGATTGTTCCTTGATGACAACATTATAGTCCGACATGCCGGGCTGGTAGGCACCGCCGGCAGTCGAGGAGCCAAAGACCACGCAGACCGTCGGGATGCGCATCTTCGAGAGTTCGATGGTCTCGTAGAAGGTTCGCCCGGTCTGAGCAAAGTGATCGGTGCGTGCGGGGCGACTCTTTTTCTTGCCGTCTTTCCGCCATCGCCGCCGCGTCGAAGGTCGGCGCCAGCGGATTCCACAAAGCTGACGTAGGGGATTCCGTTGTCGCGGGCGATCTCCAGCGCGCGTTCCCATTTCTTGCCCACGTACGGGGTCAGGGCGCCGCCGAGAACTGTGGGGTCGTTTGCGAAAATGACGCATTCGACTCCTGCGATGACTCCGATGCCGAGAACCGCTCCGCCGCCGATCGGGTAGTCCGACCCGTATCCGGCCAGAGAACTGATTTCGAGAAAGGGGCTGTCGGGGTCCAGCGCGAGGGCAATGCGCTCTCGTACCGGCAGCTTGCCGCGTTTTGCGAGGCGCTCGTGGGAGGCTTCGCCGCCGCCCATGGCTCCTTCGGCGAGCATCTTGGCGATCTCGTCGATCCGCTCGAGCATCGCCTCGCGATTCTCCTCGAATTCCGTCGATCGCGTATTGAGATTGGAGCGCAGGGGGGAGGCCAGCAGTTTCGGCCGGGCTTGGTTTGTCGTCTCTTCTTGCATTGGCATTTTCCTGAGTTGCATTGTTCTCAGAGAGTCGGGGTGACTCCTGTTTGCATTGACACGGGGTTAACACCTTCGGTAATTAAATCCAATCCAAATTACCGCTGAACTTACCCCGGCGGAGAGAATCGGAGAAAATCATCAGCAAGATACGAGTAGAGACAAGCCGCGGTGTGATGAAGATCACGCTCGCGGATGCCGAGAACCGCAACGCCCTCGGTGGCGAATTGTTGACGCAGTTTGATGAGGGGCTCGACGCGGCCAATGCCGATGCGGCGATCCGTGCCATTGTGGTGACCAACGAGGGCAATACGTTCTGCGCGGGAGCGAATCTGAAGGAACGGGCAGGCGATCAGAAATCGAGTCGCCCCTCGATTTCCTTTGATGCCTTGCTGCAGAAGATCCAGACCTCACCCACGCCGGTCATCGGGCAGATCGACGGCCATGTGGTCGGCGGCGGCAATGGTCTCGCCGCCGCGTTCGATATCTCGGTGGCGCGCGAGGATGTGAAGTTCGGCTTCACGGAAGTGCGGCTTGGTGTGGTGCCCGCGATCATCTCGGTGGTTTGCTTGCCCAAAATGAATCGTGGCAACGCCATGGAGGCTTTTTTGCGAGGGAACCGTTTTCCCGCGGCGCGGGCCGCTGCGATGGGCCTGATCAACTACGCTGTGCCCGGGGATCAATTGCAGAGCGCCGTTGACGAGATCGTCAATGATATTGCCAAAGGCGGCCCGAATGCCGTTTCGGTGGCCAAGCAGCTTGTGAATGATGTCCCGACGATGGATCAGGGCGAGGCATTCGGAAAGATGGCCAAGCTGTCGGCAGAGCTGTTCGGTGGCGAGGAAGCCAGCGACGGTATGCGGGCGTTTTTGAAAAAGGAAAAGGCCCCCTGGGTCCCGGAGGATAGCTGAGTGGCAAAACCGACGCTGAAGACCGAATTCTGTGAACGAGTCGGGATCGAGTATCCCTTGATTCTGGCGGGGATGGGACCTGTGGCCGGGGCCGGCGATCCGGTGGCGACCGCGCCGCTCTGTGCTGCGGTGTCCAATGCGGGTGGCCTGGGCATGCTCGGGGGGGTGGCCTTTTCGCCCGACCAGCTGCGCGAAGAAATTCGCAAGGTGCGCGCGCTGACCGACAAGCCTTTCGGGGTGGATCTGCTGCTTGCCCCCAATTTCCTCTGGGAGCGCCCGGCCGACGGGGACTCGGCGGCTGTGATGCCCGAGGTTGCCGCGAGCGAAGCGCCAGAGGCTCCCGAGGAAGCCTTCCCGCGGGAATATCGCGAGGGAATGGCAAGGATTGCCGAGGAGCTGGGCATTACGGTGGAAAAGGCGCCGCCCGTGGATGGCGCCATGGGGAGCTGGATCCCGCCCGGGAAGAGTTGGGCGGGGTGTCAGATGGAAGTCCTCCTCGAAGAAAAGGTGCCGGTATTTGCTTCCGGTCTCGGTACGCCGGAGCCCTTTGCCGAGGCATTGCACGAAAATGGCACCACCATCCTCTCGCTGGTCGGGAATGTCCGGGGCGCGCATCGCGTGGCCGCGGGGGGCGCGGATTATGTCGTCGCCCAGGGCACCGAAGCCGGGGGCCATACCGGACGCATGGGAACGTTGGCCTTGTTGCCGCAGGTAATGGATGCCGTGGCGCCCACGCCGGTGATCGCAGCCGGCGGCATCGCCAGCGGGCGTTCTCTGGCTGGCGTGCTCGCCATGGGGGCCGAGGCCGCCTGGTGCGGGACGGCCTTTCTGGTCTCCGAGGAGGCTAATCAGCCGGATCTCCAGAAGCAGCGAATTCTGGATGCCGCCGCCGAGGATACGGCCGTCACGCGGCTCTATTCGGGCAAGACGATGCGCAATATCAGCAACCCGTTTATCGAAGCCTGGGAGCGCTCCGGCCTGCAGGCATTGCCGATGGGGCAGCAGGCGGCCTTGATTGCGGATCTGGAATATTCCATCCGTGTCGCGGGACGCGAGGATCTCCTGATGAACGCTGCCGGACAGACCGCGGGCATGCTCAAACAACTACGCCCGGCGGCCGAGATCTTTGCCGAGATCATTGACGAGGCGGTTGATTTTCTGGCGAGTCGCAACCCGAGTCGCATCCGCGCGTCACTATAGGGAGGAGACTTTTCAGATGCTGCAGGAAAGTTTGGATTTTCGCGCCGAGGCCGATCGGCTGCATGAGTTTCTGACCACGCTAGCCCCTGAAGATTGGCAGAAGCCGACCGGGTTTCTCGGTTGGACAGCTTGGGATGTCGTGGCGCACCTTCATTATTTCGATCTTGTCTCGAAGCTGTCGCTGGAGGGAGAAGCGGCCTTTGGGGTCAAGCGTGATGCCTTGATCGAATTATTCAAGCAGCGCAGAACCAATCAGGAAATCGCGCGCGAAGAGCTCGGTGGCTTGGCGCCCGAGGCCTTGTTGTCGGTGTGGCGCGAGACCTACCAGCAGCTGACTGACGAGCTTTCCGCATCGGACCCCAAGCGTCGCCTGCCGTGGTTTGGCCCGGATATGGGCGTGCGGATGTTTACCACGGCGCGCTATATGGAGACCTGGTCTCATTCGCAGGAAATCTATGATCTCATGCGCGTTTCGCGTGTTTACGATGATCGAATCCGGAATATCGTGGCCATCGGGTTCAAGACTTTTGGTTGGACGTTCATCAATCGCCGCGAAGAGGTTCCGGGGCCGCCGCCCTATGTGCACCTGGAGGCCCCGTCGGGCGCGATCTGGGAATACGGTGAGCCGAGCGAAACCGAGGTGATCCGCGGCACGGCGGTGGACTTCTGTCATGTGGTCACGCAGGGCCGGAATATCGCGGATGTGCCGCTTGCGGTGAAAGGGCCGATTGCCACCCAATGGATGTCGATCGCACAATGTTTTGCGGGGGGGCCGGTCGACCCGCCCAAGCCCGGTACTCGAGGACCCGCAGCAGCGGGGGAGGCAGACTGAAATGGATCTCGAATTCGGAGAGAAGTACGAAGATTTTCGCAGCGAGGTGCGATCGTTCCTCAAGGAGCATAAGCCCGACTTCGGGAAAAACGCAGGACTCAGCCGAGACCGGCGCGGGCCGCTGATCGACTGGCTGACCAAGCAGCTCGAGCATGGCTATTGGGGGCGCACGATTCCGTCCGAGTACGGTGGCTTCGGGGCTCAGCCGGACCTTCTCGAGACCGTCATCATGGACGAGGAATTCAACCGCGCCAACGTGACGCGCGGGTTTCCCGCGCAAGGGCCTTCGATGTTGGTGCCGACGCTTCTCGAATACGGGACCGAGGAGCAGAAAAAAGCCTGGATCGGCCGCACCATGCGGGGCGAGACTCTCTGGTGTCAGGGGTATTCCGAGCCAGGAGCCGGCAGTGATCTGGCCAGCCTGCAGACCGCGGCGACGGAAGACGGCGATGATTTCATCATCAATGGCCAGAAGATCTGGACAAGCACCGCGGACCGCGCCGATATGTGCTTCCTGTTGGTCCGCACCGAACCCGACGCGCCCAAGCATAAGGGCATCAGTTACGTGCTGGTTCCCATGGATACCGCCGGGATCGAGGTGCAACCTTTGCGCACCATGTCGGGAAAGCTTGGTGAGAACAGCTTCAATCAGGTGTTCTTTACCGACGTGCGCGTTCCCAAAACCAATGTGGTTGCCGGGCGAGGACTTGGGTGGACGGTGGCCAACACCACCTTGAAACACGAGCGCAACAGTCTCAATGCCAATCCGGAAGGAACCCTTTTCAAGGTGCGCGACCTGATGCAGCGCGAGACGATCAATGGTGTCGCTGCGATGGAGAGCCCGGTCTATCGTGACCGGCTCATGAAACTCCAGGGGCGCGTTCTCACGATGAAGACCCACGGGATGCGCATGCTGACTTGCAGCCTGAAGGGAGAGTCACCGGGCGTGGCCGGTCTGGTCTCGAAGCTGCAGAACTGCCAGATCAACTTTGATCTGGCGACCCTGGCTCTCGATGTGCTCGGCGAGCTCGGGGTTCTTTACGATCATACAAAATACGAGCGCGCGCGGGCGTACTGGCAAACCCACTCGATGTTCTCTTTGGGATTGATCATCGGTGGCGGAACGGCGCAGATTCAGAAAAATATCATCTCGGAGCGCGGGCTCGGTATGCCTCGCGAGCCCAAGCCCGCGCAGGGGAAGTAGCCATGGATTTTGGACTATCAGACGACCAGAAGCTTCTTGAGGAGACCGCCCGCGGTTTCCTCGCCGACAAGGTCTCGATCGATCGGGTGCGCGCCTTGCGTGAAGCTGAAGTCTGGAACGATCGGGATATCTGGAAGGAATTGGGCGCTTTGGGGCTGACCGGGATTCTCGTTCCCGAGGAATACGGAGGCAGTGGTTTGCCTCTTCTGGAAGCCGCCTTGGTGGCGCAAGCCATGGGATTTGCCGCGGCACCCACGCCGTTTCTGACCTCCGCCATCATGGCTCCCGTTGCCTTGCGCACGGTGGGTGGTGATGCCGTGGCTCCCTGGCTGTCGGGTTTGGCGACCGGAGACTTGCAGTTTGGTGTGGCGGTGACCGAACTCTGGTCGGTGCGCGAAGAGGCGGGGGTGCACCTTGCCGGCGGCAAGCTCACGGGTAAATCGATGATGGCCTGGGACGCGATGGGTGCGGATTTTATTCTGGTCGCGCTTTCGGCAGATACCTTTGCGGTCGTCCGCGGAGATGCCTCGGGGTTGGTGCGTGAGCGTCTTCTCACGATCGACGCCACTCGCTGCAGCGCGGAACTCGTTTTCGAAGGTGTCGAAGCCGAAGCGATCTTCGAGGGTTCGCAAGAGGCGATCACGCGCATGATGGAGGCCGGTCGAATTGCGCTGGCTGCCGATTCGCTTGGCGCTTGTGAATCGATGGTCGGGCAGGCAGTGGCCTACGCGATGGAGCGCAAGCAGTTCAATCGTGTGATCGGATCGTTTCAGGCAGTAAAGCATATGTGTGCCGAGATGATCGCGGATCTCGAGCCGGCGCGCTCCTTGTTGTGGTACGCGGCGCATAGCTTCGATACGCTCCCGGCCGAAGCGCCCTTGATGGCGTTGCATGTCCTCGCCCATGTCTCCGAGATCGGCCATGAGATCGCCAGCGTCTCCACCCAGGTCCACGGTGGGACTGGGTGGACCGATGAGCAGAACCTGCATTTCTGGTTCAAGCGATTGGGTGTGGCCCGTCACCAATTGGCGGGACCCGAGTGGTTGCGCGAGCAGGCGGCCATCGTGCAGGGTTTGGCGGCCTGATCCAGGCCTCTTCGGTCCCATCGGGCAGGGGCAAAACTTCGAGAGAGAGCTTTTGATGAAGATCGGCATTTTGGGTGGAACGGGAGATGCGGGCCGGGGAATCGGTTTGCGACTGGCCATGGCAGGACATGAAGTCTGTCTGGGGTCCCGGGATGGCGCTCGTGCGATTTCGATCGCCGAGGATCTCGCGCAGTCGGGTTTGCAGGGGGCGTCCAATGAGGAGGCTGCGGTCTTTGGTCCCGTGGTCATCATCGCCGTGCCCTGGGAGTCCGCGCATGCGGTCGCTGCGGCCGCAGCCGAAGGTCTGCAAGGGCGAATTGTCATCTCGATGGTCAATGCTCTGGCGTTTGTGGAAGGGCAGCCCGAACCGATCATTCCGCCTTCGGGCTCTTTGGCGATGGGGCTGCAGGCGCAACTGCGCGGCAGTCGGGTGGTGGCGGCCTTCCATCATCTACCGGCTCGTTTATTGATGCAGCGAGAGGCCGCTCTCGATATGGATGTACTGGTCTGCGGGGACGACCCCGAGGCCCTGGCCGAGATCCGGGAGTTGACCGATTCCATCGAGGGCTTGCGCGCGATCGATGCCGGTGGGCTGACCAATGCTTCGGCCATCGAGGCTCTCACTCCGGTGCTGATCGGAATCAATATGCGGGCACGTCGGCGTACCGGCATCCGGATTCAAGGTCTCTGAGGGCTGTTTTCAATCACGGCCCGGTTTCAAAGCCCATGAAATTGCCGCGGCAGGCCGCGCGGAGGCGCTGGACCAGGACGTGCCCAAGCCCGGTAGAAGGGGTGAGCACGCCCGCTGGCTGCGTATTGTCGTGATGATTGTCGAGTGCCAGACACAGGCCGACCTCGGCGAGCATCTTGGAGGTGGCGCCGTAGCCGGGATCCCCCTGGCCGGTGATACGAGTGCGTGCCGAACCCTTTTCTCCGGTGGCGGTGACTTCGATTTCAAACCCGCCATCGCGGAGGAGCCAGGACGGCGGCCCTTCCCCCGAAGCGGGCTTGAAGTTGATCGGTTCTCCGAGGAAGTAGCCGAACCCGCGGGTGCCCCACATGCTGGCGATCCGGAACCATAGGCCTGCGCCGGCACATTCGCTGTAAGAGCAGGAGTCCTGCTGGTTACGCAGCGCGATGCTGCGGCGTACGATTCTGGCGTTGATGGGAGCCATGAAAAAACGGGAAACGATGCCGTAGGTCGAATCGAATTCCCAGAGGAAATCCTCCGGCATGCCATCGGCCGTGCCAGGGGAATCGGTTTCCACCCCGCTTGCGCCCGGTGTCAGGAGATAGGGATCACGATCCATGGCATCGGTGTACGTCCCCGCCTTGCGGGCCCGTGCTGTGGCGCTCCCCGAGTTGAGGGTCCCGCCCGAGAAAGATCCCGTGTAGCGCGTATAGACACCGCGGATCTCGACTTTCTCGTCACGGTTCGGGGCGAGGGCCTCTGTGGCCAGCAGGGCGCCAAGGTCAGACGGGATCGAATCGACCCCGGCCCCGAGAATGATTTTGGCGCCGGAGTCCCGGGCGGTATCCTGGAACTCGCGAATCATGTCGGCTTGCCAGAATCCCTCGCCTGCCAGATCCGCATAATGAACCCCCGCCCGCGCACAAGCACCCAGGAGTGCGGCGCCGTGATAAAGCGAGTAGGGGCCTGCGCAATTCAGAATCACTTCTGTGCGGGCGACCATGGCGGATACGGCATCGGGGTCCTCGAGGTCGACGCAGAGAGTGTCGGGTCGACCATCGAGCCGCCCCGAGAGGTCTGCCAGCTTGATCTCGTTGCGGCCTGCAATGGCCCAGGGCTTTCCGCGCAGTTCCGGGTGCGCGTCGAGATAGGCCGCAACCAGCTGGCCGGTGAATCCGGTGGCTCCATAAAGGATCAAGGTGAAGCGTTGCGGCGGATACGATGTTGCAGGCGTTTCGTCTGGCGATGGCATATTCCGTCCAGCGTATCTGGATGACATTGCGCGTCAAAGGATAAGAGAGGATTCATTGGCGCGGTGCGTCGCGATGAATGCCGAGACATCGCGCCTGCAGGCTTTGCAGCAACCAGAGCCAAGCGTTTCAGCCATGGGGCGAGTCGTGGTACTTGGGCAGCAAACCTTCAGGGAGCGCATATGAATTTGAATGGTCGTCGGTCGAATCTGCAGTTCGTCAAGTATGTTTTTCTCGCGGCGATTTTTTATGCCGCCAGCGGCTTGGGTCTCGCAGAGGCACAGGAAGACGCCGCCGGAGCCTTGCAGGCAGGGACGGCCGCCGAGGCGGCAGCGCCACCCGAGCGCACGTTGCAGGATCCGCTTCCCGAGCCTGCCTACGAGCCGGCAATCACCAGCACGATCGATGACACAAGCACCGCAGATGCCATGGGCGAACAAGAGGCCGAGACCCTTCTTGCCGACGGCGAAGCCAAGAAAATGTCGCCCAGCGAGCAGCGCAGGATTGAAGAGATCGTGGTATCCGCCCGCCGCCGTACCGAGCTTCTCGAGGATACGCCGGTTGCGGTGACCGCGCTTTCGGCTGATGACCTCATCGATGCCAACGTGACCAACCTGCTCGAGATCGGGGAACTCGTTCCCAACTTGCAGGCGATCTACACAGGTGCGGGCGCAGCTTTCGTGATTCGCGGGATCGGTTCTTTCCCGGCGCCTTATTTTGACCAGGGCGTGGGCCTGTATGTGGATGGCGTCTATCTGCCGCGACAGCAGGGCAATATCACCGAGATGGTCGATATCACCCAGATCGAAGTTCTTCGTGGGCCTCAGGGCACGTTGTTCGGGAAAAACAGCGCGGGTGGCGCGATCCGGATCACCACAGCCAAGCCGGACTCCGAGCTCGGCGGCTCCTTGCGGTTGCGCTACACGACCAACGATAACGTGCAGACCCGCGCCATGTTGAACGTACCGATCAATTTCGGCGACTTTCAGGATCGCCTCGCGGTCCGCGTCAATGTTGCCTCCACCAATCAGGGTGGCTTTGTCAAAAATATCTACAACGACCAGTGGCTGGGCAATCAGGACAATCTGGGCTTCCTCGGCAGCTTGCGCTTCCTGATCACCGATGACCTGGTGCTGGATGTTTCGGGTCTGTGGAACCAGACCCATAGCCGCGGCCTCGGCTCCCGCTGCATGTATATTCAACCTTCGCAGTTCGAGGCGATTATGGATTTGCCAGCCGCCCTGGGCGGGCCGCCGGAAGGAACCTACAATCAGGCGAAGTACAAAGAGGCTTGCGAGGAGGCGCTTCGTTACAAGGTCAACATGGACGCGCCGAATTTCTACAAGCAGCAATCGTCCATGGTCTGGGGTTCTCTGACCTGGGATATCGGCGATCTAGCGGTTTTCGAAGATCTGCAAACGCAGTTCCTGACGTCGGGCCGCCGGTACAACGAGTATCGGAACTTCGATGCTGACGGCACGCAGTATGACGTGCTGGTCGCCTCGTCGACAGGGAATAACCCTTACGGAGGGTCGCCAGGCTCTGGTTGGTCGATCACCGAGGAGGTGCAACTTACCGGAGCCATGCTGGATGGGCGCATCAGCTTTGTCAGCGGGGTCTTTGGTTCGATGGAATCGGTTTACGACAATACCTTGTTGCTGGTGTTGCCGGGCACGTTCGCCGATACGAATAGCGGTATTTCGGACGGGGAGTTCAAGACCAAGAACTGGGACTTCTCGATTTTTGGCCAAGCCGATGCCGCCTTGACAGATTGGCTGAATTTGACTGGCGGTATTCGTTTTGGCCGGACCAAGAAATCCATCAAACGCCTCCGTATCCAACCGGTTGAAGGCGCTTATCCGGGGCCGATTGCCTGCCAGCCTGGAACGGGGGCCGGGTATGTGAATGAGGCTGGTCTGGCCGTTCCTTGCGTTTCAGTGGTGGCCCCTCAAGGCGAGACCCCCTATGTGAATAACCGCGTCCCGAACTCCGGCGATTGTCGAGAGGGAACGGGCCCGATTCTCACGACGGATGCCGAGGGAAAACCTGTTTATGAGGACGGGGATGTGCCTTGTGACCCTGTGCCGTGGGACGGATCCCAGTACTTCAGCAACTGGTCACCGATGATCTCATTGCAGGCTACGATGCCGGAAGATCTGCTTCTGGACACGGCGATCGATCACTTGATGGGCTATTTCCAGTTTGCGCGTGGCTACAAGACGGGGGGATTCAATGGGGGATCTCTGGATAACGACCCGCGCAACAGGGATTATTTCGACTCGGAAGTGGCCGACGCGTTTGAGATCGGTATCAAGACCGTCTGGTTGGATCGAATGTTGACGGCCAACTTGACCGGCTTTGTCACGATGTACCAGAACCTCCAGCTGCCCACGTCGGAAACGCTTTTCCCCGACCCTGATAACTGCACTGAAATTACCCCGGAGATTGGATGTCTGACAACATCCGCGTCCTTTACCCGAAACGTGCCCAAGGCAAATATCCGCGGGATCGAGTTCGACTTCTCCTTCCAGCCGCTCGAGTTCATTCAGCTCAGCGGTAACCTCGGCTTGCAGGATGCCCGCATCGGCGAGTGGCGCACGGCCGAAAATCCGCTGACTGGTTTGCCGGAGAACGTATCGGGACAGAGATTCTCCTACGTGCCGGCGATCAACTCCTACCTGGCTTTGACGACACCTTTCCCGGTGACATTCCCGATGGAGTTCTTCTCGGGTCTGATGCTGCCGCGCGTGGACTGGTCCTACCAAAGTGACGTTCAGTGGCACAGTCCCAATCTGAACAACGGGGGCACCCCAAACGCGGCGCTGCAAGAGGCCTATAGTAATGTGAATCTGCGCCTGACCTACCTGTTTAATGACGGGCAGACGTCGGTGGCAATCTTCGGCGAGAATATGGTCGATGTGAGACCGATCACGGGTGTCCTGAACAATTCGCAGCGGGTTTTGGGAACGGTGTTGAATTACTACGGCCAGGGCCGCGCCTTCGGCTTCGAAATCACCCACGAGTTCTGATCCCCAAGCGGCTCTGTCCGGGGCGGCGATCCGAAAGACTGCAGGCAGGCGGCTCGATCACCCGATGGGTGGTCGGGCCGTTTTGCTATCGCGAGCTTGTCACAGGGGAGGACCCCTGCCGGGCGGCCTGTGGGGCCGCATGTGGGTCGTCGCTGATTTCCTCAAGCTCCAGACCGCGTGTTTCCGGCAGCAGGAAGAGGGCCAGACCGGCGATGATGGCAAAACAGCTGACGATGCTCTCGATCGTGGGTAGCGTGAATCCCATGCTTTGGCCCCAACTGATCGACCATAAGCCAAGTGCGGCACCAACCGTTCCGGTCAGGGTCATCCATCCCGCAGCGGTGCTGCGTTGGCTGGTGGGAAACGACTCCGTCACAATCGCTCGCAGCATGACGTTGGCGGCCACGCTGCCAAACGAAAGGATGATCCAGAAGATCGCCAGCAGGTCACTGCTGACATGGAAAAAACAGATCGCGCCGAGCGGCAGCATGGACATTACAGCCATACCGACCGGGCGCCTGCCAAACCGGTCACCGAGGCGTCCAGCCGCGACGTTGGCCCAAAGGGGGATCAGGCCGCCGAGCAGAATCAGCGCGGAGTATTGCCAGGGTTCCCAGCCGTGCTCTTCCAGAATGAAATAGGGGACAAATTGCATCACGGCCAACTCGGAGGCGGCATAGATAAAGCAGGCCAGAGTCACCCCGAGCATGCGTTGCGGGTAGGTGGTGAAGAGATCCCGAATGGGCTGGGCCCAGCCGAGAAGGTTGCTGGTGGGGCCTTCGAGGTCGTCGCGCTGCTGCTGGATTTCAGCGAAGCGTCTGGTTTCCGGGACGTTACGCAAGAACACCGGCAGGAAGAGCAGCGGCGCGGCACCCACCAGATAGAGTGCCCGCCAGCCACCCGGGAGGACTTCGATCTGGCTGAAAAGGATCGCCGAGAGTCCATAGCCAAGCGCGCCCAGTGCACCGAAGATGCCCATGCCCCAACCGCGATGCTTGGCGGGGAATTCCTCGGAGATAATCACGATTGCGGTGGCCGAGAAGGTGATGAACGAGACCCGCGCCAGCATTTGCAGAAGCGCGAAGACGAGTATTGTCGGGCTGAATGCGCTGGCCAACGTAGCCAGACTCAGACCGAGAAGCGAGGCCAGAAATACCTTGCGGCGACCGAAGCGGTCGGCAAAGGGCAGCAAGGCGAACGCCGGTAGTCCTCCGAGTCGGATCAATCCGGTCCAGAGGCCCAGCGTTTCTTCGGTGATTTCCAGATCGGCCGCGATGAAACTGAGTGCCGAGGTCAACAACGAGAGGTCGTAGGCCTCAAAGAAGACCGCGAGGCCTACGGTGCCCAGCAGGGTGAGGGACTTGGCATCGACGTCGGGGATGGCCCCCAGAAAAAAGGGAATCCACCAGGGCCGTCGCGTTCGGGTGGGCGAGGCGGGGTCGGTGGGTGGAGCTTGCTCCGGATCGGAAGACATCTGTGGCCATCCTTACTGAGGTGCCTTGCTTGCCGCAAGGTCAAACGGGCGCGTGGTCGCGCAGGACGGTCATCCAGTCATTGTTCGGGCTGGGCTGGCCCCAGATCTGCTCGGTGCGATCCACGGTCGCACTCTCCGCGTAGTGATAGACCATCGCGGCGCGGACCTCGCCAGCCTCGTGGTCTGTCGAGCGGTGCATGAGGTGTCCGTGGAAGACCAGCAAATCGCCAGGTTGCATCAGGACACGCTCGGCGCCGTCCATTTCGTGGTCCACGATCTCGACGTAACCAAAGGGGGCATCGGGTCGCGGGTCGGTAATGGCGTCATGCACTGCTTCGGTCTGTGATCCCGGCAGCACCCAAAGCGGGCTGTTTTCCGCCCCGGCTTCGGTGATCGCCAACCAGGCTCCGACCTGAAGGTCGCGATCAAACGGGAAGTAGAAGGCATCCTGGTGCCACGGTTGGCCCAGGGCCCCGGGTTGTTTGAAGATGAACTGCGAGAGAAAACAGTCGACATCCGGCCCCAGAATGTCGGCCATGATGGCCAGAAGCTCGGGATCTGTT
>CBFHUR010000023.1:0-50712 GCA_965658895.1 Binatia bacterium
CACGATGTATACCGAGCGCCCCTGGACAATTCGCCAATATGCGGGTTTCTCCACCGCCCAGGAGTCCAATGACTTCTATCGGGCCAATTTGGCCGCCGGCCAGATGGGGCTGTCGGTTGCCTTCGATCTGGCAACCCATCGTGGCTACGACTCCGACCATCCGCGCGTGGTCGGCGATGTGGGCAAGGCGGGCGTGGCGATCGACTCGGTTGAGGATATGAAAGTCCTGTTTGATCAGGTTCCTCTCGACAAGATGTCCGTCTCGATGACGATGAATGGTGCTGTGCTGCCGGTTCTCGCCAGTTTTGTGGTCGCCGGAGAAGAGCAGGGCGTGTCGCGCGACAAACTCACCGGAACCATCCAGAACGACATTCTCAAGGAGTTCATGGTTCGCAACACCTACATCTACCCGCCGACGCCTTCGATGCGGATTGTTGCTGACATCATCGAGTACACCTCCAGCGAGATGCCGAAGTTCAACTCGATCAGCATCTCCGGCTACCATATGCAGGAAGCGGGAGCGACGTGCGATCTGGAGCTGGCGTTCACGATCGCTGACGGGCTCGACTATGTGCGGGCCGCTCTCTCCAAGGGATTGGACGTCGATGCGTTCGCCGGACGGCTGTCGTTTTTCTGGTGCATCGGCATGAACTTCTACATGGAAGTCGCGAAGATGCGTGCGGGGCGGATGCTCTGGGCGACATTGATGAAAAAGCATTTTTCACCCAAGAACCCGCGGTCGTTGATGTTGCGCACCCATTGCCAGACCTCCGGTGCCAGTCTGACCGAGCAAGACCCCTACAACAACATCATGCGCACCACGGTGGAGGCGATGGCGGCGGTCATGGGTGGCACGCAGAGCCTGCATACCAATTCGTTTGATGAAGCCTTGGCTTTGCCGACCGACGAGTCGGCACGCGTGGCACGGAATACCCAGCTCATGCTGCAACTCGAGACCGGGATTCCCAAGGTGATCGACCCCTGGGGTGGCTCGTATTTCATGGAGTCCTTGACCCATGCGCTGGCGGCCAAGGCTCTCGGCATCATTGACGAGGTCGAAGAAATGGGTGGCATGACCAAGGCCATCGAGGCCGGCATGCCGAAGTTGCGCATCGAGGAGGCTGCCGCCCAGCGCCAGGCACGCGTGGATCGCGGCGAAGATGTGATCATCGGCGTCAACAAATTCGAGCGTCCCGACGAGCCCGAACTGGAGTTGCGCGAAATCGACAATAGTGCCGTGCGCGAGTCTCAGGTCGCAGCGCTCGAGAAAATCCGCGCCACGAGGGATTCGGGCAAGGTCGAGAGCGCGCTCAACGCTCTGACGGCCTGTGCAAAAACCGGAGAAGGCAATCTGCTGGGGTTGGCTGTGGAGGCCGCGCGTGTGCGAGCCACCGTCGGGGAGATATCCGAGGCTTTGGAAAAAGAATGGGGTCGCTATCAGGCCGAGATCAAATCCATCTCGGGCGTCTATGGAAGTTCCTTCTCGGAAGATCCCGAGTGGAAGGCCATGCAGGGGGATATCGATAAATTTGTCGAGAAGCAGGGTCGTCGCCCGCGTATGTTGGTGGCCAAGGTCGGTCAGGATGGCCACGATCGCGGTGCCAAGATTATTGCGACAGCGTTTGCCGACCTCGGCTTTGACGTGGATGTCGGCACCTTGTTCCAGACACCCGAGGAGATCGCCCGTCAGGCGATCGAAAACGACGTGCACCTCATCGGTGTGTCCAGCCAGTCTGGCGGTCACTCGACTCTGGTGCCCGAGTTGGTGCGAGTGCTTGCCGACAAGGGTGCCTCCGAGATCCTGGTGACCGCAGGCGGCATTATTCCGCCCAAGGATTACGACATGCTGCGCGAGGCCGGGGTCAAGGCGATCTTCGGGCCCGGGACCAAGGTGCCGGTGGCCGCGCGAGAAATTCTCGACCTGATCGGCATCGGCGGTGCCCCCGCGAGCGGGAATGGCGACTGATTCCGAGCGACAAGCCGTGGCCGACGAAATCGTCGCCGGCGACCGGCGCGCGATGGCCAAGGCGATCACCTTGGTCGAGAGCACGCGTGCGGATCATCAGGCCGAAGCCCAGCGCTTGCTGGAGTTGCTGCTGCCGCGCACCGGCACGGCGGCACGCATCGGGATTACCGGCGTTCCTGGTGTCGGCAAGAGCACGTTCATTGAAGCCTTCGGGCTCTACCTGACCGGATTGGGGAAAAAGGTAGCGGTTCTTGCGGTTGACCCCTCGAGCACGCGCTCGGGCGGCAGTATTCTGGGGGACAAGACCCGCATGTCGCGCCTGGCTGCCGACGAGAATGCCTATATCCGGCCCAGTCCGTCAGCGGGCTCTCTGGGAGGCGTCGCACGGCGCACGCGCGAGGCGATGCTCGTCTGCGAGGCGGCGGGATTTGACGTGGTTCTGGTCGAGACCGTCGGCGTGGGGCAGTCCGAGGTTACCGTCGCCTCGATGGTGGACTTCTTCCTGGTGCTGATGCTGCCGGGCGCAGGCGACGAGTTGCAGGGAATCAAGAAAGGCATCCTCGAGATCGCCGACGCCCTTGCGGTGAACAAGGCGGATGGGGATCAGGTGCCGCTGGCCACACGTGCCGTCGCCGAGTACCGAAGCGCGTTGCGTTTGTTCCGCCATTCGAGCACCTCCTGGAGCCCGCCGGTGGTGCCGGTCAGTGCGCTCGAGCATCGCGGCATGGATGATGTGTGGGAAATTGTCGGCAAGCATCGCGAGGCCCTCGATGCTTCCGGGGAGTTGGCCGAGCGCCGTCGACAGCAGCAACTGAGCTGGTTCTGGAGCATGCTCGAAGATGGATTGCGGCAGCATTTTCTCGGCCGTGAGGATGTCCGACGTCGTCTGCCCGAAATGGAGGCCTCTGTCGGGCGCGCCTCGCTGACGCCCACCGAGGCAGCGAGGCGTTTGTTGGAAGTCCTCGGGGACGGAGAAGTCGAATGAAACTCGGAATGGTGAACCACGGAGGCCGGGCCGGCATTTGCATCGACGGGCGGGTCTATGATCTCGAGCGCGATTCGGGCGGTACCCTGAGTGCGGATCCGATGCGCGCTCTCGCTGAATGGGAAGCGGTTCTTTGTTGGGCGGAAGACCTGGGGCCGGATGTCGAAAGTCAGCCTCTGGACCGGGCGAGTCTGCTGGCGCCAGTGCCGGCGCCCGAGAAGATTTTCGGCGTGGGTCTGAACTATCACGACCATGCCAGTGAGGCGGGACTCGACGTGCCGAAGTCTCCGCTGATCTTCACGAAATTTCCCAATTGTCTGCAGCGCCCGGACGGGGAAGTCGAACTCTCCTCGGATCGGGTCGATTGGGAAGCGGAACTCGTCGTGGTGGTTGGTCGCGGTGGACGCGGCATTGCCGAGGCGCAAGCTTTGTCTCGTGTGGCGGGGTTCATGGTCGGACAGGATATCTCGGATCGCCGGTTGCAATTCAGCGGCAAGCCGCCGCAGTTCTCGATGGGGAAATCGATCGATACCTTCGGCCCGATCGGGCCCGCGGTCGTTCCGCTATCTGCTCTCGAGGATCCGGCGGATCTGGCGATCACCTGCGATGTCGCTGGCGAACGGATGCAGGAGTCGCGGACCAGCGAGATGATCTTTTCCGTCCCCGAGCTGATTTCCTGGCTCTCCCGATATTGTACGCTCAAGCCGGGGGATCTCATTTTCACGGGAACACCTGCCGGTGTCGGTTCTGTTCGAGATCCGCGCCGGTATCTGGCCCAAGGGGATCGAATCGTGACCACCATCGAGGGGCTGGGCACGTTGGAAAATCGCTGCGTCCTGCCGCGCGGCTAGAGAGTTCTCGATCGCGCGACAAAAAAAGCCCGGTACGGTGATCCGTACCGGGCTTTTCTCCGCCGCAGCGGCCCTCCTCGACCGCGGGGCGTTGCTGCCAGCTCAGCTACGACCGAGACCGAGCGGAGCGTCCAGGCTGGTGCCACTGGTGTGAAGATCATAGGCGTGCATGCCGTGCTCGCTGAGATCCAGACCCTCGACCTCATCTTCTTCCGGCACACGGATGCCGATGGTTGCATTGAGGATCCCGAAGACGACCAGGACGCAGACCAGAGTGAAGGCGGCGTAGGCGCCAACCCCGATCAACTGGGTCAGAAAGCTATGGTCGGGGTTCGTCGAGAAGATCCCCACGGCCAGAGTACCCCAGATGCCGCAGGTGAGGTGAACCGAGATGGCGCCCACGGGGTCGTCAATGCGGATGCGATCAAAGAAGATCACCGATCCGACGACCAGACAGCCGGCGATGGCACCGATCAGAATTGCCGACATCGGGGTCACGACGTCCGCACCTGCGGTCACACCGACGAGCCCGGCGAGAATGCCGTTGAGTGCCATCGAGAGGTCGGGCTTGGTGGAAACAAAATTGTAGGAAAGCATCGCGCCCAACCCGCCACCGGCGGCCGCCAGACACGTGGTCACGAGAACCAGCGAGGTCAACTCGGGGTCAGCCGAGAGCACCGAGCCTCCGTTGAAGCCGAACCAGCCGAGCCAGAGGAGAAATACGCCAATGGCTGCCAGAGGCATATTGCTACCCGGGATCGGGGTCAGTCGGCCGTCGGGACCGAATTTTCCGAGACGCCCACCGAGCATCCAGGCACCCACCAGCGCCCCCCAGCCGCCAACGCTATGGACCAGCGTGGAGCCTGCGAAGTCATAGAAGCCCATGGCATCCAACCAGCCGCCGCCCCATTTCCAGGAACCGGCAATCGGGTAGATGATCGCAACAAAGATGACGGCGAAAATCATGAAGGCCGAGAGCTTGATGCGCTCTGCCACAGCTCCCGAGACGATCGTCGCGCAGGTTGCCGCGAACATTCCCTGGAAAATGAAGTCCGTCCAGTAGGTGTAGCCACCGTCGGCATAGAGGGCGGTATTGCCATCGGCGCCCGGATCCAGGCCGAAGCCTGCGAAACCGAAATAGCCGTTGAAGTCGCCGGGGTACATCAGATTGAAGCCGCAGATATAATAGGTCAGCAGGCCGCTGCAGATCACGAAGACATTCTTGAAAAGAATATTGGTCGTGTTCTTGGCCCGGGTGAGCCCGGTCTCGACCGAGGCGAAACCCAGATGCATGATGAACACCAAGGCGGTGCAGAGCATCATCCATACGTTATTGGCGACAAATACGCCTTGCGAGACACCGGTGTCTTCCGCAAAAGCAGTTGCCGGGAGCAGGATGGCAGCGCTCAGAGCGCACCCGCGGATCGTTGATTTTTTCCAAGCCATGATTTCCTCCAGAAGGTATGGTGCTTTTAGATTGCGGTTTCGCCGCGTTCGCCGGTGCGAATGCGCACCACATCTTCGGCCGGAAGAATGAAGATCTTTCCGTCGCCGATCCTGCCGCTGCTTGCTGCTTTGGTAATGACCTCCGTGGCTGCCTCGACTTTTTCCTCGGCCAGAAGGATTTCGATTTTCACCTTCGGCAGGAAGTCAACGACGTATTCAGCGCCGCGGTAGAGTTCACTATGGCCACGCTGGCGACCGAAGCCTTTGACTTCAGACACAGTCATGCCCTCGATACCTTCCTTGGTCAGTGCTTCCTTGACCTCTTCAAGTTTGAAGGGCTTGATTATCGCTTCGATCTTTTTCACGGATTCCTCCTCGGTCATTGCGGGCCAACAGGTCCCTCCGGGGATGATTGCAATGTGCATGCCGAGACGATCTGCACGTACTTTGGGCTTCGGGAGGCCTGAATTCGGGCATCGGGTGCACCAAAAATAGGCAGATGCTCATCCTCCGTGCATGGTGGCGCGGGAAGGGGCGCGCGGGCCGGGCGGCCCTCCACGGGGGAAGAATTGTTCTATTGGCGGCGGATTCGGCCGGTTGCTACCGCATCTGAACGATGTCGACGGAACTTGCGAAGGCCTACGAACCCAAAGAAGTCGAGGAGCGCTGGGCCAAGGCCTGGATCGAGCAGGATATCTTTGTGGCGGACCCTGACGCCCCGGGAGATCCCTACTCGATTGTGATCCCGCCGCCGAATATTACCGGCCAGTTGCATTTGGGCCACGCACTGAACAATACGCTGCAGGATCTTCTGATCCGCTTCCACAAGATGAACGGCCGCAACACCCTCTGGGTGCCTGGAACCGATCACGCCTCGATCGCCACCCAGAACGTGGTCGAGCGCAAACTTGCCGAGCAGGGCCTGGATCGCCATCAGGTCGGGCGAGAGGCGTTTCTCGAAAAGACGTTCGAGTGGAAGGAAGAGGTGGGCCCCTATATCGTCTCGCAGTTGCAGCGATTGGGCGCCTCCTGTGACTGGACTCGCGAGCGGTTCACCATGGATGAGGGCTTGTCGCGATCGGTTCGAGAAGTCTTCGTCCGGCTGCATGACGACGGTCTGATCTACCGCGGCCGTCGGCTGATCAACTGGTGCTGTCGCTGCGGGACGGCGCTTTCGGATATCGAGGTCGAGCATCGCGACCAAAAGGGCAGCTTGTGGCACTTCCGCTATCCGCTCTCGGATGGCACCGGGGCTCTGGTGGTGGCGACGACCCGTCCCGAAACCATGTTGGGCGATACGGCGGTTGCTGTTCACCCGGAAGACGAGCGCTACGCAAGCTTCGTGGGCAAGACTGTGGACCTGCCTCTGGTCGGCCGGAAGATTCCGGTGATCGCTGACCCGGAGGTAGACCGCGAGTTTGGAACCGGGGCGGTGAAGATCACGCCGGCTCACGATTTCAATGATTTCGAGATGGGGCAGCGCCATGATCTCGAGACGATTGCCGTGATCGACGAACATGGGCGTATGACCGCGGAAGCGGGAGATTTTGCCGGACAGGATCGAGCCGAGTGCCGCCCCGCAATCGTCGAGGCGCTTGACGCAGCCGGTTGTCTCGTCGAAGTCGAAGATTACGCCAACTCCGTCGGTGCCTGTTACCGCTGCAGTGACGTGGTCGAGCCGCTTTTATCGACCCAATGGTTTGTCGCGACCGAGGAGCTGGCTGCGCCGGCGATCGAGGCCGTCCGGGATGGTCGGACGCGCTTCTATCCCGAGCATTGGTCCAAGACCTATTTTGCCTGGCTCGAGAACATTCGGGATTGGTGTATCTCGCGTCAGTTGTGGTGGGGGCATCGCATCCCGGCCTGGTATTGTGACACTTGCGAGGGGCCCAACCCGATCGTCGCTGTGGAAGCTCCCGACGCATGCCCGAGTTGCGGGGCCGAACTGCGCCAGGATGAAGACGTGCTCGATACCTGGTTTTCTTCCGGCCTATGGCCTTTCTCGACGATGGGTTGGCCCGAGAAGACAGCGGACTTCGAGCGCTATTATCCAACCTCGGTGCTCGTAACCGGTTTCGATATCCTCTTTTTCTGGGTCGCCCGGATGATGATGTTCGGCCTGCGTTTTACGGGCGAGGTTCCCTTCAAGGACGTCTATGTCCACGGTCTGGTCCGCGACGAGTACGGCGCCAAGATGAGCAAGTCCAAGGGCAACGTTCGGGACCCGCTCGAATTGTTGGCCACCTACGGCACCGACGCTTTGCGGTTCACGCTGGCGGCACAGTCGGCCATGGGCCGGGATATCCGCCTTTCCGAGGATCGGATCGAGGGCAACCGCGCCTTTGCCAACAAGATCTGGAACGCGGCGCGCTTTGTGCACATGAACCTTGAGGACTTTGAGCCCGGTGCTGCGGTCGGAGAGGATGATGTTGCGGGGAAATGGATCCGCGCGCGGCTGTCGCGGGCGATCGAGGAGGTCCATGAGGCCGTCGCTCTCTACCGCTTCAATGATGTTTCTACAGCGATCTATCGGTTTTTCTGGAACGAATACTGCGACTGGTATCTGGAGCTCGCCAAGCCGGCCTTGCAAGGGGATGATCCTGCTCGCCGTGCCGCGACACAACGGACGCTGGTCGACGTCCTGGATGCGGCGCTGCGATTGCTTCACCCGCTGATGCCTTTTGTGACCGAGGAACTATGGCGTTCGCTGCCACGGGTCGAGGCGCTGCCGCCCAGCCTTGTGTTTACGGCTATGCCGCAGCCGGAAGATTTCGTGCGCGACGAACAGGCCGAAGCCGACGGAGAGCGTCTTGTTGCCATCGTGCGCGCCTTGCGCAGCATTCGCTCCGAGATGAACGTGCCTCCCTCGACTCGGATCCCGCTGCTGATTGGCGGGGAGGCCGCCGGCGTTGCGGCCGCGCGCGCGCTTGCATCCGAAATTTCTTCTCTGGCCCGGGTGGCGTCGATCGAATGGATTGACGGCAACGACCGGCCCCGGGGAGCTGCCGTTGCTGCAGCCGGCGGCGTCGAGCTTTTTGTGCCTCTGGCCGGGCTTATCGATGTTGATGCCGAGCGAGCGCGTCTGGAGAAATCCCGTCTCAAGCTGGAAAAGGATGTCGCCCGGATCGAGAAGAAGTTGGGGAATGAATCCTTCCTCGAGCGCGCTCCGGCCGAAGTGGTCGACAAGGAGCGCGGGAAGCTTGAGGATTTGCAAGGTGAGCTGGGCTTGCTGCAAAGCGGGCTTGAGCGTCTCTCGGAGGTCGAGGGCTGAATGGCAATCAAGCGGCAGATCGGAAACCCGGATCCATTCACATCGCCACAGGTTCACCGGATGGTGGCGCAGGCGCTCGATGAGGACGTCGGTCGCGGCGATGTGACGTCAGCGGCAACGCTGGCGGTTGGTCGGCGCGGGAAGGCCTCGCTGGTCGCACGCGAGCGTGCGGTGATTGCAGGACTGCCACTCGCGCGCATCATTTTCGACCAGCTTGCGGGCACGGGCGACCCCGTCCGGATCAAGGTCAAATGCCCCGACGGAAGCAAGGTGGCCAAGGGCGACGTGATCGCGCAACTCGATGGCCCCTTGCACCATATTCTGGCAGGGGAACGGCTGCTTCTGAACCTCCTGCAAACCTTGTCGGGCACCGCCTCGATGACGGCGGCCTTTGTCGCGGAGGTTGCGGGCACGGGCGCGGTGATTCTGGATACCCGCAAAACGACCCCCGGGCTCCGTCTGCTGCAGAAATATGCGGTCCGTTGCGGGGGCGGGCGCAACCATCGCTTTGGTCTCGATGACGGGATTCTGATCAAGGATAACCATATCGTGGGTGCCGGATCAGTGCGTTTGGCTGTGCAGCGAGCGCGCGCGGCGGCAAGCCACGGCTTGCGGATCGAGGTCGAATGCGATCGGCTGGCCCAGGTCCGTGAGGCGATTCGGGCGGGGGCCGATATCCTCCTGCTCGATAATATGAGTCCCAAGCAAGTGGCGCGCTGCTTTGGGGAGATCGATGGTCGGGCGTTGGTCGAAGTGTCCGGGGGACTGACTCTCGAGACCGTTCGTGCTTACGCGGAGGCCGGGGCCGGGATGCTGTCGGTAGGGGCGTTGACCCACTCGGCTCCCGCGATCGATATCGGACTGGATATGAAGGCCCGGAAGTCTTGACGCTCAAGGACGACCTGCCGCTGGATGTCGGTCCTCTCCGCGAGCGGTTGGTTCGCGACGGGCGGCTTGTCGATTGGGAGCATCACGAGACGATCGACTCGACCAATCGCCGGGCCGCAGTTCTCGGCCGCGAAGGGCTCGCTGGACCCGTACTGGTGACCGCCGAACATCAGAGCGCGGGTCGGGGACGCCAGGGGCGGGTTTGGGAATCGCCGGCGCACCGCAATTTTTACGGATCCTTCGTGTTGTGCCCGAAGGTGGCTCAGGCGGAACTGGCTCCGATTACTCTGGTGGCCGCGCTGGCGGTCTCGGATGCCATTGCGGGCATCGGGCTCTCGGACGCCGCCATCAAATGGCCCAATGATGTGCTGCTCGGTGGCCGCAAGGTCGCGGGGATTCTGACCGAGTTGGATAGTTCGGCCAATGGCGAATTTTGCGTGGTCGTGGGCATCGGTGTCAATTTGAACCTGCAAGAAGCGGACTTCCCCCCGGAATTGCGCTCGAAGGCGGGTAGTCTCGCCTGGCATGGAGGCCGTTCTGTGGATCGGTCGGACTTTGTGGAATCTTTGACGCAGGCTTTTCTCGATCGCGTCCACGCTTTTGAACAGCGCGGTTTTGCCGGTCTGCGCGCGGACTATGAGCAACGCCATGTGCTGCAGGGTGAGGTTGTCCGTGTCGATGGCGGAGAGGGGTACACCGGGCGGGTTCTCGGCGTGGATGATGCCGGCGCGCTCCTGTTGGCGACCGCGCAAGGCCAGCAGGCGGTTCATGCGGGCGAGGTCACGCTGGCCAGCAGCTATGAGACCCTCGGCGGCGCTGTTTCCAAAAATTGACTTGCGGTTCTCGCTCGCTCGACCTAATCAGGTTCTCTACATGCTGCTCGCAATTGATGTCGGAAACACCCACACGGTTTTGGGGCTCTTTGAAGGGCGTAAGCTCAAGCGCCATTGGCGCGTCCTGACCGAACATAGCCGGACCGCGGACGAGTACAGCGTCTTTGTCTGGAACATGATGCGGATGGCAGGGGTTTTGCCCGCCGAGGTCGAGGGGATCATCGTCGCGAATGTCGTGCCGCCGATGCAATCGGTGGTCGAGACGACCTGCCGGGAGACTTTCTCCAAAGCCCCGCTCGTCGTTGGCCCCGGCGTCAAGACCGGCATGCCCATCCTCTACGACAATCCGCGCGAGGTAGGCGCTGACCGGATCGTCAATTCGGTTGCCGGCTACGAGCGCGTGCGTGATTTCTGTATCATTGTCGACTTCGGCACAGCGACCACCTTTGATGTGGTGAGCGCCAAGGGAGAGTACCTCGGCGGGGTGATTGCACCGGGGCTCGGCATTTCCCTGGATGCCTTGTTCTCTCGCACCGCCAAGCTCCAGTCTGTGGATCTTCTCAAGCCACCGACGGTGGTCGGGCGTAATACGGTCAACGCGATCCAATCGGGGGTTTTCTATGGCTATGTGGCCATGGTGGACGGCGTGGTCGAGCGGATTGAAAAGGAGCAGGGGCAAAAAGCCGAGGTGGCGGCTACCGGCGGATTCGCGGAATTGATCGCCTCGGAGTCAGCCAAGATCGGTTACGTGGACGAGTTTCTGACGCTCGAGGGGTTACGGATGATTTACGACCGGAATCGTGATGGCGGAGGGCAGTCTCGTTCCTGAGGACCGTGTGGTCGCCACCGTCGCTTGTGGGACGAGGGGGGCGCCTGGTGGGTGGTAAAACTCCGGAGGTCGATGACCCGGCAGTTCAGGCTGTACTCGACGGTCGCGACGGGATCGTTCTCGACGAGGATCTTCTTGCAGAGACTGAGATCACAACGGACGCTGGAGCCGGAACGGATGCCTCCGGGGACTCCAGAGCCCGCCTCGAGAGACGCGAAGCCTTGCCTGCCCGCATCCGGAAGATGCCGGTGGCCGAGCGCTTCAAGCTCGGTTTGCGTGGTAACCTCGAGGCGCGCAATGTTCTGGCTCGCGATCCCCTGAAGTTGGTGCAGTCAGCGGTCCTGAAAAATCCTCGCATCACGGTCGAGGAAGTTCTCAATCTGGCCAAGAGTCGAAGCGTGGACGGGGATCTTCTTCGGCAGGTCGGGAGTGAAAAGGAGTGGGTTCGCCACTACACGGTGCGCCAGGCTCTGGTGCAGAACCCCAAGACGCCCGTCACCACATCTCTGTTGTTGATCCGCGGTATGCGCGAGCGAGATATTCGAATGCTGGCGCGCAGCAAAAACGTCCCGGGAGTAATTCAACAGGCCGCTCGCAGGCTGGTGCTCCAGCGCGATCGCTAGCGGTTCGCGGCAGCGCCGCAGCGTTCAGGGGTCTGGTGTGGGCGTTGGCGTCGCTGTCGGGCCGATCTGGATATAGGAGGCTTGTGCGGAGCCCGTGTTCAGGTTCACGGTGATCGACTGGAGGTCGACGGTTTCGCCCCGCGTGATGTTGGTGAGCTTTTCGTCAGGGTCTTCGAGAGCGGCGAGCTCTTCGGCGTCGGTCCTGAGGTAGAAAAAAACCTCGAGAGAGCCGGGCGTCACCTTGGAGATCGAGAAGTCCCCGTCGTCGAGGGGTTCGGTGTTGCGCCCGCCGCAGTCCAGCGGCGGTGTCGTCGAGGGCCGGTCGGTGCAGACCAGAACGCGCAGATCGGTGTAGAGTGTTGCGGGAATCGCGCTGAAGATATCTCCAATCACATCCACGCTGTTTTCCGGGTTGGGTGTCGGCGTGCTGCTCGGATCACATCCCAGGCAGATATCGCTGCCGCCGCAGCCCGCCAGAAAAAGGGGCAGGGAGAGGCTGATGGAGAGGAAAGCTGCCAGGAGCAGGGTTCGATAGGGCATGTCGGCGCGGCGCACAGCCCCAGACTAGGTGGGGCCGGGACTCAGGTCAATCCGGGGGAGGGTCGCCATTGGCGAATCCCGGTTTCAATCGGTAGGAGAAATTTCATGGCACGTAAAAAAATCTCGTTGATCGGCGCCGGTAATATCGGTGCAACCATGGGACACCTCTGCGCACTCCGTCAGTTGGCCGACGTCGTTTTATACGATGTGGTCGAAGGAATGCCGCAGGGCAAGGCACTCGATATCACCGAGTCGGGACCGATTGACGGCTTCGATGTCTCGGTGACGGGCTCCAATGATATCAAGGATATCGCGGGTTCCGATGTTTGCATCGTGACTTCGGGACTGGCGCGCAAGCCGGGCATGAGCCGTGATGATCTCCTGGGCATCAATGCCAAGATCATCACCGAGGTCGCCAGCGGGATTGCCGCCAACGCACCCGAAGCCCTGGTGATCGTGATTACCAACCCGCTCGACGCGATGGTGACCCTGATGAAGAAGGTCACAGGCTTTCCCAAAGAGCGCGTGGTCGGCATGGCAGGCGTTCTGGATTCGGCGCGTTACCGAACTTTTCTCGCCATGGAGCTGGGCGTCTCGGTCCAGAGTGTGCAGGCGATGGTTCTCGGTGGACACGGCGACGATATGGTCCCCGTCCGCTCGGCGACCACCTGTGGTGGCGTGCCCGTAGCCGACTTGATCCCGGCCGATCGTCTCGAGGCGATCGAGGAACGCACCCGCAAGGCCGGTGGCGAGATCGTGGGCCTTCTCAAGACCGGCTCGGCATTCTACTCGCCGGCCTCGGCCGCGATTCGCATGGCGGAGTCCTATCTGGCCGACAAAAAGGAAGTCCTTCCGTGTGCGGCCTATCTCGAAGGCGAATACGGCCTCGACGGTATCTATATGGGTGTTCCGGTTCAGATCGGCGCCGGAGGCGTCGAGAAGGTTATCGAGGTGCCGCTGAACGAGGCCGAGACCGCAGAAGTCAAGGTTTCGGCCAGTCATGTGGCGGAACTCGTCGATGCTTTGGCGAAGGTTCTTGCCGAGTAGTTTTTCGCGTCATGCTTGAGGCGGCGATCGACTTCGGCGGGACCCTGACGAAGGTGATCGTCGCCTCGCGCGACGGCGAAACCCGCTGGACGGGGCCCAGTCCCGCCCAGCCCCAACCGTCAGACGTTGCCGATCTTCTTGCGTCGGCGGGTTGTCCGGATCCTGGGGCCCTGTCGCTTTTGGCGGTCACCGGTGGCCGTTCGGCCCAATTTGCTCTCGATTGGGAGGGTGTTTCGGTCCTGGCGATCGACGAGGCCGAGGCAACGGCCCATGGTGGCTTGCTGGGAGGTGCTCAGGCCCCCGCGATCGTGGTCAGTATCGGGACCGGGACCGGGATTGTCCTGGTTCGCGAGGACGGATCTTTCGAGCGCCTGATCGGCAGTGGCATCGGGGGTGGCACGGCTCTGGGATTGGCGCGCCTGCTGCTCGGCGAGCAGTCAGTGGCGGCCTATGGGCAGCTGGCAGCCGCAGGCTCTGTCCAGAACTGCGATTTG
This sequence comes from Binatia bacterium, assembly GCA_965658895.1. Lineage (GTDB taxonomy): Bacteria > Desulfobacterota > Binatia > UBA12015 > UBA12015 > UBA12015. The sequence continues at coordinate 13,774 of CBFHUR010000023.1, forward strand.
ACGGTGGGGGATATACTCGGCTCGGGAACCGGTCCTGTCCCCGCGGATGGGACCGCGGCACATTTTGGACGCATTGGTGCCCCCGAAGGCGCTGGCGCGAGCCCGGCGGATCAGATGGCCGCGATTGTGGGCATGGTCTCGCAGAATGCGGTTCGGGTCGCTCTCGGCGAAATCGGCACGCACGGCGCTTCCTCACTGATTTTGCTGGGGGGTTTTCTGGCCGAGCCGGGATTTCGGGCGGCGATCGAAGCGAGCCCGTTTTTTCAGCGTTTTCCGGTTCCCATTGCCGAGATGCCGCAGTACGCGGTGGTCCGGGGTGCGCTTGCGGCGGCCCGTCGCCGCCGAGAGCAGCCCTGAACCAGGCGGCAAGGCGCCGAAGGGCCAAAAGTGGCAGTCGGCGAGGGCCTATGCGAACCTCTCAAGGTCAAGCGCGCCGGTACGATGCGCTGGGAAATCAGGAGTCGACCAAGACATGAATATCCATGAGTTTCAGGCAAAGGAGATCCTCCGGAATTACGGTGTGGCCACCCTCGAGGGGCATGCGACCGATTCCGCCGAGGGCGCAGCGAAAGCGGTTGAGCAGCTTGGGGGCGATGGCCCCTGGGTGGTAAAGGCCCAGATTCACGCAGGAGGTCGAGGCAAGGCCGGCGGCGTGAAATTGGTGGGCAGTGCCGCCGAGGCAAAGGAGTTCGCCGAATCGTTGCTGGGGAGCACCCTGGTGACCCACCAGACCGGCCCCGAGGGCCGCGTGGTCAACCGCATTTTCGTGGAGCAGGGCTGCAAGATCGCTCGCGAACTTTATCTCGGTCTCACGTTGGATCGTGCCTCGAGTCTTTTGACCGTCATCGCCTCGAGCGAAGGCGGCGTGGAGATCGAAGAGGTTGCCGCCAATACGCCGGAGAAAATCCTGCGCGAACCAATCGTTCCGGAAGTCGGCTTCCAGGCCTATCAGGCTCGCAAGTTGGGCCAGGCACTTGGTCTGCCGACGGCGACCTGGGGCAAGCTGGCGAAGTTCCTCAAGGGGCTCTATGAGGCGGTTCTCGCAACAGACGCGGCTCTGGTCGAAATCAATCCCCTGGTCCTGACCGAAGATGGCGATTTGCTCGCTCTCGATGCCAAGATGGGCTTCGATGATAACGCGCTCTTCCGCCACCCGGACGTTCGCGAGATGCGCGATCCCAACGAGGAAGACCCGCGTGAGCAGGAAGCGCAGAAGTATGACCTCGCCTACATCGCACTCGACGGAAATATCGGTTGCATGGTCAATGGAGCCGGTTTGGCGATGTCCACCATGGATACCATTCAATATGCAGGCGGATCGCCGGCCAACTTCCTCGATGTCGGGGGCGGCGCAGATGCCGAGAAGGTCGCGGCGGCCTTCAAGATCATTTTGACCGACGATGCCGTGAAAGCGGTCTTCATCAATATCTTCGGTGGCATCATGAAGTGCGATGTTCTGGCCGAAGGCGTTGTTGCGGCAGCCAAGGAACTCGGTTTGACCGTGCCCTTGGTCGTGCGGATGGAAGGCACGAACGTCGAACAGGGAAAGAAAATTCTGGCAGACTCCGGGCTGAACATCATCCCGGCAGTCGACATGCTCGATGGCGCTCGCAAGGCCGTCGAGGCAGCAGCCTGAAGGGGCGTTACGATGAGTATCCTGGTTGGAAAAGACTCCAAGGTTGTTACCCAAGGCATTACCGGCTCGACCGGGCAGTTCCATACGCGGACCTGCAAGGAATACGGGACCAATATGATCGCCGGTGTGACGCCGGGCAAAGGTGGTGGGGACTTCGAGGGAATTCCCATCTTCGATAGTGTCGGCGAGGCCCGCGAGAAGACCGGCTGTAACGTGAGCGTGATCTATGTGCCGCCGCCGTTTGCGGCCGACGCCATCATGGAGGCGGCCGACGCGGGCGTGGAGCTCGCGATCTGCATCACCGAGGGCATTCCCGTGATCGACATGATCCGGGTCAAGCGCTTCCTGGAGAACAAGGCGACTCGCCTGGTCGGGCCGAACTGCCCGGGATTGATTACGCCGGGTGAGGCCAAAATCGGCATCATGCCAGGTTATATTCACAAGCCCGGACGCATCGGTGTCATTTCACGGTCGGGTACGCTGACCTATGAAGCCGTCCATCAGCTCACGCAGCTGGGTATCGGGCAATCCACTTGTGTGGGTATCGGTGGCGACCCGGTCAATGGCACGGGCTTCATCGAAGTTCTGGAATTGTTCAACGCCGATCCGGATACCGATGGCATCATCATGATCGGTGAAATTGGTGGCACGGCCGAGGAGGAAGCTGCCGATTACATCAAGCGCGAAATGAGCAAACCGGTGGCTGGCTTCATTGCCGGCCAGACTGCTCCCAAGGGCAAGCGCATGGGCCATGCCGGTGCGATTATTTCGGGCGGCAAGGGTACCGCGGCCGACAAGATCGCGGCGATGGAAGACGCGGGTATTCGCGTGTCGCCGACCCCGGCTGCTCTCGGCGAAACCATGAAGGCTGCTATGGAAGCCTGACGGCTTCCGCCTCAACATACAGGATATTTGAACATGGCTATTGAACGTACATTTTCCATCGTAAAGCCCGATGCTGTTGCAAAGCACGGGATTGGCAAGGTTCTGGGACGCATCGAAGAGGGCGGTCTGAAGGTCGTTGCCGGCCGCTATCTGCAGCTGACCCAGGAGCAGGCGGAGGGATTCTACGCCGTCCACAAGGAACGCCCGTTCTATGGTGAGCTGGTGGCCTTCATGACCTCGGGGCCGGTATTTGTTTCCTGTCTCGAAGGTGAGAATGCCATCACGCGGTACCGCGAGGTTCTGGGCGCCACCAACCCGGCCGAGGCCGACGCGGGGACGGTCCGCGCGCTTTACGGCACCGACATCGAGAAGAATGCTGCCCACGGCTCGGACGCGCCGGAAACGGCAGCAACCGAGATTGCCTTCTTCTTCGGGGACGGCGATTTCGCATAGCCTCTTCCGGGGGTTGACCCGGTAGGCCGATCTTCATGGACAGGTCCTCGAGCGGGAATACCGCGCCCTATGGGCTCCAACCGGAACAACTGGTTGGATTGCTGGCGGAGCTGGGCGCACCCGCGTACCGGAGCAAACAGATCCTGCAGTGGGTCTATCGCGAGCGATGCGTGGACCCGCAGAAGATGGTCAACCTGCCACAGGATCTTCGTGACCAATTGGCCGAGGTACTCGGGGGCCAGGAAGTCCAGGTGGCTCGACGTCAGGATTCCACGGACGGGACCCGCAAGCTGGCAATCCAGCTCCCCGACCATGCCCTGGTCGAGTCGGTCCTGATCCCGGGGCGCGAACGGCTGACGCTTTGTGTGTCCTCACAGGTCGGTTGTGCGATGGGGTGCACCTTCTGTGCGACGGCACGCCTGAAGTTGAAGCGTCAGCTGACCACAGCCGAGATCGTAGGACAGATCCAGGCAGCACGCGGCGAGCTCGAGACCATGTCGCCGGTCCCCGAGGCGTTGACCAATATTGTTTTTATGGGGATGGGCGAGCCCCTCCATAACGCGGAAGAATTACTCCCCGCACTCGAAATTCTTACCGCGCCGTGGGGCCTCGGCATTTCGCATCGTCGGATTACGGTCTCCACCGTCGGGCTGGTCCCGGAAATGCGCCGTCTGCTGACCCAGACCAAAGTAAACCTGGCCGTCTCGTTGGGGGCGACAACGGAGGAAAAGCGTCGGGAGTTGATGCCGGTGACGCGCAAGCATTCGTTGCAGGAGTTGCTCGATACCTGCCGGGAGCTTCCCGTGCCCCGGCGCAAGCGCATCACCTTTGAGTATACGCTGCTGGCTGGCGAGAATGACTCCCCCGAAGATGCCCGACGTCTGGTCGGCCTGCTGCACGGGATTCGCTCCAAAGTGAACCTGATTTTCTGGAACCCCTTTGAAGGTGCCGATTTTCAGCCGGTTTCCCGCGAAAAGACCCATGAATTCCAGAAAATTCTCCTCGATCAGGGCGTCGTGGCGACGGTTCGGGAATCTCGCGGGCCGGATATTGATGCGGCCTGCGGACAGTTGGCCAGTCAATCCTGAAGGCCCGACAGGTCGGTCCGCCTCGGGCTGCAAATATTGCTGCATTGCCTCGGATCGGGGCCTATGCGACACCTTCCCGCGATGGAAAAACAACAAAAAGCAGAACTGGGCGTCATCGGTGGCAGCGGATTATATGATCTGGATGTGCTGGAAAATGTCCAGACCGTGCGTTTGGAGACTCCGTTTGGAGACCCTTCCGACGAGTTTCTGCTCGGCACGCTCAGCGGTGTCCGGGTGGCTTTTCTGCCCCGCCACGGCAAGGGGCATCGGATCTCTCCCACCGAGCTGAACTTTCGCGGAAATATCCACGCGATGAAGCAACTCGGCGTGCGGCAATTGCTTTCGGTCGGCGCGGTCGGGAGCCTCCGCGAGGAAATTCCACCGGGCGATCTGGTTGTGCCCGACCAATTCATCGATCGAACCTTTCACCGCGAAGCGACCTTTTTCGATCGGGGGGTCGTGGCGCATGTGCAATTCGGCGATCCGGTCTGCGCGAAGCTGGCGGCCGCCGTCACGGCCTCGGCAAAGACCACCGACGCCAAGGTTCACGAAGGCGGCACTTACGTCTGTATGGAAGGTCCGCAGTTCTCGACCCGCGCGGAATCAAACCTGTATCGCTCCTGGGGCGCTTCGATCATCGGAATGACCAATCTGCAGGAAGCCAAACTCGCGCGCGAGGCCGAGATGTGTTTTTCGACCCTCGCACTCAGTACCGACTATGATTGTTGGCATGAGGAAGAAGAAGACGTGGACGTTGCGGCGATCGTCGCGGTGATTCAGGCGAATGCGGCGCGCGCGGCCGAGACGATTGCCGCTCTGGCGGGCCGACTGCCCCAAGGTGATTGCGAGTGTCACACCTCTCTCGCAGGCGCGATTCTGACCGACGTGTCCACGGTGTCTGCCGAGGCTCGCGAGCGTCTCGCCCTGATCGCCGGAGCCTATCTGGAATCGGCGTGAGTTCGGTCCCGGGCGATCCGCCTGTTTCCATCTGACTTTTAAGGCATAGATCTCTTTCATGAACGCGAATCGACCAAGGCGCATCGGTATCGATGCGCGTACAATGCCCGGTGCCGGGTTGGGCCGCTATTTGCGCGAGCATCTCGCCCGTCTGAGCAACGAGGCCCCGGATTTTCGGTTTGTCGTGTTCGCACACCCGCGCGATCAATCCGCGGTGTTGAGCCTTTCGCGCGCGGTGGAAATTCGGGAGGTTCGGGGGGCTCCCGCGACGCCTTGGGGTGAGGCCCTTTTGTGGCAGGCCGTCCGTGCTTCGTCATTGGACCTCTTCCACGCTCCTGCGACCGCCTTGCCGCCGTTTTTGCCGGGGCGCAAGGCGGTAACGATTCACGATGCCTTGCCCCTGCATATTCCGGGTTCTGATCTGAAAACCTGGTTGTTTCGCAAGCAGCTGGAGCGGATCGGCAAGCAGGCTGATCTGATCCTGACCGTATCGGATTCCGTCGCGGCGGAACTGGCGCCGCTGCTGCAACGGCCGCTGGAATCCATCCGCGTTGTACCCAATGGTGTTGCCGATTCGTTCCTGGAGGTGGCGGCGGACGATGGCTCCGAGATCGACGTTCTGATCGGGCGCCTGCGGCTCCAGATGCCCTACGCGATCAACGTCACCAATGGGTCCCTGCACAAGGGTGTCGACCATATTCTGACGGCGATGCAGCGGATCCGTGGTCTGCAGATGGTTCTGGTCGGGGAGGGCTCGGATAGCGCACGGGTGCAGGCGATGGTGGCGGCGGCAGGCTTGGGGCCCGAACGCCTGCGCCTTCTCGGGAATGTCTCGGAACGCGAGATGCGCATGCTCTATGCTCGGGCACGGGTGGCGGTGGTTGCCTCCCGCTATGAGGGTTTCGGGCTGCCCGCGGTAGAAGCGCTGGCGGCCGGCGTCCCTCTTTTGGCCACCCGCACCGGGGGCATTGCCGAGGTCGCCGGTGATGCGGCGGTCCTGATTGACCCCGATTCGCCTACCGCGCTGGCCGAGGCTCTCTATCGGGTAGCCTTCGAGATGGCGCCGGAGGATCGCTCGAATCTGGCGGAACGCGGGCGGGCGCGCGCACAGCGCGTAACATGGCAAAGCGCCGTTCGGTTGACTGCGGCTGCGTATCGGCATGTATTCGCTCGTGAAAGGGGGGAGGGTTGATGCTGAAGGAGCGACATCAGGTTTTTGTCGGATTGTTTTTTCTGGCAGATTGCGTCGCCCTCGCCGCTTCCTGGCTCGGTGCCTATATGATTCGGTTCGAGGCGGGAATCGTTCCTGTGACCAAGGGGATCCCGCCGCTGGCAAACTACCTGACCCTCCTGCCGGTGATTTTCGTGATCTGGGGCCTCTCCTTCTGGAGCGCTGGTCTATACGCACCGATGCGCAGTTCGCGACGCTCACACGAGAAGAGACTGGTGCTGCGTGCCAGCGCCATGGCGATGCTGGTCTTCACGGCTGTCAGTTTTCTTGGGTTTGAAAAGGCCTATTCGCTATCTCGGGTGACTCTGGTGCTGTTCTGGGTTTTTGGCACAGTGGCCGTGATTCTTGCCAGATCGCTCTCCCGCGGGATTTTGCGTGAGGCGCGCCGCCAGGGGCGGAATCTCCGCCATGTGCTGATCGTGGGCGACGGAGAACTGGCTCGATCGGTCAACGGCCGTTTGCTGGCCCATCCCGAGTTCGGGCTCAAGGTTCAGGGCTTTTTGACCGAAGATCCGTCAAAGGTTGGTGCCTTTGTCGGAACAACGCCAATCCTGGCAACCTGGAATGACCTACTCGATATCGTCGATAAGGGAGGGGTGGATCAAGTGATCTTCGCTCTGCCGTTTGAAGCCATGCCGCGGCTTGAGGGATTGGTGCATCCCCTCGAGGAGACGGCCGTGGACGTCAAGGTGATTCCGGATATCGAGCGCTTCGTAAGTCTGAAAAGCGGGATCGATGAACTCGACGGGTTGCCGATTATCGGCCTGCGGGCCATTCGTCTGGTCGGTTGGAATCGCGTTCTCAAGCGAGGCATGGATATCGCCACGAGTTTCCTGGCCTTGGTGCTGCTCTCGCCGCTGATGTTCTTGCTGGCGCTGTTGATCAAGCTGACCTCGAAGGGGCCCGTGCTTTTTGCGCAGGAGCGAATGGGGCTGGACGGCCGCTTGTTCCGGGTCTGGAAGTTCCGCACCATGAAGATTGATGCCGAGGCCGAGACCGGTCCGGTCTGGGCCAAGCCCGATGATCCACGATCGACGCTCCCGGGACGTTTTTTGCGAAAATTATCACTCGATGAGCTCCCGCAGTTCTGGAATGTGCTTTGGGGCGAGATGAGCCTCGTGGGGCCTCGGCCTGAAAGGCCAGTGTTTATTGAAGAATTTCGCCGCCATGTGCCGCGCTATATGCTGCGGCATATGGTGCAGGCAGGCATGACCGGCTGGGCACAGGTGCACGGTTGGCGGGGCGACACATCGATCGAGCGACGAATTCAATACGACCTGGAGTATATTCAGAACTGGTCCATGACGCTGGATCTGCGTATCCTGTTGCTCACTGTCATTCGTGGTTTCGTAAATCGAAACGCATATTAGTTCCGATCTGTCGGTGGCGGCCGTGTTGTGCGGCTTGTCGCCAAGGATCCTTTCCGAGGTAAATATCCATGAAACTCTGTGTTGTTGGAACCGGTTATGTCGGTCTCGTTGCCGGGACCTGTTTTGCGGAGAGCGGTAACGACGTTGCTTGTGTCGATGTTCTCGAAGAGAAGGTGACGCGCCTGAACAATGGCGAGATTCCGATCTATGAGCCGGGACTCGAGGAGTTGGTCAAGCGCAACAGTTCCGAAGGGCGGCTTACCTTCACCACCGATCTGACGGCGGCGGTCAAGTCTGCCGAGGTTTGCATTATCGCGGTCGGCACCCCGATGGACCATTCCGGTGCCGCCGATCTGAGTGCTGTCATGGCCGTAGCGGCCTCCATTGCCAAGGCAGCGGATGGGCCCAAGGTCGTGGCGATCAAGAGCACGGTTCCGATTGGCACGGCTGATCGCGTGCGCCGAGTTCTCGAAGAGAACGGCTCTCACAATATCGAGGTGGTCTCGAATCCCGAATTCATGAAGGAAGGTGCCGCCATTGATGACTTCATGAAGCCCGATCGCGTGGTGATCGGCGGGCGCAGCGATGAGGCTCTCGCCAAGGTGCGTGAGATCTATTCTCCGTTTGTGCGTACCGACAATCCGATCCTCGAGATGGATAACCGGTCTGCCGAGATGACCAAATATGCGGCCAACTCTCTGCTCGCGACACGCATTTCGTTTATTAACGAAATTGCGAACCTCTGCGAGAAAGTCGGCGCCGACGTGACGCAGGTGCGACGTGGTATCGGGACCGATCAACGCATCGGCCCGCATTTTCTCTTCCCGGGCGTCGGCTATGGTGGCAGCTGCTTTCCCAAGGATGTGCGAGCCGTGATCTCGACCGCGCAGGACCAGCAGCTCGATTTCACGCTGCTGCGAGCTGTCGAGGAGGTCAATGATCGACAGAAACGCATTCTGGTGGGTCGTTTGCTCGACCACTTCAATGGTGATGTTTCCGGCAAGAATTTCGCGATGTGGGGTCTGGCCTTCAAGCCCAAGACCGATGATATGCGCGAGGCGCCTTCTGTGATTATCGCGGATCGTTTGCTGGCCGCCGGGGCCTCGATTACCTGTTACGACCCCGAGTCGATGGACGAGGCGCAGCGGGATCTGGGCGGGCGGGTGACCTTTGCCAAGAACAATTATGAAGCGCTCGATGGCGCCGATGCGCTGATTGTCGTCACCGAATGGAACGAGTTCCGGCGGCCAGATTTTTCTCGCATGAAGGGTCTTTTGAAGTATCCGGTAGTTTTTGACGGCCGGAACGTGTACGACCCGGCTCGTATGGAAGAGGCAGGATTTACCTATTACTCGATGGGCCGTCCCACGGTAGGACCGGGGCTGAAATGAGCCGTCGGATCCTCATTACCGGAGGGGCCGGCTTTATTGGCTCTCATTTGGCCGACCGCCTTCTGGCCGACGGCAATGAGGTTATCGCGATTGATAACCTGGCAACCGGCCATACCCGCAACATCGAACATCTGGCGGGCAATACCAACTTTCGGTTCATCCACCATAATGTGACCGAGTTTATTTATATCGAGGGGCATCTGGATGTCGTTCTGCACCTCGCCTCTCTGCCCAGTCCGGTGGACTACCTGAAGTTGCCGATCCCGACGTTGAAAGTCGGCGCCCATGGGACGCACAAGGCGTTGGGTCTGGCTCGGGCAAAAAATGCCCGGTTCATGCTGGCCTCGACCTCGGAGGTCTATGGTGATCCTCTCGTCCACCCGCAGCCCGAGGATTATTGGGGCAATGTAAACCCGGTGGGCCCACGCGGCGTCTACGACGAATCCAAGCGCTTCGCTGAAGCAATGACGATGGCCTACCATCGCTACCACGGGCTGGACACCCGGATTTTCCGGATCTTCAACACCTACGGCCCGCGCATGCGTCCCGATGACGGTCGGGTCGTGACCAATTTTATCAACCAGGCGCTCCACGGCCAGGACCTGACGGTCTATGACGACGGATCCCGAACCCGCAGCTTTTGCTACGTCAGTGATCTGGTCGAGGGCATTTTGCGGTTGATGGATTCCGATGAGGTCGATCCTGTCAATCTCGGGAATCCCGGGGAGATGACGATTCTCGAATTTGCCGAGATCGTGCGGCGACTGACTGGTGAAGTCTCCTCGCTTAATCATGTGGTGCCGACCGATGAGCGCACCAAGGACGATCCCCAGGTTCGGCGACCGGATATTTCGCGAGCCCGCGAGGTTCTTGGCTGGGAGCCCAAAGTGAGTCTGGACGAAGGTTTGGGCCATACCATCGAGTATTTTCGCCAACTTTTTGCCTCGAGCTGATTTTCGCAAGCGGATCGGTTCCACGAGAAGCCGGTCCGCAGCAGGCAAGGTGAGGCCCGAGCAGGCTCAAGCAACCCCGGGGAGCTCCGAGCAGGGCCAAGTTCTGCGCGACGCATTGTTGTCTGGTAGGCTGAAGCCTCGGACTTTGGCTTCATGAATACGGATCGCATTCGGAACTTCTCGATTATCGCTCATATTGACCATGGCAAGTCGACCCTTGCCGATCGCCTGCTCGAGCAGACAGGTACGGTGAGCTCGCGCGAGATGCAGGCGCAATTGCTTGATGACATGGATCTCGAGCGCGAGCGGGGTATTACCATCAAGGCGCGGGCCGTGCGGTTGAACTACCTGGCGGACGATGGGGAGGAATATATCCTCAACCTGATTGATACGCCGGGACATGTGGATTTCCACTATGAGGTCTCCCGCAGCCTGTCCGCCTGTGAAGGGGCGATTCTGGTCGTCGATGCGGCCCAGGGGGTCGAGGCCCAGACGCTTGCCAATGTCTATCTCGCGCTGGATAGCGATCTCGAGATCCTCCCGGTCCTCAACAAGATCGATCTCCCTTCGGCAGATCCTCCTCGGGTGCGCGCCGAGGTCGAGGAAATGATCGGACTCGATGCCAGTCAAGCGCCGGAGGTCTCCGCGAAGCTCGGGACCGGGATCAAGGAGATCCTCGAGCAAGTGGTGCAGGAGGTGCCGCCGCCGGACGGTTCGGCCTCGAATGCCTTGCAGGCTCTGATCTTTGATTCCTGGTTCGATCCCTACCATGGCGCTGTGGTTCTGATGCGCGTCAAGGAGGGTGTGGTGCGCAAGGGTGATCGCATTCGCCTGATGGCTGCCGGTCAGAATTATGATGTGACGCGATTGGCTGTTCTCGCGCCGCAGGCGGTCGAGGTCCCCGAGTTGGGGCCGGGCGAGGTGGGGATTTTGATGGCCTCGATCAAGGAGATCGAGCACGCCCGTATCGGGGATACCATCACGCTGGCCAAGCATGGTTCACGCGAAGCGCTGCCGGGCTTTCAGGAAGTGAAGCCGATGGTCTTCAGCGGGCTTTACCCGACCGATGGCAAGCAATATGAGGCGCTGCGTGCGGCTCTCGAAAAACTGAAACTGAATGATGCAGCTTTCTCCTACGAAGCCGAGAGCTCGATTGCTCTGGGCTTCGGCTTTCGGTGCGGTTTTCTCGGACTGCTCCATATGGAGATCGTACAGGAGCGCCTGGAGCGCGAGTTCTCCCTTTTGCTGATCACCACCGCGCCGACCGTGGCCTACCGGGTGACGGATACTTCCGGGCAGGTTCTTCTGGTGGACAGCCCGTCCAAGCTGCCCGAACCCACGGAAGTCGAACGGATCGAGGAACCGGTCATTCTGGCCACGATTCATCTCCCCACGGAATATCTGGGTGCGGTACTTCGATTGTGCGAGGACAAGCGAGGAACGCAGAAAGAGATCCGATACGCCGGCGAGAATCGAGCGCTGCTCGTCTACGAGATGCCTCTCAACGAGGTTGTCGCTGATTTCTACGACCGCCTGAAAACCTTGTCCCGTGGCTATGCATCGCTTGATTATGAAATGCACGACTTTGTCGAGAGTAAATTGGTGAAGCTCGACGTGCGCATCAACGGCGATGTGGTGGATGCGCTCTCGTTGATCGTGCATCGCGACCGGGCCTACGCTCGAGGGCGTGAGCTGACAGCCAAGATGAAGGAATTGATCCCGCGCCAGATGTTCGAAATTGCAATTCAGGCGTCCCTGGGCAACAAGGTGATTGCGCGAGAGACGGTCAAGGCGTTGCGCAAGAATGTGACTGCCAAATGCTATGGCGGTGATATTTCCCGCAAGCGCAAACTCCTGGAGGCCCAGAAGGAGGGCAAGAAGCGGATGAAGCAGGTGGGGAACGTCGAGATTCCTCAGGAGGCCTTTCTGGCGGCCCTCAAGGTGGAGTCGTGAGTCGCGCCAAAGCCGGGGCGCCGAAGTCCGAGGTACGCGAGTTTTTCGAGGCGGTGATCGTCGCTCTGGTTCTGGCGATGTTCATCCGTACTTTTTTTGTCCAGGCCTTCAAGATTCCGTCCGGTTCGATGCTGCCGACTCTCCAGATCGGTGACCATTTGCTGGTCAATAAATTGCTCTATGGCCTTCGCGTGCCCATTGTCGGAACTCGGTATTTCGACTTCTTCGAGCCGGAAAGAGGCGATATCATCGTCTTCGTTTTTCCCGGAGATCCGGATAACGAGACCGATTATATCAAGAGGGTGATCGGGGTTCCGGGGGATGTCATCGAAATCCGCCAGAAAAAACTATACCGCAACGGGGAACTGGTCGATGAGGTAGATGAGCCTTATGCCCAGTATCTCTATCCCTCCCAGACCAACCGAACGCCCCGCGACAATTTTGGTCCGGAAACGGTGCCCGAAAGGCAGGTCTTCGTCATGGGGGACAATCGGGATTCGAGCTCGGATTCGCGGTTCTGGGGATTCGTGCCCTTTGAGAATATCAAAGGCAAAGCCTTCATTATTTACGCATCCTTTGATGGCGATCAGGACTGGGCCGATTGGATCCGCTTCAACCGGATCGGGAGTCTGGTCCGCTAATTTCCTCAGGAAGCCCGGCACAGCCCTGCGGCGCCCTGAAAAACCCCTCCCCACCGAAATAAAAGGCTTGCGCGCAAAGCGTCGACAGCCCTTTATGGTGGGAAGTTGATGTTCATTCAAAACGGCCGTTCAACGGCCATGTTCCGGAGGTAAGTCATGTCCTTGAGTGATAAACTCAAAAATCATGAGGCCCGTGTAGGCGTCATTGGACTCGGTTATGTCGGTCTGCCGCTCGTTGTAGAAATGGCGGAGGCTGGATTCGAAGTTGTCGGCATTGATTCGGACCCGCGCAAGGTGTCCGAGATCAACGAGGGGCGCTCGTATATTGGCGACGTCAAAACAGAGACCCTCGCAGCGCTGGTCAAGGCGGGCAAGATCTCGGCGACCACGGATACGAGTATCCTGGCCGAGCTCGATACGGTCAGCATCTGTGTGCCGACGCCGCTATCGAAAACCAAGGATCCCGACGTCAGCTATATTCTGTCTGCGGTGGGCTCGATCAAGACGCATCTCAAATCCGGGCAGCTGATTGTTCTGGAGAGTACGACGTATCCCGGGACGACCGATGAGCTGATCCGCGCGGAACTCGAGAGCGAAAAGTTTCGCGCCGGCAAGGATTTCTTTCTCGCCTTCTCCCCGGAGAGAATCGATCCGGGCAACAAGACACACGGAACACGCAACACGCCGAAGGTCGTAGGCGGAATCACGCCGCGCTGTACCGAGTTGGCCGTGCTGCTCTATTCGCAGTTCATCAAGACCGTCGTTCCGGTCTCCAGTGCGCGGACGGCCGAGATGGTCAAGCTGTTGGAGAATACCTTCCGCAGCGTGAATATCGGGTTGGTCAACGAGCTGGCATCGATGTGCGATACGCTTGGCGTGGATGCCTATGAGGTGATTGATGCGGCGGCGACCAAGCCGTTCGGGTTCATGCCTTTCTATCCCGGCCCCGGTTTGGGCGGCCACTGCATTCCGATCGATCCGCATTATCTTGCCTGGAAGCTGAAGGCACATGATTTCACCGCGCGTTTCATCGGGCTGGCCTCGGAGGTCAACCAGAAGATGCCGGCGCTGGTCGTGGAGAAGGTGGCCGATGGACTCAACCACCACGGTCGTGCGGTCAAGGGTTCGCGAGTGCTCGCGCTCGGTGTGGCCTACAAGAAGGATGTCAGCGATATGCGGGAATCACCGGCCTTGTCGGTGATCCATCAGCTCGTCGAGCGCGGGGCGACGGTCAACTATCATGATCCCTATGTGGATGAGATGGTGACCGAAGACGGCGCGATGGCGAGTGTGGAGCTGTCCGAGGATGCGCTGCGACTTGCCGATTGTGTGGTCATTCTTACCGATCATACCGACTTCGATGTCTCGTGGGTGGTCGAGAACTCCCGTTTGGTCGTGGATACTCGTAATACGACCCGAGGCTTGGAGGATCGCTTCGGCGAGAGAATCATCAAGCTGGGTGCGCCGGCGGGGTATGTAAACCCGCAGGTAAAGCTGGCCGAAAGCGCCTGACATTTTTTCGCGAGGTTTTCCAAGGGCGGGTCCGTAAGGGCCCGCCCTTTTTTTTGTAGCGGCCTTCCTCAGGAACCGACCACGCGCTCCCAATGCCGGGAATTGGAGGAGCGCTCGACGGCTTCGAGGACCTGCAGGTTTTGTACCCCGTCCCTGAAGTTGGGCGAAGCTGGTTTGCCTGCCGCCACCGCGGCAAGAAAGTCGACCACGGTATTGGTGAAGCTGTGCTCGTAGCCGAGAATGTGGCCGGGGGGCCACCATCCCTCGACGAAAGGGTGGGACTCGTCAGTTGCCAGAATGGTGCGAAACCCGCTTTCGCTGCCGCTCTCTTCGAAGAACTCCAGTTCGTTGAGTCGTTCGAGGTCAAAACTCAGGCTTCCTTTTTCGCCGTTGATCTCAAAACAGTTGGCATTCTTGCGGCCCGCGGCAAATCGCGAGGCCTCCATGGTGCCGATGGCTCCATTCTCGAATCGCAGCAGGCTCATGGCGGCGTCGTCGACATCGACGGGGCCGGTTCCGGAGCCGTCTTCGAGAGGCCGTTGCTCAACGAACGTCGCGAGATGACCGCTGACCTCGAGAATTTCCCCGACCAGATGGCGAGCGAGATCGAGAGAATGGGATCCGATGTCCCCGAGCGCGCCGGATCCGGCGCGTGCTTTCTGTAGCCGCCAGACCAGAGGGAACTCCGGGTCCAGAATCCAGTCCTGCAGGTAGGTCCCCCGGAAGTGGAAGAGGCGACCGAGTCGGCCCTCTTCGATCAGTCGTTTGGCCAAGGCCACCGCCGGGACGCGGCGGTAGTTATGACAGAGCATGTGGACGATGCCGGCGGCCTCCGCGGCACGTTCCATGGACTGGGCCTCGGCCACCGTATTCGCCAACGGCTTCTCGCACAGGACGGCCTTGCCGGCCTCGGCCGCGGCGATTGCAATCGCCGCATGCGAGTCCCCGGGGGTGCAAATATCGACAATGTCGATGTCATCTCTCTGGACGACGCGTTGCCAGGAGGTATCGGACTCTGCGAAGCCGAGTGTCCGAGCGGCTTCGTCTGCGGCCTTGGCGTCTCGTCCACAGACGACCTTGAGTTCCGGTGTCAGGGCGGGTTTGCAGAAATGCCCTGCCTGCCGCCAGGCGTTGGCGTGGGCGCGGCCCATGAATTGGTACCCGATCATGGCGATGCGTGCGGATGTCTTTTTCATGGAATCAGCTCCGATAGGCTTCCCGGCCGATGCCCTGAACCGGAATGTCCTGTGCGGGAAGGACTTCAGCCTGCAGCGCATACATGGCGGCTGCGGCCTGATCGATGTAGCGGGTGAAGGCGACCGAGCCAGCGAGGATCGGTTCGAGCGCATCGATTTCCTGGACGCGAGCGGGTGGATACTCGTGCTCCACAATCAGCGGCGTGTTCTCGATGTCCAGATCCAGCAATTCGCGGGCGGCAAGCTGATGATCAAGCCAATCGACGGTGCGATTCTGCAGGTAGGCGAGGGGATCGTGCCGGGCGGTGCCAGGCAGTTCGTGTTCACACGTCGAGGTCTGTTTTTTCCAGGCATGGCCCTGATCGGCGGGGTTGGGCGAAGGCTTGCCGTCGACCCAATCCCCTCTCTCGACCGTCTGTCCGCCATAGCCCCAAGCCGAAATGCCGCGCGAGTCGGTGACCTGACCCTTGACGTGAAAGCCGGTGATCAGAAAGCCGTAGCCTTCGTCCTTGAGGTATTGAAAAATGCTGCGCGTATCCTGTCCCATCAGCACCGCATGTGAGGGGTCATAATGAACTCGGAATTGATCCCCGAGGCCATGTTTTTCGCAGATGCGATGCAGGGCGATCCAGGTCCCCGGGGTGTAGGCGATATTGTTGTGGAAGTTGTCGCCGGTGGTCCAGCCGGGCATGGGGCATTGCTCGACGCGGTACTCCAGACCGCGGTCTTTGGCGTATTGCAGAAGGGGCAGGAAGGATTCCTCGAAGTCCAGCAGGTTCTGGTCCATCGACAGTTCCTGATTGCGTCCTACGAATCCGCAGACCGCGGGGGCGCCGAGAGCGGCCGCTGCATCCATGCAACGCTTCATGAAGTCCATTTTTTTGGACCGAATGGCACCCGACTCATGCATCATATTGTCGAAATAGCCGATGTCGGCGATCGTGACGCCGGTGGCATCGATGGCCCGGCGGACGCGGGCGGCACGCTCGGGGGTGAAGGCCTCGCGCAGGTCCAATGTATTGGCGACGGGGTCGAGCATGGCCTCGGGCGGCACATCGGCCTCGGAGGGGTGAAGGGCGGCGGCCAGCTGGATGCAATCGGCGGACAGGCGAGCGGCAAAATCCAGCCATTCCTCGATCGCGAGATCGGGGTCGGGGTCGCGGCGCTCCCGCGGGGTCAGCTCCTGCAGCGCAGCGGTGAGAACCCCGAGGGGCATGAAGCGGGGTTCGAATTCCTTGGCGGCCATATGGATTTTCCTTTCTTTCCAGACGCCAATCCTAGCTATAACGAATCGGCGCCTCCTACAATTTCGCGCAAAAAAGCACCCGACGGGCTCTTGCCCCTTTACATCGGGAAGTACCGGATGTATTCCTCGCGGAGGCCTTTTAAATGAATCCCGAGAGGTTCGGAAGGGTCGGAGGATGACGATAAACGACGAAGGAGTGCGGGGCCGTCTGGTCCTGGATGCTCCAGCCATACAAAGAGCGATCACAAGAATCGCACACGAGATTGTCGAGCGGAATAAAGGCGTCGACGGTCTTGGTATTGTTGGTATTCGTTCCCGCGGGGATTTCCTCGCCAAGCGTCTCCAGCGCGAAATCGAGCGTCTCGAGGGAGTCGAGGTGCCCTTCGGCGCCATGGATATCACCCTCTATCGCGATGATCTCAGCCGCGGTGCCGATCATGCTCTGGTCCAATTGACCGAGATTCCCTGGGAAGTCGCCGGTCGCACCGTTCTTCTGGTGGATGATGTGCTCTTTACCGGTCGGACCGTTCGCGCTGCGCTCGACGCCATCATGGACTTCGGCCGGCCGCGGGCCATTCAATTGGCGGTCCTGATCGATCGCGGGCACCGGGAGCTTCCGATCCGGGCCGATTTTGTGGGCAAGAATCTCCCCACCCAGCGAACCGAAGATGTTGAAGTTCATCTGGCCGAGGCAGGTGCCGAGGATCAGGTGCGCATTCTGGATTCCGAATCTCTCGGGCATCCTCAGACGGAAGGGCGGTAGGCATATGCTTTTTGAACGTCCGCATTTGCTTGGTTTGGAGGGATTGTCGGCGGAGGAATTGACCTTTCTTCTCGATACCGCGGAATCCTTCAAGGAAGTCTCCGAGCGCGAGATCAAGAAGGTGCCCGCCCTGCGCGGCCGCACGGTCATCAACCTGTTCTTCGAGCCCAGCACGCGCACCCGAACCTCCTTCGAGCTGGCGGCCAAGCGACTTTCGGCCGATACCGTCAATCTGAACGAGAAGGCATCCTCGGCGACCAAGGGCGAGACCCTCAGTGATACGGCGCGCAACATCGCCGCCATGCGCCCTGACGCGATTGTGGTCCGTCATCCCGCCTCGGGTGCCCCGGATCTGCTGGCGCGCCATGTGGATTGCCCGATTATCAATGCAGGCGACGGGTCGCATGAGCACCCCACGCAGGCCTTGCTCGACTTGCTCACGATCCGCGAGCGCAAGGGGACGATCAAGGGCCTGACGGTGGCGATTGTCGGCGACGTGCTCCATAGCCGCGTGGCCCGATCCAATCTGCACGCGCTTCTGACGCTGGGGGCCAAAGTTCGTTTTGTCGGACCGCCGACTTTGGTGCCACGCGAGTTCGCCGCGATGGGTGCCGAGCTTTTCTACAATCTGGAAGAAGGCGTTCGCGACGCCGATGTCGTCATGATGCTGAGGATCCAGCGAGAGCGCATGAACGGCAAATACTTCTCTTCGTTGTACGAGTATTCCCGGCTCTACTGCCTGTCGGTCGAAGCGCTGCAGCGGGCTCACCCGGAGGTGATCATTCTGCACCCCGGTCCCATGAATCGGGGTGTCGAGATCTCGAGCACCGTGGCCGACGGTCCGTATTCGGTGATCATGGACCAGGTGACCAATGGCGTCGCGGTACGAATGGCGGCTCTTTATGTTCTGGTCGGGCGACGCCGACAGGAAGCCAGCGAGGACGACACATCTTTTGTGGAGACGGAGGAACTATTGAAGAAGGCGGCCCATAGTGAGTGAATCAAGAGTGCGGAAAGCGGGTGAGAGGCCGGTGCTGATCTGCGACGGGGAAGTAGTGGACCCGGAGAACCGCCGCATGATGAAGGCGGATGTGCTTCTGGAAGATGGTGTGATTCGCGCCATCGAACCCGGTTTGCGATCCAGAGGCGCCGGCGGCGAGGACGCGTCGGTGATCGAGGCTGCGGGTCGGTTGGTCGTGCCAGGCCTTGTGGATATGCACGTCCATCTGCGCGAACCCGGCTATGAATATCGCGAAACCATCGAAACCGGGGCTCTGGCCGCGGTGTCAGGCGGGGTGACCAGTGTGGCCTGCATGGCCAATACGCGACCGGTCAACGATTGTCCCTCGGTAACAAGATTTATCCTCGACCGCGCCGAGCAGGCCGGACTTGCGCGAGTGCTGCCCATCGGGGCGGTCAGCGTCGGGCTTGGTGGCGAGCAGTTGGCGGAATTTGCCGGCATGGTCGAGGAGGGCATTGTGGCCGTCTCGGATGACGGGTTGCCGGTGCGGGACGCCGAGCTGATGCGGCGCGCTCTGGAATGCGCCCGCCTCTTTGATATTCCGGTTCTGGACCATGCCGAGGACCCGACTCTGGTTGCCGGGGGATGCATGCACGAAGGTGCGGTTTCGCTGCGTCTGGGCCTGCAGGGGATTCCGGCAGCAGCCGAAGATGTCATGGTCGCGCGCGACATCGCACTGGCTGAACTCACGGGTGGACACCTGCATATTTGCCATATGAGCTCCGGACGCGCGGTCGAGATCGTGCGGGCGGCGAAAGCCTCGGGCATCAATGTGACCGCCGAGGTCTGCCCGCACCATCTGGAGTTGACCGACGAGGCCGTGGTGCCTTACCGCACGGATGCAAAAATGGCGCCGCCCTTGCGGAGTGAAGAGGACCGCAATGCGCTGCGTGACGCCCTGGTCGACGGGACGATGGATGCCATCGCTACCGACCATGCACCGCACCATCGGGATGAGAAGGACGTGGAATTCTCGATTGCCCAAAATGGCGTGGTCGGCCTCGAGACATTATTGCCGCTGACTTTGCGGTTGGTGGAAGAAGGCGTTCTGGACCTGCCCACGGCGATCGCGCGGGTCACCAATGAGCCGGCCAAGATCCTGAAAACCCCCTACGGGCGGATGGCGGTGGGTGCTCCGGCGGATATTGCCGTAGTCGATGCAGAGCAGGAGTGGACGGTGACGCGTACCGAGCTGAAATCCAAGGGCAAGAACACGCCCTTCAAGGGCTGGAAGATGAAGGGCCGGGCAACCCATACGCTGGTTGCCGGGGCGTTGGTGCACGAGCAGATCGCAGTGCCGAATGAATCGGCGGCGAAGTCGGGGAGTGTGGGATGAGCGGATCGGAGGCCACTAAACCTCGCGAGGATGCCGTCCTCGTGCTTGCAGACGGGACCTCGTTTCGGGGGCGTTTCTTTGGCGCCTCGGGCGAGGCCGAAGGCGAGGTCGTCTTCAATACCTCGATGTCGGGGTATCAGGAGATCCTCACGGATCCGTCCTACGAAGGCCAAATGGTCGCGATGACCTACCCGGAGATCGGCAACGTCGGCGTGAATCCCGAGGATGTCGAATCGGGTAGGCCGCATGTTCGCGGGTTCATCGTGCGGGAGTATTGGTCAGAGCCCTCCAACTGGAGAGCCCGGATGAGCCTTGGCGATTATATGCAGGAGCATGGAATCGTCGGGATCGAGGATATCGATACCCGTTCTCTGGTGCGGCATATTCGCGATACGGGGGCACAGCAAGCAATCCTCAGCCCCGCTGTCGAGGATTTGTCTGCCTTGCGTGCCCGTGCCGCCGCACTGCCCTCCCTGGAGGGCCAGGATCTCGCCAGTCGGGTGACCTGTGATGCGGCCTACGATTGGGTGGATGGCGGTTGGACCTTGGAGAATGGCTACGAGGCCCACGAGCCCGGTAAATATTTTGTCGTAGCCTTCGACTTCGGCCTGAAGCGCAATATCTTGCGCGGTCTGGTCGAAGCGGGGTGTCGGGTGCGGGTGGTCCCCGCGCATACACCGGCGGCCGAGGTATTGGCCATGGAACCCGACGGGATCTTCCTCTCCAACGGCCCGGGCGATCCCGATGCCGTTGTCGGCGCACGCGAGAATGTGGCCGAGCTGATCGGCCATCGCCCGATGTTCGGTATCTGCCTCGGACATCAGATTCTCGGTCTCGCCCTGGGCGGGAAGACCTATAAATTGAAGTTCGGCCACCACGGCGCCAACCATCCGGTCAAGGATCTGGCGACCGGAAAAGTGGAGATCACCTCCCAGAACCATGGGTTTGCCGTGGATACCGAGTCGTTGGAAGGAACCGCTGTGTTGTCGCATGTGAATCTCAACGACGATACGGTTGCCGGCTTGAGGCACGAAAGCCTGCCGCTCTTCTCGGTGCAATATCACCCCGAGGCATCGCCCGGTCCCCGAGATTCCAATTACCTTTTTCAAAGATTTGTTGAGATGATGGAGGCGAATCCGCGTTAATCATGCCACGCCGTAAGGACATCGAATCCGTATTGCTTATTGGTTCCGGCCCGATCGTGATCGGCCAGGCCTGTGAGTTTGATTATTCTGGGACACAGGCCTGCAAGGCGCTGCGGGAAGAGGGCTATCGGGTGATCCTGGTGAACTCCAACCCCGCGACCATCATGACGGATCCCGAGTTCGCCGACGCGACCTACGTGGAGCCCATGACGCCCGAAATCCTCGAACTCATCATCGAGCGCGAGAAGCCGGATGCTCTTCTGCCCACGATTGGGGGACAGACCGGGCTGAATCTGGCGCTCGAGGTCGCGGAGCGCGGCATCCTCGAGAAGCATGGTGTCGAATTGATCGGTGCGGACGTCGGTGCGATCAAGAAGGCCGAGGACCGCGATCTCTTCAAAAAGGCGATGGAGGATATCGGGCTCAATGTGCCGCGATCCGGTTACGGCCGCAGCATGGAGGAGTCCCGCCAGGTGCGTGACGAGATCGGCTATCCGATTATCATTCGCCCTTCACGAACGCTGGGCGGCATGGGCGGTGGCTTCGCTCATAACGATGAGGAGTTCGATGAATTGGTTGCCTGGGGACTGGACGCTTCTCCCAACAGCGAGCTTCTGATCGAGGAGTCGATTGCGGGTTGGAAGGAATTCGAACTCGAGGTCATGCGCGACAAGGCCGATAACGTCGTCATTGTCTGCTCGATCGAGAACCTTGATCCGATGGGCGTACATACCGGGGATTCGATCACCGTTGCTCCCGCGCAGACTTTGACGGACAAGGAGTATCAGATCCTGCGCGATGCCGCGATCGCGATCATGCGCGAGATCGGCGTGGAAACTGGTGGCTCGAATGTGCAATTTGCCGTCGACCCCGATACCGGGCGACTGGTCGTCATCGAAATGAACCCGCGGGTATCGCGGAGCTCGGCTTTGGCCTCGAAGGCAACCGGGTTCCCGATCGCCAAGATCGCAGCGAAATTAGCCGTTGGCTACACTCTGGACGAGATTCGCAACGATATTACCCGCGAGACGCCCGCCTGCTTCGAACCGACCATTGACTATGTGGTGACCAAGATTCCTCGATTCACTTTCGAGAAATTCCCGCAAGCGGAAGATCGCCTGACCTCGCAGATGAAGTCCGTGGGCGAGGCGATGTCGATGGGGCGGACCTTCCGCGAGAGCATGCAAAAGGCGTTACGCTCCATGGAAACCGGCATCTCGGGTTTTGATGTCTCGGGCCGAGAACTGGATGAAGAGGCGTTGCGCCAGGGATTGCTGATCCCGAATGCCGGAAGGATCCTGCTGGTGGCGGAGGCCTTTCGTCGCGGATTCTCGCGCGAGACGGTCCACGAACTCTCGCGCATCGACCGCTGGTTCCTGCGGGCGATCGAGGGGATTGTACGGGACGAGGAAGAGGTCGCCGCCGGCGGTCTTGGGGCCCTGGATGCGGCCGCCCTGCGCCGTCATAAACGTTCCGGGTTCTCCGACATCCGGCTCGGCGAGCTCTGTGGCGTGCCGGCCGCCGAGATCCGCGCCCGTCGCGAGTCGTTGGAGGTTCGCCCCGTCTACAAGAAAGTCGATACCTGTGCCGCCGAGTTCGAGGCCTATACGCCGTATTTGTATGGGACCTACGAAGATGGCGAATGCGAGGCCGAGCCCTCGGATGCTCGCAAGATCGTCATTCTCGGAGGAGGCCCGAATCGGATCGGGCAGGGCATCGAGTTCGACTATTGTTGCGTTCATGCTTGCTACGCGCTCTCGGAAGACGGATTCGAGACGATCATGGTCAACTGCAATCCCGAGACGGTTTCGACCGATTACGATACCTCGGACAAGCTCTATTTCGAGCCGCTGACCTTCGAGGATGTGATGAACATTCTGGACAAGGAAAAGCCCGAGGGGGTCATTGTCCAATTCGGCGGACAGACGCCGCTGAAGTTGGCCGTCGAGTTGGAAAAGGCAGGAGCGCCCATCATCGGCACCTCGCCCGATGCAATCGATCGTGCCGAGGACCGCGAGCGCTTCCAGCAGCTGCTGCAGGATTTGAAGCTTCGACAGCCCGCGAACGGTACGGCACGATCGGTGGAGGAAGCCGCCCGCATTGCCACCGAGATCGGCTACCCTGTCCTGCTGCGTCCCAGCTATGTCCTTGGAGGGCGGGCGATGGAGGTGGTGCGGGACGAACCAGGACTGCGCTCGTATATGAAACGGGCGGTCAAGGCGTCTCCTGACCATCCGGTGCTCGTCGATCAATTCCTGAACAACGCCACCGAAATTGATGTGGATTGTATCGGGGACGGGACCGATGTGGTGGTGGGAGGTTTGATGGAGCATATCGAGCCCGCCGGCGTCCACTCGGGGGACTCCGCCTGCTCCCTGCCGCCGAGATCGTTGGGTGCCGAGACGCAGGCCGAGATTCGCCGCCAGACCGTCGAGCTGGCCCGCGAACTGGGTGTGGTCGGCCTGATGAATATCCAATTTGCCGTTCAGGAGGGGACGGTTTTCGTCCTCGAAGTGAACCCCAGAGCTTCACGGACGGTGCCTTTTGTATCCAAGGCCATTGGCCGCCCTCTGGCCAAGATCGCCGCGCGCGTCATGGCCGGCAAGAGCCTGCGTGAGCAGGGGATTCTCGAGGAGATCGTCCCGGGGCACGTCTGTGTGAAGGAGTCGGTCTTCCCGTTCCTGAAATTCCAGGGCGTGGACACCCTTCTCGGCCCCGAGATGAAGTCTACGGGCGAGGTGATGGGCATCGATCGGGATTTTGCGACGGCATTCTGGAAGGCGGAGGATGGCGCCAGCTGTTTTCTGCCTCGCAGCGGTCGTGTATTTTTGAGCGTACGGGATGAGGACAAGGAAGCGCTGGGTTCGGTGGCCCGGGATCTGATCGGTGCTGGCTTCGAGCTTGTCGGCACCTCGGGTACGGCTGCCTATCTGCGCGACCTGGGGTTGGAAGCCGAGTCGATCAACAAGGTCTTTGAGGGTTCTCCGCATGTGGTGGACGCGCTGCAGGCTGGCGAGATCCAGTTTGTAGTCAATACGATCTCCACCGAGCAATCGGTGGTGGATTCCTTCTCGTTGCGCCGCACGGCTCTGGAGACCAAAACGCCTTACTTCACGACCATTGCCGGAGCGGGGGCGGCTGCACAAGGAATGGTGCAGCGAGCCAAGGCGCCAGCCGAAGTTCGTCGCCTGCAGGAGTATCACGCCGAGGATTCGGCAGCGCGGGGGGGATGATTTGGCCGGGCGGAATCCGCGCGAAGAGTTGACCGAGAACGCCCGTCGGCCCTTGCTCTTTCTGCGGGATGCCCCTGCAGGGCAGAGATCCCGCATTCGGCTTCCTCTCGATGCCTGGCTCCGGGCGCTGGAGGATCTGCAAGACCCTCGTCCGGTAGTCCGGCAGCTGCGTGATGCTTTCGAAGACCTCCGGGGCGCTCGGGGAGAAGCGATTGATGCGGCGGTTGTCCGATGCCTGGACCTGCTCGATGAATTTGCGCCACTTGCACCCCAGGCACCAACGGCCGCCGATCGCCCGAGGGCATCCGGCGGGGACGATTCCCCGGGAAACCAGGGCGCGGCACAACCGACCTCGAAAGCAAACCGCGGGGTAGCCTCGAAGGCGAAGACGAAAACGGCGGCAAAAGCCAGCTCCCGGTCCACGGCGGGACAGAGCCCCGCGGAGGCAGTCGCGAAGCCGCGAGCTGGCGGCAATGCGGCCGGACGAAAGGCGCCGGCGCTGTCAGCTGATGCCGCCTGGGAAGACGTGGCCAACGCGCCACTGTCAGTTCTGGCGGGCGTAGGGCCCAAGCGCGAACAGGAGTTTGCCAAATTCGGCCTGCAACGGCTTGAGGACGTATTCTACCATTTGCCGTTTCGCTACGAGGATCGCCGGCAGGTGATGACGACCCGCGATTTGCGTGCCGGCGAGATGGCGACGCTGGTTGTTCGGATTCGCCACGTGGACGAACGCGGGGCCGGCCGGTCCCGGCGACGGATTCTCACGGTGGTGGCGGGGGATGATGACGGCTCGGTCGAGTTGGTCTGGTACAACCAGATCCGCTGGTTCGCGCAGAGGCTGAAGATTGATTCGACCTGGTTGGTCCACGGGAAGGTGGAGGCCGCCTACGGTGCCTTTCTTCGTATCGTGCATCCCGAAGCCGAGCCGATGGAAGAAGGTGCCCAGGCGCCCGTGGCGGGTTTGGTCCCGATCTACGAGAAGCCCACGGCGATGCCTCGACAGGCGATGCGTCGCGCCGTGCTGGCCGCGGTGGAAGGGTTTGCCGCAAGAATTCCGGATGTCATTCCCGCCGAGGTACGCGAGCGTCTGGATTTATTACCGATGGCCGAGGCCTTCACGCAGGTCCATGCTCCGGCGCTTGACGCAGACCTGGACGCTCTGGCCGAGGTGCGTTCGCCGGCGCATCGCTCGATCGTGTTCGAGGAGCTTCTTCTCGTGCAGTTGGGCCTCCTGATGCGCAAGGGGGAGGTCAAGGCGACGCCCGGGATCGCGTTTCAGCCGCGCGGGCCTCGGGTGGCAAGGATGTTGTCCGAGCTGCCTTTTTCGTTGACCGCAGCTCAGGAGCGGGTGGCTGCCGAGATCGAGGAGGATATGCTGCGCTCCCAGCCCATGCACCGTCTGGTGCAAGGGGACGTTGGCAGTGGCAAGACGATCGTCGCCGTGATCGCTGCTCTGCAGGCAATCGAATCCGGATACCAGGCGGTTTTGATGGCGCCGACCGAGCTGCTTGCCGAGCAGCATTGGAAGACCGTCCAGCGGGTAGCCGGCGGGCTCGATGTATCGCTGGACTATCTGACCGGTGAGGTGGGTGCGGCGGCCCGCCGCGAAATCCTGCCGCGGTTGGCTTCCGGCGCGCCCGGTCTGGTTGTGGGCACGCATGCGCTCATTCAGGAAGAGGTTCAATTCGGTCGGCTCGGTCTGGCGGTGATCGATGAGCAGCATCGGTTCGGTGTCATGCAACGAGCGGTGTTGGGCCGTGATGCGGGCGAGGCGCCTTCTCCCGATATTCTCCTGATGACAGCGACGCCGATTCCCCGCACGATGGCGCTCAGCGTTTATGGTGACCTCGATCTCTCTCGGATTGATGAGCTGCCGCCGGGCCGCAAGCCTGTACGCACCGAGGTTCTGGCGGCCAACAAGCGCGCGCAGGTCTTTTCGGCCATTCGGGAAGAGGTGGCGGCGGGGCGCCAGGCCTACGTGGTCTATCCACTGATCGAGGAGTCCGAGAACAGTGACCTGCGGGACGCGACCTCGGGTGCGGAAGAAATCCGGGAGCATTTGCCCGAATTCTCGGTCGCGTTGATTCACGGCCGGGTGCCGGCGGCCGAGCGCGAACGTATCATGCGGGAGTTCCAGGAGGGGGCCTATCAGATTCTGGTGGCGACCACGGTCATCGAGGTGGGTATCGATGTCGCCAATGCGACGGTGATGGTCATCGAGCATGCCGAGCGATTCGGGCTCTCCCAGCTCCACCAGCTGCGCGGCCGGGTGGGGCGCGGCGCCTCGGCTGCCCGCTGTCTGCTGGTGGCCGATTGGGCCCAATCCAACGAGGCTCGCGAGCGCTTGCGGGTGATGACGGAAACGGCCGACGGGCTGCGGATTGCGGAGGCCGATCTGGCGATTCGGGGGCCCGGGGCCATGCTGGGCACCCGACAATCCGGCGTGCCGGACTTTCGCGTTGCCAATATCCTGCGAGATCAGGACCTTCTCCATCAGGCGCGCGCGGTTGCCACGGCCATTCTGGAGCGTGATCCGCAACTGGTCTCCGCCGAATTTGGGGCGCTTCGAGAGGCTCTGGCCTCCCGCTGGGCCGGCCGTTTGGGTCTGGCCCGCGTGGGGTAGGTGGTTTCTCTACACTCGTGCAGGAAAAGCGGGGAATCGACTTGGACGAAAACCCCTTTTCAATGCTAGCCAAGGGGTATGGAATTCCCCCGGATCAAGCGCCTGCCGCCCTACGTCTTCAACGTCATTGGTGACTTGAAGGTCGACGCTCGAGCTCGCGGCGAGGATATCGTCGATTTCGGGATGGGAAACCCCGATACGCCGACCCCACAGCATATCGTGGACAAACTCGTCGAGGCGGCCCAGAACCCCCGAAATCATCGCTATTCTGTCTCGCGCGGGATCTACAAGCTCCGTCTGGCTATTTGCGACTGGTACGAGCGCCGCTACGGCGTCTCGTTGGACCCTGATAGCGAAGCGATTGTTACCATCGGCTCCAAGGAAGGCATCGCCCACCTCTCGCTGGCGATGCTGGGGGCCGGGGACGTGGTTTTGGCGCCGACGCCGACCTACCCGATTCATCAATACTCGGTGATCATCGCCAACGGCGATCTCCGGTCGGTTCCCCTGGGTCCCGGGCAGGACTTCTTCGAGAATCTGATCGAGGCCACTCGTCAGAGCTGGCCCAAACCGAAGTTTCTGATTCTGAATTTTCCGCATAACCCGACCACGGAAATTGTCGACCTCGAATTTTTCGAGCGCATTGTCGAATTTGCCCGCGCGCACGACATGCTTGTGGTGCACGACCTGGCCTATGCCGATATTTGTTTCGACGGCTACACGCCACCAAGTCTGCTCCAGGTCCCCGGCGCCCGTGAGATCGGCGTGGAATTTTTCTCCCTTTCCAAAAGCTACAGCATGCCGGGTTGGCGGGTTGGGTTTGCCTGCGGAAACAAGGAGATCATCGCAGCTCTGGCACGTATGAAGAGCTATCTCGATTACGGTATTTTTCAGCCGGTCCAGATCGCGGCGACAGTCGCCCTGAATGGACCGGAGGATTGTCTGGATGAGATCCGGGACCATTATCGCTCGCGGCGCGACGTTCTCTGCGATGGTCTGACGCGGGCGGGTTGGAATGTACCGCGGCCGAAGGCGACGATGTTTGTGTGGGCCGAAATCCCGGACGAATTCAAGAAGGCAGGCTCTCTGGAATTCTCGAAATTCCTGCTCGAGGAGGCCAAGGTGGCCGTCTCGCCCGGGATCGGCTTTGGCGAATACGGCGACGAATTTGTTCGGTTTGCTCTGATCGAGAACGAGCATCGCACCCGGCAGGCCATTCGTGGCGTGCGGCGGGCCCTGAACCTGGGGGGCAGTCCTCCCTTGATCACAAAAGAAATGACGGCGACGGCGACGCAGGAACCGGGAGGTGAGAAGGATGGCCGCTAAAAAGGGACGAACCGCATCTCGGGGGCCCGCTAGACGGCCGGCCCCGGCAACCCGAGCGGGTATTCGCGTGGGCGTGGTGGGATGGGGCACCATTGGCTCCGGGGTGATTCGCTTCCTTCGGGAGTCCAACGAGCATCTCTCCGCGCGTCTGGGAGCGCCGATTGAATTGGCCCGCGTTGCCGACCTCGACCTGAAGCGCAAGCGTGCGGTGCGGGTACCGAAGTCGCTTCTGACCAAGGATGCGCGATCCATTCTTACGGATCCCAAAATTGACGTGGTGGTGGAATTGATGGGCGGCCTCGAGCCGGCGCGGACCTTCGTTCTCGAGGCCATTCGTCACGGCAAGGACGTGGTCACGGCCAACAAGGCATTGCTGGCTCATCATGGCGCCGAAATCTTCGCGGCCGCCGAAGAAGTCGGTGTCGGGGTGGGCTTCGAAGCGAGCGTTGGCGGCGGAATCCCGATTATTCGCACCCTGCGCGAAGGCATTTCCCCCGACGAGCACCAAGCTGTGTTCGGAATCGTCAACGGAACGGCCAACTATATTCTCAGCACCATGGCCTCCGAGGGGCTCGGGTTCTCCGAGGTGCTGGCGGATGCACAGGCCAGTGGTCTGGCCGAAGCCGACCCGACCTATGATGTCGACGGTATTGATTCCGCCCACAAGCTGGCCTTGCTCGCTCAATTGGCGTTCGGCGTCGCCTTGCCACTCGATGCGATTCATACCGAGGGGATTCGGGATGTGGACCGGGTGGATATGGCCTATGCCAAGGAGCTCGGATACGTCATCAAGCTGCTTGCCGTCGCCAAGCGCGATGGCAAGGAAGTCGAGGCCCGGGTCCACCCGACGATGATCCCCGCCACGGACCCTCTCGGCATTGTGGATGGTGCCTATAACGCCGTCTGCGTGCACTCGCGCGGCCTTGAGCGCACCATGTATTACGGACAGGGAGCGGGCATGATGCCCACGGCCGCCGCGGTGGTATCCGATGTGCTGGATGTCGCCCGGGACCGGTTGGGCCAGGGCGGTCCTCGTCTGGCGCCGCTGGGCTACCCGATTGCTCGTCAGACCGCCGCTCGGGTGCGGCCGATCGGTGCGATCGAGAGTGACTACTACCTGCGGATCATGGTGCGGGACGAGGCAGGTGTTCTCGGCAAGGTAGCCGGCCATCTCGGACGCTCGGGCATTTCGATAGCCTCGGTCGTGCAACGGGAGCGAGCGGCACGCGGCGCGGTGCCGGTGGTGATCCGGACACATGCGACACGCGAGAAGGACCTGCGTCGTTCTCTGGATCGAGTGGCGGCTTTGCCGGCGGTCAAGGGACGACCGGTGGCGATTCGGATTGAGGAGACCCCAGGCTGATGGATCGCAATCTTGCATTGGAACTCGCTCGGGTGACGGAAGCTGCCGCGCTGGCAGCCGCCCGCCTGATGGGAAGAGGGGACCCCGTCGCGATCGATGAGGCGGCGACGGCCGCCATGCATCGAGCTTTCGGCGCGATTGAGACTGCCGGCCGCATCGTGATCGGGGAAGCGCCGCAAGAATCCGCCGACCCGCTGCATGTGGGCGAATTCGTCGGCAGCGGGGCCTCGGACGTGCCGGTCGCCATGGATGTTGCCCTCGATGCCCTCGAGGGCGTGACGGTTTGCGCCACCGGTGGTGGGAATGCTCTCTCGATCATTCTGGTTGGGTTGCCCGAAAAAGTTCTTCGGTGTCCCGAGACCTATATGGAAAAAATCGCCTGCGGACCCGAAGGTGAAGGCGTGGTCTCGCTTGAGAAGTCGCCCACCGAAAACCTCAAGGCGCTGGCCGAGGCCAAGGGCGTCTATGTCGAGGATCTGACCGCGGTAATTCTCGATCGACCGCGGCATAGCCGTTTGGTGAACGAGGTCCGGGAGGCGGGCGCTCGCGTGCAGTTGCTGGCCGATGGTGATTTGGCTGCGGCGATCGCGACCGCACGTCCTGGATCAGGCGTCGATATCCTACTCGGGATTGGTGGCGGTCAGCAGGGTGTTCTTGCGGCCGGCGCCTTGAAGGGCCTCGGCGGCGTGTTTGAAGGGCGCTTCCGCCCACTGTCAGGGGATGAAACCGTCCTGCTCAAAGCCGCCGGCCTCGAAGAAGCCGACCGCATCTATGCCGCCGAAGACCTGGTTGGCGATCAGGTCATGTTTGCTGCCACTGGCGTGACCAGCGGTCATCTCCTGTCCGGCGTGCAGTTTTTCAAAGGTGGCGCCCGGACGAATTCGGTCGTGGTTCGATCGGCCACACGCACGATCCGCTGGATCGAGACGCACCATCATTTTGATTTCAAACCGGAGTACTGAGTCCTATGTCCGTCGAAATGACCCGCGAGGGTGAAATTGCAACCATCACGATCTCTCGCCCCCGGGCGATGAATGCTCTGGATGCCGAAACACTGCGCGCCTTGCGCGATGCGGTCGGGGGGTTGGCCGCGGATCCGCCGCGGGTTGTTCTGCTGTCCTCGGCAGGCGATCGAGTCTTTGTGGCGGGGGCCGATATCGCTGCGATGTCGACGATGTCTCCCGAGGAGGCGCGAGAGTTTGCCTTGCTGGGCCATGCGACCTTCGATGCCCTCGAGCGGTTGCCGTCGATTGTATTGGCGGTGGTGCAGGGCGCGGCTCTGGGCGGGGGTTGCGAACTGCTGCTTGCCTGTGACTTGGTGGTTGCGAGCGAAAAGGCTCGATTTGGACAGCCCGAAACCAACCTGGGCCTGATCCCCGGATTCGGAGGTTGCTCGCGGCTGCTCCGCCGGGTGGGCGTAGCGGCGGCTCGCGAATTGATCTACACCGGGCGTTTGATCGACGCGGCCGAAGCGCAGGCGCTGGGCCTGGTCAACCGTGTCGTGGCACCCGAGGCTTTGCGCGAGCAAGCCGAGGCCTGGGCATCGGAGCTGGCAACGCGTCCTCCGCTGGCGTGTGCGCGAGCGAAAATTGCGATGGCCGCGGCTGAGACCGCGGATGCACGCTCGGCGCAGGCACTCGAAGTGGAGGGTTTCGCCGGCTTGTTTGGGGCTGCCGATACGCGGGAGGGCCTCGAAGCATTTCTCGAGAAACGCCCGGCAGAATTCAAGGGGCGGTGAGTTCGTCGCGGGCACAGGGCAAGTCCGGGCGACCGCTGCGGATCTTGATTGCCAAACCCGGTCTTGATGGCCACGACCGCGGCGCCAAGATCATTGCCCGCGCGCTTCGCGACGCGGGCATGGAAGTCATCTATTCGGGGTTGCACCAGACCGCCGAGATGATCGCCGAGGCCGCCCTTCAGGAAGACGTGGATGCGGTCGGTCTCTCACTGCTCTCAGGGGCTCATCTGGCTCAATTTCCGGCCGTCTGCGAGCTTCTGCGGGAGCGCGGTGCCGGCGATATTATTGTTTTCGGCGGCGGGATTATTCCCGAGGAGGATTTCCCGATTCTGCAGGGTCATGGGGTGGCGCGGCTGTTCACGCCCGGGACTTCGACAGATGAGATTATCGCGTGGGTAGAGGCAAATGTCCGCAGCGACGATTGAAAAACGGGATTTGGTGATCGTGGGCGCCGGGCCTGCCGGGACGGCAGCCGCCCTTCGTCTGGCACAGATCGATCCGGCCTTGGCGCAGCGGACCCTGATTCTCGACCGCGCCTCCTTCCCGCGGGACAAGACCTGCGCAGGTGGTTTGATTCCCCAGACGCTGACTCTGCTCCGATCGTTGGGCGTGGGGCTTGATGTGCCCTTCGTGCGTGTGGATGAGGCCGTGGTCGAGGCGGGTGGTCCGGCCATCGAGATGCCGGACCCGGGCTGTTGTTTCGTGATTCGCCGGTTTGAATTTGATGCGATGCTGGTTGACCGGGCGCGTGCGCGCGGGGTGGAGGTGCGGGAAGGTGCGTCTCTGCGCAAGGCGACGGCTGTCGATGGAGGTATTCGGCTGGAGACGACCGCGGGCACCATCGAGGCCCGGGTGGTGATCGGCGCGGACGGATCGGGGAGTCGGGTGCGTCGTGACCTGATCACCAACGAGGAGGGCTGGGTGGCGCGGGCGGCCATGGCGGATGTCCCTGTGGACGGGCCCCTGCCGGACTCTTTTCATTTTGATTTTCGCTCGGTGCTGCGCGATGAGCTCGATGGCTACGAGTGGTCGTTTCCGTGTCTGGTCGACGGCAAGCCGCATTGGAATGTAGGCGTCTACTCTCTGGCTCGTGAGTCGCAGGGAAACGAAATCAAGGACCTTCTCGAGCGAAGAAAAGCCGGGATGGATGCCCGCAATCGAGCATTTCCCATTCGGCTCTATACGCCCAACGACCCCCTGGTGGCGCCGCACGTGCTTTTGGCAGGCGACGCGGCCGGGATCGACCCTTTGCTGGGCGAGGGGATCTCCTACTCTCTGGAATACGGCATTCTTGCGGCGGAACACGCAAAACAGGCTCTGGCGTTGGGTGAATTCGACTTTTCGGGCTATGAGCAAGCGGTGCGCAAGTCGCACGCGGGGCGAAAGTTGCGCCGGCTCGGTCTGGGAGCCAAACTCTTCTATGGATCTCGTCGCAAGACCTGGTTTCGATTGGCGAGACTCAGCCGCCGCGTCCAGAGGGCAGGCATGCATTGGTATAATGGAGTGGGCCCCTTGGCGGCCCCCTCAAGCGACATCAACAACCGAAAGCCGTGATTCCTGATGCGAAAAACGGCAGATAACACTGATATTTTGGAGGATTGAATGGCAGAGGCAGTCATCGTTTCAGCGACGCGTACGGCAATTGGTTCCATGGGCGGTACGCTTTCCACAGTTCCCGCGACAAAGCTGGGTGCAGCAGCTGTCCGAGAGGCGGTTGCCCGGGCAGGCATCGATCCCACCGAGGTGGGCGAAGTCGTGCTGGGCCACGTCCTGCAGGCGGGCCAGGGGCTGAACTCGGCGCGAGTGGCCTACCTCGACGGTGGTATTCCTCAGGAAGTCCCTGGTTATGCCCTCAACAAGGCTTGTGGCTCCGGATTGAAGGCGGTGGCCAACGTCGCCTCGGGTGTTTTGCTGGGCGAGTATGACGCCGGCGTCGCTGGCGGCATGGAGAATATGTCGCTGGCGCCCTATCTGCTGAACAAGGCGCGCTATGGCTATCGTCTCGGCCATGACAAGATCTTTGATTCGCTGATCAACGACGGGCTGACCTGCCCGATCACGGATGTCCATATGGGCATCACCGCAGAGAATATCGCGGCCAAGTACGATATCTCGCGCGAAGCGCAGGATGAATTTGCCGCCGGTAGTCAGCAAAAAGCTGTTGCCGCGCAGGAAGCCGGTAAATTCGATTCCGAAATCTTCGCATTCGAGGCGCCGGGTAAAAAGCGCGGTGAGACGGTTTCGTTTGCCAAGGATGAATTTCCGCGTGCCGGCACAACGGCCGAGTCGCTCGGCAAGTTGCGTGCGGCTTTCAAAAAGGACGGGACCGTAACGGCTGGTAACGCTTCGGGCATCAATGACGGCGCCGCCGCCGTTGTGGTCATGAATGCGGACGTGGCTCGCGATCGCGGCCTGCAGCCCCTGGCCAAGATCCGTGGCTGGGCGTCGGCCGGCGTGGACCCTTCGATCATGGGCATGGGCCCGTGGCCGGCCTGCGAGAAAGCACTCTCGTCGGCGGGTTTGTCCAAGGATGATATCGGTCTTTGGGAGTTGAATGAGGCATTCGCCGCTCAGTCTCTCGGCGTTCTGGCCGAACTCAAGATCGATGCGGCCAAGGTGAACGTCAACGGGGGCGCTATCGCTCTTGGTCACCCGATTGGCTGCAGTGGCGCCCGTGTTCTGGTGACCTTGCTTCACGCGATGGCGGATCGGGACGTTGAGCGTGGCGTAGCTTCGCTGTGCATTGGTGGTGGTCAGGGTGTGGCCATGATCGTCGAGCGCGTCTGATTCAAGCGCTGTCTTCACGAGAGCCGGCAGCAGCGTTCTTCGATATCGACGGGACGCTGCTGTCGGTAAACTCGGCCAGCCTCTATGCCCGCTATTTGCGCAAAAAGGGCATCGGCCGCCGCCGGGATCTTTTGCGAGCCGGATTCTACCTGGCTCTCTACCGTCTGGGGCGGTTGGATATTACCAAGGCTGCCGAGAGCGCCGGCGGGGGCATTCGGGGCAAGACCGAGTCCGAAGTCGCCGCTTTCGCCGAGCGTTGGTACCGCGAGGAGATCCGGGAACATATTGTTCCCTTGATCCAGGAACGCCTCGAGCAGCACCGGGCCGCCGGCCATGCGATTGCCCTTTTGTCGAGCACAACCAGCTACCTGGCAGAGCCATTGAGCCGGGACCTCGACGTCGAGGATCTTCTGGTGACCCGGTTGGAGATCGAAGCGGGCCGATTTACCGGCCGCGCGATTGCTCCGATTTGCTACGGCGAAGGGAAAATCACGTACGCTCGCGAATATCTGGCAGCACGCGAGATTCCGCTCGAGAACGCCTATTTTTACACCGATTCGATCACCGATCTGCCGCTTCTGGAATTGGTCGGATTTCCCCAGATCGTGGCTCCGGACCGTCTTCTGCGACGAAAAGCACGCACGAACCGGTGGCCGATCATTGATCCTTGAGGTTTCTTCTGGGAGATAAGAAGTTCCTGCGAATTCTCGGCAGGATCTCTGGAGACCAATGACCACTGCAGCCTTAGCCACCAATCCACGCGTGCCTCCGCAAAGCCTCGAAGCCGAGGAGGCGGTCCTCGGCGGGATTCTTCTCGACAACCGCGCCATGGATGCGGTCAACGAGATTCTCGAGATTGAAGATTTCTATCGGGAGTCTCACCGCAAGATCTTTCGCGCGCTGCTGGATCTCGACGAAGATCGCGAGCCTGCGGATGTGGTGACTCTGATCGATCGACTGCAGCGCCTGGGTGAGCTTGATGCCGTCGGGGGCGTCGCCGCCATTGCGGAGCTGGCCGAGCGCACGATGACCGCGGCCAACGTCAAACATTACGCGCGAATCGTGAAGGACAAGGCCGTTCTGCGCCAGTTGGGTGAGGTCGCTACCGATATTGTGACCCAAACCATGGATAGCGGGGGCGCGGTCGACCAATTGCTCGAGGATGCCGAGGCGGCGGTCTTTCGCCTCTCGGAGGGGCGGATTGGTCAGGGATTTACCAAGGTCGAGGATGTGGTCGAGGATTCCATCCATCAGATCGAGGCACTTTTCGAGCGCAACGAGGCAGTGACCGGGATCTCCTCGGGTTTTTATGACCTCGACAAGCTGACCTCCGGTTTTCAGCCGGGTGATCTGATCATCATGGCCGGCCGTCCCTCGATGGGAAAGAGTGCCTTGGCTGTCAACTGCGGCCAATATGCTGCCCAGCACTCGGGAAAGGCGGTCGGGGTCTTTTCCCTGGAAATGTCCAAGGAGTCGATCGTCATGCGTATGCTCTGTGCCGAGGCGCGGGTGAGCATGGGTCGTGTCCGTAACGGCAACCTCTTTGATAATGATCTGCCGCGTCTGGCGGCTGCGGCAAGCCGTCTGACGCAGATTCCGTTCTTCATCGATGATTCGCCGGCCCTCTCGGTCCTGGAGCTCCGCGCGAAGTCCCGTCGTTTGATGCGTGAGCATAGCGAAGGCCTCGGTCTGATCATCGTGGACTATCTGCAGCTCATGCGGGCCCATCAAAAGGTCGATAACCGGGAACAGGAAATCTCCCTGATCTCGCGGTCGCTCAAGGCGCTGGCCAAGGAGCTTCACGTGCCGGTCATCGCTCTTTCGCAGCTCAATCGGGGCGTCGAGATGCGCGCCGACAAACGCCCGATGATGGCTGATTTGCGTGAGTCAGGTGCGATCGAGCAGGACGCTGACGTGATCAGCTTCATCTACCGTGATGATTTCTACAACAAGGCCTCTCCCGAGGAGGGGATCGCCGAGGTCATCATCTCCAAGCAGCGTAATGGCCCTCAGGGAACCGCCAAGCTGGGCTTCCGCAAGGAACTGACGCTTTTCGAGAACCTCAGCGCCCGCGAAGAAGACGACGGCGACGGCCCCTCGGGCGACGACTTCGCCCTCTGAATATCGGGAACTCTCGCGGGTCCTCGACGCTCGGTCGAAAGCGCAGGCTGGCTAGCGCGCTGCCGGTCGCCCGAGTTGTTCGGCCAGAATTTCCGGATTGCTGGCCTCTTCGAGCGCGCCGATCATGGCAACGGCATCCGCGCCAGCGGCGCGGACCTCGGGGGTTTTCGCGACCGTGATGCCGCCGATGGCGACCAGAGGAAGATCGGTGAGTTGGCGCACGTCGCGCAGCCCCGCGATTCCTTGCGGCGTCTCGGCGTCCGGCTTGGAAGCTGTCGGGAAGATCGGACCGAAACCGAGGTAGTCTACGGGCAGCCTGGTCGCGGCCCGGACCTGATCGGGCGTGTGCGTGGAGAGCCCGATCAGAAAGCCGTCGGGCGCTATCTTTCGTGCATCGACGGGTGGCAGATCGCTTTGTCCCAGGTGCACGCCATCGGCTCCGACGGCCATGGCGAGATCGAGCCGATCATTGAGAATCAGGCGCGCGCCCGCGGGTCGCAGAACCGCGAGAAGCTCTTCGGCCACGGAAAGGATCTTCTCGGCCGGGCTGTTTTTGGCGCGGAGTTGAAAGAGTCGTGTGCCCCCGGCACATAGGCTTCGTGCCAGACGGACCCGGGATCCGGGGTCGGTGCTTGCCTCGGGAAGGTTCAGGATCGCGTAGAGCCCGTGGACTCGCGCGCGTTGTCTTGGGTCGTCGCTCATGGGATTTCGTGAGGCAGAGGTGTCGGCGAGGGCATGTTCTCCAACGGGAGATCATCGGGCGGAGGAGGTGCCTGCATCCAGGACGGCAGGAAATACTTGAACAGATAGAGCCCCAGCTTGATGGTTTCGTTCGCCACTTCGATCAGAGGTTTTTCGTACCACCACCAGCGGGGAATGTCGCTATAGCTGCGCTCGCATGTGGCGACCCAGACCGTGCCCCCGAGGGGCTCCAATGCCAGACGCAAGGATTCTCCGGCGCGCCGTGCATG
>CBFHUR010000024.1:0-45676 GCA_965658895.1 Binatia bacterium
CAAGGTTTTTTTCAGGTGCTTCCGCGATGGCTTGGCGCGGCAATAGTGAGATCCACGCCTCAATTTAGTCCCTAAATGACAAACGGCCAGAGGAAATCAAATCTTCCCCTGACCGCTCGGTCAATCCGGCAGGCTTGCCGGAACTGTTCTTGCCTAGAATCGATACGAGAGCTCGGCTCCAAAGGTGCGATCGATCGTGTAGTATTTACCCAGCAGACCAAAGCTGTTGACGACCGGCGACATCCACTGCGCCGTTACGATATTCAGAAGGTTTTTGCCCCACAAGGCGACTTCGGCATCATCGTTCAAGAAGGAATAGGACAGGCGCATGTTCAGGGCATTCCAGCCGGACTGGCGCGCTTGGGGAACCTCAGGACCCACGAAGTTGATGGCACTGGTATAGGCCCATTCGACACGAGGTGTCACCCATCCCTGCAGCCAGTCCGGCCCGTCGAATGTCACCGGCATTGAATATTGGGCTGAAATGAAGCTGGTGAATCGTGGGATGCCTTTCAAGCTCTCGCCCGATCGATTGATCTCGGATCCATCCAAACCACTTTGGGTCTTCTCGAAGTTGCTGAATGTCGCGTCCAGAAACCCAAGGTTCCCGGTGATGATGAGGCCCTCGATGGGGCGCGCCATCAATTCGAATTCCACGCCCCGGTTGGTTGCCCCGGCCGCGTTCTCCACGTAGGTGGCGATTTGCGGATCTTCGAGCGTTCCGACGTCCTTGTTGCTGGTAACCTGAATGTCTCCGTAGAGTCCGACGAAGAGCGAGAGATTGGCTGTGAGTCGCTGGTCGAAGGCCACTGATTTGATGCCAATTTCAAAGTTGTCCAGATCTTCCGGACCGAAACTCGACAGGTCGAATTGGGCTCCGCCGGTGAGGGCGCTGAATCCCCCTCCCTTGAAGCCACGGGACCATGTGAAGAAGCCCATCAGGTGATCGAGGGCGGTATCGTCAAGATACTCCTCCGGAACCGTGGCCGCGATGGTGGCCATCGGGGTCCACGAGGTGAAGATGCGTCTGCCGCTCAGAGTTTGCGGGTTGTCCTCCGGATCCGGTCCTGGCTGATCGGGAAGAGCCGGTTCGGGCGGAACCGCCCATGGGAATGTCGGGAAGCGATATTCCGTAAACGTCAGACCCTTTTTGTCCTGCGTGTATCGCAGGCCGGCGGTGAGGGCGAGCCAGTCTGTGGCATCATAGGTGGCTTGGGTGAAAATCGCCGACGTCCAGTTGTCGATAGAGGTGTTTCGACGTGTGACGCGGCCCAGACAGACCGCGTCGACTCCGCAATAGGGTGGATCGATTCCCTGATCGGTCGGATATGGGGGTTGGTTCGGGATATTATCGAGAGGAGTGGCGACTTGGGTCGAGAGGCGCTCCGAGGCTTGCTCCAGAAAGAGAAAGTAGCCCACGATGTATTTGAACCTGTCGGTAATTCCGCCGGCCCACTGCAGCTCTGTCGAAATCTGCTGTGCGATCCCCGCGTCACCGTTGATGGCGTAGCTTTCGCCCCCGAGGCTTTGCAGATTGATCGAGGGGA
The DNA here is from genome assembly GCA_965658895.1 of Binatia bacterium. Taxonomy (GTDB): domain Bacteria; phylum Desulfobacterota; class Binatia; order UBA12015; family UBA12015; genus UBA12015. The sequence continues at coordinate 1,548 of CBFHUR010000024.1, forward strand.
TTCGGGTCATGTCGACGTCCGCACGTCTGCGAGGTTTCTGTTTTCGCCAGGAAGTCAGACTCTTCAGCTGGTTGTCTTCAAAGGCCCCAAAGTCGGGTGCATCCCAGGTGGCAACCATCCAGGTCCCGTAGCTCTCGATGGCCTGGAGTTGCGGGGTGTCGGCGTAGGTCACGTAGGGATCATTTGATTCTCTGCAAGCTTCGTAGAGTTGCGGACTGCCAAGGCCGGCGCCTTCGTTTGCGACGACACAGTAGCCCGCGGCGCCTCTGGTATGTTCGACCGAATAGGTTCCGCTCAAATCAATCGAGATGTCGTCTGTCGGCAGGAACCGGAGCGAGCCAAGAAAGGTCACGGAGTTCTGATCGGACCAATACTCATCGCGCAAGGCATTATAGACATAGCCTTTGCGATTGTTGGAGCCGACGGTAAGCCGGGAAAAGAGTTTGTCCTCCAGCCATCCGATGTCGATCGGAATATTGATGCTGCCCCGGGTGACTACGGAATTGTAGTTGCCCACTCTTACCGTCGCGAAGGCTGCCAGTTCCTCGCCAGGCTTCACCGTGGTCATGTTAATGGCTCCACCCACGGTATTTTTGCCAAACAATGTGCCCTGCGGACCGCGTAGGACTTCGATCTGCTCGACATCGAGAACGTCGAGGAAGTTCCCCTGCGCGCGTGGCAGGAAGACGCCGTCCACATAGATGCCGACACCGGGGTCGAATGCCAAATCGGCGCGATCGGTACCAATGCCGCGAATAAAGATTTGCACGTCCTGGCCCCCAAGTCCGCCCTGGAATTGCAGGTTGGGTACGAGCTCCTGAATCTGGTCGAGTCGCGTGACGCCGGCCTCTCGAAGAGAGTTCTCGCCCAGCGCGGTCACCGAGACCGGTGTATCTTCGAGCAACTCGGCGCGCTTGCGTGCCTGCACGACAATTTCCTCGATCTGCTGCTGTTTGAAGCGCGAAACCGCGGGGACGTCCTTGCCTGAAAGAGCCTCGTCGGCCTGGACTTCCTGAGAATCGACCTGTTGGGCATCGGTGCCGCCGACTTCGTTTTCGCCCTCGATTGCCTCATCGATGTATTCCGACGGAGCCGCCGGGGCAGAATCGAAGTCAGTTTCCTGAGCGTCTGCCGGTAAGGCTAGCAGCAGGGCAAGGATGGTGACGAAGGCCGGTGTCGTTCCATGCAGGCGCTGAAAAATTGGTTGATTCATTATCTCCCCCTCGTGAGTCGCGCGATCGGCTCTTTCCCGAATGGAATTTCAGGAAGGCTCAAGGACCGAGTGCGTCCCGCATGATCTATGATTCAGCACTGAAATCAACCCGAAAGCTGAAGACGCAGGGCGTCACGAGGGGGGTATCCGCTAGCGTGCTGCCGGACAGACCTCTGAACTCGTGCTAGCCTTCGAGCATGAGTCGACCGCGGAAGCTATCCGACCCCGAGATCGGGACTCGTTTGCAGACATTGCCCGACTGGGAGTTGGCTGGCGGAAAACTTCGCCGTGAATTTGTCTTTCGGGATTTTGTGACCGCATTCGGCTTCATGAGCCAGGTCGCTCTGATTGCCGAGAAGATGGACCACCATCCTGAATGGAGCAATGTTTACAATCGGGTGGTGGTGGAGTTGCAAACCCACGATGCCGGTGGCCTGACCGATCTCGATTTCGAACTTGCGGCTGCAGCCGGCGCCGTGATGAACGAGAACCGCCCGCTGAACTAGATTGCTTTCAGGGTACATTCCTGAAAATTCATGGCTCGATTGGCGCATTGTGCTGGTTCGGGAAAAAAGCGGCCCGCAAGGCCCGGGGAGTCTGCCTTGGTAGAGAAGGTCAAAGAAATCGTAGCTGAGGAAGATCCGAGTGCGACCTTGCCCGCGACGCGAATCCGGGTTTCCGACACTGGCCGCTGGGTCGGCCCCTGCAGCCACCTGGCACAAGAGCGCGAGCGGCTGGGGAGCCTGGGATTTTCCGGATTCGACTGGAAACCTCTGGGCGTGACTCTCGGAGCCGAAATCCATGGTGTAGCGTTGGGTGAAGATCTGTCGCCGGAACTGGTTGCCGAGATCCGCGCGGCTCTCTGTGCTTTCAAAGTTCTGGTTTTTCGTGCGCAGAACCTGTCATCCGCACAGCACACGGGCTTCGCCAAGCTTTTCGGCGACCTCGAGATTCACCCCTTTATTCCGCCCAACCCCGACGAACCGGAGTTGGTTCGTTTCGAGAAAGGCTCCGACATCAGCGGCTACGAGAACGTTTGGCATCACGATGTCACGTGGCGAGAGTGCCCTTCGATGGGCGCCGTGCTGCGAGCAGTGGAGGTGCCGGCGGTCGGAGGCGATACGCTCTTTTGCGATATGAACGCCGCCTATGAGGGGCTCGACGCGGGACTCCGCAGCAGGGTGGATGGTTTGCGGGCCGTCCACGACTACATCAAGGCATTTGGTCACAATGTGCCTGCGGACAAGGTGGAGGAGATGCGAGCTCTGTATCCCGAAGTGGAGCATCCGGTCGTCCGCACGCATCCGGAAACCGGAAAGCGCTGCCTTTTTGTGAATTCGATTTTCACGCGTGAGATCATCGGCCTGTCTCCTGATGATAGTCACAATCTTCTCGAGGAATTGTGTGCCGAGGCGGACTACCCGGAGTATCAGGTTCGGGTCCGGTGGGAGCCGGGCACGGTCGTGTTCTGGGATAATCGAGCGGTGCAGCACTACGCCAGCAGCGATTACTGGCCCCAGGTCCGTATCATGGAACGAGCCAGCATCTGCGGTGATCGGCCCGTCTGAGCCCCGTGTATGACGGTGGTGATCGGGACCGTCCGCGGATGAGATACTCGCGTGCGCGGTTGTGTTTTATGGCCTCCGATAGCTCCGGATCGTCGCCGGGGCGCACATCCTTGCGGTGGGGCGTCCCGAATTGATCGTATCGGCACTGGAATTCGAAGTTCGCGAGGAGGTTGCCGCACTGATCGCCAGGGGGAAACACAGCCGCCCCATCCGGGCTGCGGGCGAATGAGTCCGGGCTCGTTCTCGAGACGAATGGAGCGAGATGGCTAACAGCTTTTGCGGAAGATGATCTTGACCTTGGCGCTGGCGAGGCCAGTCGCGCTGCCGCCGCGGTTGTTCACCTGAAAGCCGTGGAAGTCGAGGATCTTGAATTCCACTCGATCCCGACAATTGCTTATCTGAAATCGAGTTCGGAGTTCGTCCTTGATCGAAATATCATCCGGGTGCCCGTGATTGGAGGTCATGGTCTGCGCGGCGATGACAGCCACATCGGCAAAGATGGCGGCCACGTCGCCTTGAAAGGCGTCCACTGTCGCCGGATCTCCGTCGCAACCAGCTTCCATGAGCAACCATCCAGCCCCGCGGGTCACCGCACCTACCGAAACTCCGCCCAATTTGGTCCCGCGCTGGGCGCGAAGAAGTACCGTCACATTTCCCTGAGTTGCGGCGTTGGAGGAAAGCTGGGGATTGAGGGTGCAGGTATGGGTCCTGCCGCATAACGACTTGTCGGTCTGGCAAATCTGATAGTTGGTGTCGCCGATCCGGACCTTCTTGGGCAGATCAAAGGTTACCGACCCACCCACCTGTTCCCCTTCGAGGTTGGGGATCAAGACCACATCACCCCGAAGCGCAACGGCATCGGCTTCCTGAACTGGTGTGAGCAGGAATAGAGCACCGAGCATGAGCAGCATTCGAGTAGCTACTCCCGCCCAATGGGAAAATGATCTATCGTTGTTCATGAGATTCAACCTGGAACTGTGTATTTTAGGAATGTGGGGGCAGGTGTGAAGTTACACCTCAACGAGATCGTTCAAATTTTCCTCAGTCTAGGGACGCATTTGCGCCCTACGCAACCCCTTTAATCAGATTTTTCTCTCGCAGGCACCAGGCCCGATAGCGTGGACGCCAGCGCATACGCCGGGTTTTGGATTTTTCGCCCGAAACGACTTACGTTTCCCCAGCGTCCCGGTCTGGCAAGGTTCCACTCCCGGGGCTTGTCGGTATGTCGGGGTCGGAATTGAACCCAGCCACTCATTTGGTACCTTTTCTGTCTTATGCAGACTGAAACGCAGGCAGAGACCGAGGCATTTCCCCAAACCGGAAGCTTTTTTGCAGAACTTGCGGATCGCGTTCTCGCCGGGGGCGTACCCACGCGCGAAGAGGCGCATCGGATTCTTGCAACGCCGGCCGCGGGAATGGAAGAGCTGCTCGCTGCTGCGCTCCGAATTCGCGAGAAGCGCTGGGGGCGGGGCGTCAAGATCTGCATGTTGCAGAATGCTCGATCGGGTCTTTGTCCGGAGGACTGCAACTACTGTTCTCAATCCAAGGTTTCGACGGCAGAAATTGATACCTACACGCTCATGCAGCGTGGGCAGCTGATTGCGGGTGCCGGGCGCGCGGTCGAGCGTGGCGCGCGTCGTTATTGCATGGCCACCAGCGGACGAGGCCCGAGCGACCGGGACATCAACGAGTTCTGTGCAACGACGCGAGCGATCAAACGTGAGTATCCGGATCTCGAAATCTGTGTGTCGCTGGGATTGATGGACGACGAGAAGGCCGTGAAGTTGAAGGAAGCTGGTGTCGGATGGGTGAATCACAACCTGAACACCAGCGAGCGCCATCACGACAATATCTGTTCGACGCATACCTATGCTGATCGGGTGGCGACAGTTCAGGCTGCCAAGCGGGCGGGGATGAACACGTGCTGCGGTGGTATCATCGGAATGGGTGAGGATGATGAGGATGTGGTGCAGCTGGGATTCGCTCTGCGCGAGTTGGGGGTCGACTCCCTTCCAGTGAACTTCCTGCATCCTATCGAGGGCACGCCCCTGGGCGATCAGGACCACGTGGACAAGGATCGTGCACTGCGTGCCTTGTGTTTGATGAGATTTCTCAACCCCGAGGCGGATATCCGGGCGGCGGGCGGGAGTGAGACGACGCTGGGAGAAGATGAATATCTGGCGCTCTATCCAGCAAACTCCATTTTCGTAGCCGGCTACCTGACGACACCGGGGCGCAGCGCGGATGCGGCACGACAGATGATCGAAGATCGCGGGTTCTTTGTCGACGGGACCGAAATCGAGGCTTGAGTTTGCCGGCGCGCTTTTCTCGCGCCGGAGTTGGTCATTGTGTCTGCTTCAGCATAGACAACGGGTGTCCGCGAAACGCGGTAGGATAACGCCTGATGCCCACAGAAAACTACAGCTTCCTTCACGCCGCAGATCTCCATATCGATAGTCCGCTGCGGGGCCTTGAGCGATACGAGGAAGCACCGGTAGACGAAATTCGAGGGGCCACACGCCGAGCCTTTGAACATTTGGTGGAGAAGGCGATTGAACTTGAAGTGGCCTTTGTCATCCTGGCCGGTGATATTTTCGACGGAGACTGGAAGGACCATAGTACCGGGCTCTGGTTTGCCCAGCGCCTGCGAGAGCTGTCGACAGCGGGAATCGCCGTCTATCTCGCCGCCGGAAATCATGACGCTGAGGGTAAGACCGCAGCCGCGCTCGTATATCCCGGAGGCGTCCATCGCTTCGGAAAAAGTAAACCCGAGACCTTTCGGGATCCGGCGACGGGAGCGGCGATTCACGGACAGAGCTTTGCCAAGGCGGCGACGACCGAGAACCTCGCGGCGGGGTATCCCGATCCGGTTCCCGGGGTGCTGAATATCGGTGTCCTGCACACCGCACTCAACGGCCGTGAAGGGCACGATCCATATGCCCCCTGCACGCCGGATGAATTGCGGTCTCATGGTTACGACTACTGGGCACTGGGACATGTTCACCAGCGCGAGGTGGTTTCCGAAGACCCCTGGATCGTCTTTCCGGGTAATTTGCAGGCTCGACATATCCGCGAGACCGGAGCCAAGGGTGCGAGTCTGGTGCGCGTCGAGGATGGTCGGATTCGTTCCGTCGAGCATTTGAGCTTCGATGTTCTTCGCTTCGTGCGGTTGGAGGTTGATCTCGACGGTCTGGACTCTCGGGCGGCGTGCTTGTCCCGGGTTTCGACTGCTCTCGAGCACGCCCGCGAGGAGGCCGAAGGGCGCCTGCTCGCAGCTCGCCTGACGCTGGTGGGGCGCACGTCCGCGAGTGATGAGCTTTATCGTGATCGTGACGATTTCCTGCTTTCCTGTCGCGATTGGGCAAACAGCCGAGGGGATGTCTGGATCGAAAAACTCTCGCAGCGCACGCAAGCACCTTCATCGGCCAACGGCGCCGATATCGTGGAGGTGCTGGACTTGAATTCTCCTACCCTTCGGGCCGAGGTATTGGCCTCGCTGGAGAAGGATCTGGAGAACCTGCGGACCAAGATGCCGGCGGGCCTGAGTCTGGCTGCCGGGTTGCCGGACCTCGCGGATCCCGAAGTCCTCGATCGCCTTCTGGATGCAGCGGAGGACGAGGTGGTGCGCCGGTTGCTCGATGCCGACGGGAAAGATGCATCGTGAAGATTCGTGAACTGGATTTGCGTGCTTTCGGTCCCTTCACCGAACGGCGTCTGACGTTTTCAGCGGAAGCTGAAGGCGAGTTGCACCTGATCTATGGCCCGAATGAGGCCGGCAAGAGTTCTGCTCTGCGCGCGATCAATGCCGCCCTGTTCGGGATTGAAACCCAGACCTCTGACAACTTCCTGCATGCCTATCCAGACCTGCGAGTGGGGTTGTCGCTGGAAAGATCCGATGGGGAAGTGCTTCAATTTCTTCGCCGCAAGAGCCCCAAGCAGCAACTATGGGATGTCTCCGAAAGCAAACCGATCGAGGAAGCCAGATTGGCTCAATGTCTGGGCGGCCTGGATCAGGCGGAATTTCTGCGCGTTTTCGGACTCGATCACGTTCGGCTGCGGGCAGGAACAGAAAGACTCTTGCTTGCTGCCGAGGGAACAGAGTCCGCCGTAGTGGGTGCCGCCCTTGGTGTGCGCGATCTTGGGGATGTGCAATTGCAGTTGCGCAAAGAGGCCTCCGAGCTGTTTTTGGCGCGGGCCCGCAAGACTCGCATCAACAGGACCGTCATTGATTGGCGTGACAAAAAAGCCGAATTGAACCAGGCATCGCTCTCCACATCCGCCTGGAAACAGGCGCATCGCCGGGTGGATCAAGCGATTGCTGCACGCGACGAGATCCTGAAGAAAGAACATGATCTGCAGGAGCGCCTCGAGGAATTCGAGTTTGTTCGGCGCAACCGGGCTGGTGTGAAGGATTGGCGCGCCCTCGAGGAGGAGCTTGGGGCGCTTGAGGAGATTCTGTTGCTTGCCCCGGATTTCTCCGAACGTTTTCATCAGGCCGAGAACGATCGTCGGGAAGCGCGCCGCGATCGGGATCGGTTTGTTGCGGAGGAAAAAAGTCTGCAGGAAAGGTTGGGAGAGCTTCCCGAGGCCTTCCCGCTCTGCGAACAAGCATCTCGTCTCGAGGAGCTGCGCGATGAAGCCAGTGCGGTCGGGGAGGCCGCAAAAGATCGAGAGCGCCTGCGTGCCCGGGCCGAGGTATGCGAGAGGGCGGCGGATGCGGTTGCGGGAACGCTGGGTTTTCCGACCCCCCTGAACGAGGAAAAAGTCGCCGAATTGCAGCTGCTGATGGGCGCGCCTGCCGATTTTTGTCGAGAGTTGATCAAGGAGCATGCCGGGCTGAAGGCAACTTTGTCGGACGGGGCCGAGAGACTCTCGGACCGACAGGCCGAGCTGGCGGCCGCCGACCAGGTTTTGCAAGGGGCAGGGGCGGCCGTGGATACAAGTTCGCTGAATGCGGTTCGGTCGGCAGCCTTGCGGCTCGGAGACCCGGAAGCGGAACTGGCGCGGTTGCGTGAACAGCTGGCGCAGCTCACCCGGAGTATCGACCGTGATCGGACGCGGTTGCCCGGATTCTCCGAGTCAGCCGAGGTCCTGCTCGATCGCCCTCTGCCGGGACGCGAAGTTCTGGAGGCTTTTCGTGCGCGTTTTCAGGATCTCGATGTCGACGAGCGAGACGCCGGCGTACGCCGGATCGACCTCGCAAAGAGTCAGGCGAGTTTCGAAGCGCGCCTCGCCGCTCTCGCTCAGGGCGAAGAACTCCTGTCGCTTGAGGCATTGACCGAAGTGCGCGTTCGCAGGGACCGGCTATGGGAGCTGGCAAAGGAAGCCTGGCTTTCGGCCGCCGATAACACGGAGGCGGGAAAGGCTCTGGATGCCGAGCGCTCCTTGCCGGACGCTTTGACGTTCGCGATTGCGCAAGGGGATCAAATTTCCGACCGCTTGCGACTGGAATCCGAAAGAGTCGCCGAGATCGCCGAACTACGGCGTCAGTTGGACGAGGTCGAGCGGCTCGGACAATTGTTGTCCGATCAGGAAGCTGCCCTCGAGGTTCGTGCGGAAACACTTCATCAGGAATGGTCGGACGCCTGGAAGGATTCGGGCTTGTCGGTCGGGGATTGGCCGACCATGCAGGATGTCATGTTGATCCGGGAGGGTCTCCGAACCCACTTGCAGGAGCGCGAGAGTTGTTTGTTCCGGATCGATGAATTGCAAGGACGCATCGACGCGGCCCGGGCCGAGCTTTGCGAGGTGATTGCTTCCAGTGGCGGGGATCCTCCCGGCCCGGCGCGAAGTCTCGCTGATTGCCTGTCGATTGCGGCTGCTTTGGGAGAGGAGTTGGATGCGCAGGCTCAGGAGGTTCGCGAGGCACGGATCAAATCGGTCGAAGCCAAAACGGCATTGACCCGAGACCAGCAGGCCCAGGAGCATCGTCTCCGTCAGTTGGAAGATTGGCGCGTGCAATTCGTCGCCACTACCAAGGACTTCCCGTTGCGAGACGAAGACCCTCCGGAGTCCGTCGAGGCCGTATTGCGACGAATGGAGGGGCTTCTGAAGGAACGGAGTCAGGCGGCAGATTTTCGCGAGCGGATGGAGAAGATCGATATTCGTCGCGGGCGACTGGATTCCGAGCTCGACGATTTTTGTCGCACCTACGCGCCGGACCTCCCGGATCTCGATCGCCCGGGGACCCTGGCGCGGCTTTTTCAGGTGCTCGATGAGCAGAAGGCGCATCGAGTCGAGCATGAGAGGCTCTCGAGCGATTGGTTGGCCAGGAAAAAGGCTCGTGAAGCTGCCGAGCGGACGCTTGAAGCCGCGGAATCCGAAATGGAATTTCTCACCAAAGAAGCCGCTGCAGAGTCGGCTGACGATCTCCCCGAGTGTATCCGGAAGGCCGATGCCAAGCGTCAGGTTCTCGAGAAACGCGAAAGCCTCGAGAAGCATTTCGCCGGAGAAGAAGTTTCGGTCCCGGATCTGATGGCGCGGGTGGAAGAGATGGATGCCGTGGATCTGAGCGAGGAGATCACGCCGCTGCGGACCGAATTGTCGGAGGTTACCGATCGCAAAGCCGAGCTGGTCAAGGAGGCAACATTGGCGAGAGCCGATTTTAAGGCTCTGGAAAAAGATACCGGAGCGGATGGTCTGGCACTTGAACTCGCAGAAATCGAAGCCGGGTTGCGCGATCCATTCGAGCGCTATGCTACCCTGTTGTTTTCCTCCCATATGCTCTCGGCTGCCGTGGAGAGCTACCGCGAGAAGAACGAAGCGCCTTTGCTCGGTTACGCCTCGACTTTTTTCTCGCAACTCACCCGGGGCGGCTATGATCGGATCGAGACCGATATGGACAGCCGCAGTCAGGGTGGGTTTCGAGTCCGTTCGGCTAGCGGAACCCGGAGCAAGCCCTTGAGTTCGCTTTCCCAGGGGACTGTGGACCAACTACACCTGGCGCTGGTCCTGGGCTCGCTCAAGCATCGGTTCTCGGCGGGGGCCGAGCCGATGCCTCTGCTCCTCGATGATATTCTCGTTCATTTCGATGACGATCGTTCGATGGCGGCTTTGGACACTCTGGCGGAGTTTTCGAAAACAACCCAGCTATTGCTGTTCACGCATCACGAGCGCGTACGCGAACAGGCGCTTGCGGCCGGCGGTACGGTTCACGATCTCTTGTCCGCCTGATCTGCGTTTTACGCTTGTCTGGAGAATGAGTTCGTCATGCCTTAGCGTGGGAGGATGCATCGTAGGTCATCGGTAGAGCAGCCCGCACCCTTGCTCGAATATCTCTTCACGCATTGGCCCGACGTCAAGCGTACCCAGGTCCGCCATTGGCTGAAGTTCCAATCGGTTCTGGTGAACGATCGCATGGTGACGCAGTTTGACCATATGTTGGCCGCCGGAGATGTGGTTGCCATCCGTACCGATCGTTATGCCGCACCCAAAACCGTTCTGCGTTTCGGGATGAAAGTGCATTTCGAGGACGCGGAGCTGATTGTCATCGACAAGCCTTCGGGTCTGCTGAGTATCGCGAGTGACTCGGAGAAGGAGAAGACAGCCTATTTCCAGCTGACCGATTACGTCCGCGGCGGCAATGGCCGCTCGAAGGAGCGTGTCTGGATTGTGCACCGCCTCGATCGTGACACTTCGGGATTGATGGTTTTTGCAAAGACGCTGGAGACCAAGGAGGCTTTGCAGGGGCATTGGGACCGATTTGAAAAATACTATGAAGCAGTCGTCGAGGGGCGCATGCCCGAGAAAGAGGGTACCTTTGCCTCCGATCTGGATGAGTCGCATCGTCATCGAGTCTTCAGTGCACCCCAAAGCGAGAACACCCGTCATGCCATCACTCATTATCGGGTTCTTGGCATGGGACGGACACGGTCCCTGGTCGGGCTTCGATTGGAGACCGGCCGGCGCCACCAGATTCGCGTCCATCTTTCCGAGGCGGGATTTCCGATTGTGGGGGACCTGAAGTACGAAGCGAAGACAAATCCCCTGCGACGTCTGGCTCTGCATTCCTCCGAACTAGGTCTGCAGCATCCGCGCACGGGCCGTTGGTTGCGTTTTCGTTCACCCATGCCTCGGGATGTGGCACGTCTGATCCGCTAGGAGTCTATGGGCTTTGCGCTGGTTGTTGACGTAACGACACGCTGGTTCGCTGGCAGCGACGGCTGGCCGGTCGAGAATTCCCTCCTTGCCGGACCTCTGACGGGGATCGTATAATGTCAGGTCGGCGCCGAGCGCTCGCGTTGCCCTCGAATTTCCTTGCGGGGTGCTGATTCAGGGAATTCGCCGTCACAAGGAACTGCTCTTTTTCAGAACCCAGCCATCATCAATGCTCCCGTCCTGATTTACGTATGAACCCCAAACCCAAAAATCTCCTGGTTTCGATCCTCGCCGTTGCCCTTCTATGCGCTGAGGGAGCTTTCGTCTCGAGTTTCGGGAAGGTGGTTCTGGATGCCGAAGCTCCCTGGCCACGGAAGCATCATGACCATCGCAATACAGGCCAAAGTCCTTATCCGGGCCCGGTTTCTCCTGAGCTCACGGGGACAAGGCAGCCGGTGAGCGAAGGCGGCATGGTCCTGCACCATTTCAATTATGACCTTCGTACATCACCGGCGGTAGGCCCGGACGCAACGGTGTATGCCGCAAACGGAACGACACCGATCTTTGCGATTCGGCCCGATGGCAGCCTGAAGTGGGATACCGATGGCATTCGCGCCGGGGATTCTCTGCACTCCTCGCCGGCTGTGGGCCGTGAGACGCCCAGCGGGCGGACGGTCATTTATATGGGCGAGCGGAACAATAAGCTGATTGCCATTTCCGACGACGGCGAAGCCGGGTTTCAGACGGATTGGATGGTCAAGTTCCGTGTCGATGGGGATATTACCGGGTCTCCGAATCTGGGTCTCGACGGGGACCAGCTCTATGCCAGTTGTGGCTGCGTGAATGGCGGCTATCTGGTGGCCTACCGCACCGAACCCTCGCCGGATTTGATTCAGCAGCCCCAATTGCCCGGCGTGCCAGCCGGCGACATTCGCTGGACTGCGGACAATCGCGGGATGTCAGGTGTGGCGCCGGCGATCAACGATAACGTTGGCGACCCCAACTATGGTGACATCTATGTGCTCGATAGCAGCGGACGAGTGGAGGTCTATTCACCCGACGGCGTTGTCCGATGGCGATCGGCCGGGATGGGACAGCAGAGTCAGAAGACAGCACCGGTGATTGCGCCGGATGGAGATGTGTTTATCGCTACCGATCGGGGCGTTCATCGGGTCGTTCCTCCGGCCGCAGGCGTTTCGGAGGCACGAGTTACTACGGACTGGTTTTTCCCGACCGTTGGCCGAGTGCGCGCAATTCCTGCCTACGCCGATTGCATCAAGGCCGACAACCCGGCTGTTTGCGAATTCAATGATACTCTCTATTTCGGTGACTCCGACGGTTGGTTCTATGCTCTCGATGGGAGCACAGGAGAACTCCTCTGGTATTTGCAACTGGGTCGCGCGGTCACAGGGTCGGCGGTAATCGACCACCATGGCGTGGTCTACGTGGGTACCGAGGGGGATGCGACCGTCTTCGCCTTGCGTCCGGATCGCACCGACCTGCCGGCAAGCCAGCGGATCCTCTGGCAGCACACTCTTGGCGGAAGGGTCCGTTTTCAAACCCCGGTGATCGGCGTGCTGCCGGAATATGGTGCGGGAGGCGAAGTTCTGCGGGATTCCGCCAGTGGACGAATTTTGGGCCAAGCACGTTTGTATGTCGGGAGCCGCCATACCTTATTTGCGATCACTGGCGATGGAGCGGCCCCGCCTGCCGTGACGGGAGTCGAGGATCTTCCCGAAGTGGCTGCCGCATGGGATGACTTCGGAGCCGAGAGGCTACGGTTCTCCCGACGAGTTCGTTTGGGTGTAAAACGGCCTCTGGTGCGCCAGAAAGTGAAGTTCCGTTTGCGAAACCAGGGGTCAGCGCCTCTGGTGGTCACCGAGGAGATGCTGTCCAGACGGGTTCGTTTGGTTCTGACGCCGCTTGATTCGACCACGACCTGCCAGGAGCCGATGCAGGCGCCCGACCAGCGTAGCCTTTCTCTGGCTGACGATGGGCGAACTCTCCGGCCGGGTGAGGGGCTGACGTTGCGCTACGAGGTGATCTTTTCGTGTGCCCCGGACCCCGAGATGACCAACCGGCGTGAAAACCACGATGATTATGCGGTTCGGGTTGATTTGGTCGATTCCACCGGAGCTACCCGCAGTTTTCCTGCCGAGCGCGTCGTCGACGTGGTGAGCCCTCGGGGGCGGTGACCGCCGCCCGGAGGGGGCAAGGCGCAGGTGCCTCGAGAACGAATCGTCGACCTCGAGGCCCTGCGGAAGTTTCAGCTATCTTCGTGCATCTGTTGCGCGAGGTAGGTCGATTCGCCGAGTTCTTCGATCAACGATAATTGCGTTTCGAGAAAATCGAGATGTTCCTCTTCGCTCACCAGGATGTGTTCGAACAATTCTCGTGATCCGGTGTCGACGGCTTCAAAAGCTGTCTTGACGGCCTCCTGGAGCCGCGCGATTGCGGCAACCTCCAATGCAAGATCGCTCTCGAATTGCTCTTTCACGGTTTCCCCGACGCCGACTTTGTTCAGTCGTTGCAGGTTGGGGATGCCCTCCAGAAAAAGGATCCGTTCGATCAAACTGTCTGCGTGCTTCATTTCGTCGATCGATTCCTTGCGACTATGGGCCGCCAGGCGTTCGAACCCCCAGTTTTGCTGCATGCGGTAATGAACGAAGTACTGGTTCACTGCGGTGAGTTCGGCGGTCAACACGTCGTTGAGAGTTGCGATTACTTTTTTGCTGCCCTTCATTTCAAGTTCTCCTTGCCGGCGAAAAAAATTTTCATCTCAAGTGTAGCAGGCGCTCCTTGGCGGGAGAAGATTCATCAGCAGCAATTATGCAAAAAATAAGATTGACACTGAAATTCAATTTCAAAAATTTTCACTCAGGCTTCTTGTTGTCGAGTCGCAGCGGTTGAGTCAATCCGTCGATGACACTGAGAATCAATTTCACGTGAGACAGTTACAGTGTGGGTTGCGGCAAGAAGGGTTGCCTCGGGCGCAAAAAAAAGAGGCGTGGAGCTTTTGCTCCACGCCTCTTTTCCGTTGCGAAACGGCAAAGCCGAATTACATCATGCCGGGCATACCGCCCATGCCGCCACCAGGCATGCCGCCAGGCATACCACCCATGGCCGCACCGCCACCCTCTTCGGGCTTCTCGGCGATCATGGCTTCGGTCGTCAGCAGGAGGCCTGCCACGGAAGCCGCGTTTTGCAGGGCCGTACGCACAACCTTGGTCGGGTCGATGATGCCGGCCTTGAGGAGATCTTCGTACTTCTCGGCAGCTGCGTTGAAGCCGTTGGATCCCTTGGAGTTGCCAACGCGATCGAGAACAATCGAAGGCTCCTGTCCCGCATTGCTGGAGATCCAGCGCAGAGGGGCTTCGCAGGCACGCTTGACGATCTGAACGCCGACGGCCTCTTCCTCGGTCGGGGTCTCGACCTTGTCGAGTCCGCGAGAGGAGCGCAACAAGGCCACACCGCCTCCAGGGACGATGCCTTCTTCCACGGCAGCACGCGTCGCATGAAGCGCGTCTTCCACGCGAGCCTTCTTCTCCTTCATTTCCACTTCGGTGGCCGCGCCAACCTGCACGACGGCAACACCACCGACCAACTTGGCGAGTCGCTCCTGGAGCTTTTCGCGATCGTAGTCGGAAGTGGTCTCTTCGATCTGGTTACGGATCTGGCTCACGCGACCCTGAATGTCGCCGCGCTTGCCGGCACCGTCGATGATCGTGGAGTTGTCCTTGTCGATCACGATGCGCTTGGCGGTTCCGAGATCGTTGAGGGTCACATTGTCGAGCTTGAGACCGAGTTCCTCGGCAATCACCTTACCGCCGGTGAGGATGGCGATATCTTCGAGCATGGCCTTGCGGCGATCTCCGAAGCCGGGCGCCTTGACCGCAGCGCACTGCAAAGTGCCACGGATCTTGTTCACCACCAGGGTGGCGAGGGCTTCGCCGTCGATGTCTTCGGCAACGATGACAAAGGGCTTGCCTGTTTTGGCGATCTGCTCGAGAACCGGAAGCAGGTCCTTCATGTTGGAGATCTTCTTCTCGTGAATGAGAAGGAAGGCATCCTCAAAGACTGTTTCCATGCGATCGGGGTCAGTGACGAAGTAGGGCGAGAGATAGCCGCGGTCGAACTGCATGCCTTCAACGACTTCGAGAGTCGTCTCGAGTCCCTTGGCTTCCTCAACCGTGATGACGCCGTCTTTGCCGACCTTGTCCATGGCTTCGGCGATGATGCCGCCGATTGTCGGATCACTGTTGGCCGAAATCGTGCCAACCTGAGCAATTTCCTTCTGGTCCTTCGTGGGCTTGGAAAGCTTGTGCAGGTTCTTGGTCACCTGCTCGACGGCAACGTCGATGCCGCGCTTGAGCGACATCGGATCGTGGCCGGCGGCGACCATTTTGGCACCCTCGGTGAAAATGGCGCGTGCGAGCACGGTTGCCGTGGTCGTTCCGTCACCGGCGACGTCCGAGGTCTTCGAGGCAACCTCTTTGACCATCTGGGCGCCCATGTTTTCGAATTTGTCTTCGAGTTCGATCTCCTTGGCCACCGTCACACCGTCTTTGGTGATGTTGGGGGCGCCGAAGGACTTCTCAATGACGACATTACGGCCCTTGGGGCCGAGGGTTACCGTGACCGCGTCGGCCAGGACGTTGACGCCCTCCAGGACCTTTTCGCGGGCATCGCTACCGAATTTGACGATTTTAGCACTCATCGTTGTCTGCTTTCTCCAAAAGTAAAGGGGCTATTCGAGGACGCCGAGGATATCATCCTCGCGCAAGATGAGGTGATCTTCACCTTCGAGCTTGATCTCGGTGCCAGCGTACTTGCCAAAAAGAATTCGATCTCCCTTTTTGACGTCGAGAGGTTGAACCTTCCCATCTTCGCCGACTTTGCCCTTGCCAACCGCTACGATCTTGCCCTCCTGGGGCTTTTCCTTGGCGGTATCGGGGATGATGATGCCCCCCGCGGTTTTTGCTTCCTCGTCGACCCGCAGTACGATGACGCGGTCCTGCAACGGACGGATTTTCATGTGGCTCCCTCTCCTTTCAAACGATCCTGACTCAGGATGAAAATCAGTAAAATCTAGGTTTTTCAGATAAACGCCGCTCTCATGTGCAAACGGGTTTACCGCGACGCGGGAGTTGTAATCACGAACCCCCACCTGTCAAGGTGAATCTTTACAAAGAAATCATCGTCGACGAGTTCTCTGCATCTCCTCCTCGTAATATTGACGATACAAAACTTCATATTCGGCACTCCCCTCGGGAACATTTCGCCCTAAAGAGTTGATCTTTTGGGCAACCTTCCCGTGCAGGCCGGCCTCCGTGTCGAGATGTCGCGTCAACGTTTTCTTGATTTCGTTTCGGGCCAGTCGATCGCTGGCCACAGTTGTTCCGGCCTGACGAAGCGCCTCCAGTGTCTTGTGGGCAAGGTGAGATGCCTGATCTTCGGAGAATCGCATCGTTTTAGAGCGGAAAACCGCGTTCCTTGGCCAGTCTTTGCTTGATCATTTGGGTGACTTTGCGGGTGTCGAGCCCCACGGCATCGCGCCCGGCAGCCTTGAGGTGCTGTGCGGCCATCTTGGCAGCGTCCTTCTCGAGGCTGGCTTCTTCCGTGAAATAGGTCTTCAGGGCCTTGGAAACGGCGGTAATCGCTGGATCCAGAGCTTCGGTTTGCGGAATTTGTTCCGCGCGCACCAGATCGTAGACGATGGTGCGCGAGATCCCGGTGATTTCCTGCGATGAAAGAGGCAAAGTCTGCTCCGTACGGCCGATGTCGGCCCACCCCTCGAGCTAACACCGGGGGGCGGGTTTGCAACTGGCGAGAGCGCACGCGAGAGTTCTCGGAGGCGAATTCGAAGGCATCTCATGGACAGCACAGAAAACAGGAATCAGGCCGGGGTCGCCGGCGGCAGGGTTGCGGTGGTCGCGCCCTCGGGACCGGTGGACCACGACGCTCTGGCCGCGGGTGAGGATGTCCTTCGAAAAGCCGGCTTTATCGTCTCGCTGCCCGCAGATCGGCCCGCCTGGCGGATTTTTTCCGGGACCGACGCAGATCGTCTGCACGAATTGCAGGCGGCGCTGGATGCTCCTGAAGTTGGGCTCGTCTGGATGGCTCGGGGCGGCTATGGCCTCAACCGACTCCTCCCGCAGCTCCAGTTGTCCGCGGACACTCTGGGCGGGAAACTCGTGATTGGCTTCAGCGACGCGACGGCCTTGCTGACGGCGGTGGATGCTGCCGGCGGGCGGGCGATTCACGGCCCCATGGTGGCTCATGATCTGGTTCGAGAAGCCGCTGGCGGAGGCTTCGCCCATTTTCTGGCCCTGGCGGCCGGGCAGTCGGATTGGTCGGTGCCGATCCCGACCGCGTTGCAGCCCGGGGTGGCCCGGGGCCGCGTGCTCGGGGGGTGCCTGACTGTGTTGGCGTCTTTGCTCGGTACGCCGGCAGCCCCGGTCTTTGCCGGGCGAATTGCCTTGCTGGAAGACTACCACGAGGCGCCGCAGCGCAGAATCGATCGCCTGCTGATTCAATTACGCCAATCCGGGGCGCTCGACGGGGTGCAGGGGATCTTCTTTGGGTCGATGGATGGCTGTGGCCCTGCCGGGGAGCTTCATGAGACCATTCTGGATTGTCTCGCAGACCTCGGCGTCCCCATCGGCTTCGGGGCGCCCGTTGGGCATGGCCCCTCCAATCTGGCGATTCCCTTCGGGGTCGACGTCGAGATGTCTCTTGCCGCTGGCGGGGGGGGAGCATTGGCCGGTCGGGAAGGTCTTCTGGTCGGATGAACTTTGCTCGTGTCGACGAAGCTCTGCACGAGGCTGTACGTGCAAACGCTTTTCCCGGAGCGGTTCTGCGGGTGAGCCGGGATGGCGAAAGACTCTACGAAAAGGCTGTAGGATCTCGCAGTCTGGAGATCCCGGATACGCCGGTGGCCGTCGACACCGTCTTTGATCTCGCTTCGTTGACCAAACCACTGGCCACGACGATTGCCATCTTGATGTTGGTCCGGGATCGTCGTCTCGATCTGGACGAGCGGGTTGCCCGTTACCTGCCCCATTTCGGGGTGTTCGGGAAAAGCGGGGTAACCATCCGGCATCTCCTGAACCATTCGTCGGGACTGGCGGCTCACCGACCCTATTATCGCGAGGCGAGCGGTCTGGGCCGTCTGAATTTCCTTGCCAGCCGAGAGGCACGAGCCTGGGTGTATGAGCAAGTGCAACGGGAGCGGCTCGAAGCGCCGCTCGGGACGCGTGTGGCCTACAGCGATCTCGGGTTTCTCGTGCTGGGGCAGTTGGTGGAAAACGCCAGCGCCATGTCTCTCGACCAGTTCTGCCATCGGCGGATCTTTGGTCCCGCGCGGCTCGAGGCGCTTGGTTTCATCGACCTCACCATGGTTCGGGCCGGCCGCGTTGAGCCGGTTTCCGATCGAATCGCGGCGACCTCGGCTTGTTCGTGGCGCCAGAAGACCCTTTGTGGAGAAGTCGAGGATGAAAATGCCTGGTTGATGGCAGGCGTGGCCGGGCATGCGGGACTCTTCGGCACGGCAGCCGATGTGGATCGTCTGGCCAGCCTCATCGAGGATGCGGGGCGCGGGCAGGGCAACCTCTTGCCCGGTGAACTGGTGCGCGAGATGTGGACGATCGACGACACGGTGCCTGGTTCGACCCGTACCCTGGGTTGGGATACCCCCGAGGCCCGCGATTCGTCTGCGGGAAGCCGCATGTCGCCACTGACGGTCGGGCACCTCGGCTTTACCGGGACTTCCATGTGGCTGGATCTGCAGCAGCGAGTTCATATCATTCTGCTCACCAATCGGGTTCATCCCTCGCGCGACAATCATCGGATCCGGGAGTGGCGTCCACGGCTGCATGATCTCGTGATGGAGGCGGTCTGTTGACGGTTCTCCGGGAGATCCACCTTACCGCGATCGGGGGCGTAGGCATGACGGCCCTGGCCGGGCTGCTCTGTTCGCTCGGCCACCGGGTTCGCGGGTCCGATCTGGAGGTCTATCCGCCGGCAAGCGACGAACTGGCCCGCCTGGGCGTGCCGGTAGCGCGGGGCTACCGGGCGGAGAATCTGGAGCCACGTCCCGATCTGGTGGTGATGGGAAATGCCATTTCCCGCGACAACCCCGAAGCGGTGGCGGCCCGGTCTGCGGGGATCGAAACCCTCTCGATGCCGCAGGCTCTGGCCCGATTTTGTTTGCCCGGGCGTGTGCCGCTGGTCCTGGCGGGGACCCACGGGAAGACGACTTCATCGACTTTTCTGGCCTGGGTGCTGCAACAGGCAGGTCGAGATCCGGGTTGGTTTATCGGTGGTGCGCCGCTCGATCTTCCCGGTCCCTGCGCGATGGGCAGCGGTGCGCCCTTTGTTCTCGAAGGCGATGAGTATGACTCTGCCTATTTCGATAAAGGGCCCAAATTTCTGCACTACCAGCCGCAAGGTGTCGTTCTGACTTCGGTGGAGTTCGATCACGCAGACATCTACCGCGACCTCGCACATGTGCAGTCGAGCTTTGCCGATCTCCTGGCTCTTCTGAGCCCCGAGGCGCCTCTCATCGTAAGTGCCGACTACCCCGCGGCGCTCGACGTCGCGCGGGCCAGCGGGCATGCTTTCGTCAGTTTTGCAGAACAGGCCGATGCCGATTGGCAGATCACCGGACTTGCCGATGGCCCGGGCGGTTTACGGTTTCGGGCCGAGGGTCCCGGCGAATCGATCGATTTTCTCACCCCGATGTTGGGGGCGATGAATGCTCGGAACTTGCTTGGGGTCGCTCTTCTTGCGCGTGCCTTCGACGTGCCGACAGAGGCGATCTGCGAGGCGGCCGCCTCCTTCCATGGTGTGCGTCGGCGTCAGGAAGTTGTGATCGATGGACTGATCACATTGGTAGACGATTTTGCGCATCACCCGACCTCCATCGCTCTGGCTCTGGATGCGGTGCGCAGTCGGTTTCCCGAGCGCCGGGTATGGGCGGTATTCGATCCGCGCTCCAATACGACACGTCGGAGTATCTTCCAGAACGAGATCACCCGAGCTCTCTCGGTTGCGGATTGCGTCTGTATCGGTCCGGTCAACCGACCGGAGTTGCTGGAGGCCGATGAGAGGTTCTCGCCCGAGGCGGCTATCGAGAGCCTCAAGGGCCGAAGAGAACCGGCGGCGCCGGGTTTTGCCTGCAAGGACACCGATGAAATTTACGACCGGCTGAGACGCGAAGTCCGCGAAGGCGACGTGGTTACAATTCTCTCCAATGGCGCCTTTGGTGGGCTGCGCGGACGATTGGCTGAGTGGCTTGGGGCAGCCGATGGCGTCTGAGCGCAAGCCGGGCTTTGTAAAGGCGCTGCGCCAATGGTGGCACGCGTATAGCCATCCGGAGGTCGCGGCAGAGCCGCAAGGCCAGCCCCTCTCGCCGACCCCGGAGGTGCCGCGTAGCGGACCCGCGCCCGCCGATTCCCGCGAGCAAGCCGTCCTGATGCTCTCGCATACCGATCCACAGGTCAGCGTCTCGGGCGTCGACCGTTTTGTGCGCGCGGAGATCGCGGCACTCGAGCATGCCGGCTTTTCGGTCTGGGTGCTCTCGCCGCGCGCGGGGCTGACGCCGCGGACCTACACCTGGCGTCGCGGCAAGGATCTGATTGCGGATCATTGCTCCCGGGACTTTGTGCAGTCGGAAGTCGAGGCGCTGCTGGCCACGGGCCATGTTCGTGCCACAGCCATCCATCATTTGCTGGGATTCGAACCCGAGTTGCTCGAGGCCCTGGGGACTTTCTCCGGGACCGAGAAAATCTTCGTCTATCTCCACGATGAGCATGTCGTGCAGTTGCGGAACCTCGCCGGCGAGTTCTCGTTTCTGGCCCGAAATTTTGGATGGGATGAACCGACGTTTGCCCAACTTCTGCCCCGGCTTCAGGCCGCCGCCGACCACCTTGTAGGTGCCGCCGACGGGGTACTCCTGCCTTCCGCAGCCCTTCATGACCATCTTGGGTCGGCTCTGCAACGCGCCGGCGTGACCGCGAGCAAATGCCGCGTTGTGCCGGAAGTCAGCTTTACCCCCTACCGGCAGAAGGATCCGGTTTCGCATGCCAAGCCGAGATTGGCCTATTTGGGCCATGCTCTGCCCAATAAGGGTTGGCTGGTCTGGCAAGGGCTGCTCGCTGACCCCGAGGTGCGCGCCCGATTCGAAATTTTCCATATCGGGGACGCGACAGAGGCAGACGCCGGGGGTGTCGAATCGATCCCGTATTCGACCTGTGATGGAAACCCTTATGCTTCGGTCGCCCTCCTGCAGGACCATGAGATCGATCTGGTCCTGCTCTGGTCCACGGTGGTCGAGTCCGCCAGCTATACAATGGCCGAGGCTCATGCTGCCGGCGTGCCGGTTCTGACCGGGCGGGCCAGCGGTAACATTGCCGCGTCGGTGGCTTGTGGAAATGTCCTTGGTCGGGTTCTCGAGAACGAGGACGCCTTGCGCGAATTTCTGCTCGATCCCGCAGCGGTCGATTCTCTCGTGGCAGAAGGGGCCAGGCAGCCACTGCGAGTGATGCATCATGAGTCGTTCCTGTCTCGATTGCTGGTGGAGGATTGCCCATGATTGTCACGACCAGTTGCTGCAGCAACTATCTGGCGAAAGCCGCGACATTGGCCGCCACGATCAAGAGCGTGATGCCGGATACGACCTTTGTCCTCTGCCTGGTGGAACGCGAGGTTCCCGCGCGGGCCTCAGCCATCGAGGCATTTGATCGAATCGTTCTGGCGCGGGATCTGGGCTTCGAGAAATTCGAAAACTTTTTGTTCCCTCACGATATCGTCGAGGCTTCCACCGCGGTGAAGGGACGCCTCCTGCAGGTTTTGCTCGAAGAGGAAGCGGCGCGACGAGGCCCCGGTAGTCGTGGGGTTCTCTATCTGGACCCTGATGTGCAGGTGTTCTCGCGGCTGGCCGAGGTGGAACAATTGCTCGGCGGCGGGGCCGAGATCATTCTCACCCCGCACCTTACCTCGCCCGAGGAAAAAGATACTCGTGAGGCCACGCTGGATGCGATTGTGCAGAACGAGCTTTGCGCGCTGCGCCATGGTGTCTTCAATCTGGGCTTTTTGGCGCTCGGTCCGGGACGTGAGAGTCGGCAATTTCTTTCGTGGTGGTCTTCGCGCCTGCATGACTTCTGCATGGATGCCATCGAAGACGGGATTTTCACGGATCAGAAATGGATCGATCTTGCTCCCGGGTTTTTCAACACCACCATTCTGCGCCATCCCGGCTACAACGTCGCCCCCTGGAATTTCTCGACCCGGCCGATCTCACGTGTGCAGGGCCTTTTCGAGGCGAGTGGGGAGCCGTTGCGGTTCCTCCATTTCTCGGGCACCGATGCGGGCAGTTTCGAGGCGATGCGGGCGCATTTTCTGGGGGAAGCCGATGAGGTCGTGGCGGGACTCTTTGCCGACTATCAGGCCTTGTTGGCGTCACATGGCCAGCAAGAGTGGGGCGCCCAGATTTGGAGTTACGAGCGCTACCTGTCGGGGGAGAAGGTAGCACCCGAGGCGCGGCGTAAATTTCGCGCCGATGAAGCCCTGCGCCGACGCATTCGCGATCCATTTCTGCATTCCAACCAGACGATTCTTCAGGAGTCGTCGCCTTGATCTGGCGCACGCGGGATCTGGTCTCGCGGCTGGGGACAACCTTGGTGCCGCCGCAAGTGGGCTATCGGCTCGCCGGCAAGAGACGCCCGGGGGACGCCGATGCGATCGAAGCTCGGGTGACAGCCGAGGTGACGCGTGTGCTTGGAGACGCGGATCTCGCCTCTCGCGCGGGGCAGAAGTTCCTCGGCTCGCTTGCCTGTGATGATCTGGACGCCTTGACGTCGGTGAGTTGGCCGCGCGTGCTCCGGCAGCATAGTTTCACGGTGGAAGGAGGCGAGAACCTGCCAGCCTCGGGGCCGGTTGTTCTGGCCAGCTTTCACCTTGGCGGTGGCTTTCGTGTGTTCGATGCCCTGATCGCCCGCGGCCTGCGGCCGGCATTTCTGCGCCAGCCTTTCGGAGGCAGTCCTTCAGCCTACGAACGCACGATCGAGGCGGCGCGTGCGCGTTATTTCGCGACGCATCTGGGAGATCGACTGATCGCAGTCGGCCCCGACGCTCGTGCCCGCCTGCAGGCTCATCTGGAGTCCGGGGGGGCGGCTGTCGCACTTCTGGATGTGGCCCCGGCATCTCTGGGCTTGCGCGATCGGGCGCGGGTGTCCTTTCTTGGTCGCGAGATCGAATTGGCGGCAGGCTTGATGCGGCTTGCCAATCGCATGCAGATCCCGGTCCTGCCCTACGATGGTCGCATCGAAGACGGCCGGCGCGTATTGACCTTCCACCCCGCCTCTCGCGCCGAGGATCCCGAGCAACTCTTGCAGGCGACGATCGCGAGCCTCGAGGGGGTCGTGCGGGAGAGGCCCTGGGATTGGCAGGGCTGGTTGGACGTCGAGCGGTTTTTCGCCGCCGCAGACGCTCAATAGAGTCTTGGCGGCGGGGCGTTGCTCCCGTAGAGCTGCCGGTAGATCCGGTAGTTTTCCAGAACGGCCTTCACGTATTTGCGCGTCTCGCGGTACGAGATCAATTCCACATATTCATCGCCCGATCGGTCGCCACTGCGCGTCTCCCAGCGCGCGACGGCCTTGGGGCCTCCATTATAGGCAGCAAGCGCCGGGATGAGGCGCCCGTCGTATTTTTTCAGCAATTGTGCGAGGTACCGCGAGCCCAGATCGACATTGGTCCGCGCGATCGCAAGTTCGTCGGTCGTCACGGGACGACCAGCCAGTTCTTTCGCGGTCGCCGGCATCAACTGCATGAGTCCGAAAGCGCCAACCGGGGAACGCGCACGTTCTTCAAAAAGGCTTTCGCGGCGCGACAGAGAAGCCAGAAGAAGCGGGTCGAGGTTGTAGCGTTTGCCGGCGCGGGCGAATTCTTCCGCGTGCGCTTGCGGGTGGATCGCCGTGGCCAGTCCCGTCTCGCCCCGCGCCTCGCGGGCGCGCGCGATGCGGATGGATCGTCCCCAGGCGCCGATCTCTGCATAGGCGCCCATCAAGAAAGCCGTATTTCCGGTCTCGGCCCGGACAGCATCCAGTTCGAGTTCGGCTGACTTCGGGAGCCCGAGGGCTGCGAGCAATTCTGCTTTGGCAAGATGCGCCTGCGCACCGGGGCTGGTGGGTGGACTTGGCAGCTTTGCCGGCTTTGTTTCGGGAGTCCCGCCCGAGAGCTGCTTGCCGGTGCTGTCGAGCCACCAGCTGTAGTAGCCAGTCGGGTCGTTTTGCAGGAGGTTCTGATGGATTTTCTGCGCGACCCGGTCTTTTTGCAACGCGCGCAGAGCCCGCGCGCGCCAATAGACACCGGAGGGTTGGTTGCCGAGTTGGTGCCAGGCCTCGGCCGCGGACCCGTAGTCCCCGTCGAGGTAAAGAACGAACCCCTGGCGCCAGGCGGCGGTCTCGGCCACCCGACTCGAAGGATGGTCGGCCAGAATTTCGCGGTAGCGCTTTGCGGCCAGCGGCATGTCGCCTGCGGACTCGGCGATGCGGGCCAGCGCATGCGTGGCGTCGGCTCGTTTTCGGTGCTTGGGGAACTTCGCGAGAAACAAACGGTAATCGTCACGCGCGGCGCGGTCCTCATCTCGGTTCCAGGCGCGACGTGCGCGGCCGTAAAGAGCATCGCCGGCAAGATCGGCGGGCGCACCCCGGGTAATCAGCGCATCGCTAAGCTTGGTCGCCGCTTTCACATTACCGGTCGCCCGGTAGGCTGTGGCGGCCAATATTTCCGTTTGCGCCCGGCGTCGTTCGGGCGCAGCCTCTGCCAGAAGTGGCTGCAAGGCCTGGAGTGCGCCACGGGGGTCCCCGCCTTTCAGTCGCGCTCGGGCTAACGCAAGGTGGAAGGAAGACTCGTCCGTGCCGAGTTTTTCCGGTCCCAGATCGGCCAGCTCTTCGCGAAGTTCTCCGGCGCTTTTGCCCTCTTTTCCCCGAGAGCCTGCGAGCTCCAGAGTGAGGTCCCACGCGGCGGGTAGCTGGTTGTTTGCCGCCAGAGCACGGGCGCGTCCCAAACGAGCCGCGGTTCGCGTGCCGGCCGAGCCTCTGCGGATGGCCTCATCGAAATCTTGCAAGGCTTTGGCGGGGTGTCCCTCATCAAGCCAGAGGCTGCCGCGGGCAACGAGAGCATCACTGACCCAGATGCTGTCGGGGTGATCACGCACCAATCGTTCGAGGTGTTGTCGTGCGAGCTGCGGCTCACCCTGCTCGATCTCAAGACGAGCGGCGTAGTATAGCGCGTGGTCCTGCAGCAGCGGCAGGCCGTCGATACTGGCCTCGAAATCCTTGCGGGCCGCGTCTCGATTTCCGTCCTGAGCGTTCTGGTGGGCGCGCGCGAAGCGCTGGCTTGAGGGAGCGCCCGGGTCCGTCGGCGTACTTCCGGCGGGGTCCACGGCCAGGACAAGCAGGACCGCGAGTCCGAGCGCGAGTCTCGGCAGGCGGGCTTGGTGGCATCGGACAAGGCAGCTGTTCAGAGGGCGGACGCGACGGAGGGTGAGAGGGGCGGGGCGGAGCAGCGATCTCATGAAGGAGTGCCTGCGGCCTCGGTTTCCGAGCGTTTTTCCCGGTGCCTGGCGAGACGGCGGTCCCGTAGGTTGGTGGCGAGACTGCGCATGTCGGCCACCCGGTCGCTTTCGTCGATGATCTCGACTCCCAGGATCGTCTCCATCAGATCCTCAAGCGTCACAACGCCACTGACGCCGCCAAACTCATCGACCGCCATGGCGAGATGCTCCTGCTGGGTCAGAAAGTGCCGGAGCGCGGCAGACAAGGAGGCTGTTTCGGGAAGGAAGTGGACCTCGCGGCGGAAATCGAGCAGTGGGAGGTCCCGGCTCGCCCCGCGGGCGGCCGCCAGAAGAACTTCGCGCTGCAGGAGGTAGCCAACGACGCGGTCACGATTTTCTGCAAACAGGGGAATGCGTGAGATCGCGCTGGTTTCGGGATGGTCGAGTAGTTCGCCGAGAGTCGCGGTGGACGGAAGCATGAGGGTGACGGTCCGCGGTGTCATGACATCCCCCACCTGCACCGAGTCGAATTGGAGCACGTTATGAAAGACCGCACTTTGCTCGGATTCGAGAGCCCCCTCCCGAGTCGCCATGGCGACCAGGGCGGCGAGCTCCCCACGGGAGATCGGATTCTTGCGCGTGGGCGCGATCCAGCGGGTGATGACTCGAGTGACAGCCAGAATCGGTGCGAGAACGCGTGTCAGGATGCGGAGGCTGGCGGCGACAAACGGAACCAGTCGGGAGGAATATACCGTGCCGAGGGTTTTGGGGATGATCTCGGTGAACAGCAGGACCAATAGCGTCAGGACGCCTGAGAAAACGCCGACCCAGGCGCTGCCGAAAACGATGGCCGCCTGCGCGCCGGCGAGCGCGGCGCCAATGGTATGCGCGATGGTGTTGAGGATCAAAATGGCGGAGATCGCGTCGTCGAGGCGCTCCTGCTTCAGACTCAAGAGCAATGCCGCGCCTTTTTGTCCGGCCGCGCGCCTTTCCTCCAGTTCGGTGACACGAACGGAGAGGATCGTCGCCTCGAGAATCGAACACACGAAGGAAACCGAAAGGGCCGTGCCTACGTAGGCCGCCAATAAAGTCGCGTCTAGATCCAAAATAATCGTTTGCCCGGAAACAAGATCTTCGGGAGAGCCTGTCTTACCTGAGCGGCTTGGATCGGGCTACCGGGTGCAGAGTTTTTCCATCAGAATTCACGAAACCACGAAAACGGTTGCATTGCCGGCGGCGTGGGTTTAATTACGCGCACCGACCTGATTTTCCGAACCGGGGCTAGTTGCCTCGCAGCATCGATCGAAGCGATGCCATCGGAGTTTTGGCCGGATCAAGGAAATTATTGTTAGGTAAGAGGCGAAAGTAGGGGGTTCGCAGGCGGATTTTTGACTGTTTTGGTTAAAAATTCGAGAAAACTGCTCTTCCTGTCTCACGAGGGGGAACTTCGGGCCCTCCGGAGATAGAATTCGCTTGAACGACTCGGGAAAACCGGGCAAATCGAAGGGTAATGCGGCATCAAGGCGTGTGTGCTCAGCGAGCGCCGGTACCTTTGGCGAGTCGCTTCTGAAACATGGAGGAACGGATGGAACGAACGAAGGCACGCCGAGCAGGTCGGAATTTCCTGCGGATGGCTCTGGTAATGGGCTGGATTTCCGCTGGTATTTCGCCAGCTTTGGCCGCGACGGTCGATCAAGTCGTCAAGGCTGAAGTCAAAACGGACGTGGCTGCGTCCGGATCACAGGCCCGCATCGACAAGATTGTCGAGGAAACCGATGATCTGGCCGCCAAGTACCGGCAGACTCTCGATGAGGTGAAAGCCCTACGCGTATATAATGCGCAGGTCGAAACACTGATTCAGGCGCAGGTCGACGAGATGGCCTCTCTGGGCGAGCAGATCAGCGGTGTCACGGGTGTCGGACGCCAGATCATGCCGCTGATGGTGCGGATGATCGATAGCCTCGACCAATTTGTTGCCCTCGATATGCCGTTTCTTCCCGAGGAGCGTCGTGAGCGCGTCGAGAACCTCCGCGAGTTGATGTCGCGGGCGGACGTCACCGTCTCCGAGAAATTCCGTCTGCTGATGGAAGCCTACCAGATCGAGAATGCCTATGGCCGCTCGATCGAAGCCTACACAGGGGATCTGGAGCTCAACGGCACGACTCGTACCGTGGACTTCCTGCAGGTTGGCCGAGTGGCCCTTGTGTATCAGACCTCGGATCGCAGCGAGACAGGCTTCTGGGATCGTGATGCCAACACCTGGCAGCAGCTCGATGATTCCTACCGGACGCCGATTGCCAACGCGATCAAGGTTGCGCGCAAGCAGACGGCCCCTGAACTTCTCCAGATTCCGGTACCCGCTGCCGTGGAGGCCCGATAGTGAATACTTCCAAGACATTGATCGCCGCAGCGATGGCTGCATTCATGGCCCTCGCAGGATCGCCTGACTTCGCAAACGCGCAGGCTGCTGCCGAGGCTCCGCCCAAGGCGGACAATATGCAACAGCTTCTGGATCTGGTCCGCCGCGGTGGACGAGCCGAGAACTCTGCCAACAAAAAGCGTGAGGCCGAGTTCCGGGCCGACAAGGCCAACCAGAAAAAACTGCTGACCATCGCTCTGCAGGAAAAGGATCAGGAAGAGATCCGCTCCGAGGAACTCGAGGCGATCTTCGAGGACAACGAGCTGGAAATTCCTCGCCTTCAGGAGCAGCTGCGGAATCGTCTGGGCACTCTGGGCGAGCTTTTCGGTGTGGTCCGTCAGGTCGCCGGGGATACTCGAGGTTTTGTTGAGGGATCGCTGGTTTCGGCGCAGTTGCCCGGGCGGGCCGAATTCCTGAGCGAGTTCGCGCAATCCAAGGACCTGCCGGCTGTCGAGGAACTCGAGAAGCTTTGGTTCTATCTGCAGCAGGAGATCATCGAAGGCGGCAAGGTTGTTCGCTTTGATGCCAAGGTGCAGACACCCGATGGCGAAGAGATCGAGACCGAAGTCCTTCGTGTCGGACCCTTTACGGCGATCGCTGACGGACAATTCCTGGACTACAAACAGGAAACCGGCAAGCTTGTGGTTCTGCCACGACAGCCGGGATCTGCCCATCCGGGCAATGCTGCTGATCTGACCGCGGCGACCGATGGGGTCGTACGTTTCTCGATCGATCCGACCCGTGGTTCGCTGCTGGCCTCGCTGGTCCAGACGCCCGATATGATGGAGCGCTTTGACCAGGGCGGGCCGGTTGGATTGCTTATCGCCATCCTCGGCACCATCGGCATTCTCATCGCGATTTGGCGGTTTATCTATCTGTTTGGCGTGGGCTCGAAAATGCGGGCCCAGCAATCCAGCGACACGCCGGATACGAGTAACCCGCTTGGCCGAATTTTGCAGGCCTATGCCGAGCATAAGGACGCGGATGTCGAAACGCTTGAACTCAAGCTCGACGAGGCGATCCTGCGTGAGGTTCCCAAGTTGGAGGCCGGCAATACGCTGATCAAGACTCTGGGTGCCGTAGCGCCGCTGATGGGTCTTCTCGGTACCGTTACCGGTATGATCAAAACCTTCCAGTCCATCCAATTGTTCGGCACCGGTGATCCCAAGTTGATGGCCGGCGGTATTTCGACCGCATTGGTGACGACCGTGTTGGGGCTCTGTGCCGCCATTCCTCTTCTGCTCCTCCACAGCCTTGTGGCAGGTCGCAGCAAAGCGATGGTGCAGGTGCTCGAGGAGCAAAGCGCGGGACTGGTCGCGGAACGGGCCGAGCAAGAGTCCAAGAAGGGCTGACCTGTGCAGGTGTTTTACGACATACTGGCTGCCGATCGGGATTTTCTCCAGACCGGCGGCACGGTGCTCGTCACGATCGTGCTGGTGACCTTCCTGATGTGGATGCTGCTCCTGGAGCGCTTCTGGTACGTCTGGCAGGGCCACCCGATTCTGGTGAATCGAGTCATCAGGCAATGGGATGACCGCGAGGAAACGACCTCCTGGTATGCCCATCAGATCCGCCGTTCCCTGGTTTCGCAGGTTTCTGTGGAATTGAACCGGGGTTTGCCGATGATCGCGAGCCTCGTTGCCCTGTGCCCGCTTCTGGGCCTTCTGGGGACAGTGACCGGCATGATCGAGGTGTTTGATGTGATGGCGCTGAGCGGAAGTGGTAACCCTCGCGCCATGGCTTCCGGGGTGGCCAAGGCCACCGTGCCGACCATGGCAGGTATGGTCGCGGCCCTCTCGGGGCTCATCTTCAGCACGCAATTACAGAACAAAGCAAAGACGGAGACAGAAGCGCTCGCAGATCGCCTGTCGCCCGGTAAGGAGTAGACCATGCGTCGAAGACATGGCTCGGGAGAAGAAGAGGCCGAGGTCAACATGACCCCGATGCTCGATGTCGTATTCATCATGCTGATTTTCTTCATCGTGACGGCATCGTTCGTGAAGGAAGCTGGCGTGGATGTGAATCGGCAGTACGCATCGACGGCAAAGCCTCAGGAGTCGGCGAATATTTTCATCGCCATTACCGCGGATAATCAGATCTGGCTCGACAAGCGACGCGTTGATCCGCGCGCGGTGCGGGCCAATATTGAACGGCTCTATGCCGAGAACCCGCAGGGTTCGGTGGTCATTCAGGCCGATAAGGATTCCAAGAACGCTCTGCTGATTCAGGTTCTGGATTCGGCCAAGTTGGCTGGAGTCGACAGCATTTCGGTTGCAGCCGATCCGAGTATGGAATGACACAGCGACTGATCGGCTCAGCTATTGGCGCCATTCTGGTCACCCTCGCACTCGTCACCATCATGCAGTCTTTGGTGGCAATGGGGGATGGAGGACTGACCAAGAACAAGGGGGTCCGGATCGAGGATTTCCTGCGCACCATGGACGATAGTGACACGCAGTCCAAAAAGCGTGAACTGCCGGACAAGGAAGAAGTGGAAGAGGCTCCCGAGATGGAGCAGATGGAACTCGAGGCCGCCCCTTCGGAGCTGAAGATGGATGGCATGGGCATCAGCGCCCAGCCCGATCTGGCTCTGGCCGGCGGTGTCGGTGTGGGATCCGCGGATATGGATACCGTGCCGCTTGTCCGGGTTGCTCCGCGCTACCCGCCGCGAGCGCAATCGCGTGGAATCGAAGGCTGGGTGCAGCTGGAATTCACCATCACGCCGCAGGGTACCGTGACTGACGTCAAAATTATCGATGCCGAGCCGCGCGGTTATTTTGAACGTTCCGCCAAGCGCGCCGTCCAAAAGTATAAATACAAGCCCAAAGTGATGGACGGCAAGGCCGTCTCGCGTCCGGGGATCCAGTTGGTAATTTCCTTCGACATGGAAGATGATTGATCGGAGCCTGATATGGCAAAGTTGTCCCGAGCCAAGATTACAAGTTTTCTGAGCATTTTTCTGGGAAGTCTGGTGGCCTTCTCCGCCGCAGGTGTTGTGGTTGTGGCGACGCCAGGCGTTGTCGCCGCTCAGGATGACGAGAAGAAACCTCGCCCCAAGCCGAAACTGCGTCGTGTGCAGTCGCCGGGCAAATGGGCCGCCAAGAGGATCACGGCGGCACAAGAGGCGCTGGCCAACGAGCAGTGGAGCGAAGCTCTCGCGGTTCTTCAGGAGATGAAGGATCGCAAAAAGCTCAACGGGATCGAGACGGCCACCATGTGGCAGTTCTATGGTTTCATCTATTCCTCGCAGGACCCGCCGAATTACAAAAAGGCCCTGGTGGCTTTCGAGAAGGCGCTGGAGCCCAACGCTCTCCCCGAGGCGACTCAGACGGCGACCTACATGAACGTGGCCCAGCTCTACGTCATGCAGGAGCAGTACACCAAGGCACTCAGGACCTTTGATAAATACTTTGAGCAGGCCGAAGATCCTTCGCCCGATGCCTACTATATGTACGCGATCGCGTTGACCCAAAAGGGACAGCAGCGCAAGGCCATCCCCTGGGTGCTCAAAGCCATCAATGGCTCGGCCGCACCCAAGGAGTCCTGGCTGCAGCTGGCTTCTTCGCTCTATTTCGAGACCAAGCAATATCGAAAGGCCGTTGGTGTTCTGGAGATTCTGGTGGCTCGGTTTCCCAAGAAGAGCTACTTCATCCAGTTGGCCGCTCTGAGTAATGAACTCGGTAACGAGGCCCGTGCTCTGGCTGTCCTCGAATTGGCTTATCACCAGAAAATGCTCAACCAGGATAGTGAGTATCGAAATCTGGCGCAGCTCTATATGTCGCAGGAAATTCCCTTCCAGGCAGGCCGCGTGATGAGCAGAGGGATGAAGTCCGGAATCATCAAGAAAGATCGAAAGGCTTACGATCTTCTCGCGCAGGCGTGGTTGTTGGCGCGTGAGCGCGAGTTGGCACTGCCGGCCCTGCGGGAATCCGCCGCTCGTGGCAAGGACGGCAACGCCTATGTCCGCCTCGCGCAGCTCTATCTCGATCAGGCGGAATGGGCCGAGGCGCAAAAAGCTCTCGCGAAGGGAGTCAAGAAGGGCGACCTACGCAATCCGCCGATGGCGCACCTCCTGCAAGGAATTTCCTTCTTCAATCTCGAGCAATATGAGGAGGCCCGCGATGCCTTCTTCGAGGCACGTGAATTCGACAAGACCAAGGCCTCTGCCGAGCAATGGCTGAAGCAGGTCGGCAGGCATATTCCTGTTGATCTCGAGGAAGAAAAAGAAGAGGAAGTCGTCGAGATGGTCGATGGCATCCCGGCGGATTGGTATGATCTGCCCGAGGGCGATCGCGCGGTTCTGATCGGCGGCCTCCAGGCAGGTATTATCGTCATCGAGCAGCCCGAGGTCGCACCTGAGGGTGGAGCTGGCGAGGAAGTTGCGGTCGAGCAAGAGGCCGTCCAGCCCTCCTGAAGGCAAAAATCCGGTTCGGCGCCTGAATCAGTGCTGAGCCAGAAACTTCTGAATCAAGGGGTGGTTCCTTCGGGGCCACCCCTTTTCTGTTTCCGCTTCGATTGCTAGCCAAGACAGTGGTCGCATAGCTCAGCTGGTTAGAGCATCGTCTTCACATGGCGGGGGTCCCCGGTTCGAGTCCGGGTGCGACCACTAAAACCCCACCCCCCGGGGACACTTTGCGCCGGCACCTCCTCGCAACTGCGCTGGAGATCTGGCACGGTTGACCGGGGAAATGCGCGGACTCTGGGAATACAGACAATTCGTTCTCGGGCTTGTCGGGAAGGATTTTCGCCAGCGATATCTGGGTTCCATGCTGGGCGGCTTGTGGATGGCTCTGAATCCACTGGCCATCATCCTGATCTACACGGTCGTCTTTGGACAACTCATGAGCCACCGCCTCCCGGGCGATGGCGGCGGCTTGAATTATGGCGTTTTTCTCTGTGCCGGAATCCTGCCCTGGGGATTGTTTTCCGAGACCCTGCAGCGGTGCGCAAACATCTTTGTGGAAGAAGGGAACCTGCTCAAGAAGGTATCGTTTCCGCGGCTTGCCCTGCCGGCTGTCGTCTTGCTCTCGAGCGCGATCAGTTTTGCGATGACCTTTGCTGTCCTGACGGTGATTCTTTTGGTGACAGGGTCTTTTCCCGGTTGGGGGATCTTGCAGTTTCTGCCGCTCTTGCTCCTGCAACAGGGCCTGGCGCTCGCTCTGGGTGTCACGATCGGCATTCTCAACGTTTTTTTCCGCGATGTCGGTCATGCGACAGCACTTCTTTTGCAATATTGGTTCTGGTTCACGCCGGTGGTCTATCCAACGAGTGTCTTGCCCGATTGGGCCCGGTCAATCCTTGCGTGGAATCCGATGGTCGGAGTGGTTCAGGGGTATCAGGGAATATTGTTGGGCACCGGCGCGCCTGATTCCGCCGGTCTTCTGCCCGTCGTGGTGATGATTGGATTCTTTGTTCTGATGGCACGCCTCACGTATCGCCGCTTTGCCGGCGAGATGTCGGATTTAGTTTGATGAGTCGGATTTCTGCCACAGGTTTGAGCAAGGCCTATCGTCACTACGCCCATCCGCGCGATCGCTTTCTGGAGTTGCTTCCGGGCTTCCGGAAGCAGCGACATTCTCTGGAGTGGGCCGTCCGAGATGTGAGCTTCACGGTCGAGGATGGCGAAGCCGTCGGGATTATCGGGCTCAATGGTGCGGGCAAGAGCACGCTGTTGCGTCTGCTGACCGGCACGACGGCTCCGACCGCGGGGAAGTTTACGGTCGAGGGGCAAGTGGCGGCTCTGCTGGAGCTCGGGATCGGCATCCATCCGGAATTTACCGGACGCCAAAATGCCCGGTT
This sequence comes from Binatia bacterium, assembly GCA_965658895.1. Taxonomy (GTDB): domain Bacteria; phylum Desulfobacterota; class Binatia; order UBA12015; family UBA12015; genus UBA12015. Next base: position 35,201 of record CBFHUR010000024.1, read on the forward strand.
GTCCCTCCAGCTACTGGGCCTCAGTGAGTCCCGAATCCATGAGGTCCTCCCGTGGATTCAGGAGTTCTCGGAACTGGGCGACCATATGGACCACCCGGTAAGAACCTATTCCACCGGAATGCAGGTCCGGTTGGCCTTCAGTGCGGCGACCGCGGTACGCCCCGATGTTCTGATCATCGATGAGGCTCTCTCCGTTGGCGATATTATTTTCCAACATCGCTCGATGGGACGTATTCGGGAGATGCGATCCGCGGGGACAACCGTGCTTTTCGTGACCCATGATCCCGGCGCAGTCAAGACGCTTTGCGATCGAGCACTTCTTCTCGATCAGGGCCGGGTCGTCTGTGAAGGAAAGCCGCCCGAGGTCTATGATTTTTACAACGCCCGCATAGCCCAGCAGCAGGGCGCCCCGGTGGCCGTGGAGCAGCGAACTCTTCCCGATGGGGAGGTCTCCACGCGTTCGGGCGGTGGTGGAATCTCGATCCGGAATATCGAGTTGGAGGATCCGCAAGGGGCTCCCGCACGGGTGTTCCCTGTGGGTGGGGGATCTCGATTGACGGTTGCGATAAATCTCGACGATTCCGGCATGATCCCCACAGTGGGTTTCCTGATCCGAGATCGTTTGGGAAATGATGTGTTCGGAACCAACACCTGGCATCTGGAACTGCCGGAGCCCCAGGCTGGCGATGGTTTGGTGCGCGTGGCTTTCGAGACCGAGCTGAATCTGGGGCCGGGACACTACTCGGTGTCGATCTCGGTGCACCAGGGTGCCACGCATCTGGAGGAGAGCCATGATTGGTGGGATCGGGCCTTGGTGTTTCAGGTGGTGGAGGAGGAATCCCCGATTTTTTCCGGAGTCGCGAAGCTGCCCGTCAAGGCCATCTGGATGGAGTCATGAGCCCGGGCGCGACGATCGGCGTCACGATCGTCAGTTGGAATAGTGCCGCCTACCTGTCCAGCTGTCTCGATTCTCTGGCTGCCCAGACGCAGCAGCCTTCCGAAGTGGTCGTTGTGGACAACGGCTCGAGTGATGAGAGTCTTCAAATCGCCCAATCTCATTCGATCGTTTCGCTTGTGGACCCGGCCGGTGAAAACTTGGGATTCTCCGTGGGGCAGAATCGAGCGATCGCTCAAACCGACTCCCCATGGGTCCTGGTCCTGAATCCTGACACCTGTTTGGCCACCGATTTCCTCGCCCGGATGTCTGCGGCAATCACGAATCATCCGGAACCTGAGCTGGGCACCCTCTGCGGGAAGTTGTTGCGCATGGACTCGCGGCTGAAGCCGGTCGAGCCCGCCGAGATTGATTCCGTGGGGATGGAAATGTTCCGCTCTTTTCGTCATCTGGATCGGGGATCCGGCCGCCCGGATGATGGTCGTTGGGATACCGAGGAGTTGGTCTTTGGGGCTACCGGCGCCGCGGCCTTGTTTCGGCGCTCCATGGTGGAGGATCTCCAGATCGACGGTGCCTTTTTTGACCCGCAGTTTTTCGCCTATCGGGAGGACGCCGACGTTGCCTGGCGCGCCCAAACGCTGGGCTGGAATTGTCTTTACGTTCCTTCAGCGATCGGGTATCACGTGCGCTCCGTGTTGCCTGAACGAAGGTCTGAAGTTGGAGCAGCTGTGAATCGGTATTCCGTGCGTAACCGCTTTCTGATGCGTTGGAAGAATGCCGACAAGGCAACCTGGCGCCACTGTGGTTGGCGTGGCCTCGCGCGGGATGCGGTCGTTGTCGGAGGCTGCTTGGTGCGGGAGTGGTCCTCTCTCCCGGGTTTGGGGGAGGCCTTTCTGAGTTGGCCGCAGGGCCGCCGTCAGCACCGCTGGATTGAAAGCCGACGTCGACGCAATTCGCGTGAAGTGATGGAGTGGTTCCAGTGACTCATCCGACGGGAGAGACCGTGGCGGCTCCGCGCACGCGGGAGACTTTCCAGCAGACACTGTCGATCGCCTGGCAATTGGCGCGACTCGATCTGGTCCGACGCTATACCTCTACCGGACTGGGGATTCTCTGGGCGATCCTGTCGCCGCTGGGCATGTCTTTGGTGATTGGAGTGGTCTTCTCGCAGGTTTTTGATCAGGGGCTGGCCGAGTTCTTGCCCTATCTCTTTGTGAACCTGACTCTATGGGCTTTTTTTGTAGCCTGTCTGGAAGGCGGCGCGATCGCCTTTGTCGCGGCCGAGGGTTACATCAAGCAAGTGCCCAATGTCTCGCTGGCGGCTTATCCCCTCCGCATGGCCTTTGGCGCGTTTGCGGCTCTATGTTTCGGGCTGCTCGCGGCCGCTCTGGTGACGTTGGCTCTCGAGGGCAGAGTGACCGTGGCATGGCTGGGCATTTTGCCGGCCTTGGTGGCATGGTTGATCTTCGGGATCGCGCTTTCCAGCCTGTCGGCTGTGCTCAATACGATGGTTCGCGATTTCACCTATGTGCAGACAGTCGGGGTGCAGGCGCTCTTCTATGCCACGCCGATCATGTATCCCCCGGAAATGCTCGTCAAGCATGGGCTTTCCTGGTTGTTGACCCTGAACCCGGTCTATCATCTGCTCATGTTGGTGCGGACCCCGATGGTCTTCGGGGATCTGCCCCCCGCATCTCATTATATTGCTTCCGCAATCGTTCTCGCCGTTCTTGTGCCGCTGGCGGTATTTGCGCTCCGTCGTTCTCGCACCTCGGTGGTATTCTGGCTGTGATCGAACTCGAGCAAGTATCCCTGCATTTCCCGGGCAAGGCTGGTCTCCGGCTCCGCGATCGACTGGCCGGATTCTTCAACGGCTCGGCAGCCCGGTTGGATGAAGATGGCGTGCGCGCCCTGCACGAGATTTCGCTCACGATCAAGACCGGTGAGCGGGTCGGCGTGATTGGCTGGAATGGCGCCGGGAAAACGACACTTCTGAAGACCATGTGCGGGATTTATACCCCGACCGAAGGTCACGTGCGCGTCGAGGGTGATGTCGCCAGCCTGTTCGAATTGGCGACAGGCTTCGAGATGGAGGCCAGCGGTCATGACAATATGCTGACACGCGCTCTTTTGCTCGGGATGTCGCGAAAGGAAGCGCAGGAAGCACTCCCGGCGATCGCCGAGTTCACGGAATTGGGAGATGCCCTGGAGCGCCCGGTGAAGACTTATTCGTTCGGGATGTTTCTCCGGCTGGCCTTTGCGGTGTCGACCGCGATCCAACCGGATGTGCTCCTGCTCGACGAGATCGTTGCCGCAGGAGATGCTCGTTTTCATGCCAAGGCGCAGAAGCGTCTCGACAGTATGGTCAATCAAGCGTCTCTGGTTGTCTTGATCAGCCACGATATGGATACCATCCGCGCGATGTCGGATCGCTGTCTCTGGATCGAGGCCGGCGAGGTGCGCGAAGACGGACCAACCGAAGCGGTTATCCGCGCGTACGCAGGATCCGTCGCCGCATCATCCTGAAGGTATTGCGCGTCCCGTAGACCGCATACCGGTCGAGCCAATGCTGCCAGAGCCCGCGTCGCAATTGCACTGTATCGGCGTCTACTGCCGGGGCACGGTGCTCGAGAATCGGGGCCAGTGCCTCCGCCCACTGCTCTGCCAGGGCGGCTTCGGAGAAACGTTTCTCGACGTCGGTTGCCGATGCCTGAGCGATCTCGCGACGGAGCTTGCCGTCCGTGATCAAGGTGCGCAGGGCCCCCTCCCATGCCGCAGGCTGGTTGGGCGCGATCAGGCCGGTTCGTCCATTTTCGACGACCTGAGCGTTGGGCGAACCCTCGGAGTAGATCCCCGGAATCGCGAGCGATCCGTACTCGAGGTATTTGTTCCAGTACTTCGAGCGATGGAAATCGGATTCGGGCAGTGGCGCGAGACCGATCTCGATACCGAGCGAAGCCGCTCGCCGGCGCCATGCATGAAAGTCCATCTCGTAGGGAATGACCTCCGCGCCGATGGACTGCGCAAACTTCGGCGCGATCCCGCAGAAGACGAACTGGATCTTCTCGCCGAATTCTTGATGAAGGTTCCGTGTGGGGGCCTCCAGAAGTTGTTCGAGGAACGCATGGTGGTCGAGGCTGCCGAGAAATCCGATCCGGACAGGCTGGTCCGAGTGAGGTTTTTCGCCAGACATGCCGGTGGGAGGGGTGGGCCGGGGTTGTCGCAGTATTGTTGTCGATATCCCGTGGCGGTGCTCGAGCGTTTGCCCGAGGAACTCCTGAGTGACCAGTGTCAGGTCCGCTTCCCGAAGGAGAGAGCCGAGGCCCGAGCGTATCCTTGGCATCTGGTAGAACAAGCCGCTGACCGCTCGCTCCGGGACCTCTTCGAGGTCGTCATCGAGATAGCAGGCTGTGCGCTTGCCCAGCCGGATCGCCTCTTTCTGAATCCGAACTTCCTGAGGGGAGGCGCCCCGGACCAGGATCAGGCTGTCTGCCCAGGCGAGATCCTCGGGCGAGGGATCCATGGAGGAAGAGACGCGAAATTCGCATCGATCCGTTGCGGCCAAATGTTCGAGAATTTTCTCGACTCCGAGAATGGCTGAAGGAATGCGCCGTTCGGAAAAGGAAGCGATTCTTGGTAGCCGTTCGGCGACAGGGCCCATGGGGGGTTTCTACCGGGCTGGACGCGGGACTGCGAACACTCGCGTGATGGGCTAGGAGAGGCGTATGCGCATTGTTTCATGGAATGTAAATGGTTTGCGGGCGTGTGTGCAGAAGGGTTTCACGACGCAAATTCGCAAATTGAAAGCCGATGTCCTCGGTTTGCAGGAAACCCGCGTGCAGATCGAGGATGTACCGCAGGAAATCGGTCGTCTGCGCAGCTTCCCTCATTTCTCCCTGCACGCGGCGCGCAGTCGCAAGGGCTACAGCGGCGTGGGGCTTTTGTCGCGCGAGCAGCCCGAGGCAATTGCCTTGGACCTGGGCGAGGAATCCTATGATGTGGAAGGCCGATTTCAGTTGGCCACCTTCCCCGGTCTGCTTCTTGCGAATGTGTATTTCCCCAACGGAAGCGGCAAGGATCGGGATAACTCACGGGTTCCCTACAAGTTGGCCTTCACGCGACGGGTCTTTGATGTTGTGGAAGCCGCGCGCAAGGAGACGGGCCTTCCGGCGCTTATCTGCGGCGATTATAATACAGCCCCTCAGGCGATTGATCTGGCACGGCCCAAACCCAACGAGAAGACCAGTGGGTTTCTCCCCGAGGAAAGAGAGGCCTTTGTCGAGCTTCTCGATCGCGGCTGGACAGATACCTTTCGGCATTTTCACCCCGAGGAGGTCGCCTACAGCTGGTGGAGTCAGCGCTTCGGGGTGCGGGAGAAGAATATCGGCTGGCGCATCGACCATATGCTCGCCTCCGAGGATCTTCTGCCTCGGGTGCGAGATGCCTGGATTCGGCCAAAAATCCTAGGTTCCGACCATTGTCCCATCGGGATCGACCTCGATTTGGCCTAGATTGGACTCGGAAGACAGCCGTCCAGCTATAGGTGCGCTTTGGTGCGCGGAAAGCTAGGATTTTCGGGTCTTTGGAAAAAAATGGAGGAACGCCAAGTGGGTATGCTCGAAGGAAAAGCCATCGCTGTTACGGGTGCGGGACGAGGAATTGGTCGCGCTGTCGCTCTGGCGTGTGCCAAGGCCGGCGCCAAAGTTGTTGTGAATGACTACGGAGTCTCGATGGACGGCAGCGAGCCGACCAGCGAGCCTGCCAACGAGGTGGTTGCCGAGATCAAGGCCGCCGGAGGGGAGGCCGTTGCCAACCCGAGTTCCGTTGCCGAGATGGCCGGTGGCGAAAGCATCGTGCAGCAGGCCATGGATGAGTTCGGATCCATTGATGGTGTGGTCTGTGTTGCGGGTATCCTTCGTGAGAAGATGCTCTTCAACATGGCCGAGGAGGATTGGGATCCCGTGATCGAGACGCATCTCAAGGGCCACTTCACACTCTTCCGCGCAGCTTCTGCGGTCATGCGCAAACAAAAGAGCGGCTCTCTGGTCGGCTTCACCTCGGGTGCTTTCGCGGGTTCGGTGGCGCAGGCAAACTACTCTTCGGCCAAGGGAGGCATTGTCTCATTGGTTCGGAGCGCGGCCGCCGGTCTCCATAAGTATGGCGTTCGTGCCAACTGCATCGCCCCGACCGCCAAGACGCGTATGAGCGAGAACGTACCGTTTGCCATCCCCGATATGGGTTCGGCTGACGATATCGCGCCCATGGCCGTCTACCTGCTTTCCGATGCGGCCAGCAAAGTGACCGGCCAGGTCTACTCGGTGGCCGGAACCAAGCTGGCAGTCTGGAATCAGCCGGAAGAGGTTCGTGCTGTTTATCAGGAAGGTGGTTGGACTCCGGAATCAATCGCCGAGAGGCTCGATTCCACGATCGGTCAGGAGAAGATGGGCCTGCTCGAAAAGCTGGAAATGTATGCCAAGGCTGCGGCAGCCAAGGCAAAGCCCAACGCCTGACGCGCAAGCTTTTCGCGCCATTGCCAATGGAAAAGGGTGGTCACACGTGGTTGTGACCGCCCTTTTTTTACGACTGCATGCGGCTCATGAAAATACGCTGGCGCCGCCCGCCCCGATTCAGCGATCGGAACAGGAAACCCCGGAAGAGCATGACCCAGGTCAGCAAGGTGCTGGCCAAAAGGGTGGAGAGGATCGCCACCCATGGTCCGCTGGCCGGTAGCCATTGCATTACGATGGTATTGAGCATCGTCAGTGCATTGGTGGGGCTGAGCTGGGACATCACGACGAGGCCGATACGCGTTTCGATCGCAAAGATCGGCGCGAGAATCAGGAACATCGGAAACAACCACTCCAGCGTGTTGGCAAGCGTGAAACGGTAGGCATCTTCGAGGAGGCCCATGCCGTCGCGTTGGCCCTGATAGATCAATTCGGGCACCGGGTTGAAGACGATAAAGATCGCTGTCTTCACAAACAGGATCAGCCAGAGGGAATTCGGAGAGCTCTGGCCGACCATCCCGAGCACGAGATCCAGAATCCAGAAGACGAAGAGTACGGAAATCAGCGAATTGAAATATCGCCCGAACGTGGTGCCGAGCCCCGAGAAATGAACCCGTTGATGGGCAACAGCCTCCTCGAGGATGCTGAGAAACGAACTCAGCAAGGCAGCCATCGCCAGATACTGCAGGATACCGCCGAGAAATCCGAGACTCATGGAAAGCGTGCCCACCAATCCCAGCAGCATCGTGTAGCCCGGGATCAAGCCGACGACCCAGAAATGCGCCACGAGACTTTTGGAACTCTCGCTGATGGCGTCGGCATACATCTGAAGCGTTGCCTTGAGCAGAATTTGGAACCGGTTCATCGTTGCAATGCCTTTCGCAGGTCCTGAGCCAGATTCTTCTGGTGAGATTCCAGAGTTCCCCCGCCAATCTCGAGCAATTTGGCGTCCCGCAAAAGCCGCTCGACGGGAAATTCTGCGCAATAGCCAGCCCCTCCAAAAACCTGCATCGCATCGTCGGCAACGGATTTGCCCACCGGGGCGCAAAATAACTTGGCTGCGTCCGAGGCGATTCGGTTCCGCTTGTCCGGGTGCATTTCGTCGACGGCTCGGTAGACGAGCGCGCGTGCGGCTTCGGTGCGGGCAAAGGCCTCGGCGATATATCGCTGGATTTGTCCGAATTCGACAATCGATTTGCCGAAGGCTTCGCGCTCGGTCGCATAATGGACCATTTCGGCCAGGCAGCGGTCGGCAATGCCCAGACTCATGGCTGCCAGGCAGATCCTTTCGATCTCGAGATTGCGCATCATATGAACGATGCCTCCGCCTTCCTCGCCGAGAAGGTTCTCGGCCGGGACGCGGCATTCTTCGAAGTGCAGCTCGGCCATCGGGGAGGCTCGCATCCCCATCTTGCGCAGGGGTTGCCCGACCGAAAATCCGTCGGTCGCTCGCTCCACGACAAACGAGCTGATACGGCCCTCGATTTTCGCGTAGACAAGAAAGAGTCCTGCATCCGGCGCGTTGGTGATGTAGGTCTTGCTCCCGTTGAGGATATATTCGTCCCCGGACCGGCGCGCGGTTGTCTGCATCCCGAGGACATCGGTACCGGCACCCGGCTCGGTCATCCCCATGGCACCGATCACCTCGCCCGACAGGGTGGCGGGGAGAAAGCGCGCACGCTGGTCGGCGTCTCCGGCTTGATGCAGGTTGTTCACAAAAAGAAGAGCGTGCGCCAGATAGGCCAGGCAGAATCCCGGGTCACTCCTCGAGATCTCATGGTGGGCGATGACCGCGGCTGTGGCATCAAGCCCGGCGCCACCGTCGGCTTCGGGCACGGTCAAGCCGAAAAGCCCCAATTCTCCGGCCCGGCGCATCAGTGGCCGGTTGAGTTCGGCTCGCTCGTCGAAAGCGGCCGCTTGGGGTTCCACTTCGTTGGCGACGAATTCGACCACCATTTCTCGGAGCAAACGGTGCTCTTCACTACTTTCGCGAGGCGCGAGTTGGCCGGGAAGATTTTCGCAGGGTGACTCGATTGGCATCACGATAAGAGGTAGCACACGTTATTATGGATTGGCGAAAGATTCGGATGCCGGAGGCCATTGCCGAGGCGGGACGTATCGTGGAAGAAGCCGAGATCGTGCTCGATTTTGGCGACGATGCGCGCGGCTGGATGCGATTCACGGTGTTTGAGGACCTGCTTGCCGGGGGGTATTTTGCGCGCGCGCAGGACCTCGAGGACCCGCGCATCAAGGCAACTGCGACCGCCAACACACCCGAGGAAGCCTTCGAAGTCTGCCTGCGCGAGGCGGGAATCTCCTTGCGCCGCGAACGCGGGGCTTGAGAGATCGGCTTTCTCGCGCGGACAGCACTGGTGGGACTCGATTAGTTTCTCGGTCGCTGCCTCGAATAGCGACGCGAGAAGCGACTCGACCAGTTACTCGATGACATCTTTCCAGACGGTCGTATCGTCGGCGAGGAATGCCTCGATCCAGCCGAGCAGTGGGGTTCCGTCAATACTTTGTTCATAGAGGAAGTTGCTCATCAAAACCGTATGTTCACTTCCCTTCGGGAAGTAACGGGCAAACCCGTCGCCGGTAAGGACTTTCAACTCGTCGGTGCTGGTCAGGAGCAGGCTCTCGAAACCGGGTCCCGAGAGGTCGAGGAAAAAGCGCAGCACGCCGTCTCGCTGGTAGGTGTAGAGGGCTGCACGCAGATCCTTGTCACGCTCCATCGCCCAGTGGGTCAGGAAGGTATATTGGTCGTCGCATAGCACACAGCTGGGGGGCACCAGGCGTTCAAAGTCCCAATTCGCCAGACGATCCTGGACAGCCTGTGAGGCTTCCTTGTTCTGTACGCCGGGGCCCGAGTCGTTGAAGATGATGATCTCGGTGGAAGGCAGCGCGACGCGCAGGACTCCATAGCCGGAATAGGTGCCATAGCCTCCGGCACTCGACCCGCTGACGACGACGCGAGACGGGTTGGGAAATTGTTCGACCAGCGTGGTGATGGCTGCGGAAAGATTCTGTAGGCCATGGTGGTAGGTGATGCGACCGTTGTAGTCGATCGCGGTGTCTCCGATGAAGACCGACCCGTCGCAATACGGTACGTACACAACGTCGAAGTCGCGGAACGGGTTTTCGGGATTGTCGAGCGCGAGGATGCCGACGTTGGGCGGGCCACCAGCTCTCGTGGTCGCCGTCTGGGCGACATTGCAGGTGTAGTCATCCCAACAGGCGCCACCCCCTTGCTGAAAGACCAGAACCTCATCGGAGGGGCCGTCGCGAAAGCTGACCTGAAATGGTCCACCGGTCAGGCAAATCGGTCCTTCGGCCGCGGGATCAAAGCGCAGATGCGTCCATTCGCCATCGACCTCGGTGCTCACGGGTGTGGCGGCCCCCAGGTACTGCCCGTAGCCGAGGTCTGCCAGTTCGGCGGCGGCCGGGTAGGCGGCCGGTTTGGAACTGCCCCCGCAGGACGCCAGCCCGATGCTGATTGCCGCAACACTCACGATTTTCAGAAACTTTCGCATGATTCCTCCAATTTGTAGTCATACAATAAATGGCTGGAGGAGGATACGCTTTGTTCAACAATACAATTGGTGGGAAACGATACCGAAACGATTCGAAAGAAGGGTCGTGGGAACTCGCGGGGGGCGAAATCCGACGCTGTATGGAGTGCGCGTCACTCCCTGCGCGGCTTGCGGCAAATAGCAGGGGCGGCGGCATGGCCTCTGCGGTGGGACGTTCGCGCGTGGCCGTGAGCATCATTTCGCTGTTCTCCGTGGTTCTGGTCATGGCCGTACCGGCCGTCAGTTCGGCCGTCAGTTCGGCCGATGGGGAACGATCTCGCTATCGCGTGGGTCTGTCCCTGACGGATGCGGCGCCGAGCGCCAAAGCCGGGACGCAATTTTCGTTTACGGCGACGAGCGATACCTACGAGGAACTGGATCTTGTGGCCATTGATCTCCCCGCCGGCGCCGGCCTCAATCCGCAGGCGATGGCTGTAAAATGCCAGTTGGCGGAAACCGGCACCGATGCCGGTTCGATCTGTGCCGACAAGTTTCCTCAGGCAAA
>CBFHUR010000025.1:0-7533 GCA_965658895.1 Binatia bacterium
GACCTCGCCGATTCGGCCGAAGCCGATGATGGCTATGGGTAAGGTTGGCACGGGGGCGTCTCGGGGTAAGTTTCGGGTGATTTTCGGGCGAGTTTCGGGGGCGCGTCTCGGGGCTGTAGCTCAGCGCTGCGGGTCGCTCTGGTAGATCGCGATTTCGGGAAAGGCGTTTTCTTCGAGGAAGCTTAGGTAACGAGTGTCCTGGCGCTGGTAGGTCTGGAAGAAGGCAACGCTATAGTGGTTCAGCAGCTCCCACACTTCCGTGGCTTCGAGAAATTCGAAAGTGCTGCCGTCGGCGAATCGCTCACCCTCGCCGCAACCATCGGCGTTGCCGATGCCCAGGCCCGTATAGCACGAGATGGTTGGGCTGAAGTGTCCGGCGTCCGGGAGTTCGGCCAGAAATTTCGGTCCCTTCGTTGTGGCATAGGTGTTTCGGATGCGCGCGTTGCCATCGAGTCCGATGGTCTTGTCTTCTTCGGCCAGAAGAAGAAACGTGGGCGTATCGTAATCCTCCGAGATCGGTGCGGTCAGGACTTGAGGGAGTACCGCGACGATGCGGTCGTCCCGGTCTGCTGCAGTCACAACGGTAAACGCGCCAAAAGACATCCCGGAGGCGCCTATGCCAAGCGTTGTGTCGATCCAGTCGTAAAACAATTCATCGGGGTCCTCGGTGGCGCGCAGCATTTCATCGAGCAGGAAGATCATGTCGATGGGGCGATCGATGCTCAGTCCGCTCGGTGATCCGGAGTTGTCGAAATAAGTGTTTCCCTCGTGGTCGGGTGAGGCGACGATGAACCCATGGCTTGCCAGGTGCTCCATTTGGTCACCATTCTGGAAATTGATCCCGTTGTTGCCATGCGAGAACAAAATCAGCGGAAAGGGGCCGTCGGTGGCCAGCGCCGCGTCTCGGACCGCGCGCAACGTCAGCGTCGAGCTGGCGGCGAGAAAGGCGAGATCTTCCGGGAGGTAGCTCTCGGCTGAGGACGGCTCGGCGTCACGTGCGGCCTCGGCGGCCGGGTACCAGACATTGGTCAGGAGGATTCGATCCCGACTTTCGTCATAGAAGACCACTTCGGTAATCCCGATGGGGTAGGGCCCGAGTGCACCCGGGTCCCGGACGGGATCTTTGCTGGTCTCGTTGCTGTCCGCGCATCCGGCGAGCAACAGGAGTGCAAAGACCAGAATTAGGGAGAAAGGTTTGGCTCCGGATTTTTGTGGACGCTGCGATCTGTTCATTCGGCAACGCTAACAGCTAAATCGCCCCACCGGTATGTGGGACGATTCAGCCGAGAGCACCAGATGGTTCAGGGCCGGCAGGTCAGCCCGCGGCGGTTGGGGACACATAAGTTCAGAGTGGCCTGCCGGTCGATATCTCCAGTGGCGATACGGATATCGAGTGGGCCGGTGAGGTCCTCGAGCAACTCTTTCTCGAGTCGTCCGAGCTCGATGTAGACCTTGTAGGTGCCAGGTTTGGCCGACTTGCTGGCGGCCGGAACGAACCGGACGCGTGGCTTCTCGTAAATGTCGATGATCTTGCGACAATTGATGATGCCGGCGCCCCGGGGGGATTGCGTGCAATCTCCTGTCTCGAACACGGAAAATTTCCTCAAGCCCGAACCCGTCGTGATCTGGATCGAGAGGCCTCCCTCGGATGTGTCGATGACATCGAGAAGGCCAAAGCCACCAAGTCCGGTCTCGACAAGACCCTTGGCTCGGAAGTAACCGGGCTTGTCACCGCCGCGGCGAACCAGGGCCCTGCTCAGCTCGAATCTCGAGTCCTCGGGGTCGCAAAGATCGGGGATGCCGTCGTCGTCGAGGTCCGGTCCCTCCGGGCAGCGACAGAGCCCCAGGGTGCATTGGTCATTTTCCGTACCTGCGGTTTCGTCGTCGCAGACGGTTTCGTCATCGACCCATTCGTCCTCCGGGCACTCTGCATTGACGCCGTCACAACTCTCTTCGATATCGCATGCGGCATCGATGCCGGCGATGATCTCGCGGCAGATAACGTCGCTGCTCTTTACCTCGTCGGTCGGGCACGCGGCCGCGCTGCCGGTGCAGTTCTCTACGATATCGCATTCGCCACCACTGCCGCGGCATTCGGTCGCGCTGTCGGCAAAGGCATCGGCGGGACAACTCGCGCTGCTTCCGGTGCAGGTTTCGGCGACGTCACAAACATCGCTTTTGCCGCGGCACGTGGTTGCGCTGTTCTTGAATCCGTCGGCCGGGCAGCTTTTGGCTGCGCCGTCGCATGTCTCGGCCACATCACAGATGTCGGCCACGCCGCGGCAGGTAGCGCTGCTGTCAGCGACTGCATCCGCCGGGCAACTCGCGCTGCTTCCGGTGCAGGTTTCAGCGACGTCGCAAACATCGCTTTGGGCGCGGCATGTGGTCGTGCTGTCCTGGAATCCGTCAGCAGGACAGCTGATGCTCGTGCCGTCACAGGTCTCGGCCACATCACAGACGTCCGCGGCGTTGCGGCACGTGGTCCCGCTTGCGGCGACAGCATTCGCAGGACAGGCCCCGGAGCTTCCGGTGCAGAATTCTTCCGCATCGCAGAGGTCGGCACTGTTGCGGCACGAGGTTGCACTGCTGGCAAAGGTATCCGCGGGGCAACTGGCGCTGCTGCCCGAGCAGAATTCTTCGACATCGCAGATGCCCGTAGCCGATCGGCAACTGGTAGAACTGCTGACGAAAGTATCGGCCCCGCAGGTCGGCGAAGTTCCATCGCAGGTCTCGGCGATGTCGCATTGGCCATTCGAGGCCCGACAAGTCGTGCCCGAATTGGCCAGAAGATCCGCCGGGCATGTAGCGCTATTTCCGGAGCAGGTCTCGGCGATATCGCAGAGACCGCCGCTCGCGCGGCAGGTCGTCGCTGCACTCGCAAAGGAGCACGAGGATGTGCAGCAGCTGCCGAGTTGTCCATTGGCGTTTCCAAGGTCGCAGGATTCACTGCCGGTAGGGACACCGTCACCGCAGACATCCGGGATGTTCACGGTGATCGTGACGAAGTGGCCGTCTTCGCTCCGGGTACGGTTTCCGACCCCGCCGTAATCGTCGGCGCTTGCACCACCTAGCCCGATGCTCGCACCGCCGCGCACGGCGCATTCGTTACCTGCCTTGAAGCGCTTGCCGTCAGATTTACACCGACTGTTCCAGGAAAAATTGAGTTGGTAGGCCTGCGGTGATCCGTTGCCGTTTCCGGCAATGACCATGGTGGTGCTGCTGTCGAAGGTGACGTTCTTGCTGCTGCCGGTGTTCGAGATATCCCCGGGGTTTCCTCCGTTGAGCGACCCGGATTGCACGGTGCCTCCGGTTTGGCTGGCGCTCATTTGGTCCACGAATGCCTTGGCCTTATGACCGTTGTCGTCGACTGTGGTCAGGGCGCCCTTCCATCTGGTTTCTACAGTTATCGTGTAGGCGGCCGGCGCCGTTACCGAGAAGTTGATTTGATGAGCTGAGGTCATCGAGACCTCACGGTCGCGCCCCCAGAAGCCGGTGTCCGCAGCAAGTCCCCAGCCGTAGCGGACATTGATGCTGGTATCAGTATTGCTGCTGCTGATCTCCGAGGTGCGTTTCCCTTCGGCGCTGGTGATGCCACCGTAGCTGGCGTTCCCGCTGGATTGGTTCGTGACCGAGACGCCACTGATCTGCGCGTGGGCTGCCGGGCTCCAGAGAAATGCAGTGAGCAACAAGGTGGTGGTCAGGGCGAGTCGAGAGGGTCGGGCAGGTTTCATGGAGCAACTCCAGTTTGTCGGGGCCTTTATCGGGATCGGCTTGATTGGTCGTGGAATGTGGCAGAACGCCGGGCCGACCATAGCGCGCTTGCCATTTAGGGTGCAATCGGATTGCGAGGACAATGACAGGATTCAAAAGACCAACTCGATGGGCGAAACGAAGGTCCTTTTCATTGTATTGACGCGCCGTGTTACGCGGCCCTGCAGCACTCTGGAGACTTTTCACGGCCGAGCATGAGGGCGCATCTCGCCGCAGGTCAGCGCATATCGTGCCATCCGTTTGTCGGGCGGTTTTCGACTTCGCTAGCTCGTCGAGAGGATCCGGCCGCGCTCGGTCGGGTCGAAAATTTGCAGCAAATCGGAGAAGGTCTTTTGCGCCAGATCTTGCGTTCGAGAAATCTGGCGGGTGGTTTCTTCCAGAATCCTTTCGGGGCAAAGGTCCGTTTGGAGATCTGCGATTTCACCGAGCAGGTCGGGAATGCGCAGCCACCGCTCGATCATGGCCTGGTCGACCTCGAGGTGGAACTGAAAACCATAGATGCGATCCCCAAAGCGAAAGGCCTGATTCTCGCAGGCATCGCCGCGCGCCAGCAGCGTGGCTCCGGCGGGGAGAGAAAACGTATCGCTATGCCATTGGAAGATTCGTTCGGTCTCCCGGAAATGTCGGAAGAGAACATCCTTGCGGCCCGCCTCTGTCAGCGAGATATCCGACCAGCCGATTTCCTTTCGTGGCGCCGGGCCGACTTCGGCCCCGAGTTCTGCGGCGATGATCTGGGCTCCGAGGCAAATCCCGAGTACCGGGATCTCGAGTTCCAGCGCGCGACGGACCAGGGCCTTTTCGGTGAGGATATGCGGGTAGGTGCTGGCTTGCCCCACATTCATGGGTCCGCCCAACAGGATCAGGCCGGCGTAGCCGTCCAGCCTGGGCTGCTCGTCGGGATTGCGGTCGAAGTTGACGTAGCGGACCCGAAACCCGTGCCCGCGGACCAGCGGGTCGAGTGTTCCCAGAAGTTCGTGGGCGACATGTTGGCAGACCAATAGTTTTCGCATCAGATTCGTGGCGCGCAGGCGCTGTTGCATTCTGAACGATTCCCGCACCGAATTCTATCGCTTTTCGTGCACTCTGGCGCGTCTGGACGCTTGGTGGGTGGACAGGCTAGAGGTTCGGTAGATGACGGGGCAGGCCGTTGGCTGGTTCTGGTACAAGGAGCGTCCGAGGCGGATTGATGGCCGAAACATACGCGAAAGAATCGGTTCGGGAGGAACCGAGGCTGAGGACCGGCTTGTGTTGGGCAGTACTGGTCTGCCTGCTGTTTCTCGGCTCGCTGGCTGCTTTGTTGGTGGGGGACGGCGACCTCAGCGACCCCGGATTGCGCGACGCCTTCGTGGGGCTTCGGGCATGGCGTCTGGGCAATACGATTCTCGCCGGAGCCGCTCTGGCCGTGGGGGGTGTGCTCGTTCAGGGGTTGTTCCGGAATCCTCTGGCCAGTCCGTCGATTCTGGGAACCACAGCCGGCGCGAGTCTCGGCGGTATTGCGGTCTTGTTGCTGGGGGATCTGTTTTTTCTCGGCATGGCACTGCCGGGGCTGCCTCGCGAGCTGCTGGTGCCAGTGGGCTGCCTGTTGGGCGCGCTCCTTTCTCTTGGGGTCCTGCTCGTTGTCGCGCGACGGAATACGGGGATCGTCACCGTGTTGCTGACCGGCTTTATCCTCTCCAGCTTTTTTCTCAGTATCGCGGGCTTGCTCTCGAGTCTGGCTCAGGAGCGCTGGGAGGTGGGGCGTGCGGTCGTGGCGTTCAGCCTCGGGGGGATCGAGTCCAAAGGTGCCCGTCATTTCGTGTTGGCCGCGCCGATGGTGGCCATGGCGACTGTGGTTGCTTTCGGATGGGCGCGCCATCTCGATCTGCTTTTGTCGGGTGAGGAAGAAGCCGCAGCGCTCGGCGTGCCGGTCCGGCAGGTGCGGCGTTGGGCGATTGTGTGGACGGCGACGCTCACGGGCGCAGCTGTCGCGATCGGCGGAAATATCGGATTCGTGGGCCTGGTCGTTCCCCACGCGCTGCGCCCCTTCGTCGGTGCAGAGCATCGTCGATTGATCCCGGCCGCTCTGGTGGGCGGCGCCACATTTCTGGTCTGGGCGGACGTTCTGGCGCGATCGCTTCCGGGGGTCAGCCAGATCCCGCTGGGCGTGGTGACCGGTTTGATCGGCGCGCCGGTATTTCTGGTTTTGCTGGCGCGGAGTTATCGCGCGGGAGAAGTTCTTTGACTCCGGGGTTGTCGGTGCAGGGGCTCTCTGCGGGCTACGCGAACCGAAAAGTGATCCACGAGATTGCCCTTACGGCCCCGCGGGGCCAGGTGACCGCGCTTCTCGGACCCAACGGCGCTGGCAAGAGCACCCTGCTCAAGGCGGTTCTGGGTTTGCGGCCCTGTCGGGGTGAGGTGTTGCTCGATGGCGTCGCGTTGGAGTCCATGACCGCCCGCCAGCGGGCACAGCAAGTGGCCTACGTGCCCCAGCAGTCCTTGCTCGCCGCACGATTGCCAGTGCGCTCGGTTGTGGGGATGGGACGTTTTGCACAGCGCGGCGCCTGGTCTTCGCATGGCGAGAAGGATCGTGAGGCAATCGATGCGGCGCTGGCGCAAGCCGATGTCGCTCATCTCGCCGATCGTGCGTTTCCCGAAATATCTGGTGGTGAGCGCCAGAGGGTGCTTCTTGCCCGGGCGCTGGCGACCGGAGCCCGGACGCTCCTGCTCGATGAGCCCACCAGTTCTCTGGACGTTCGACAGGTGCTTTCCCTGCACGCGGTTGTGCGCGAACTCGCCGAACGAGACTTCTGTCTGGTCGTGGTTCTTCACGACCTTGATGAGGCGCGCCACCATGCCGACCGTGGAGTTTTGCTCGCCGAGGGGCGGGTGCATTCCGAGGGATCCATCGACGAGGTCGTGCATGCCGATCCGATCCGGAGCGTCTACGGAGTAGATGTTCATGAGCGCGAGGGCCTCGCTTTCCGTCTGCCGGCGTCGAGGGAGCGTTGATGCGGACGGATTTCGCAAACCTGGCGGCTCTGGTGATCTGCCTCGGTCTCGGCATGGTTTTCGCCTTGGGCGTTCTCCCGGCCGAGCCGCTGTCGCCCGCGCTCATCTCGAATGAGGAGGCGGGCACCACCGAGGCGCGATGGACGACCGATGGGCGCGGTGTGGCCGTGCCCATCGGTGCCTACCGGAGGATCGTTTCGCTCAATCCGGTTGCCGATCATATTTTGCTCCAGTTGGTCGAGCCCGAGAGGTTGGTGGGGATCACGGCACATACCGGTCAGGATCACCCCGAAGCCTGGCGGTTTGGTTCCCGTCCGCAGGTGGGCACCTCGCGGGATATCGAACAGGTGCTTAATTTGCGCCCGGATCTGGTCATCGCGTCGCAATTCTCGCAGGAGGCCTATATGGCACGCCTGCGGGAGGCCGGCGTTGCGGTTTTCGATCTCGGTGACACCCGGGACGCGGGGACGACGGCAGAAAATATTGAGGCTCTGGGGAGTCTTTTGGCGCGTGAGGCACAAGCGGCGCGCTTGCTGGAGGCCTACCGGCGCGAGCTCGATGCGCTTTCGCGGGCGGCCGCGATGCGGACGCCCGCGAAAGGGATTTACCTCACTTATGTGGGAGGTATCTGGTTCGGCGGGACACGCGGTTCGAGCTATGGTGACCTGCTGCGTCTGGCGGGAATCGAAGATCTGGCTGCCGCGGACGGCTATCGCGATTGGCCGCAATTTTCCCGCGAGCAGATCCTGACGCTGGCGCCCCCGCTGGTGGTGA
>CBFHUR010000025.1:7543-43712 GCA_965658895.1 Binatia bacterium
TCCCGGTGGGCGCGATGCGCTTTGTGGGGATGCGGTTCTGTCGCAAATCCCTGCCTGCAGCGTCGAGGGGCGGGTGGTCGAGATGAGTGCCGGCTACGACAGTGATCCGGGCCTCGGGTTGGTCCAGGCCGCCGCAGAGCTGCAGGCCCTCTTGCAAGATGCGGCGGTTGCCTCGGACAGGTCGCCTGCGCCCTGAGCCGAGAACGCGAACCGGAAGCGCGCCGCACTGTGAGCCGCACTGTGAGCCGCACTGTGGGCCGGACTGTGAGCCGCATTGTGCGCCGGACTGTACGCCGGACTGTGGCCCGCAACGCGCTGAGCGCCGAGGGTCGTGCGACGGTCCGTTTTCAGTCGCTCGACGGCAGCGCTTTGGCTTCCTTCAGTCCCATCGGCTCGCCACCGCAGCGCAGGTCGCAGGCCCCCGGCTTGCTGACCAGGATCTCGACCGATTCATCGGCTGATTTGTAGCGTTTCCCCAACTGGAGCTGGCCCTCTCCGGGAGCCGCCCCCTCGGGGAAGTCCTGACCAGAGTCTTTTTGCAGCAGCAGGGTATCGCCGTCGCTCAGGTCGGCGTCGCCGCCTTTGGTGACGATGATCTGAACCCCGCTGGGTCCGAGGTAAATTTTTCCGAGCTGTGCAGGCATGCCTTTGATCTCCTCTTGGAAGCGCCCATGGGCGACACGGGGGTCGTTAAGGGGGTCAGTCCCCCTGCGGCGTCGTTGCCATCAGCGCCTGTGCGGCCGATTCATCCAGGCGCTCGGCCTCGTCGACCAGCATGACGGGGATATCGTCTTCGATCCGGTACTTCAGCCGGGACTCCGGGCAGAACAAAAAGCCTTCGTCGGCAAAATAGACGAGGGCTTGTTTGGATTCCGGGCATACCAGAATGTCGAGAAGTTCCTGAGTTAGGGCCATGATCTGCTGATCTCCTCCGTAAAAACGGTCTGTTCGGCTCTAGAAGACCTAATCGGGCGATGCAAGCGGGGAGGCCGGGGTGGCCCGCCAATCCAGAGGATTCCCGATCGGTCCGGATGAGGGTTGAGGCATCGGAAAGCGCGTGTTAATTCCACCCGTTCCTAAGGTTTTTTCTGGAGAGACTCGAGATCATGGCCAAGTGTCAACTGACAGGTAAGAAACGCCTCGTGGGCAACAATGTCTCACACGCGAATAACAAGACCAAGCGCGTACAGAAGGCGAATATCCAATGGAAGCGCCTCTGGGTGCCGGAAGAGGGCAAATTCGTCCGCCTTCAGGTCTCGGCCCGAGCCATGCGCTCGGTAACGCGGATGGGACTTTACGCGTTCATCAAGAAAAAAGGTCTGCGTTACAAGGACTTCGGGCTGGTAGGCCCGGCGAATTAGGCCCCGTAAACTCGGCCTCCGGAAAAGCAAAGCATGGAAAATTCATATCAGGGCAGGGACAGAGATCGTGATGGAGATGGTGAAGGGCGCGGAGGCGGCTTTCGTCGTCGGTCCAAGCCTCGTCCGTCCAAGGATCTGAAGTTCGACTACAAGGATGTCGAGACCTTGAAATCGTTTGTCTCCGAGAGCGGCAAGATCGTCCCACGCCGGGTCTCGCGACTGAGCGCCGAGCAGCAGCGCCAACTGACCCGCGCGATCAAGCGCGCCCGTCAGGCCTCGATCATGCCCTTTTCGCGGGGCTGATTGCTCCAGACGAAGAGCTGGTATTCCGCGCGAAGCTGATGGCTTCTCGCACAGGCTGCGTTCCTGGCCTGCCGTTCAGGCAGGACGGATCGTCAGCCCAGCCTCCCGAATCATATCGGTGGAGACGGCAAAGTCCTCGGCCCAGCGCTCGGGGATTTCGCAGCTCGAGGGATAGATGATCTCGCGCACGCCGCTCTGGATCAAGGAGCGTGCACAACGGGTGCATGGCGGCCAGGTAACATAGGCCGAGCATCCCTTGAGGCTGACACCGATTCGGGCGGCATGCATGATCGCATTCTCTTCGGCGTGACAAATCAGGGGATACTTTTGTGCCCGATCCTCAAGCCGCTCCGGGTCGTCCTCGATCCCCCGCGGGAAGCCGTTAAATCCGGTTGACCGGATCTCCCGGTCCTCGCCCACGACCACGCAGCCCACCTTGGTGGAGGGGTCCTTGCTCCAGCCAGCGATATGCTGAGCGAGTTCCAGAAAGCGGAGGTCCCATTTGCTGCTCATGATGGGTGGGTATCAGCCACCAGTGGCCGTCGCAAAACGGTCGCGACAGGGGCTTGCTTGGCGGTGCCTCAGAAGGCGTAGCGGAAACCGGTATTCAGGATGACGAGGTTCAGGTTGTCGTCGGTCCCGAAGCTTCCGCCCGCGGGCAGAATTCCACCGGCCTCAATATGCCAGCCCCAATTTTTGTGCAGCATCACATCGATCCCGACAGCGATGCGGCCGACGAAATTGTAGTTGGTCTGCTTGGTCCGAATGTTCCCGATATGCTCCTGCAGGGTGGCTGCCTGAAAGCCGATCCCGCCCATCACGTAGGGCTGTACCCAATCGAGAGGAAGAATCGCCTTGGCATTGATGGTGCTGGCGGTGGTGCGGATCGCGTTGCGCAGCGTGGTGCCGGCGCCCAGGCTCTCTTTGGCCCGGAAGCGATTGGTGAAGTCCACATCGGCCTCCGCGGCGAGATATCGATTGAAGCGATAGCCGCCGCGCGCATTCATTCCGAGGCCGGAATGCCAATTTCCGTTGTTGTCGCCGATATTGTCGCCAAAGCTGGGCCAGGCATGCGCGATCCCGATCCCGAGATAGGCCCCCGTTCGGTTGTGATCGATTTCGTGAGCTTCATGGTCGGCGGCCACGGCGGTGCCAGCGAGGCAGACAACGGCGAGGGCGGTGACAATCGAGATTTGGCGAAAAACCTTCATTTTTCTCTCCTCCAATGCCGCTGGACGGTCTCAGGTGGTGGAGAAGAGGTCAAATGCGGTGGGAGCGGTAGGGCAGGACACGTGCCGCGGTCGCCGCGGGCCTCTCGGGGAATCTGCATGGCCGGGTTGGAGATTTCCCAGCAATTGTGGGCGTTTGCTTCACTCTCGGCGTTGTTCGCGGGGGCTATCGGTGTGGCTGGCGTCGTTTTGGGCTCAGCGTCTTGGTCTCGGATCCGCTCGCGGCCGATCTTGGCCGATTCGGGCGATCGGAGGCGTCCGTCTGCAGAGGGCACAGGCACTGGAGTCCTGTGGGCCGTCCACCTGCAGGTCGCGTTGTTTTACGGTCGCACTTGGCGCGGCGTCCGTTAGAGTGAGGAAGGTTATGCCCAGTCACGACAAAAGCTTCGCGGCACCAAATTCGGAGCTGGACCTGCCCGCTCTGGAACATGAAATTCTGAAGTTCTGGAAAGACCAGCGTGTGGTGGAGCGCAGCCTGGCGCCCGACTCCGGCGAAGGGCGCGATCGACCTGCCTTTGTCTTTAACGATGGACCTCCCTTTGCCACCGGGCTGCCTCATTATGGGCATCTGCTCGCGGGGACGATCAAGGATGTGATCCCGCGCTACCAATCGATGCGCGGCTATCAGGTCGAACGTCGTTTCGGTTGGGATTGCCACGGCCTGCCCATCGAGAGTCTGGTCGAGGAGGAGCTCAACGTCCATGGCCGAGCCGAAATCGAAGCGCTTGGCGTTCCGGCCTTCAACGAGCATTGCCGCAAGAACGTTCTGCGTTTTACCCGCGAATGGGAGCAGGTCGTTACGCGGATGGGCCGCTGGGTGGATTTCGAGAACGACTACAAGACGATGGACCGCAGCTTCATGGAAACCGTCTGGTGGGTATTCCGGCAGCTCTGGGACAAGGGGCTGATCTACGAAGGCCATCGGGTGCAGCCGGTTTCTCCTGCCTTGGGGACCACCCTGAGCAACTTTGAAGTGGCGCAGGGTCCTCAGGAACGCGACCCCGCAACCCGCAAGGATGGCCATAAACGCCGCCAGGACCCCAGCGTCACGGTGCGCTTCCAACTCGAGGACGAAGACGCGGCTCTTTGGGCCTGGACGACCACACCCTGGACCCTGCCCAGCAACCTGGCGCTCGCGGTCCATCCCGAGGTGGAATACGTAAAGGTGCGGGTGGTGGATTCCGGCGAAGTTGCCTATGCCGAGCCGGGCCGCCTGGTCGACTATCAGGAGCGCGAGCGAATCGGTGCGACCGAGGAGTTGGCGCGGCTTCCCGGCGCGGATCTTGTGGGGCGTCCCTATGCGCCCCTGCTGCCGTACTTCGCGGATCTGGCCGAGACCGCCGACGGGCAACGGCAAGCCTTCCGGGTCGTGGCCGCCGACTACGTGACCATCGATACCGGCACCGGCATTGTCCATCAGGCACCGGCTTTCGGTGAAGACGATTATGCTGTGGGGC
Source organism: Binatia bacterium (assembly GCA_965658895.1). Lineage (GTDB taxonomy): Bacteria > Desulfobacterota > Binatia > UBA12015 > UBA12015 > UBA12015. The sequence goes on from CBFHUR010000025.1 coordinate 11,894, forward strand.
GCAAGGAGGGGCTTCCGCTGGTCAATCCCGTCACCATCAATGGAGTCTTTGACGCGACCGTTCCCGATTTCGAAGGCGTGTTCGTGAAGGATGCCGAAAAGGGGATCCTCGAAAAACTCAAGGCCGATGGCCGATTGGTCGACCAGGACGTACTCGTCCACCCCTATCCGCATTGCTACCGCACCGATCAGCCCTTGCTCTACATGGCCAGAAGCACCTGGTTCATGCGTGTCGAAGACCATCGCGAAGCGCTGTCGCAGAACAACGAAATGATCCGTTGGGTGCCTGAGCATGTCGGACGCTCGCGCTTCGGTAACTGGCTGGGCAACGCCTACGACTGGAACCTGAGTCGGAATCGGTACTGGGGGACGCCGCTGCCCATCTGGCGCTGCGACGAGAACCCCTCCGAGATGATTTGTGTTGGCTCGTGCGCTGAATTGGAGTCCCTTGCGGGGCTCGAGGCGGGTTCGCTCACCGACTTGCACCGTGAATTTGTCGACGACATCACATTTCCTTCGCAGGAGACCCCGGGTGGAACCATGCGTCGGGTTTCGGAAGTTTTCGATTGTTGGTTCGAATCCGGTTCGATGCCCTACGCCCAAAATCACTACCCGTTTGCCGATGACAAGAAGGCCTATGTCGAGGAGAATTTGCCGGCGGACTTCATTGCCGAAGGTCTCGACCAGACACGCGGCTGGTTCTACACGCTGCACGTTCTTGCCAATGCCCTTTTCGGTCGTCCCGCGTTCCGGAACGTGATCGTCAACGGGTTGATTCTTGCTGCCGACGGCAAGAAAATGAGCAAGCGGCTCAAGAACTACCCCGACCCGAGTGCGGTGATTGAGCGCTACGGGGCCGATGCCTTGCGGGCCTATATTATCAACAGCCCCGCTGTGCGCGCCGAGCCGATGCGTTTCGGCCGCGATGCGCAGGACACCGAAGGGGAGGGCGTGCGAGAAATGGCGCGGACGGTTATCTTGCCGCTCTGGAACGCCTACAACTTCCTGGTGACCTATGCGCGCGCCGATGGATGGTCTCCGACGGCCGATGCCGCCGGAGAGACGAGCCAGAATGAACTCGACCAGTGGATTCTCTCGAGGTTGCAGAGCTATCTGGCGACCATGCGCGACGAATTTGACGGTTACCGTCTCTATAACCTCGTGCCGGCCTTTATCGAGATCTGCGAGGACCTGAATAACTGGTATATTCGTCGTGGCCGGCGTCGCTACTGGCGCAGCCGGGCGGAAGGCGGCGCGGACAAGGACAGCGCCTACCAGACGCTCTATGAAGTTCTGGTCACCCTGAACCGCTCGATTGCACCTCTGCTTCCGTTCTTCAGCGAATTTCTGCATCAGCGTCTGGTCGTTGATATCGGAGCCGTCGATACGACCGAAGCTTCATCGGTCCACCTGGAGGCCTATCCCGAGGTCGATCAGGATCGAATCGATCGCGATCTGGAGGCGTCCATGGCGATCGCCCGGCGGGTCGTGGGACTGGGGCTGAGCCTGCGCGAACGCGAGCGCATCGGTGTGCGTCGCCCCCTGCCGGAGTTGACCGTGGCCAGCACGGACAAGGCGACGCGCCTTTCGGTCGAAAGACACCTGGCGCATATCCTCGGCGAGTTGAACGTGAAGAAGGTAACCGTGGCGGACGTCGATGACGACCTGATCCAGGTCAGTGCCAAGGCCAACTTCAAGAAACTGGGCAAGCGGTTGGGCAAGAAGATGAAAGCGGTTGCAGATGCCGTCGCAACGCTGGCGCCCGAGCAGGTGCGTGAACTGATGGAAGGCGGCTCTCTCGAGGTCGCCGGAGAGGTTCTGGTCGGCGACGACCTCCTGATTCAGAGGGAACCACTTCCCGGGCTGGTCGTGGAAAGCGAGGCCGGCGTCACGGTGGCCCTCGATACGGCGGTGGACCAAGCCTTGTTGCAGGAAGGTTTGATGCGCGAGTTGGTGAACCGTGTGCAGGCGCTGCGCAAGGCTGCCGGTCTTGATGTCAGTGATCGGATCCGGTTGCAGGTGAGCGCTGCCGGTGAGTTGCAGCAGGCTCTCGAGAATGAATCACTCGCCGGCATCCTGCGTGCTGAAACTCTGACAGAGGAACTGATTCTGGCTGGTGAGGAATCCCTCGATCACGGATCCCGGGAGACGATCGATGAGATCCCCGTGGCTGTGTCGATTCAGGTAGCTTGAGCGAAAAAACACGAGAGGAATTATGAAAAACGACTCCGAACAAAGCAGCAAAGCAACCACGGCCGAGATCAGCCGCGTCACGGCGGCTCCCGTCCGGGCCATTCGCCCCGAGGCCGAGAAAGTCCGCCAGGCATTGCTCGAGCGCGGTCTGGAAACCCCCATGGTCCCCTCGGATCAGTCCGGTCCGGCGAAGAAAGAGGCCATCGAGGCACGGTTCTCGGAAATCATGCAGATCCTGGGTCTGGATCTGGAAGATGATAGTTTGCGGGACACGCCTCTGCGGATCGCGCGGATGTACGTGGATGAGATCTTTGGCGGGCTCGACTATCTCAACTTTCCAAAGCTCACCGTCATCCGAAACAAGATGAACGTCGACGAGATGGTGAAGGTGCGCAAAATCAACTTGTCCTCGACCTGCGAACACCATTTCGTCACGATCGATGGATTCGCCACGGTGGCCTATATCCCCAGTGATTGGGTCATCGGGTTGTCCAAGATCAACCGAATTGTCCGCTTTTTCGCCCAACGCCCGCAGGTGCAGGAACGACTGACCGAGCAGATTCTGCTCGCATTGCAGACTCTTCTCGGAACCAAGGATGTCGCAGTCAGCATCACGGCGACGCATCATTGTGTAAAGGCGCGTGGCGTGATGGATGGCGATAGCGAGACTTCCACCACCGCGCTTGGTGGTGTCTTCAAGGCCGATCCCGATACCCGCAAGGAATTCCTCATGAACCAGTCCTGATACAGGACGGCTCAAGGGTACTCGGATTGATGGAGAAGTTGGAGCAGGCACCTCGGATTCTCGGAATCGAGGAGGTCGGTACGGCCGAAGTTGGTGGCAAGGCGGCGGGTCTTGCCGAGTTGCACCGCATGGGCTTGTCGGTGCCGGGCGCTTTCGTGATCCTCGATGCGCGCGAGGATGAATTCCCCGAGGCGCTCGAGTCGCATTATGCGGCCTTGGGTGGGGGGGCTGTGGCTGTGCGTTCGTCAGCGATTGGCGAAGATGGCCAGGATGCTTCTTTCGCAGGACAATATGCGACCGAGTTGGATGTATGCGGGATCGAGGCTCTGCGAGAGGCCATCGGGGTTTGCGTGCGCTCGCTCTCGGGAGCGGCAGTGGATGCCTACCACGTCGAACAGGCTGACGGCGGCAGCGGGCGCATGTGCGTTGTGGTGCAGCGCATGGTCGAGGCTACCCGGGCCGGGGTCCTGTTCAGTGCGGACCCGGTCTCGGGGCGGCACGATCGACTGGTCATCGATGCGGTCGAGGGCTTGGGCGAAGCTCTGGTCAGCGGGGACGTGACCCCGGACCACTACGTTCTGGATCCCGACAATCAGGTCTTGCGAGTCGATCTGGCTGGTGAGAAGCCTCTGCTGGCGCCCGATGAAGTCGAGAATCTTGCAGCGGGTGCGCGCCGTGCGGTCGACCATCAAGGCCATCCGCTGGATATGGAATGGGCGATCGATGCCGACGGGGCCTTGCATTGGTTGCAGGCCCGGCCGATCACGACCCTCGGCGTCGACCTCGATGATGGGGCGACGCCGATTCCTCCTGATCACGTGGTTACGCGATGCAACGTCGGCGAGATGATGCCCGGTCCGGTTTGCCCGCTGACTTTTTCGACGCAGGGGCGCGCGATCGAGCACGGCATGCAGCATATGCTCGTCAACTATGGGGGCCGCCCGGCGATTACGCAGGAGTGGACCCAGATCAACCTTTTCTTCGGTCATATGTTCATCAATATGACCGGTGGTCTCGAAGGCGCCCGTTGGGTTTCGCTGACCAGTGCCGAGCGGATCGGGCAGGCTCTATGTGGCCGACCGGTTCCCGAATTGAAAGAACCCGAGGCGCCCAAGAGCCTGCCGCGGCGCTGGTGGGGTTCGGTGCAGTTTGTTCGCTATTGCCTGCAAGCAACCCGGGTCATCGCGGAATTCGATTCCCGGTTTCGGCACTTTCATGTCCATTACCACGAGAACTCTCTGGACATGGTGCAGGAGATGGAAGCGCAATTTCCCTGGTTGCTCGAGGCCGATGAGGTCCATCTGCGCTCTTCGGCGTATTCCGGCGTCATGGAAGGGGTCATTCAGGGGATCGTGGAGCGCGATGTATCCGAGGCCACTCCCGAGCAGGCCTCGGCCCAACAAGCCGAAGCCGCCCGTCTGCTCGCGGGTGCCAGCTATGTCGAGAGCGCCATGATGGTTTCCCATCTGGACGAGGTGGTTGATGAAATCGCCCGCAACAAGGAAGTGGCGGAGCAGTTTCGGACACGGACGCCGCAGGAGGGACTGGCCTGGTTGCAGAGCGAAGCCTCGGGGGCTGTCGGGATCAATTTTGCAAAGTTTCTGCAGCATCATGGCCACCGGGGTTATCGGGAGCTCTGCGTGCGGGAGAAGGCTTGGGCGGATGAGCCCGAGCAGGTCGTGCAAACCATGCAGGCGTCCGTGATGGCCCGTCTGGCGGGCAACTACCAGCCCAAATCCGTGGAGGGGATCGATCTGGCAGCCTTGCCGCGCGCTCTTCGGTTCCTTCTACCGCGTGCGCATTTGGCGATCCGGCAACGGGAACAGACCAAATCCATGCTGGTCGACGCCACCTACCGCCTGAAATGCGGCTACCGCCATTTAGGTGAGTTGCTGGCTCGCGAGGGGCATTTGGCAGATCCGGATCTGGTGTTCTTTTTCTCGCGCGATGAACTCTCTTCGTTCTGCCGCGCCCCGAACGAGGTCGAAGCTCTTCGAGCGCAGATGCGACGCCGGGCGCTCGAGTTTCAGGAGAAACTGGAATTCCAGGATGTATACGTGGGGCCGGCGAGTCCGGTGGACCCCGAACCGGTTGCCGCGGCCGGTGATGGCCAGTACGTGGGCCGTCCGGTCAGCCGGGGGGTGGTGGAAGGCGTCGCCCGCGTTGCCTTGAGTCTCGAAGAAGCGGCCGCCTTGCAGCCCGGCGAAATTCTCATCTCGCACATCACCGACATTGGCTGGACGCCCTACTTCAGTCTGATCGCAGGTTTGGCGACCGACGTGGGTAGTGCGGTATCGCACGGGGCTGTGATCGCGCGGGAGTACGGACTCCCGGCGATCGTCAACCTTCGTGTTGCGACTAAAGTGATTCGCACCGGTGATCGGGTGCGGCTGGATGCCGATTCAGGAATTCTGACTCGGCTGGAAGATGGCGCAGCCTAGCGCCGCCGACCTTATTTGGCTTCTTCTTCCGGGTGGTCGGCGCAATCCGTGCCTTTGGTCTCGTCACAAGACTCGGCGTCACCGCCGACGCCGCAGGCGCCGCAATGGGCCTCGACGGGGGTGGCAAAATTCAGGGTAAGCACTAATGCTGCCAGCAAGCTGAGTATCGTTTTCATGGTGTCGCTCCTCGGTATTTCGGGGCCTGGGGCCCGCGGTTCGCTTTTCAGCGTAACACGATCGGCTCGCAGCGAAAGCTGAAGCGAATTTATCCAGATCAGCCCTGCAGATTCATGGGCTTTTCGAGCGCAAAGTTGCCGGCAAGAAATTGCTGAAACATCTCGTAGCTGTCGATACGCGCCCCGAGCTGCGAGCAAAGCAGGAAGGTTCCCCCAAGTTTTCGTTGGATGAATACGATCTCGGGTGGGGGCGGGGCCAGCCCGCCGATGGTGGCGGCCAGCTCGACGGCGCGATCGCGTGCGCGGCCCTGGAGATCGCTGCTTCCATAGTCATATTCACCCGGCTTGCGCAGCGGCTCGACGGAAAGGTGAAGAAAGGCGGCCACGCCTTCGAGCTGCTCCTGAGGGGAGTCGGCCGGAGCCCAATTATATTCCACCAGCAGTTCGATGACTTTCTCCAGGTCGTCGTTGACGGCGGCTGTGACGAGATTCTGGTAGCGGCTGCGGAGCTCCGTGGAGATTTCGATGGTCGAACCGAAATCCAGCAGCACCATCTGCTCGTTGTCCGGATCCCAGAGGTAGTTCGCGTAGTTCGGATCGGTCTGCATGAGGCCGAATTGAAAGAGTTCCCGGAATACGACCGTCTGTGCGAGGCGGCCCAGATAGTCGCGAGTTCTCTGGTCGGTATCCTGTTCCCAGACCTTCGAGAGTGGCGGCGCCTCGATCATGTCCATTGCGAGGATGCGCGCGGTCGTGAGATCCTCGTGGCTGCCTGGGACCTTCACATCAGCCATATCGGAAATGCGCTCGCGGTAGGCATCGAGAAAGCGTCGCTCGGCCAGGTAATCGGTTTCCTGTCGAAGTTGTCTTTTGACCTCCTCGAGAAGAGGCGCGAGTTCAAAGCCGGCGGGGACGAGCCGGGCGGTCTGGATCAGGGAGCCCAGATTGTCCACGTCGCTGTCGATGCTGCGGGCAACACCGGGGAATTGGACTTTCATGGCCAGGCTGCGCCCATCGCGGGCCGTCGCGCGGTGCACCTGGCCGATCGAAGCGGCTGCAATCGGCTTGGTATCGAATTCCTGAAAGAGGCTCTTCCAGTCGGGGCCGAATTCTTCGCTGAGGACCGAGGCGAGTTGCTTGTCGCTCATGGTATCCCCATCGTCCTGAAGCCCGGCAAGAGCCTCGGCGAGGGGTGCGGGAAGAAAGTCGTCGCCTTCGAGCGACAAGAGTTGTCCGAGCTTCATGGCGGCGCCCCGCATGCGGGCCAGATCCCGAGTGAGTCGCCGGGGATTGATGCCCGAGGCGACCAGATCTCCGATCGACTTTGCCTCGCCGCTCCACCAGGTCCTGGCGGTTTCCACGGCTGTTCCCGCGGCCACGTCGGCTGCCATGGTGCCCATGCGGAAGAGTCTTTCCACCCGCCCGGCCGGCACCCTCGATTTTCCCGAACCCATGGCGTTTCAGCTTAGACCTAGGAGGCCGTAGCGCAAGTCCCGTGAGCGGAAGGCAGCGTCCGGGCGCCTGGCCGTTTATTGCGGGTTGTCGAGGTCGGCCCGCAAGGTGCGTCCGGCGAAGAAATAGTGTGCGGCAGCCCAGCAATTCAGAGGAATCACCACGAGCATCGCGTAGGCCAGCGAACGGTCGCCGAAGGTGGGTTCAAGCGCCTGGCTGAGTCCACCGATGACGAGCGGCCCGAGCCCGAGTCCAATCAGGTTGGTCACCAGGAGGGCAATCGCAGAGGCCATCGCGCGCATATGAACCGGGGAGAGGGATTGGACCATCGCAAAGCTCGGGCCATTGTGAACGGCGCCGAAGAGATTGGGAAAGATCAGCAAGCCGATGGCGACGGCGAATTGCTCGGTCAGGCAGACCCAGGCGAATGCGGGCAGTCCTGTCAGGATAGCCGCACTGGGAAACCAGACGTACCAGCGTTTGTCGCGCAGGCTGAGCCGGTCGGTTGCAAAGCCGCCAATCAGGGTTCCGGTGACCCCGCCGAGCAGTCCGATGGGCCCGAGCCAGGAGCCGGCCTCTCCGCTGCCGATATCGTAGGTGCGCATCAGGAATGCGGGAAACCAGGTGCCTACGCCGTAGCCGCTCAGGGCGGCCAGGGAGAGGCCCGCCAGTATGTGCCGATAGGATCGAATCTGCCATAGGCGTTGCAGGGCTTCGCTGTAAGTCGGCCCGCCTGCGGCCTGGTCTGATTCCGAAGCAAGAGTTCGTTCGGGGTCGCTGACAAAAACCTTCAACAAAACAGCCAGAAGGAGCCCGGGGGTCCCGACGACCAAAAATGCCACACGCCATCCCCAGATTTCATTGACCCAGCCCCCCACCATCAAGCCGGCCACCGAACCGATCGGGATCCCGAGCTGGTAGATGGCCATGGCGCCGGCGCGCTTTTCGGCGGGGTAGAGATCGGCAATCATCGAATGCGCCGGTGGCGTGCAACCCGCCTCACCAATGCCGACGCCGATGCGTGCGGCCCCCAATTGCCAGAAGTTCTGGGCGAGACCGCTGACGGCTGTCATCAAGCTCCAGATTGCGGCCGCCGCGGAAATGATCGACACGCGGTTCGCCCGATCGGCTAGCCGCCCGATCGGTACACCGAGGGTGGCGTAGAAAACCGCGAAGGCAAAGCCGGTCAAAAGCCCTAATTGTGTGTCAGAGAGGCCCAGGTCGGCTTTGATCGGCTCGATCAGCACCGAGAGAATTTGCCGGTCCGCGAAATTGATCGAATAGATGGCAACGAGGAACAGCAGCGTTTTTCGGGCTGCCTGCGGGATCTCGGTATCGGATTCTTTCATGAAACAATCAGTGGGCGTTCGCAGGAGCCGAGTCGCTGTCTTGACGGGGCTCTTTGATCCCGCTGCAACGGCTTTTAGCGGATTTCCGATTTGCTTTCGACCGAGGTGCGTCGATCCGAGGTCGCGCAGGATGGGGGCGGCGCGTCCCTCGCCCCCCGAACTCTTGCATGAAGTTGTATTGACCGTGCAAGCCAAATGGCACACCCTATATTTCGGTTTGATTCGCTATTCATTCATTTTGGTTCTTTTCGCGGTTCTTTATGGGGTGCTGCCGGCTCTGGCCGCGGAGACCGAGGCTGACCTGGAGCTTCTGAGCAGTTCGGCGTGGAACGCCGACGCGAGGCTCGCCTCGCGGCTGCCCGAGGATCTGCGAATGGAGCTGGACCTGAGTTCCCGGATCGGCTGGTCTACCAGCGCGGCGGCGTGGAGCAACGTCGAGGCCGTGGGGCTGGATATGTTCACGGTTTTCGGATCGAGGACCCGAGACTGGCTGCGGATCAATTTGCAGCTCTACGCTGTTCGCGTCGATGCGCAACAATCCCACCCGTTTGCGTTTGATGGTAGCGGGGAGTGGAAGTTCCAGCCGCGCAATTCCTTTCTGGATATTTTGCTCCTGCCGCGCGGTGTTCTGACCGCGCGTGTCGGTCACTTCGAATTACCCTATGGGCTTGAGGCCTATATCGATACCAACGGTACCTTACGTCAATACACCACTGGGCGGGATCTGGGCATCAAGACCGATTGGGGAAGCGCGTTGACCGGGACCCACGCCGGTATCGAATGGATAGCCTCTCTCTCGCGCGGCAGCGGTAATGAGTGGAATGGGAGTGGTGACCCCTGGCTTGCGCTGGGCCGGATCGGCATGCCGCTCGATGGTGCGTCGAGTGTGGGCCTCACCGCGGCGGGGGGTGATATTCGAGTTGCGGGCAAAGCCCCGCCACAAGCGCGATGGCGGGTTGCTGTCGACGGGCGAATCGAAATTCTCTCTTTTGACCTTCTCGGTGAGCTCAGCGGTGGGCAGGATGACGGTGCCGGGCGAGTCGGTGGCGTTGTCGAGCTGGATTGGCGGAATCGATCCGAGGCCTTTCTGGGCTACTTCCAGATGTTTCCTGAGTGGCGACATTCGACAGCGGGTTCCGAGGCCCGACTCGAGCTGCGCTCCGGATTTCTCTGGCGTGTGGTCCGGGGGCTCAGTTTGAGTGCTGAAATTCGTCAAGTTGCGGCGGCCCCGGATGGACAACCGCATTCTACCGGAATCTTCACGCAGATCAGGTACCGATTGTGATTTTCTATCGTCCCGGCTCGAATCTTCATGGTAGATTCAAAACCATGCGGTGGGTCCTTTTATGCCTGAGCCTGCTGGTGACGGCGTTCCCCAGCAACGCAGGCGCGCAGGCTTTTTGCGCGCTGCGCGATCCTCATACCGCGATTGGCCAATTGTTTCCGGAGGCGACCACCCATCGGTCGATGGTCCGGCGGCTTGGTCCGGGAGAACAAACAGAACTGCGTCGCCGATTCTCCGAGGACCTACCCAACTACGAGTTTGGTGAGCATACGGTGTATGCCGTCTTCCGCGACAACGAACCTCTCGGGGTGGTTCATGTGCGCAGTGAGAAAGGTACCTGGGGCCTTCTGGAGATCGCGTGGGCTCTGGATCTTGACCTGCGGTTGCGAGCCTTCCGTTTGCAACGCGGGTATGAGGCTGGCGCTCGCGATCTTCTTGCCGGTCCCTTTCCTGATCGGGTAGCCGGACTCGGCCTCGAGCAGTTGGCGCGGGAGAAAGCTCTCGGGCTGAATTCGACCTTGCTGGTGGATCTGCCCGAGGAACAGAAGGTCTTTGCTGCGACTCTGCTGCAGGCGGCGCCGCGAGCGATTGCGGCAACCCGGGTGGGGTGGCAACCGGATTTGGCGGAATTGAGAGCCTTGGCGCAGGGCAATGCCGGCCAGGGAGACTCGGGATGAAACCGCGGCATAGTGCCCGTCGCCAACTCTTCATCGCACTTGCACTGGCAGGTCCGCTTTCCTTTCTGGTCGCCATGATGGTGGCATGGTCGGGCGCGGCGCTCGAGCGTGAGGCGCAGCCCATTGATTCAGAACGTGGCTTTTTGCGGGATCTCGACCGCCTCGAGATTCAGGTGGATGACCTTTTGACCAAGGGGGATCTGGCGATCGGCTCGGGGGTGGTCTACCTGCGCACGCCGGCGCTGCGCAGCTTGACGCTTTTGCAAAAGGAGATCGGCGGGCTTCGTCGCAAGACGCTGCGACCATCTCAGAAGATCTCGCTCCGGGAGATGAGCGATTCGCTTGTCGTTCTCCGTGAACTTCTGGTCCAGTCCGAGGGGGAGGACGCGAGCGCTGGTAAAGAAGCGCTGCGTGGGTTTGATCGAGAAGCGGGGATGCTGGTTCGGAGCGCGGAACGACTGCGCGCGGAAACCGAGCAGCAACTCGCCGACTTGCGCATGGACCTGCAGGAGAGGCGTGGCCAACTGCGAGTTCTGTTGGGGTTTGTGTCGGTCGCCTATGTGCTTCTCCTCGTATTGGTTTGGCGCTGGACCACGCGTGCCATCGTGGGGCCTTTGCAGCAACTCGAGCAAAGGGCCGCGGCCAGCCTGCAGGAAGGTGCTGCCTTTCGCGTGGGAGAAGAGGGTGGCGCGGAAGTCCATTCGCTCGCGCGGACCATATCTTCGCTGGTCGGTTCGCTGGAAGATCAGGTGACGACGCGGACCCGCGAGCTGCAGGCGCAGACTCAGGTTCTGGAAAAAGAAATCGAGAATCGCCTGGAGGCGGAATCCAATCTGGCGTCGGCGCTGGAGATTGCGGAAGGTGCCAGCCGCGCAAAAAGTGACTTCCTCGCACAGATGAGCCACGAGCTACGGACCCCTCTCGGGGCGCTGCTGGGCTATGCGGAGATGATTTCGTCCGGGGACCTCGGGGACTCCGAGCAGCAACGATCCAGAGAGGCCATGAATCGAAATGGCGAGTATCTGCTGGGCTTGATCAGCGATATTCTCTCGATCAGTGAAGCGGAATCCGGGATGCGACAGGCACAGCTCTCGGACGTCGATCTGGTCAAGATCGGTCATGAAGTGATCGAGACCTTCGCACCCTCGGCCGGCCGATCTCGCATCGGGCTGAATTTCACAATCGCCGGGGGTGCTCCCGAAACGATTCGGACCGACCCACGGAATCTGCGCCAGATTATCTTCAATCTCATGGGAAACGCCCTGAAGTTCAGTTCCGATGGTCAGGTCTCCCTGAAAATTGCCTCATCCGAGGATCCAAGGCGTCCCGTTCTGATCTCGGTCCATGATTCCGGGCCCGGGATTCGTTCCGAAGATCAGGAGCGTATTTTCGATGCTTTCTTTCAGGTGGCGCCCGATAGTGAGCAGGGACTGAAAGGTGTGGGACTCGGTCTGGCGATTTCCTCGCGTCTGGCGGCCGCGATCGATGGTGTTCTCGAACTGGAATCCACAATCGGTCAAGGCAGTGTCTTTCAGCTGAAGCTCCCTCTACAACCTTTGCTCGAGGTCGCACCCCAACAGCCAATCACCCCCCGGGAAAGCTCGACACGCCCCTCGTCGTATGTCCGAAATAAGACAGCAGAGGATTCGCGGACCAAGCCTTCTTCCTCCTGAGGGGGAGTTCTTCTCGGGCCTGGTTCAAACAGGAGAGTCGGTCGAGGCGATCGCGTGGATGGCTGCGGATCGAGTGCCACGCCAGGGTAGGAAATGATGCCGAAACAACATTTGGAAGCGGATTATCTGATCATTGGTGCAGGAGCCATGGGAATGGCTTTTGCCGATGAGCTCCAGCTGCAGGATCCGCAGTGTTCGATCATCATTGTGGATCGGCACGCCAGTCCCGGCGGCCATTGGAATGATGCCTATCCCTTTGTGACCCTGCACCAGCCAGCCCTTTTTTACGGAGTAAACTCCGAGCCTTTGGGTACCGGCGGGGGAGATCTTTCGAGTCGCGCCGAGATTCTTGCCTACTACGAGCGCGTGCTTGCGAAAATGCTTGGGTCGGGTCGGGTGCAGTACTTTCCGCAGAGTGAGTCGATGGGAGGCAGCCGATTTCGCTCCCTGTTGGAACCCGACCTCGAATACGAAGTGCGGGTGCACCGCAAGATTGTCGACGCGACCTACATGAATGTCGAAGTGCCGTCGGTCCGCGGCCCGCAATATGATGTGGCCGAGGGTGCAGATCTGGTGCCCATCAACGGGTTGGCGGATCTCCGGCAACCGGTTGGTGCGGTGGTGGTCATCGGTGCCGGAAAAACCGGCATCGATGCGGTCCTTTATCTGCTGGGACGTGGCGTGGCGCCCGAGCGGATCCATTGGGTCGTTCCCAACGATTCCTGGTTTCTTGATCGGGCGCATATTCAACCCAATCAGCCGGCCGACAAGGGCCTCGGGGGGCAGCTTGAAGTCCTGTTGGCGTCGGATTCCATGGAGGAGGCCATGACCGAGCTGGCGCGGCGCGAGCAATTGCTACGGCTTGATCCGGAGGTTTGGCCGACCAAGTACCGCTGCGCGACGGTCAGTCGATCCGAGCTCGATGAACTGCGCCGTGTCCGACAGGTCATTCGCAAGGGGCGCGTCCTGCGCGTGGAAGCGGCTCGCATGACCCTGGAGCAGGGGGAATGGTCCTCTTCGGAGAAGGTCTTGTTTGTGGATTGCACGGCGGACGGGCTGGCGCGGCGCGACCGGTGCCCGGTATTCGAGGGCCCTCGCATTACCCTGCAATCGCTGGTGATGTGCCAACAGGTTTTCAGCGCCGCGGTCACGGCGATGGTCGAGATCCGCTGCGGGACAGATGAATCCGAGAAAAATCGCCTCTGCCAGCCCGTCCCTCATCCGGTCGATACGCGCGATTTTCTGGTGGCGATGGCCGTGACTTCGGCGAATCTACAGGCTTGGGGGCAGTCGTTCGGGCGTTGGTTGCGTCGCAGTCGATTGTCCATGATCTCGCATCAATCCTTTCCGAACCTGGTCCGCCAAGCCTGGCAATCCTACCGGAGTTTTCGATCCAATCCCGAGCCTTTCGAGAACTTGTTGGCACAGGAATTCCCCGAGTCTCGCGCGCCGGAGCCACCGGAGGCTTCGCGGCGCGATTGACGACGCCGCGCGTTTCGAGCAGTCTTCTGGTGTGCCTTGTCTATTTGTTGTTCTCGCAGCGTTTTTCCCTCGCTTGGTCCTGTTTCTGCTCTGGCTTTTTTCGCCCGGGTTTTTCTCCCCCGAATTTGACGGACAGTTTCTCTGGCCGGTGCTGGGTTTCCTGTTTTTGCCCTTCACCACATTGATGTACGCAGCCTTCTATGACCCCGCGATGGGGGGATTGGCTGGTCCGGGCGTCATCGCCGTGGTGGTCGCCGTGCTGCTCGACCTCGGGATCGTCGGTGGTGGCGCGCGCGGCCGCGTCTAGACTACCGTTTTTCGTTGCACCCAAACGTTTCGCCGGACCCTTCTAAGGAATTGAACTCATGAGCCGTCATCCGAATTTCCATCCCTCCAATCGTGGCGCTGCCCCCAGCATTGCGGAAAAACTTCATCAGCATGCCACCGAGCTTCAGGCAGCAGGCCAGGACATCATCAGCCTGCAGGTAGGTCAGCCGAGCACGGGTGCTCCCGCCGGTTGTCTCGAGGCGGTGATGGCTGCCGGGGAAACCTCCACGCTCGGCTATACCGGAGCGGCCGGTAACGAGGACCTGCGCGCCCGGATCGCCCGCCAATATGACGAGCTCTACGGGGCCAAGGTCGACCCGGAGAATGTGATCATCAGCTTCGGGGCTTCCGGCGCGATGATTCTGGCTGTGCTGGGGTGTTTTGATGTGGGTCAGCGCATCGGGATGCCGGCGCCATTCTACTACGGCTACCGCTATGCGCTCGACACGCTGGGCGTCGAATGTGTTCTGTTCGACACGGCGATGGAGAACGGATTTCAGCCGACCATCGCGGATATCGAGGCTATCGAGGGCGGGATTGATGGTTTGATCGTCGCGAGTCCCGGCAATCCCACGGGTTCGATGTTGAGCCCCGACGAGCTGAAAACCCTCGCGCTTTATTGCGAGAAAAACGGAATCCGTTTCATCTCGGATGAAATCTACCACGGCATTGTTTTCGATGACGAGACGCCCCAGTCCACCGCGTGCGCCTTCTCGGACGAGGCCATCGTGGTCAACAGCTTCTCGAAGTACTACTCGATGGCAGGTTGGCGGCTGGGATGGATGGTTGTGCCGGATTATTTGCGTGGGCCGATCGCGGATCTCGCTCACAATCTCTACCTTTGTCCACCGGCTCCCGCTCAGGTCGGGGCATTGCACGCGATTGATTGCCGCGACGAGCTGGACAAGCACGTGGTTCGCTATCGTCGCAACCGGGACCTGATCCTTTCGCGGCTCCCGCCGCTTGGATTTGATCGCTTCACCTCACCTCATGGGGCCTTTTATTTCTATTGCCACGTCGAGCACCTGAACAAGGATAGCGTCGATTTCTGCATGGACATGATGGACAATGCCCATGTTCTGGTGGCTCCCGGGTCTGACTTCTGCCCAAACGCAGGCAAGCATTTCGTCCGGCTCTCGTACGCGGGGTCGACCGAGAGCATCGAGAAGTCCATCGACCGCATCGCCGCCTGGCGCGGGTGATGAGGTTTCGACAATTCAGGCACGGGTCGGTGTCATGAAGCACGTTGCCTATGATGGTCTCGTCCTTGCGGGTGGGGGCTGTCGCTGTTTCTGGCAGATGGGGTTTCTGGAAGTTCTGGCTCGCGAGACTGATTTGCAGCCTCGGGAAGTCGGCGCGGTCAGTGCCGGATCGGCCATGGCCTGTGCCTTTCTGTCGGGTACGGCCGATCGCGTTTTCTCTCATTTCTCGGAGCGCAGCGGGCAGAATGAGGCCAACTTCTATCCGGGAAATCTTCTCGGGCAAGGACGAGCCTTTCCCCACGAGGAGATCTACCGCGATACGGTCGTGCGCTGTATTGATGACGAGGCGCTGGCCCGGTTGCACCAGGGACCGACCCTGCGCGTACTCTATGCCAGATTGCCGGTATGGCTTGGCCCCCGTAGCGGCGTTTTCGCAGGTCTGGTTGCCTACGAACTGGAAAAGGTGATTTCGCCGAGTCTGCATCCCCGGCTGGGGGCCGCGATGGGCTTTCGCGAAGGTGTGGGTGACGTCCGCGATTGCGATTCGGTCGAGGCTCTGGCGGATCTGATCCTTTGTTCGTCGTGCACACCACCGTTCACGCCGGTCTACCATCGCGCCGGCGAGCCGGTTCTTGATGGAGGCTTGCTGGATAATATTCCGGTGGGCATTCTCTCGCCGGATCTCGAGAACGTGCTGGTGCTTCTCAGTCGACGTTATGATCCTGATTGGCTGGGGGGCGTGCCAGGTCGTACATACGTGCAGCCTTCCGCCGAGATCCCGGTGAGTAAATGGGATTATACGAGCCCCGAGGGGATTGCGGCGACCCGAGAGATGGGGCGCCGGGACGCTGAGGATTTCGTGCGCCGTCTGGATTGACCGAGATCAGGGTTGCGGCGCAAAGGTGCGTGCCTGAAATTCCAGGCAGCGGGCCTTGTGGGCGTCGGGGTCGGGGAGGCCCTCCCACCAGCCAGCTTGCTGAAGTTCGCTGGCGACGAAGTACGCCTGCCAGCAATGGCTGAATGTCGTCGGATGGATCGTGTCCCAGAAAACGACTCGGTCGGAATGGTCACAAATATCCTCGGGGCGCGGGCTTCCGAGATAGCCCCCGCGGAAACAACGCTCCTGCACCTCGATCGATCCTTCGTCGCTCTCGAGCCGCACTCGTTGCGAGTTCAAGTCGAAGCCGAGGTCGTAGGGTTCGGCGTTTTCGGCAAAGCGGAACGAGTCGTTCAGGATACTGTCGAAGGTGGCCGCCGTATCCGGAGTCAAGATCTCGGCCTCGGGCAATTCCTTGCGTAGTTCGCGCAAGGAGATGTCGAGTTGTCGATTATGGTAACGGGTGAGCTCGCTCAGGCGCCTGGCCAGCGCAATCTTTTTCTCGGTGGGGGAGCGGTTGGGGTTATCTCCGGAGTAGTTGCTGTTCTGGAGCACAATGGGCGTGGCGCCGAGATCCGGCAGGTTCAGAACCATGAACCGCCGGGCGCCCGCTTTGTAGAGTCGCCGGATCTGGTCTTCCTTTGACAGGATCACGCGCCGGGCGATCGTTTGATAGCCGCCAGTTTCCATCGGCCTGTCGAGCAGCGTCTGGACCGTGCCGTAAAAGGGGATCTTGGCCAAATAGTCATTGGCACCGCCCCAGAAGAGGAAAATGGTCCTGTCGGGATGATCGACGGTTCCTCCTTCGAGAAATCTTTCCGTGTAGTCCTCGATCTGGAGTCCCAGACTGCCGCTGACGAAGAACTGGCCTTCCTCCGCCATCTTGGTGACCAGGTTTTCTCCCGACATCAAGGAGCGAGGATGAACGGAAGCCCCCCCATAGGAATGATTCTGGACGGGTACGTTCAGGATTCGCTCGAGATAGTCCGCCCAATTCGGTCCGTTGGAAAAACGTCCGATCCAGTAGGGGCGCCCCGGGAAGATGCGCAGTCGTTGTTTCAATTTGCCCGAGTCCGAGAGGCTGTCGCCGAAGATCACCACCCGGGTGACCTGGGGTTCTTCGTCCACGGGACGCGGCGCCAGAAGCGGAACGTTGATCCGTTCTCGCCGTCGCGCGGCTCGCACATGGCCGAGCGAGTGGAAGCTGCCGCGTCGCGTGCGTTGGATGGTTTGCAGGCAGATCTCGCGAAGCTCGGAGAAGCTGACGTTCCGGACCGAAGGATCGTATTTTTCAGGTGTCTCCGAGACGACCAGAAAGCCGTCTTCGAGCTTGCCTCTGACAGCAACAGGCAAGTCTTGTGAATCTCGCGCCCAGACCCAATGCGATGATTTCCCGGGCACCGGGCTGTCGTTGCGGACAGAGCGCACCATTTCGCAACGAACAAGCCAGCGACTCTCGCGATCCGAGGGGACCAGACGTGGGGCGGGTTCATGGAGAACCGGGCTGCAGCCGACGCCAAAAAGGAAAGCCGCGACCAGCCATGCACTCCACCGATTCATGCGGGGAACGTTAGCGAAACGGACGCGCCGAGAGAAGTCGAAGCGATGGTTTCTCATGCCTCCTGAAGGGTGGCGGTTCTCCGCAGGGAAAGTCGCAGAATCCCGTAGAGCAGTAACCCGACGGGTCCGGCCATCAAGGTCAGGAAAAGGCATGGCAGGACAAGCCACGGGGAGATGCCGAGACGGCGGGCATCGCGGCTCTCCCAAGCGCCAACGAATAAATCGAAAGCCAGATAGTGGATCCATCCGGCCAGCGCCGCATGCGGTGTCGATAAAAGAGCCATGACGCCGGCCAGCGATCCGAAACCTCCGTCGGCGACCGGTGGCCCCCCGCTGAGCATGGCCCACAGGTAGGCCACCCCGAGAAGTCCGGGAATCCAGATCGCATGGACGATCACCTGCGTTCCGCGCCAATGGGGGGCGAGCGCCAGCAGCAACCAGGCCGGCAAGACGCCATTGTTGCAGATCAGAAACATGGTCTCCGGGGTCATCGCGGTTTCTCCTCGTGTTTGGGCTTGGATTTCGGCGTGGGGCTGAGGCGGAGACCATCCTTGCCGATGGTCAGATGCCCTTTTTTGAACAGACTACCGATGGCCTGTTTGAAGACTTTTTTGCTGATCCCGAGCGTGTCGCGGATTTCCTGCGGATCACTCTTGTCATGTAATGGCAGGAAGCCGTCGGTGGTGTCGGCGAGTCGTTGCAGGATTTTTTCGGCGGCGCCTTCCACACGTTGGTAGCCCGGTGGCTCGAGACTCAGATCGACCAGTCCGTCGAGTCGTACCTGGTTGATGAACGCCGGGATTCGTTGGCCGCGCTTGGGCCCGCGGGCATCGTCGGGAAGTCGCAGCAGGCCCCAATAGTCATCGTCGACAACCGCCTTCCATCCGAGGTCGGTCCGCTCGGTGATCAGGAGGTCGACCGGGGTGCCCGGCCGCAGGTCGGCTGGGGTCTGCCTGCTGACGAATTTCTTCAATTTGGCCGAGGCGACCAGTCTCTGGCTTGCGTGGTCAAGGTCGATGTAGACCAATTCGTGCGTCCCCGTGCGGACATCGCGAATCTGCTCGCGGTAGGGCAGGAGCAAGTCCTTGGGAAGCCCCCAGTCCAGAAATGCGCCCGCGGGGGCGACGTCCACGACCGGCAGCAAGGCGAATTCACCGACCGTGGCAACCGGCTTGCGGGTGGTCGCGTAGAGCTTGTCCTCGGAGTCGAGCGTGACGAAGACCTCGATCTCGCAATCGGGATCGGTGGGCGTATCGGCAGGGATCTCCTTGCGCACCAGATGCAGAGGGCCCAGAGGCCCGCCATCGAGAATCAGGCCCGTAGATCGTTCCTCGAGAACGCGCAGGCGATTATATCTTCCGATTTGAGGGGCCGACATGGTCGGGAGACTCTAGCAGGAATGTTGCTGATCCGAACCTGAGGGCGCTTTGCTCCGATCGGTCGCGGGTCAGTCGAGACGGAAACCCCGGGGTATTTCCTTGGGGTCTCGCTCTTCGAGGACCTCGACCGCAGCACCCGTCTCCAATAGCGCCGGTTCTCGGGTGGCACAGTTCTGGCCGAACAGGACGCCTGCCGCGCTTCTGCGAAAGGTTGCCAGTGTTGCCAGTGGTTCCTTTCCGGTGGTGGCGCTTTCGGGGTCGATGGTGATCACCGAGCAGCGATCGCAAGGCTTGAGAACATCGACCACGGCGCTGCCGATCCGGATCGTCTTCCACTGGTCCTCGGCAAAAGGAGGGCAGCCCCGCACAATGATGTTGGGACGAAATCGCATGGCGTCCACGGGCGTTTCCAGTCGTTTGTTCAGGTCGGCTACGGATGCCTCCGAGAGGATCAGGATCGGATAGCCATCGGCGAAGCTGACCGGGGTTGTCCGGACCGCCCAGTCCGGGTTGGCGACCCGATTCATATCGTCCGGGCATTCGACCAGAGCTACTTCTTGTTGCAGGTATGCCGAAAGCCAGACGCCGGCCGGCATGCTGGCCAGGTGGGCCGGGCCGTGGTGGCGCCAGACCTCCACCTCACGAAGGGCTCCGCGCTCGAGGTTGATGGTCAGGGGGGGCATCCCCGGGGCCTCGAGCCCGAGGCGTCGGCCTTCGCGTCGGACCGCGATACGCGCCAGTTCCGGCCGGGTCCGTTGTGTCAGGAATTTACCGTCGCGGTTCACGATCATCAGGCGGCGATCGTCAACAGGGCCGCGGGAGTCGACCGGCAGCCGCGCAAGCTGGGTCGAGCCGCAGCTCTTGATGGGATAAACATGCAGGCTGGCGACTTGAATCAAGGAGCTCTCTCTTCGGTGTGCTGCTGTCGGCAGGTCTAGCGCGCTGCGACGGGGTGGGGCAAGGCCGCTGGAGAGGCCCTGGATCCGTCGCTACGGCTTGCAACAAATTCGTATAGCCTCGCAACAGGGCCATATTCGCTTGGATTGCGTCACAGGGCTCGAAAAAGGCACTCTGTGCCGATGCCGATACCGATGTCGATCGTGAAGAGTCGTCTTTCCTCAATTTCGTTCCTGTCTGCGCTGCTTCTGGTTTTCTCGGCGTCGACGATCGCCGCTGCTGCCGAGTCGGCCAATGATACAATCGAGGGAGGCTCCGCCTATCTCGAGGAGGTCGAGACGCAGGCGAGTGAGGGGGGACTCGATGACGAGGTCGATGCCGGTGTCGCCGAGGTCGAGGCGGCGGAGGCTGGCGAGGACGATCTGCTGTCACCCGCCCAGACGCAGCGAATCGAGGAAATCGTGGTCAGTGCGCGCAAGCGTGCCGAATTTCTGGAAGATACACCGATTGCTGTGACGGCACTCGGCGCCAACACATTGCGGGAATCGGGGATTACGCGACTCGACGGTATTCAGGAGCAGGTGCCGAATATGTCGATTATCGCCAATCCCTCGGGCTCGACGACTTTCCAGATCCGCGGTATCGGCACCAGCAATCGCTCGATGGCCTTCGATCCCGGCGTCGGCGTGTATGTCGACGGGGTATTTATGCCGCGATCGATGGGTCTCTTGATGGATATTGTGGACGTCGAGCAAATCGAGGTCCTGCGCGGTCCGCAGGGCACGCTTTTCGGCAAAAATACCGTCGGCGGAGCGGTGAACCTGACCACGACGAAGCCCGGCGATGAACTCGAAGGCTCCGTGTTTATTCAGCCCGGCAACCTGGG
Organism: Binatia bacterium; assembly: GCA_965658895.1. Lineage (GTDB taxonomy): Bacteria > Desulfobacterota > Binatia > UBA12015 > UBA12015 > UBA12015. The sequence continues at coordinate 32,494 of CBFHUR010000025.1, forward strand.
AACCGTGGTCACACGCTTCACGTTGAATGTGCCGGTCGATCTCGGTTGGCTCGAGGACAAGCTTTTTGCGCGATTTTCCGGCTCGACGACCAATACCCGCGGCTACGTCTATGACGACAATCCGTTGCGGGAAGAGTATTTCTCCAACCGGGACTCTGTAGGTTTTTATGGCTCCTTGCGCTTCCTGCCCACCGAGGACATTACCATCGATCTGGCAGGGAGTTGGTCACGCGACCACAACAAGGGGTTGGGTGGGCAATGCGTCTTTGTCGCCTCGCAGCCGACCGCCCCGACACTTTTACCTCCCGGGTTCTACGAAGATTGTCAGGAGTCCGAGCCTTTCCGCAACAACGCCAACGTCGCCCAGCTCAATGACATCACGAGCTATGGTACGTGGATGACCGCCGATTGGAATCTCGGCGAGGTTGGTTTCCTCGAAGATCTTTCGTTGAAATCTCTCACGTCCTGGCGGGTACAGACGCCGCGTTATCGTTTCGATCTGGACAGCACGCGTTTTGCGATCGCCCAATTTGCAAGCGCCGGCGGCCCTGACGGACTTTCGGGCCAGCCCGGCTACCAGCGCCAGATCAGTCAGGAGCTGCAAGTCTCCGGGCAAGCCCTCGACGGCGCCCTGCAATTTGTCACGGGTGCCTTTGGCTTCTTCGAGAAGGGTGACGAAGTCATGACGACACGCGCCCTGCCGCCGCAGGGGCAAGCCGTCGCCCTGGACCGCACCACCGAGGCCGAAACCACAATCGACAATTACACCTGGGCTCTGTTCGGGCAGGCGACCTACGATATCTTTGACTGGATGAGCCTGACCGGCGGGCTGCGCTATACCGAGGACAAAAAGGGACTGACTTTCCTGCAAGTCGACCCCCTGAAGCCTGAGGATCCTCCCTTTGCCGACCAGGAAGGCGACCGCGTGTTTCCCTCGTGGACGCCGATGGGCAGTCTCGCCCTGACGGTGCCCGAGGAGTGGCTGGATGAAACCCCGCTCGAGCACGTGATGGGCTACTTCACTTACTCGCGAGGCTTCAAGGGCGGCGGATTCAATGCCGTGGCGGGATCTCAATCCGGCACGGGGTCGGGAGAGGCCTTTTCCTTCGAGCCGGAGACGCTGGACAACTTCGAGCTCGGGTTCAAACTCTTGGGCCTCGACGGGATCGCCTCGATGAATCTGGCGCTTTTCTACGGACTCTATGACAATATTCAGGTGACGACTATCCGTGACCTTGGCCTCGACGAGAATGGTGTGCCGCAGATCGAGAGGCTGACACTGAACGCGGCCGAGGCGACCAACAAGGGTGTCGAACTCGAATTTCTCATCCGCCCGCTGCCGGGCATGCAGGTCAATGCGACGCTTGGCTATCTCGATGCAAAATACGATTCCTTTGATGGCTTCAGCGATCTTGATGGAACGTTGATCGATCGCAGCGGCGAGCCCTTTATCGGCGTTCCCGAACTCCGCACATTTATCGGCATTCAGTATTCGCTGCCGGTTCCGCTTGATCATGAGGCCATGGCGGGTTTCCTGACACCGCGGATCGAGTGGGCCTACCAGAGTGCGATCAACTATCTCGGCCCGGAAGTGCCGCAGGCCCGCCAGGGGGGCGTGAATCTCATCAACGCCAGATTGAGCTACAGCTTCCTGGACAATTCGATGCAGATCGCTCTATGGGGCAAGAACCTCAGCGACGAGACGTATTTCAACAGCGCGACGCCGTTGGTAACGAGCTTTGGAACCCTCTCGCGCTACTACGCTCTGCCACGCACTTTTGGAGGAGAGATCGCCTACCGCTTCTGATCGGCACCGCAGAGCAGCGGTCTCGCACCAGCGGCAGGCGCCCTCAATGGGCCTCGGACTGGGCCTCGGACGCCGGCAGGTTCCCGTCGTCGACGGGGCGTGTGCCGGGCGCGAATAATTCGATCGAGTGGCGCAGGATCGCGGTGCCGCCGGTGTCCCCGAACCATCCGGATCCCTTCTGGGACAGTCCGATCTCCAGCGTCCACTGGCCGGGCTGGACCGGTGTATAGAGCATGAAGGGTGTGGTCAGGGTTTCCCCGGGCGCGAGATCGTGTCCCAGCAGCATGGGCAGCGAGCAACAGGGATTCACCACGCCGGTATCCGAGATCCAGCGAGAATCGATCGAAATTGCATGCGGCCGATCGGTGGTTATTCCAGGCCAGACGACGGCACTATCGTTGCGAATCGTGAGATCCACCCATCGCACTGAGTTCCCTTGCCATGCCTCGGGTAGCGCGACCTCGATGGTTCCGCGTTTCTCTCCGGCGTCCAGGGAACGCATCGGTTTGCCCTGCAGGGTTTGTGCGCCAGGCGCAAGGGCATAGGCGCGCAACTGGTGGGTGTCGCGACCGCAAGCCATCGGCATCTCATAGATGACATCGCGCCCGAAGCGGCGGCGTTGGGTCAGCCCCCAATCTCTCAGAGCGCGGTCCAAATCAGGCTCGCTTCCTTCGATCATGCCGTAGTGGACGATGAGCCATCGCAGATCCGTGTAGCGACAAAAATCTTCGAGAGCGGCATCCTGCGGGATCCGTTGCGCCCAGGCGGTCAGCAAGGCATGCGTCGGCGGTGGATGCCCCGAGTATCCATTGATGAGGGGAAGGCCGTGGAGGAGTGCCCCCCGCATCGCGCGTCCGGTCTGAGCGAGACGTTTTCTCTCCAGCGGGGATTGCATCGCGGGCAATTCGAGCACCGCGCCATCTTCGGCGTTCTCGGCCAGCCATTTGTAGGCGCCCGTGAAAAAGGGTCCGTCGGGGACGCGTGAAACCGCGATCGGCCATGAAGCCTGGCTGAAGAGAATGACCGCGACGCTGGCGGCCAGCAGCGTCGCGCCGGCGAGTCGCTGTGCCATGGGGTGGAGGTGTGGTCGCGCGAGGCGCACGATATTTCCGACGCCAAGTCCCGCCAGAAGAGTCAGACAAACATGGCCGATCACCAGAAAACGGGAGGGCGCGCGCATGGTGGAGAATCCCGGGACGATACTGGCCAGCCCCCAATAGACTCCGGGGATCTCGGTCCCGGGAATCAGAGGCATCGCTGGTCCCGCAGCAATCAGGACACCCAGTCCCAGCGCGAGAAGCAATGAGGCGCGGATCACGGCCGGCACGTGCCGATTGGCCAACCCGACAAGTGCCAGCGGCGCGGCGAGCATTCCGGGGCCGGAGACGAGCGCTCGCAGGCTTTCCCCGGGAGCCGAGGAATAGAGGTTGGCGATCTCCATGGCCTGCTGCAGTTCGGGGTAGGTGCCACCGGACTGCCGCGTGAAGTAGGGGATACTGACGAGTCCCGGGACGATGGTGCCCAGGAGCAGGGCCGCCAACGGCAGAGCGCCGGTACGTCCGGACTGCCGTGCCTGCCAGATGAGTCCGGGTGCCAGACCGGCGGCAAAGGCCCCGAGAATGAAGGCCAGATAGACGCCGGCGAGAATCTGGATCGAGGTCACGAGGACAAGTGCGACGAAATTCCCGGCGCCGGGTTTTCTTGCCACACGGAAGGCCAGCATGAAAACCAGCGGAAACAGGGAGACAGCACTTTCATGCAGGCGCGCCCATTGGTGAATGAGCTGCGGGTCGAAAGCGAGCAGGCTGCCGGCCAGAACGCCGGCGAGAAGCGAGTCCTCAAAATCGCGCACAGCCCAATAGGCGGTGGCGGCTGTCAGGAAGGTGACCGCAAGCAGAGTGAAGTTGTATGTGAAAATCGGATTTCCGGACGCCAGCAGCGCGGGCGTCGAGATCGGGGTCAGGCCGATGAGGTTCTCGGATGCTGTGAGGGCAAGCGGCGCGGGGTGAAAAACCGTCGCCTCGAAGACCTCAAATGGTGCGGTGACGATCGTGCGCGAGGTCCACGAAAGAATCCATACAAGAAGTTCGATGTCGGCGCGGATCCAGCTGTTGTCCGGCACTGGCAGCGTATCGCCGAGGTGGGCCGCCAGAGGCCAGGAGACCACGATACTCAAAGTCGCGAGCAGGACCAGCGCGACGAAATGCGACGTCCCCGATCTCATGGCGTCCCCTCTGGATCTCCGGTCAGACGCTCCACGATCGCCGCACTGATCAGTTGATGGCCGGCGGCATTGGGGTGCATGATGTCCATAAAGAGATTGGGGATAGGCGACGCCGCAAAGATCGGATGGAGGTCCAGGCACTCGAGGTCCTCTTGCTGACAGAAGGCAGCGAGCCGCTTTTGCGGACCCAGGTCCGGTTCTGCCGGGCCGATCTGATCGCCGTCGGGAAGAATCACGACCAGCAGGCGGATGCCGTGAGCGGCGGTGATCTGTGCCAGTTCGCGCATGGAGGTGAGCATCTCCTTCATGCGGCCGTCGGTCGGATGGCGCCAATATTCCTTGCGCAACGCAGAAACATAGACGTCGAGAGGTTTGAACTCCGGAGGCTCTGTCTCGCTCGGGGGGGCTGGCGCTGGGGCCCCGAACCAGACGCTTCCACCGGTCCGCCACAGCCATTGCAGAAGCAGATAGAATTCCGAGACGTGCATGGGGGACCAGGGGGAAACGGTCTCGCCGCGATTGAGCATCAGGACGCCGCGGGGGCCGACGCCGGGTGTCGCATCATAGTCGTTCAGGTTTACGACCAGCACCACTGTCTGCGGATCGACGCGCAACCCTGTGGTGCGCAGAACCTGCAGCTCGGCTTGGGTATTGTAGCCCTCGACGCCAAAGTTCAGAATCTCCCAGCTGGGCTCGGGCTCGGGCCGGCCGGATGCCTGACTCGCCCGGTTGGGGGAGCCTGGCCTTGTCTGGTCGAGTTGTCGGGCCATCAGGCTGGGGAAGATTTCTTCTTCCGGCATGCGAAAGCCGAAAGTGACGGAGTCTCCAAGAATGACGACGCGGTGGGTCCCCGGCGGCGGCGCGGCGTTGACCTCGGGTCCGCGGAAGCCCAGCTGGTTGGTGCGCACATCCACACCGCGCACCCGGCCTCGGATGCCGGGTCGCATCTGGTAGCTGAGCCCGGGGTCGTCAGCGGCCGTGAATAGACTGCGAGGGAACCCGTTGGCACGGTCGACCAGATTCAGCGCGCGGGTCAGGATTTCCCCCAGCCCGAAAAAGATCAAGGCCATCAGCGCAAAGAGGCTGAACCAGCGGGCTATGTTGGATCGGGTCAAATGGACATTCCCTCAAGCCCCCGGGTGCCGAACCAAGGGCACCCGTTCGGGGCAGATCTTCTCTACACGAGATCCGACCTGCAGGGAAAGCTGTTGCCGTCGGCGCGCGCGCTCAGGCGTTTTCGGCCAGGCAGGTAGCCGCAAGACTCGAGATCGCGACCGAGCGCCGTGCCTGACGAATCGGATGGCGATCATGGCCATTGGTGCAATAGCCGATCGAGATGCCGGTGGCCGGATCGGCCCACGCGATTTGCCCGCCGGCGCCGCCGTGCCCGAAAGATTCCGGTGAGTTCCCGTGCCCGAAACCACGGAAGGTTCGTTTCTCGTCGCCAGCGATCATCAAGCCCAGTGCCCGATTGGCGTGGTTGCCGAAGACGGGATCCCGGAGATCCCCCGAGCGGATCTCGCGCGCCATTTTCAGGGTTTGTGGCTGCCAGAGTCCGGGGCCGTCAGCGCCTTCGCTGTCGCGCAGCAGGGCTTGATAGAAAAGGGCGATCTCGGCAGCCGTCATGGTGCCGCCGCCTCCCGGGATACCCGCTTCACGCACCTCGGGGCGGTTGAAGCTCTGCAGGGCGTCGTCGGTGCCGTCGGGGGCCGGCGGCGGAGGGATGCCGGCGGCCTCGTAGTCGCTCGCGGTCGGAGGATCGCCAACGTGGGCGATGTCTGCCAGACGCGGATGTTCGTCGCGCGGAAGTCCGCACTGAAGGTCCGGCAAACCAAGTGGCTTGGCGATTCTTTCGCGGACAAAGTCGGCGTAGGTCTGCCCCGAAATCCGTTCGATCAGTTCCGCAACCACATACATGCTGGACGAGGGATGATAGATAAAGCGCGACCCGGGTTCCCATTCCAGTTTCCATCGCCGGAAGAACTCGAGACGCTTTTCGCGGTCGAGGAATTGAGCGGGCGGAAATGGCGCGTTGGGAAATCCGGCTGTATGGGTGAAGAGTTGCTCGATGCGGACGGTCTCTTTCCCGCGCTCTCCAAACTCCGGAATCAGGTGGGCCACCGGTTGGTCGATATCAAGCAGGCCCTGCTCGATCAGCATCCAGGCAGCAGCCGAGGTGATCGCCTTGGTTGTGGAAAATACACAATAGAGTGTGTCGTCAGTCGCGGGTGCCTGCTTGCCTTCAAACGCGGCATGGCCGAAGGTTCGCATGCCGACGAGCTTGCCATGGCGGGCGATGGCGATCTGGGCGGACGGCAGAAGCCCGGCTTCGACCTCTCGCGCCGCGCGTTGGAAAACCGCGTCGAGTCGCTCCGGGTCAACCCCGACCGTTTCGGGGGCCGCGATGGGGTGGCGCTGAAGAGTCATGGTTGCATCGCGCCGGGGCTCGCTTATGGGCAAGCCCCGGCGTGGATCGGATCCAATCAGGAGTTGGCTTTGGCCGCCTCGATCAGAGGAACAAAGGCGTCAATCGGCTGTGCGCCATTGAGGAATTCGCCGTTGACGAAGAATCCGGGAGTGCCGGTGACGCCCAGCGCCTGACCCAGAGCCATATCGGCATCCACATTGGCGGCCTCGGCCTTGTACTCGGCGGAATTGGTATCAGCCGCGCAGTTCTCCCACGTCTTCATATCGATGCCGGAGCCGGCGAGATAGCCCTCGCTCTTGGCCACGACATTGTCGGTGGTCAGCTGCTTCTGGTCCTTGAAGTAGGCATCATGCAGCGTCCAGAAGGCGTCCGGGTTCTGCAGCCCGGCGCAGTTGGCCGCGATGGCGGCCGGCTTCGCCCACGGGTGGAAGCCCAGCGGGAAGTGCTGGAAGACGAACTTCACGTCGTTGGGGTAGCGCTCGAGAATCTCTTCGACGGTTGCGGCCCCGCGCGTGCAATACGGGCATTGGAAGTCGGAGAACTCGATAATGGTGACAGCGGCATCGGCGCTGCCCCGGAAAGGACGTCCTTCGATCGAGGCGGCGAGCTGCGCGGTGCGCGCCTCGGCTGCCTTGCGGGCTTCTTCTTCGCGCTCGGCAATGGCCAGCTTGATCTCGGCCTCACCGCGACTGACGTCCATTGCCTCACCCTGGATCAGCCAGAGCTTCTTGTTGTCCGCGGTCACCAAAAAGCTGTACGGGCGACCTTGCACGACAAAGGTGCCTTCGTCGAGTCCATCGATGCCGCTTGGGCCAATCGGGCCCATTGTCGGGCCGACTTCGGCGAGTTGCGGGATGTTCAGCTTCAGATTCTCGAGAATCTGAGCCTTACGATCCGGTTGGGCCGCAGCGGGCGCCGTCCAGAAGAGGGTGGCAACAAGGCTCGTCGCGACGAGAATCGCGAGCGCAGAATAGCGTGACTTCATGAAGATATCCTTTGGTAGAAGGCCGGGAAGCCGCTGTCCTTCAGGGCTCCGGCGATGACAAAAAGGCCGCACCAGACGACCATGGTGAAAGGCTAGCCGGGTCGAGAGAATTGGGCAACTCCCCAAATTTCGGGCCCGAATTCGAGATTCAGGGGGCAAAAACGCGCGAAATCGCGCCCGGTAGGGTGGCCATATAGAAGTCGCGTTCGAATCCCGGGCAGAGAAACATGCCCATCGAAGCCATAGCGCCCGTGGGCGCGCGTCCGTGCTCGGTTCCCGATTCGATATCGACCACCACAACATCGGAGAGTTTGCTCCGGGGTCGATCGGCAGAGGCATCCTCCAGGACCAACTCGCCGGTATCGGGATAGAGCATCATCTGGACGTTGTTGCGGAATTCATTGCGCCAGAGTTCCTCGAATTCTCCCGGCGCCTGGTAACGCAAGGCGACGACGCCGCCATTGGAGCCGTCATAGACAACGAGGATCCTTCGTTCCGGATCATAAAGCGGGGGGCCGGGGCTGAACGTGCCGGGGCGACCGATCACGTCGACCACATCGCGCTCGGCGGCATTCTGCAACGAGAAGCGGAAGGCACGCTGGGGTGCGGTCGCGGCTTCGGTCCAGAAGGGTGGCCGCCCCATATCCATCAACCATATGCTGTCGCTGCCGATCGAGGTATCCCATCCGTCGCCCTGATTTTCGCCGGGCAGGTCATAGTTGCCTTGCCAGTCGGTATCGATCGACAAGACACCGTCGTCATAGCGAAGCCGATAGACGCGGGTGGCGCTGGAGGTGTAGAGGAACTCGCCGTCAGCGTTCAGGTCGCTGGAGAACCGACCCATGCAATGTTCCTCGATCACGAAGGGATCCCCGATGGGTTCCAGGCGCTCGGGTTCCAGCACGCTGAACTGGCATGGCTCGCCTGGTTGGTGGCCAAGATTCTTCATGACCAGATTTCCGTCCGACATGATCAGGAGTCCGTTGTAGGGAGCATCCACGGGCAGCTCGCGCTCGGCCAGGACTTCGCAGGACGAGTTCAGCCGGTGCGCATAGCGCCCGTTCACCATATAGAGGTCGCCGTTTTCGTGAACGACGACGGCGCCGCACCAGAGGTGGCCGCCACTGGGGAGGTCCGGAGAGCGTGCGATTGTTTGCAGGCTGATCGGGTCGATGCGCTCGAGCCAGCCCGTATTGCGTCCATCTGCGCGGAAGTGCGGGGGCAGCTCGCCCTGTTGCAGACCGCCGCCGCCCTGCACGAACAGCTCCCCCGGTTCCCGCTGGACCAACATGACCGCCCAACCGTCCATGCGCCGGACCGTCGAGCGCAGCTCGGTGCCGGCGCCGAATGCCGGTCCGCCGCTACGCACGAGTTTCTGTCGGCGTGGGCCGCCGCATTCCACAGCCCATGCCGAAGGATAGTAGCCCGGGAGTCTCGTCTTGTAGTCCAGAGTGCTCATGCTGTTGTGAGAACCTAGTTATGCGATTGGCGGACCTCAAGCGTTGGTATTTGTGAAATCCGGCTGTCATGATTCGAGCCGTTCGAGGAGGATTCATGCGGAAATTCTGGGCGAGAAGTTTGGGCATATTATGCCTGGTGGGATTGATCGCAGCTCCGGCACGCGCCGAGGTGCAACAGGACGGTGGGGCCTGGTTGATGTTTGCCGGGCAGGGGTCCCTCAAGGAAGTCTCGCCCAGCGTTTCCCGGTTGCGCTGGTGGTTCGACAGTCAGCTGCGGATGTCCGGCGAGGATGACGGGCTCGGGCAAACGGTCGTCCGCCCCGGGGTCGGTTGGCAACTGACGCCCGAGACCTCCGTCTGGCTCGGCTATGGCTGGATCCGGACCTTTCCAACCAACGCACCCGACTGGAACGAGAACCGTATCTGGCAGCAATATATCTGGACACCGCGTTTCGGTGATCTGCGTTTCCAAAGCCGCACGCGACTCGAGGAGCGCTTCGGGGAGGATCGAAAGGGTGTGAGCTGGCGCATCCGGGAATTTGTGAAAATCCTCTATCCCGTCCTTCCGTCGGAGAAATTATTCTTTTCCGCTTACGAAGAGCTTTTCGTGACGCTGAATGACACCGATTGGGGCCCGCGAGCCGGGGTGGACCAGAATCGCTTGTTTATTGGTCTCAATGCGCCCGTGGGCGAGAACTGGCAGATCGAGGCCGGGTACATGAACCGCCTGGTCGTGCGTCCGGGGCGGGAGAATCTGATCGATCATCTAGCCTCGATCAACGTATTCCTGAATCTGAACTAGCCTCTGGTATTCGCGATCGCGACGGGCGACACGAGCGATGCGGGCGCCACGAGCGGTGCGTTCGGGCGTCCCCTAGCGCCGGTTGCCCATCACGCGCAGCAGCATCAGGAAGAGGTTGATGAAGTCCAGGTAAAGCGTGAGCGCGCCGCGCACCGCTTCCTTGGTGTCTTCTTCGGTGCCTTCGTTGCCCAGAATATTCATCTCCTTGATCTTCTGGGTGTCGTAGGCGGTGAGCCCGACAAAGATCAGCACGCCGGCATAGGTGACCAGCCAGTAGATCATCGGGCTCTGCAGAAAGAAATTCACCAGAGATGCGATGATGATGCCGATCAGGCCCATGAACAGGAAGCTGCCCATGGCTGTCAGGTCGCGTTTGGTCGTGTAGCCGTAAAAGCTCATGGCCCCGAAGGTGCCGGCCGTGACCAGAAACGTCGAGGTCAGAGATGCAGCGGTATAGGCCAGAAAGACAAACGAGAGGGTCACGCCGGTCAGCGCCGAATAGAGCATGAAGACGCCCGTGGCTTGCGCGGCACTCATTTGCATTACGCGTGAGGCCAGCCAGAAAACCAGACCCAGTTGTGCGATGATCAGTGGAAACAGAATCCAGGGATTGGCGATCGCCTGCACGAGAGTCGGTGAGGTTGCGACGGAATAGGCGACGCCAGCGGTGACAACCAACCCGGCAGTCATCCAGTTATAGACGCGCACCATGAAACGCTGCTGTTCGGCAGCCATGGTACTTTCGCTGTACTGAACCGATATATTCTCCATCTCGAGTCTCCTTGGTCCGGCTCTTGTGGCCGGTGGGGTCATGATAGCGGTTTTCAGGCGAGGACCCAATGAGGCAATGATCGAATGCTTCCGTGGCGATCGCCGCAAGGGGTCAGAAGTCTTTTTGGCGGGCGGCCTTCTTGCGGCTTTGGTGTTTTTTATCGTCCATCCGTCTCTGCCGGGCGCCGCGCGAGGGTTTTGTGGGTTTCCGTGGTTTCGGGGGGCGCACGGCTTCGCGGACCAGTCGGGCCAGGCGCTCGCGGGCGATCTCGCGGTTGCGGTACTGGCTGCGCTCGGTTTCGACATGCACCTGCAGGACGCCGCCGGTGGTGATGCGCGACGAGAGGTTTTTTTCCAGACGTGCGCGCAGGGTGGGGCCCACGGCTGCCGTATTGCGTAGTTCCCAGCGCAGGGTCACGCGACTGCTGGTCTTGTTGACGCCTTGTCCGCCAGCGCCCGAGGCGCGGCTGGCCGTAAATTGCAATTCACGGCCCGGGATGATCAATCGGCTATGTACGATCAAATCTTCGATCATCGAGAACTCCTCGCGGACCGTTCTGCAATGCAGGGAAACGGCCGCCGGGTCAACGCAAGGGTAGGCAAGAGGTCGTCCATGATGCGCAAAGGGATCATTTTTCTCCTCGGAATCATCGTTGGTGCCGTGGGTCTCTGGGGCTATCAGCTGCGTCAGGAGGCCCCGGCGACCGTGGCCGCCTCCGGAGATCTCGAGCAAAGTCTCGAC
>CBFHUR010000026.1:0-42009 GCA_965658895.1 Binatia bacterium
CGGAACCATCCCCGCAGGCACCGGATCGCCATAAACATGCAACCCCTCGGACAACCGGAAGCGTACCAGGATCTCGCGACGAATCCCCTGCCGGAAGGTCCCGCTGCCGCCATGCAGAGCGACTTCCAGCTCCACCCCCTCCTCATCACCACCGCACGCCATCGGTGCATTTTCATCGACCTGGATGTTCCCGCGCGCCGCATCGAGGAACAATTCGGGGCTATCGCGCTTTTTATAGGAATCGTGAAAAAACTTGGCGACCACCCGCCCATCCGCATCGAGGACGAAAGCGCCCGGATAGGGAATCCCGTAGAGAACCATGTCGCCGGGCCTGATCTGCTCGTTCAGAATTCCGTAGTCCCGAATCACCTCGGAATCGACATCGGAAAGAAGCGGGAAGGGAATTTCCTGCTTCTCGGCAAATTCCCGCAGGACGGTCTGATCATCATACGAGATGGCAAACAGCCGGACTCCTTCTGCTTCAAATTTCGGCCATGCGTCGCGCAACTCTCCGAGTTGCGTCCAACAGGGTGGTCACCAAACGGCCGAGCGGTAGAAAAGCACCACAGTCGGGCTTTTGCCCCGGGCCTCCTCGAGATGGACCTCACGACCATAGGCGTCGGGCAAGCGGAAATCGGGGACGCACTCCCCGATCCCCGGACCGGCCTGATGGGTGTCCGGCTTGGACAAGCGTGCCGGATGACCCAAAGGAGCCGGTGCGTCAAATCCCAGATCGTCTCTTTCGACAGCCACGACCGGGAGATTAGGGTGTGCCCCCATCGCCAGTCAAGCAGTGCTCGACCCCTACGCCACAGCCAGTGCAGCGATGACGGCATCCGCAAAGGCCGCTGTCCCGAGATTGCCGCCAATGTCCCCGGTCGTTTCGCCCGTCTCGAGTGCCCGATCATAGGCCGCCTTGATCCGTCGAGCCGCTGCAGTACATCGTTCGTCCTCGCGCGTTTCCGCCAGATGATTGAGCATCATGACCGCGGACATCAATAGCGCCAGAGGATTGGCTCGGTCTTGTCCGGCGATATCCGGCGCCGAACCGTGAACGGCCTCGAAGATCGCCTGCTCCTCGCCCAGGTTTGCGCCGGGAACAACACCCAATCCCCCCACCAGACCTGCACAAAGGTCACTGACCACGTCCCCATAGAGATTCTCCATCAGAAGAACATCGAAACGGGACGGATCCTGGACAAGCTTCATGCAGCCCGCATCAATGATCAACTCCTCCAGCTCGATTTCGGAAAATTCCTCGTGGACTTCGCGAGCGCAGCGCAGGAAAAGGCCGTCGCTGAGTTTCATGATGTTTGCCTTGTGGAAGACTGTAATCCGACTGCGGCCCCGACGCTCGGCATAGGCAAATGCGGTTCGGGCGATCCGCCGGCACGCCTTTTCCGTGGCCACCTTCAACGAGGTCACCACCCCTTCGGTAACTTCATTCTCCACCCCGCTATAGAGCCCCTCGGTATTCTCCCGCACGACCACCAGATCCACGCCCTCGTAGCGTGTCGCGACCCCCGGAAGATTACGCACCGGTCGCAGGGCCGCATGAAGAGACAGAGTGCGGCGCAGTTGCACGTTAACCGACGAGAACCCCTCCCCGACCGGCGTCGTGCACGGCCCTTTCAACGCAATCCCTGTGCGCCGCACGGCGTCCAGCGTGCGGGCTGGCAGCACCTCCCCATCGCGCTCGATAGCGGCGAGCCCTGCCAGCTCTTCGGTCCAGGCAAGAGGGGCCTCGGCGGCCTCCAGCACCCGCCGAACCGCCAAGGACACCTCTGGGCCGATACCGTCTCCCGGAATCAATACAACTTCATGATCTGCCATTTGTGACTTCCCCCGGGTTCATCCAATACCTTTTCCCGACACCGGGCCAGACCCCACACAGAGGAACTTGCCGGAATCGTTCCGCCAGAGGCCCCTATGATCTCACGAGCGCCGCCTTACCCCCTCCAAGGCCACGCCTGCCAGAGCGCGCGGCAAAGTCGCCCCAAGCGGAGGAATCAGTCCGCGGGAGCCTGAACCGAGGAACCCGGTTTCCTCTGCTCACGGTAGAGGCGCAGAACTTCGGGACCGATGAAATCATTGGCGAGCCGCAGCGATCCTTCGGCATCGAGATGCGTCCCGTCCGGCCGATAGAGCGGATCGAGTTCGCCACCGGTCGAATCGCGCAGATATCCCGCAACATCAAGGACGACTACCTTGCCCGGACGCAGAGCTTCGAGCTCACGCACGAGCTCATTGAATCTCGCCATTCGTGCCGGCGCCGACTCCGGATAAGCCGGTACAGGCGCCGCACCGGTCTCAGGGTCGCGGACCTCGATCACCGGGTGGGTCAACCACACCACCAAGGCCCCGCGTGCCGACAGAAGATCAACTGCCTCGAGAAGTTCTGCCTGCATGGCCTGATCGACCATCGGATCGCCGAGATGCATCCACCGACCGTCCCCCGCGAGGCGACGATCGCAAACCTCCCAGGGGCCAAACGACACAACCGCCACATGGGGGCTCTGCGACAGAATGTTGGCCTCCCAGGCCGCGCGGCGCGGCTGGCAATGTGCCGGTCGCGGAAGCACCTTGCCCTGATAGCGATAATCCCCTTCTCGCAGAAGTCCACATCCGAGCTCGGCGACGCCGATCCGCGGCTGACCCTCACCCGTGCGATCCAGCCAATGAGACAACCCAACGGTAAGTGCCGCGCCTGTCGAGTCTCCATAAACACCCACGCGAGGAACAAGCGGCATGCCTGCCGAATCCGACGGCACGGGCGGCAACGCCTGGAGCCGCTCGAACAGAGGGGCAATCTCCGCCACATGCGGCGACGGATCATAGCCGCCGTCGGCAAAGCGAGGGACTGCTATCGCCGAGCGCGACAAGGACACGACCACCACAACAGCGATGGCCGTTGCAAGATAAGGCCTGGCTCCGCGAAGCCATTGCCCGCTCCGGATCGGAGATTCCAAAAACCGGTAGGAGCACTCCGCCAACCCGAAGGTGATCGACGTCCGCAACAGAAGCAAGGCCGGTTCACCGAGCCCGGTCCGCTGCTCGCTAAGGAGCAGGAAAATTGGCCAGTGAAACAGATAGGCCGCGTAGGAGACCCGACCGGTCCAGCGAAGACCGCGATTCGCGAGAAATTTCCTCAATGGTCCATCGGGTTGTACTGCTGCGAGAATCACACCGAGGGAAAGAAGCGTGTAGAGAGCAAAACCGCCCTGATAGAGCCAAACCGACTCCAGATCGACAACCGACCACGACCAGACCATCAGAAAAAGACAGAGCATACCCACCACCTGCACCACCGACCCGACGCCCCCCGTAAACGCGGGCCGCCCAAACATCCACACCGCCAGTGCACCTCCGAGCAGAAGCTCGGCCGCGCGGGTATCGGAGCCGTAGTAGACCCGATCAATCGGCGCGCCCTGCCCGATCAGCACCACACCGATCAGAACCGAAACAGCACTCAAGACGAGCAGAACCGCTGCCAGCCAGAACCGCGAACCGCGACCGAGGATCAAACCTCCAGCCGCCAGAAGCGGGAACAGGAAGTAGAATTGCTCTTCGATCGCAAGCGACCAAAAGTGCTGGACCGGCGAAGGTGCGGAAAACAGCTCGGTATAGGCGGTATTCGAAATGTAGAAATGCCAGTTCGCGACGTAAAAGAGAGACCAGAAGACGTCTTCCCCCAACGCCGTACGTTGCGCCGCCGAGGCCAGAAACCGGGCAAAGAACGCCATGATGGCCAACGTCAGGAGCGCCGCTGGCATCAAGCGGCGGAAGCGGCGGGCCCAGAACGCCACGAGGTCCAGTCGCCCGGACCGCTCCCACTCGGCGAGAAAGAGAGACGTGATCAAATAACCGGACAATGTGAAGAAAGTGGCGATGGGTAAAAACCCGCCGCGCGCCCACTCAAACTGCGAGTGGAAGAGAAGCATCCCGAGCAGAGCAAAGCCCCGAAGGCCTTCGAGGGCAGGCTCGAACTTGATTCGCTGGGGAGACGACATGAAAGACCTTTTTGACCTAAGAGCCCGGCGTTCGTCAAACCCGAACCCACGAGCTCCCGGCGAACGTTTCGATCCCCAGGCCTCCGCATAATGCAGCAGGTGCGACCCGCGGAGCCGGCTCCCTCAACAGCACGACGCAAGGAAGCTGCGGATGATCAGGCGTTGTTTCGCAGCACTTGCCCCGCACGCTCTCCGGTCAGCTCGCCTTCGGACACGATCACGCATCCATTGCAGATGGTGGCACGGTATCCACGAGCCTTCTGGATCAGACGCGGCACACCTCGGGGGAAATCGTTGACCAGCGTGGGCTGCCCCTCGGCCACCGTATCGGTGTCGATCACGTTGATGTCCGCCCGCATTCCCACTGCCAGCGTGCCGCGGTCCGCGAAGCCCAAAATCCGGGCCTGCGCCCCGGTCAGCATTCGAACCGTTTCGGCCAAGCTGAATGTCCCTTTCTCGCGACACCAATGCGAGAGCATGAAGGTCGGCCAGCCAGAGTCGATGATCTGCGTCAAATGTGCACCCGCATCCCCGAGACTCGGCAACACCCAATCGTTCTGGAGAAACTCTTCCACAGCTGCGTAATCGTGATTGAAGAAGCGAACGTGAAACAAAGCCTCTCCTTCGGTTTCGTCCATGACTCGCAACCAGGTTTCGGCGGGATGCTCTCCCGCGGCCTTCGCGATCTCCGGCAGGCCTTCACTCTGTGGATGGTCGTATACCGGAGACTCTCCGTTATCGAGAGGGAAGAAGTTCACGGCGAACATATCGACAATCGGAGAACCCTTGGCCTCTTCCACCAACTGGGCACGAGTCCCCTCATCTCGGATCGCGGCCAACCGGCTCTGGAAGTCCATCCCTACAAGTTCAATCCAGGCCGGCGTCATCGAACCCGGAACGAACTCGTCGGGCGGCATCACCATGATATTGGTTTTCAGCCCGGAGAGGAATCCACCCGAACGCGGCAGCGTCAGGGCCGTCACGTCCAGCCCTTCTGCTCGCATCCCCTGGACGTAATCCTCGTAGGCGCTTGCCTTGCCCTCCGGCCCGGGGATATGCGGGGCAGTAAAGATCGTGCGCGTCTTGGCGGTCAGCGATTGCTGCCGAAGAATCTCCATCTCGGATTCAAATCTCGTGTATTCCAGAACGTTCTGCACAAGGCCGTTGTTGGCACCAAGCGCCTCTGCGATGGCCACCATCTCCTCGGTTTTGGCAAACGTACCCGGTATACTTCGACCGTCCGGCATCCTGTGGGCGAGCAGGCGACTACTGGAGAAACCGACGGCGCCTTCTGCAACCGACTTACCCACCAAAGCCGCCATTTCGTCGATCTCTTCGGCAGTCGGTTCCTGGTCCACCCCACGACCACCCATCACGTAGGTGCGGATGGCACAATGGCCGACCAACCCCGCAACATTGATCGCCGGAGCGAGCCTCTCGACCGAATCGAGATACTCCCCGTAACTCTCCCAATCCCAGGGCAATCCCTCGAGAATGGTGTCCTTCGGAATATCTTCCACCGACTCCATCATCCCCGCCAGC
Source organism: Binatia bacterium (assembly GCA_965658895.1). Taxonomy (GTDB): domain Bacteria; phylum Desulfobacterota; class Binatia; order UBA12015; family UBA12015; genus UBA12015. The sequence goes on from CBFHUR010000026.1 coordinate 5,553, forward strand.
ACGCCGCGATCCTCGGGCTTGCAGGGGGCAAACGTGACCCCACAATTGCCCAACAATGCGGTTGTCACACCGTGCCAAACAACGGGCGTCAGGGCCGGATCCCAACCGACCTGCGCGTCAAGGTGCGTATGAAGATCGATAAATCCGGGCGTGACGGCATGCCCCTCGGCATCGATCTCGCGCGCGCCCTCACCGTCAACATCCCCCATGGCCACGATCGTGTCGCCATCGACCGCAATGTCGCCAACGAAAGGCTCCGCGCCCGTACCGTCAACAATGAGCCCGCGTCGAATAATTAGATCGTAAGTCGCCATGATTCTCCCTGGTCTGCGTAGCCACGCCCGAGGGCGAAGCGCATTAAAAGGTGCGTGCACCGTCGAAGCCGAGAGAAAAACGACACCCCCATCGATCAGCCACCGCTACTCACCTATATATTGTCACACCCACTGACGCAAGACTTCAGGGAGCGATCGGGGGTCCTGACTCGTTCGGATTGGCTCGGCCCGGATCCGATCACGATCGGGGACCCGCCATGACGTGTCGACTCCGCAAAACCTTCGTGTTGGATGGCCACGTCAGTCTCAACAGCGACGGGCCCACCACGCATGCACCCCGAGAGCCTCGGCCCAGAGCAGATGCGGCGTGGCCGCAAGATCGAAGCCGAACGAATCCGCCATCGTGTTTTTCGCAATCTCGCATTCTGCAGACCGAAGAACCCATGGCGGGTGGTCGATTTCACCGCGAAAGATCTCACCCTTCTTGTTGGCGCTGTAGAGGCAATATCGCGCGGTCAGCCAGTACTCCAAGGTGCCGGGGGTCGCCAAAAACCCCTCACCCGCTCCACGATAGCTCGCACGGAAGTCTGCGGCGGGTTCGTTGCGGTGGGTCCGACGGGACTCATACTCAATCTCGCGCGAGGGCCCCTGGGTGTGCAGTGACATACTCGCATCCATATAGGGCAGATTGAAGGTCGCCCTCGCCGCACGCACGGCAACCATATTGGCGGCATCGAGCGAGAAGAACCAAACTCCCGGCTTCCCGTTTTTCGTCACATAGGTTCTGACATTCAGTTCCAGGAAATTACTGAGACCCGGGACGGCCGGACAACCGCGGGGAGCAACGTCGCTCATGCGAAACGGGATCACCCCAACCCATGCAGAGCCCTGGCAGGTATCGACCTCCAACCCATCAGGCAAATGTTGCCGAACCAGATCGGGGTCGACCGGCCAATGCGCAAAGAGCAGTTCCGACCATTTCATGCGCATCACCCAGGGTGCGCCGGGAAGCGCCCAAGTGCGATCTGTTGCATTTACTGGGTGCTTCACTGATCTCTCCCATGCCAAAACAAAAGTTCTGCGGCACAACTCACGAACACACCAAAGGGACCCTCGACAATTGCCCCGTGCTTCATCCGACTCGCTCCTTCAGGCGAGGTGTCCTGCCGGCTCTCCGCCCGGGCCCTCTATCTGCAGGTCACCGCGACTCCATTGCCGCTCCTCCGGCAATAAGGCTGCGGCTTTGGTCCGGGGAACTCCGTCTCGGCGCAAAGATTCGAATCCGGATCAGTCGGATCAAGCGATACCGTGGCCGCGAGTGGCAGTCTCACCCCAGGGTCAGCGAAGCTGCCGGATTTGCCAATGACAATCACCGTCACCTCATTGGGCTTCTTCGAGTTCGTTTTGAGGATGATCTTCGGCACCAATCCAGCCAGCGGGGTCGTGGTTCGATATTGGAACTTCTTTCCACTCGACTGCGAGATCCAGCCGCTGCGAGCAACCGGATCGTAGGCCCCCGCGGGAACCTCGAGATCTACCAGCACCGCGCCATCGGCATCCGACACCCGCAACCTGAACCCTCGGGTGAGCGGATCGATCGAAACCGGGCCGTCGAAAATCAACTTTGCCTTGTATTTGAGCTTGTCACCCACCTCGTTGGTGGAAAAGTTGGTCGCCTTCAGGAGAGGCTTGAAGACCAAAGCGCCACCGGTATCGCAGGCAGGATCGCAGGAGTCGTCGTTATTTGAGACAAATTGGCTGCCCCCCACCGAGATGGCATTCAGAAGTTCATCCACCAAAGCCTGGCACAGGGCAGGATTGTTGGAGATCCGGAAGTCGCCTCCCAGAGAGGTCAATCCCGCGAGGCCATCAAGGTTGGACAGCACGTTGTTATTCTCCACGATCAGATCTGCGTCGATCGAATCCAGCATTGTCAGGCCATCGACATCAGTGAGGTCCGTGCTCTCGATCCGCAGGCTTCCGCCCGTGATCGTCTCACAAGCCTCGGCCACAGCATCCTCGTAGGTCCTGTCCCCGACGCAATCGACCGGCCCTGCCGGTGTCGGCTCTGGTGTCGGCTCCGGCGTCGGACCCGGTGTCGGACCCGGAGTCGGCTCCGGCTGGTTGCTCAGAGAAAGTTCATAGACTGGGGACGGGGCGTATCCCGAGTCCGCCACAAAACGGAACCGGACGGGGTAGGCACCCAATTGCCCTTCGGGCACAACGACTTGATACGCAGGATGCACATGGAGCGACGACGCCGTCCCGAGATCAGCTGATTCTCCGGCCTCATCCAGCGTTACCGGGCCCACCCGAACGCTGGCCGCGGGGTCAATCTCGACGATCTCGAAAAAGATCCGAGTGCCGGGTGCCACACGCGAATACGCGCCCGTGCCCGATGACGGCGTGATGACGCCGGGATTGGAGGAGCTGTACAGACAATCGGAAGGAAAACAGATGTTCTCGTTCTTGAAAATGGCGTTCAGCCCCGGCTCCGGCAGTCCCACCAGAGCGCCCGCGTCAGTCGCGTAGACGGCGATATCCTCGTGGACGACCTGAGCGCCGAGTGGCATCGCCCACCCGACCAAAACGAGCAGAACAAGCCCGAGTCCGCTCCTGATCCTCATCCCATTCCCGCTGCAACTTTCCGACATTCCTTCTACCTCGATCGACCGAACACCACTCAAACTGAACGTTATCACAGTGTGCCGAAAACGATCGAGCACTGCCAGTCCCGACAGCCTGTGACTTCCCGATGTCCAACAGAGCCAGCGCGACCACACCCGACACCCCACCACTCGCCTCGAACGACCAGGCTCAACCCCGGGGCCCGAAGCAAATTGGGTCGCGGTCAGGCTTCAGGGGATTGGCAGGGCGCTGTCGAGCGCCCCCCGTAATTGGTTCGCCACGGCCGCGTGAACTGGGTCGCCGTACAAGTTGGTCAACTCGTACCGGTCCGACTCAAGATCGTAGAGTTCGAAGAACAAGTTGCCAGGATTCCTGCGAGGGTGACTGGCAATAAACTTCCAGCGATCGTTGCGGATCGCGCGACTGGGATGCGTGAGGTAACCGCCGGCGCTCTCGATCAAAATATGGTCCCGGGGGGGTTCTTGCCCCGAAAGCAGCGCTGCAAGATTCACGCCCTGACGCCCTTGCGGAATCTCAACTCCTGCCAGGCCGGCGATGGTCGTCGCAATATCCGCAGTGATCACCATGGCATCGGAAGACTGCGGCGAAGCATACCGCCTGGGGTAGCGTAGGATCAGCGGAATTCGAATGATTTCCTCATACGCAGCAAACTTGCTGCGGGACCAATGCTCGCCCTGAAGAATTCCCTGATCCGATACGAAAATCATTACCGTGTTATCCGTCAGTCCCAATTTCTCGAGCATGACGGCCACCTCGCCCACAGCATCGTCCAGCGCCAGAAGAGATCGTAACTGATCCCGGTGACCATCAACGCCCTCGTCATCCGTCAGAGCACTGTAGTGCTTGAGAAACTTGACCCACGAAGGCTTTCCGCTCACGTCCTCTGCGCGAAAATTCGGGCCGCGAGGCGGATCGACATTCGCAAGCAGGCCCTCGTGACGCGAACTCTCCGTGTAGGGTGCGTGTCCCGCATAGGGTGCATAGACGGCGAAAAACGGCTTCTCGCGATTCTTGCGCACGAAACGAAGGAGAGACTTCGCAAGAACGTCGGTGGAATAGGCCGACTCGGGAAACCTTGTCACTCTGCCATTAATGTTCAGATCAAAACCAAGATACTCGTAGGTCAATAATTCCTGCCATTCGTCCCACCCTTGTGGTGGAACTGCGGGAGCGGAGACTTGGTGCAGATACTTGCCAAACAGCCCCGTACGGTAACCTTCGTCGTGCAGCCAGGCGGCCACCACATCGGAGGCTGCCAGGAAGCTTCCCGATCCGTTTGATGCCACACCACTTTGACGACTACTCAACCCGCTCAGCATGCTGGCTCGAGCTGGACCACAAATGGGGTGTGTCGAGAACGCGTTGGTGAAATTCACCCCATTCTCGGCGATCGCCGCCAATGTTTTGGGCATCCAGGGGAGCGAGTCCTTGCGCATATCGTCGGCAACCACCAAAATCACATTCGGCGGCAGCGGATCGGGCCAGATATCCGCGACAAAACTCTCGGTACGTGCCCGCAAGCAGCGCGCAAGCGACAAGCTGTCGACTCTACCGCCAGCAAAGCTCAGACAGTCTCCCCACGGAGCCCCGTCCTGCAAGCCGGGATCATCGGCCGCCACCGCCCCGCAGGCACGGACAGGCCTTCGAAACAACCGGGCGCCACCCGCACGTCGTTTGTTTCGGGCCCGCTCTTTTCCTCGAAGCTTGAGATATCGGACCGCGGCACGGTTCGAATCCAGGAGGCAACGGCCCAGTGCGGTCGAGACCTGCGCGCCGGAAGGAAACGGACGCAGCAACCCAATCAGCTCCGCACCTCGAATTTGTCCACAAGCGATTCCGGAGAGAGAATCCTCAACCTCCGGAGGGGTATCTCTGCCGTAGCTCAGGTGTCCCACGACCGCGGCAACAGCCGCTCTGGCATCCCGCACGCTGGTGCATTGATCAGGCCCGGGCTGTGCGTGCGCCATCGACGCTCCCATTTTGAGGAACGCCAACACCAAGAGTACAGTGGTTAACCTGAGGAATCTGAATCGCATGGGATGGGCCGGTTTGACGTCCGAGAATACTCAGAAAATGGTTTTACGGGCAATCAAGATCTTGAATTATCCAGCATCCACGGGGGAATCACCTGCCAAGCTACAGAAGTCTCGCTTGCGTCGAATCCATTGCTCCCAGGCCCGCTGAGCGATCCAGACGAATCACACGAAGCGAGACATAGCCGCCATTGTCGACGCTTGGGTCACCCAAAAAAACTCCCCGAGTCGGTGCTCACGGCTCCAATCGTAGCGGGGGCTCCGGTCACCACCTCTGCATGCGGAGCAAAGCTGCCATCAACCCCGATGCTGATCATTTGCACGCGGCGCTCGCCGCCGCTCAGGACCACCAAACCGGAAGCCGATTTCTCGATTCCCATGGGACTATTTCAGGCCTTTGGGGGCTCCTCCCGGATCTCGGCCACCGATTCCCGCAAGGCCTGCTCAAGCGACTGATATTCCAGACCAAGCTCCTCCACCGCGCGGCTGCCATCAAAAAGAAGCGAGCCGGCTTGCGTGGTCTTCAGAATATCCACGGGCAACATGGGCCGCTGCCCGGTGACCGAGGCGAGCCATTCCAGTGCGTAAGCGACCGGGAGCAGCAAGGATTCCGGAAGGTTCAAGGTCGGCGCGGGAACACCAGCCAGGCGTCCAATAATCTCGAAATACTCGCGCGTGGTAGCCCGCTCGGTCCCCACGAGGTAGGCCCGCCCGGTCGCCCGATCCGAAAACAGAGCTCGAACGATCGCCTCGGCGGCATCCCGCACATGAACGTACGTATAAGTGGTGTCGGCCCCGACCAATGCGGGCAAGTTGCCCTTGACGGCGCGCCCGACCTCCATGGTCGGCCTCGGGTCGCCCGCACCAATCACGGCAGCAAGATGAACGACAGTCAGCGGCAGACCGCAATCGTCATGAAGAGCCCAGGCCGCTTGATCTCCCAAAAACTTGCTGCGAGCGTAATCGCTCGGATGAGGGCCGGCAGCATCGGTTTCGTCGAAGGGGATTTTCTCGGGCACGCCAAAGGCGAGCGGCGTGCTGACCTGAACCGCTTTCTGGACCCCGGCCGCTGTCGCGGCCCGAAAGACATTCCCCGCACCCTTGTGATTGAGCTCATAATAGGCCGCACGCGAGGGGCTCCAGAAGTCGCGGTTTCCAGCCAGGTTGATGACACCCCAAGCCCCGTCGAGCAATTCCTCGAGACCTGTCCCGGCGACGACATCCCCCGGGACGTCGTGGATCCGTCCGCCAGCTTCCGGCGGGTCGTCCGAAGCACGCGGACTGCGTCGCAGGCAGCGCAGTTCCACGTCCGACTCTGCGAGAAGGCGCTCGACAACATGACGCCCGACAAACCCGGTCGATCCGGTGACCGCGATGATACGCTTCTCCGACATGGTCATATTAAAGCCTGCCACCCGAACACCGCAAGATTTCGGCAGGTCTGAATTTCGGGCTTATCAGCCTTGCGGACGGGGGCGCCAGGACCGCTCGACAGACCAGCTACGGAACTTTCACGCCCCGCCCCAACTCACGAGCCCTGGCGCCAGGAGTAATAATCATCCGGCACGACGGCTCCCAGATGGCACATGCGGCAGATCTGAGTCTGCTCGAAGGGACCGTAGGGCTGCCGGATCTGCGATCCCAACAATCCCCGTGGGGTCTGCCATGTCTCGATCAGCCCACCTGCGCCGAGCAATTCCACCCGCGTTGCATCGATCCATCCGTTGTAGCCGGCCGGAGCATTTTTCCCCACCAGCCATTGTTCGATACGGGCATAGCGCTCCTCGGATGCTTCTCGCTGATCGAGTGCCGCGTACGCCTCCGCGAGGTTGATCTCGGCACCCACCTGCTTGAAGGGAGCTAGCGATGTTGTGCGCACAACGCTCCAGTTCTCACCATCATTGAACCCGTCGATCCCGAACTGAATCGGATCCTCCGGTGAATTCAGAAGACTGGTATGACCCGACAGCCCTACATAGCGCAGCTCCGAGCCGTAGCCGACATCGTATTTCGGCGAGGGTCGGCCGAAGAGCAACGCGACCTTGAGCATTTTGTCGAGCACACCCTCCCCGTCGAGACGGGACGATTCGACCCGTGGCTCCAGCAGAAACTCGGAGAGCGAAAGGTAATAGAGCCCCATGGCAAGGGCATTGGGGTTGTAGACGTTCAGGCGGATGGAGCGCACGATGTCGCTTGCACCGCTCACGATATAGCGGATTCCCGCGGGGTCACCGGGCGCGTATGCGGTATAGACCATGGTATTGCCAAAAGCCGCGAGCTTGAAGATCCGTGCCCGGTAGGTGCTCTCGCTCGCGGTTGCGTAGGCGACCGAATCCTGTGCCCAAGATTTCATTTCTTCGACCCCGGTATTTTGCACGATTGCCCAGAATTTTCTCTCCATCGCGAGCTCGAGGGTGGAGTCCTGCTCGCAGGGCGTCGAAGCCTCCCCGTCCGTGCAACTCGCAGGGTACTCCACCTCGGGGATGACCGGCGTCAAAGGGATACCGACCGGCCACGCCGCCGGCTGCGGCGGTGCAGCCACCACCGGCAGAACACTCATCGGTCGCGCAACACCACCATCGCGGGACGCGACCATCGCGGCCCCCTCTTGCTCGGCCAGCTGCAGGGTGTCCTCCAGAACCTCGAGGAGTTGTTCACGAGAAACGCGTAATTCCGCAAGCACGGCCGCGAGTTCCTCATTTTGCCCACCGGCCGGGGAGCCCGAGTCTCCGCAGGCTCCCAGAAGCAGCGCTAGAGCGAAGGTAGAGAAAGAAGCAGCGAGTCGGCGGATTGGGACAGTAAACATGACCGCGGTTCTGCCTCACTCAACCCTGATCGGTCAACCCGAGTGTTCAGCCTCGGGACGACCCGCAGCCTTCCGATAAAAATAGCCAATGAGATCCGGAAATTTCTGAGGAAAAAGGCGCGACAAGCCATCGATCACCACCGCATCAAAGCCCACCAACAACCGCCTGCGATTCTTCAGCATTCCTCGGATGATGATCCTTGCCGCCCTTTCGGCCGAGGTACCTGCAATCTGGTCAAATCTGGCGATCTTCTCTTGATGCAGCTCCTCGGACTCATAGCTTCTGGAATTGCGAGCAATATCCGTCTTGACCCCGCCGGGGTGCACCGAGGTGAGGTGGAGCGAAGAGCCTCTCAATTCCTGTTGCAGGGTTTGATTCAAGGCCTTCACCGCGTGCTTCGCACAAGAATAGGGGCCGTTCATTGGTGTGGGAACAAAGCCGTTGACGCTGGAGATATTCACGATATGCGCGTCCGGACGCCCTTTCAGATGGGGCAAGAACGCTTTGGTCCCATAAAGGACTCCGTTAAAGACGATTCGGAAAACCCAATCAAAATCTTCGTAGGAGATCTCTTCCATGGTCGCGATGGAGGCGACCCCGGCATTGTTGATGATACAATCCACTTGCCCGTGATCTCTGACGGTACTTTCTGCCCAGGCGTAGACCTGCTCGCGGTCGGCCACGTCGACCAATTCCGTGGTCACCTTGACAGCTTTCGATACGAGAGCCGCGGTCCCACGCAAACCTTCCGGGTCGACATCCGAAAGTGAGAGGTGGCTTCCCTGCTCGGCCAATTGAATCGCCAGACACCGACCGATGCCCGACCCGGCACCCGTGATGGCGATCACTTTTCCTCGCAAATTTTGCATAGTCAATTCTCCCGATTGAGTCCGCCACCTGAGGCGACGGGCGATGCAGACCCAAAAACTCATCTTGCATCAAAGCCGCCGGAAGACCAAGCAATGCCGCCCGTCCGCCACCAACATGGCCTCGCGGGCAACCTTCGGCCATGAAGCCTGTTGCACATGGAGGTTTAGCCCAGTATCCGACTCCATGGTTTGTAGGGGAAAAGGAGCCCGCTCAACCTCAACCAGCAACCGCGCAGCACTTCCGGACTCTACAAGCCAACTCAAAAACCGTCCCGTAGTGCCGAAACCGTGAACGCCATGCCAAACTTTCTCACTGCTGCAGACTGGACCTTTCCCGTGCCCATTCATTACGGCCCGGGCAGGCTCTCCGAGATTGGCGTGGCCTGCAGACAACAGGCGGTCGCCAATCCATTGATCGTGACCGACCGCGGCAGCCGAGATTTGGCGTTTATCGAAATCGCCAGCAAGGCCTGCCATGCCGCCGGGCTCCGGAGTTCCGTATTCAGCGAGGTGGCACCCAACCCGACCGACGAGAATATCGCACTCGGAAAAACGGTCTTCAATAATGGACGCCACGACGGCGTGATCGCCATTGGCGGTGGCAGTGGAATGGATGCGGGAAAAGCCATCAGCCTGGTCGCCCGCAACGAAACAGACCTATGGGCCTTTGACTATGACCACCCAAAGCCTCCGGCCGTGGACTCGGATTCCTTTGTCCCCCTCATCTGTGTACCCACGACGGCCGGCACCGGTGCCGAAACCGAGAGCACCGCGATGCTCACCGACACCGCGCTGGGCCGGAAACGGTGCATCTGGCATCCCGAGCAGAAACCTCGTCTGGCGATCCTTGATCCCGAGCTTACCCGCAACCTGCCTGCGGACCTGACGGCCTGGACAGGATGCGACGCTCTTGTACACGCGATCGAAGCGTTCGCCGTACCCGCATGGAACCCCCTTTGTGACGGATTGGCCCTTGAGGCCATCAGGCTCATCCGTGGGTCTCTGGAACTTGCCGTGGCCCATGGCGAGGACCTCGATGCCCGTGGCGCGATGCTGGTTGGGTCGTGCCTTGCAGGCATCTCTTTCCAGAAGGGACTCGGACTCGTCCATGCCATGAGTCATATGGTCGGCGCCGTCTGCAACACGCACCATGGGCTGACAAACGCGGTCCTGCTACCTCCAGTTCTTCGCTACAACGAGTCAGCCTTGACGGAGAAAGTCCCCCTGATCAATGCGGCGATGGGATTACGTGGCGCAGATTTCCCGTCGATGTATTCCCATGTGGTAAGGCTGCTGGATGCCCTGGAGATTCCCCGCGGCCTCTCGGAGCTTGGGGTCCCCGAGGAGACTCTCGACTCGATTGCGGAAAAGGCATTTACCGACGCCGCACGATCGACCAACCCTGAGCCCGCAACCACCCGCGAGATTCGGATACTCCTTGGAGAGTCGTTCGTGAGTGCACGCTGAACCCCCGGCACCGACGACCAAAGGACCAGGACCGAAACCCGGACGCGAACAAGAAGCGCTGGCCCTTGGTCGTCAAGCACGCACAGCCGCTATTCTGCCTCGGAGACACCTGCTAGAAGGTGGTGGCATGACGATGCCCACGACCGACGAGAAGCTCTTCGAGATCATGTATACCTGCCGCGCCATGCGCCGCCTCAAGCCCGATCCGGTGCCCGAAGAGACTCTGCTGCAGCTGATCGACGCAGGCCTCCACGGGCCCAGCGGCAGCAACGCTCAGAACTGGAGATTCATCATCGTGCGCGAGAAGGCCACCAAGGAGAAAATGCGCGCCTTGTGGGAGAAGACATGGGGCTTCTACATGGACACATTCGCCGTTGCGGAGGCTCGACCAGGAGAAGACGTCGCCGCACGAGATCGGATCACCAAGGCCGCAACCTGGCAACTCGACCACTTCGTCGAAATTCCCGCATTCATCTGCGTCTGCGTGGCGCGCGACGATGCCATGGCCAAAGCCCTCGCATCGCCCGCGACATTGGCCAGCGCCGTCCGACATCTGGGCGTGGGAGGAGCGCTACGATTGGTCACAAGCGGAGGCAGGACCGCCGGTATCGCCGATGGCGCCACCGCCTTCCCTGCGGTGCAAAATATTCTTCTTGCCGCACGAGCGCTGGGACTCGGCGCTGTCCTCACGACGCAGCATTTTTTCGTCCCCGGCGAGTTCGAGAAGATCCTCGGCATGCCGGCCTCGAGTACTTTGGCCGCCATCATTCCCGTAGGCTGGCCCACCGGCAAATTCGGACCCGTCAAACGTCCCAACCCCGCGGACGTCGTCAGCTGGGACCGCGCATAGATCCGTTTTTTATCACGGGGTGTGCATCACCGTCCCCGACAGAAGTCGGCGATACTGCGAGCGGTCTCCCGGCTGATCTCCGGGCAGAGGATCGGCATCGTATCTGATCCATGAGCCGTTCCCATCAACTGGCGACATTGTGCAGGCACGCCCGCTTCCAGAAGCAGACGATAGAAGCCGATCCCCTCGTCGCGTAGCGGATCACATTCGTTCACGCTGATCACGACCGGCGGCAATCCACGAACGTCTTCCGGCGTCGCAAATCCGGGCCAAGCCAACGGGTTCTTCCTCTCGAGTTCACCGATTCCGTAGGACATGGCCCCATGATTATTGTGAAGGTCCAGCAAAATGCCGTTGTTTTCGGTCGACGACGGATTTTCCGGAAGAGGCCAGCTCCCCGCAATATAGGGACAAAGAGCATAGAGTCCCGTAATCAGATTCGTCTTGCCCTCCTTTAGGAGGCGCAGCCCGGTGGCCAGAGTCAGATTCCCGCCGCCGCTCTCGCCCGCCACGATGATCCGCGTGCGATCAAGGCCGAGGTTTTCATGTTGGGCCGCAACCCACGCAAGCCCCGACACGCAGTCGTTCAATCCCGCAGGGAAAGGAGCCACTTCCGACGCCGAGGAAGGAAGCACCGAGTTACGGAAGTCGACCATCGCCACCGCAACTCTCTGCTGGGCGATCATTCGGCCCCACGCTCGATAATTCCCGTCAAAGCACGACATCATCATCATGCCTCCACCATGAATATAATACACGCACGGCAGCACTTCGTCGTCGTCGGGCCGGATGAACTGGATCTTGATCGGGTTTCCGTCAGGCTGAGAGGTGAACTCGAGAGTCTCGATCCGAAGACCCGCCGAGGGCGAGACCTCTTCGCTGTCACACATGGCCGCAAAGGTCTCGAAGGCCTTGCGTCCCTCCTCGGATTCCGGAGAGTTCTGCTCCGCCAGCAAAGCCTCCCGACTTTCGACGTTCCGCATCTGGGGTTCGGGAAAAGCAGCAAGCATGTTGCGGATCCGTGGATCCATCCGACGATCGGACGCGATATCAAGCTTTGGCAAAACAGTCCTCCCCCGGTTTCGGCAACCCCTCAAAACAGCCTGCCGACTGGCTTCTGCCCGACGCCGTTGCGCCGGGCAAATCGAACCCCGCTCCAGGCGCGACTCGAACACACGACCTACGGATCAGGAGCCGTATAGAATTTCAATCCTTGCCTAGGCGACCGTGAGGAGGCGATGTGCCCCAACCAGGCGCTCCTGAATCGGAATCCCGACCGGGCACGAGCCGGCACACGGCGCAGGACAACCCATGCACGCGGATGCATCATGAGCCAGCTTTGCATAGGCATCAATCCCCGATCGCTCGGCGCGGTAGTCCTCGAAGTACATGCGATGCCGCAGAACATCGGGGATCGCGACATCATTCGGACAGGAATCGAGGCAATCACCGCAATGCGGGCCGCAGTACGTGCCCCGGATCTGCTGGTCGTAGCGTGCGAGTCGCGCCATATCGGTGCCCTCCGGACGACCGCCCGAGGCGTAGAGGTACTCGTCGAGATGCTGCAACTCGAAAAACGAGATGATCGAGCAGGAAACATCCGGATTCGAATTCACCCATTTCAATGCCGACTGGGCATAGGAACTCGCATCGTCCTGAAAACCATCGAGGCCGTGGTGCTTGGCTCCCTTCAGAGTCTTCATGGCGACCACGCCCATATCCTGCTCTCGACGCGCCTTGGCCATCAATCGATTCAGTTCCGGCCAGATCCCATGATGGTAGGCAACCATCATCACATCAAATTTCCCCGAGTCGATCGCGGCATCGGCGACTTCGGTCAGCTTTGGCGTGTGAGAGGAAAAGCCGAGGAATCGCGCCTTGCCCTCTTCGCGCAACTCCGCAAAGGCCTGATGCATATTGGGGTCCATCAACCGGTCCACATCATCGCAGGAGTGGACATGAATCAGATCGACATAGTCTGTGCCGAGCCTACCGAGGCTCGCGTAGATGACTTCCTTGTAATCCGAGACCGAGGTTCCTGCCGGAAGATGACCAATGGGCGTACAGAACTTGGTCGCGAGGAAAAGCTCCTCACGCGGGCGATCCTGAATCGCACGACCGACCGCCTCCTCCGAGCCTGCCGCAGAATAATCCGGTGCGGTATCGATGTAATTCACGCCTCGGTCCAGAGCGAGCTTGACGACCTCGGTGCCCTTGTCGCCTCGGATCTGCCCGGCGCCAAGGACGATATCCGACACCGGCCAACCCGTCCGACCCAATCGGCCGTAGGACTGCACGCGACTGCCTCGCCAGGGCGCTTCGAGGGTGGGATGGGTTTTCACGACGTCGCCGCCGAAGACTTCGCCGACAGGTCGTTGCCAGCCCGGCCCGCCGGTACCCCACCCCAAAAAGGTACGCCCCACCATTGTACCACCGCCGGCCACAATGGCGCCGGCACCCGTCGCCATACTGGCAAGCACCGTGCGCCTTGCCGACGCGGGCGCCGCCCCGGCACGCGCCGCCTCGGCCCCGCGAGAACGCAGGACCCGCCGCATTCCCCAAAAGGCAAACACGCCGAGCAGGAAAACGAGGATAAAGGCCGAGATCATGCCGCCGACGGCCTTGGTGGCCCCGGGCATCACGGACATGACAGCGGATTGCAGCCTTTCTCCTCCCGGAAAAGCCGAAGAATCCAAACCCACCAAAGAGTCGTAGAGCAGAGGGCCTGCGACCAAAAGGCCAACGGCAGCGCTCGTTCCTACCGATACCAGGGCAACGGTTGTGGGACGCATGAATGGTTCCTCCAATCGCAGAAAATCCGCGTAGCCAGCCTCGGGAATGAAGCCGTGCGCTGAGTCTAGCCCAGCCTTCTCGTTTTCCCAACGGCTGGGACCCACATACTGCTTCCGGCATGAGCTACCTGCCTGCGGGCATTCATACCCAAGAGATCGCTACGAAGATCCCGGCGACGACGGGAAATACCTGAGGTTGAGCCGCTTGCTGCACCAACGACCCAATTGAATCGAGGGCCTCTCGACCAGGCGATACCCCAACTCGCTCGCAAGCAGACTCAGCGGCACGACCGTGATCAATACGGCGAGTAAATTTCGCCACGGCGTTGTTGCGCCGGTGACATGCGGTGTCACCAAAAGGAGAATCGGAAAGTGAACAAGATAGAGCGAATAAGAGATTTGGCCAAGCTTGATCAAGGGACGCGTCTCAAAGATCCTCCGCACCCACGGAATATAGAGCACGGCCACAAGGCAGAGGGCACAGCCGATGGCGACCCGTAGAATCTCGGGCGGTGTTTTGAACATATTGGTCGGAGCAGCAAACAGGACAAGTCCGAGCAGAACCAGGCCAATCTGCGCAACGCCCGGAAGGATATTGACCCATCTTGCGAGACGTTCGCGTTCCGCGAACAGAACGAGCCCGAACACGAAATCAAACGACCATTTGAGCGTGAGAAAGTCCTCGGGGCCGGTGTAGGCATAGGCAAGCAACGGGAACAGAAACACCCAATGAAGCCTTTTCGTGATCAGCCACATCAAGGGCATCCAGAAGGAGAAAACGATCTCGACGAAGAGCGACCAACCCACGGGAAGTTGTTCGCCGGCACCCCCCGGCACCAGAAGTTCTCGAAGGAGCACGGACGGCTCGAGGTGCACCGGAAGGAAGCTGCGCAGCCAACCGTTCAAGCCGGTGGCGGACTCCGGAGCCACATAAAAGAAACTCAGGCTCCATGCCAGAAGCAGGCCGAACATATAGGGCGGCTGAATGCGGAGAACACGACGAACCAGATAGGGAACGATCCCCGTTCCCAGCGAGGTCCGCGAAAGCGAAGCGGCCAGAACCCAACCACTCAACACAAAGAAAATCTGCACAGCTCCGGATGGGGCCGTGATCAACCTCAGGGGTGTTTGGTAGAGCCACCATTCCATCTCGGGCGTGCGCAGAAGCCCGCCACAGCAATGCGTGATCACAACGAGCATGGCGGCGGTGCCCCGAAGTCCGTCCAGACAGGCGAGGTGGCCTGTCGGGGCTGGTGCAAGCGCAGCTTTGGATGTGGAATTGGCGTCGATGGGCGCACTGTCGCGCAGGTTTGCGGGGACGTCAATCGGGGTATCGCTCATGCGGTCTATTTGACCGGCCCCTGAAACCATTCACCCTGTCGCCGCCCCCGGAGACACGCCTCTCCCATACCAACCCTCCGAAGCGGCCACTATTTGAATGCCCCCGGCGTGACTCGAACACGCGACCTACAGATTAGGAATCTGGCGCTCTATCCACCTGAGCTACGGGGGCTTTGGGTTGGTTGGAAATCTAGTCCCTAACGCAGGCGGCAAGCACCTGCATCCAGCGCGAATATCCGCCACGCCCGTCGCCACCGCGACTGTGGCAAAGCGCAAAGAACCCGACAATCAAAAATCGATTTCCCATGGGCGGGCAATCTATCAGTAGGCGCGGGGATGTCCGAACGCTTGCCTCCTGGGCCAAAACCCCGCAAATTACGGAGATGGAGAAAAGGATGCCCCTTCGCAAATTGGCTGGCTGGACTCGTTCGCACGCCACGCAGAAAGCTCTCGTCGCCGTGTTCGCCGGGAGCCTGGCCGCAGCTGGACTGGCCGCCTGCTCGGGGAGTTCGGCGCCATCTGACCCAGCCGCACCGCAGATGTACGATCCTGCGGGCTGCAACCCCATCGAGCATGAAGCGGGCAAGACGACGGTGGTCGACATCGCCTTCGACGGACTCGAGCGATCCTACCGCCTGTTCGTCCCGACGACCTACGACAGTACCGCTCCCACGCCACTGACCCTCAACTGGCACGGGCTGGGGTCCAACGGTGCCCAGCAGGAAGCGTATACCGGCACCGTCATCGGGGAAGATCAGGGCTACCTCATCGCGTTCCCCAACGGCGTCGGCAACGCCTTTAACGCGGGGCGCTGTTGCAGCGGGGCGGCAAACCCGCCGCATCAGGAAGATGATGTCGGATTCGCGCGCGCCGTCGTGGCCGATATCGCAAGCCGCTTCTGCGTCGACCGACGTCGGATTTTCTCCACCGGCATGTCCAACGGCGGCTATATGAGCGAGCGTCTGGCATGCAATGCCAGTGACCTCGTAGCTGCTGTCGCTCCGGTATCCGCGCTCGGCTACAGCGTTCAGAACTGCGAGCCGACCCGTCCCGTGCCCATGATTGTCTTCAATGGCACCGAAGATCCTCTGGTCCGCTACACAGGCGCCGAGACCAGCAC
Source organism: Binatia bacterium (assembly GCA_965658895.1). Classification (GTDB taxonomy): domain Bacteria; phylum Desulfobacterota; class Binatia; order UBA12015; family UBA12015; genus UBA12015. The sequence continues at coordinate 21,756 of CBFHUR010000026.1, forward strand.
CGCGACCTGGGCCGAGCGCAATGGTTGTAATCCGGAACCCGTCGTAATCGAGCGCGAGGGAGATTTCTGCGAGCGCTGGGAGTCCTGCGCCAACGGCGCCACCGTGGAGTTCTGCACCATCAATGGCATGGAGCATTGCTGGCCGAGTGACACCCTCGACATCGTGCTGCCCGGCTTTTGCCGCACCGGCGGTTTGGGCCCGATCGATGCTACTGATGATATGTACGAATTCTTTGAAGCCCACCCGATGGTCGACTAGCGGCGGTCAGGCTCCGACCAGAAGTCCGATCAGAGATCACATCAAAGATCGGGGAGAACCGAAAAGATCAAAATCCCGGGCAGTTTCTGATCCAACCGCATGCCGAATTCCTGCGGCACCTAGCTGGCATCGACCCATTTCTTGCGGGGCGGACCGTTCAACTTGAACAGGTGCACGACAATCGTCGTCAAGCCGGTAGTCTGCTGCAGTCGACGCAGTGCGGCGAGGTCCGGCAGAGCCTGCGCATCCGACATCCTCTCCGCAAACCCTGCAGGCCAATAACCGTTGTACCCGTTGACCACCGGGCGACGATGGTAGATCGAGCGGTACATGGCGTTTACCTGCGCTACCGGATCGAGCAGTCCGCGCCGATTGAAAGGCACCGGCAGTTCCAGGACCGGACCTGCCTCCTGTGCGAGCAATCCCGCCAGCTCATCATCCGGAGCGGGCGGCTGGAGCAAGGGGTAGCGCACCATAGGAACCTTCGGACGCCCGTAACGGTCCGGCCCCAGACCAGCCTGCGTCTCATAGCCCACCACACTCACCCATAGCGCGACCACCAACCAGCCGAGCGCCGCGCCCGCACCGATTCGCCGCAAGATCGCCGAGACCGCCAGCCCACTCCCGATCGACAGCCCGACCAGCGCAATCACCGCGAGACGATGCGGTTCGCGAACCACTTCATAAACACCGAACCACTGGCCCAACCAAAAGTGCGGCAATCGGATCAGGCCGCCTTCAAGCCGCGCGATTGGCGAGAACGACACCAGCACCCCGACCACGATCCAGAAGACCGCCTGCCGGACCCCGGTGTGTTCGGCCGCCGAGCGGGCGCCAGCCCCGCCTCGTCCTCCGACGGCCGCCAAAAGCCCCAGCCCCAACAAGCCGGCGGCCGAAAGTGCAATTCCCGTCGGCATCCGCTGATCCAGAGGCCCCCAGGGAAGTCGACTGAGCTGCATCACACCACGCCAGACGCTCTGGGAGGCCAGATCGGGATTTTCCATCCGGGTTCCGAGATACGAGGAGAACACCAAAACCAGAGGTAATGCGGCCAGAGACATCGCACCGAGAAGCCGAAAGGCTTCCGCACGGCGAGACGGCGAGAAGATCCGCAGCAGAAAGACAGCGCCCACCACCAAAAAGGTCGCCACCGCCAGATAGACCGTCACCATCCCCTGCATCGCCATCAGAAAGGCCAACAAGAACATGCGGCCTCGGCTGGACACACCAACCGCGAGCAGCAGGAAGATCCAGGGAAGGTAGAACATCATCGCGTAATTCGGTGCGCAGGGCGCCCATTGCCAGAGCAACCATCGGGAACTGAGCAGCGTCACGGCGGCGACCACCCCGGCCGCATGGCGGCCGGTCAACCGCCGCACGACCAAATGAACGCTGGCAATCGTGGCCGTCGCGCCCAGGAGAAACACCAAATTCAGAGCCAGCGTCGGGTTTCCCGACAAGGCAAATACAGGCAAAAAGAGCGGCAGAGCACCGAAGGCCGCTTCACCAAGCAAAATCGTATTAGAAGCAGGATGGAAAGCTCCACCTTGTAAAAGCGTCGAGGGTGAGAAGAGCAAAGCGTCGGATTGATGGGCCAGCGCCCAACCCAGCAACTGGCTATCGAAGCGACAAGCCTTCTGGCTCAGCGACAGACTTGCGCCAAGCGACTCCGCCAGAGGCCACGTCAGCCAGACCACCAACCCGCCATAGGCGAACAAGGCCGCCAGCACGTCCCGGCCACGTAGCCGACCTGTATCCGTGGCGAAGGTGCGGGACTCAGACACCACGTTGCGGAGAATCCGAAAAGAGTTTCGAGGACCACAATCCCCATCGCGCCATGCGGAACTCGAGCGCCGTGCCCAGACAACCAAAGCCGTATTGCACACTGCGAACAAAGTTGATCGAACTGGCATCCGTCGCGTAGCGAGTCGGACAGCTCACCTCACCAATCGACTCGTCCTGCCAGAGAATCTGCGCCAGCATCTGATTATCAAAAACGAAATCGTCGGAGTTCCGATCCAATGGCAAGGCTCGCAGCAGATCCGCCGAGAACGCCCGGTAGCCGGTATGGTACTCGGACAATTGTGCGCCCATCAGGACATTGGCCACCAGAGTCAGGAACCGATTGGCCACATAGCGCCACCAGGGCATCCCGCCACGCAGAGCATGCCCCCCCAGAATCCGCGAACCCAAAACGCAGGGGTAGAGGCCATTGCCGATCAAACCGCTCATCGCCGGAATCAGCTTCGGCGTATATTGATAGTCCGGATGGACCATGATGACGATATCGGCACCCTGCTCCAGTGCGAGGCGATAGCAGCTCTTCTGGTTGCCGCCGTAGCCGCGATTATCATCATGGCGGTGCACCAGAGTCCGAGGAAGCAGGGAGGCGAGCGCGACCGTCTGATCATCGCTGCAATCATCAACCACGATCACCAGATCGACGACATCCTGCGCCATCACTTCATCGTAGGTTTTCTGCAGGGTCGCCTCGGCATTATAGGCCGGCATGACCACGACTACTTTTTGATTTTTAAAAATCGGCTTTTCCCCTCGGACATCAGCTCGAAGAACTTGCGATGTCCCCCTTAAATCCTGATCCGCACCCGGGTACAAGCAACGCTTTTCCGCAGCTATAGATTGCGGTATGCGGTAAGCCTTGAAAACCGCTCGTGCATCTTGCCTTTTCTGGACAATTGTTTTTGTCCTTCTTGCGTTGCCCTTCCTGCCGCTGCTCGGCGCCAGCCTCGCTGACTACCCCAACCGCAACGATGCCCGCTTGATCGTCTGGATTCTGGACTGGGTCTGGTATGCCTTCTGGACACCAGGCGCGGACATCGCGGCCGGCCCGATCAGCGCCCCGGCCCCCGCACAGCTCACCAGTTCAGATTGGTTCTATACCGCCCAGCTCGTTTTCGGCCCCATCCATGCAGCGACCTCCAGCCCCATCCTGGCCGCCAACCTGACAGCTTGGCTAACCTACCCGCTGGCAGCGCTCTGCATGGAGCGCCTGGCGCGCCGATTGGGCAGCGATCCTCTGCCGGCACTGGTCGCCGGGCTGTTCTTCGCGCTGGCCTCGCGACGGGTCCCCTTCAACATCCACCTTTTGCAGAATGCAAACTTCCTCCTGCCGCTGGTGGCGTTGGCCATCCTCAATCTTTTCGACAGGCCGGATTTCAAACGCGCGCTGGCCGCAACAGGATCCTTCTTGCTCGCCAGCATGAGTGCACTCTACGGTGGCTTCTTCGCCGCGATTACCGGCGCCGCGACTCTGGTTCTGGCGTGGGCCCGACCCGGCAGGCACCGCATGCGCGCCACCGGCTACGCACTCGGCGCGGCCTCTCTTGCGGGCGCGATCTCCCTGCTCTGCCTGCAGCCCTGGCTGATTCGGGCGGGCACCGAGGTGCGCCCCTTGCCTCTCGCCGACGGAACCTGGACCACCTACGGCGCTGCGCTACTGGGAATCACACGTGTCGACACCGCCTCTGCCTTGAGTTTTACCCTGCCCGTTATCGCGCTTGTCGCGGCGGTTGCCGCTGTGCGTGATCCTCGCCTGCGCCGGGGCGTGCTGTTCGCAGTGGCTCTCTGGGCGATCGGAGCGCTGCTGAGCCCGGGATTCCCCGAGTCCATGAAGGACGTGCTCAGCCAGACGCCACTGACGTTTCTCGCCTACCCCGACCGCCAACAAATCATAGCCGACCTCGGACGCGGCCTTTTGCTGGCGCTGGGCCTGACGGGATTGCAACGAGTGCCCATCCGCGCGCTGCAGCCTCTGGCAACGCTCGGGTTCGCCATTTTGATCCTCGCGACGCGCGGCACCGCGTTCGTGGAGGGAACATTCTCGGAGCCGCCGGCCTTCGGCGCGGACCGCGAAGCTTACCAGACTGTGGCTGATGCGGCCCGCAAGGAAGCGTCGAGGATTCCCGTAGAGCAGACAGGGCCGCTTCTGGAGCTACCGCTGCGCCTCCCGAATCCCCCAGGCAAGGGCACCCCGACGGCACCTGACTCCATGCTGGGGCAATCCTTGCACCGCATAGCATTGATCGACGGCTACACCGGCTATCACCCGCCGCACCGCAGCTTTGTGCTGGACGCGATCGGCCGTCTTCCATCAGCGAATGCGCTAAGCGATCTGCGGCGCGCCACTCGCCTCGAATGGATCCTGCTGCGGCCTGAGGCTGACTGGATCGGCTACCAGCCAACCCGCGCCAGCATGGTGTTATTCCTGCAAAATGCACCTGAAGTCGACGAACTACTCGAGTTCGACGGATGGACTCTGGCCCACCTCCAGCCCACGGCCCCAGGCGACTGGAGTCGCGCCATCGCTGGCGGCACGGACCGGACGCGAACCGCTCTGGGTGCTGACGCATCCTTGCTCACGGTTCGTGCGGCCAAAGGCCAATTGCATACAACCGCCCTGCCACCTGCCGGGCGTGCCCATCAATTCCTCCGGGTCGATGTCTCTCTCGAGAACACCGGGAGACCTGCCTGGCCTGTCACGGTTCGTTCACCACGCGCGCTCATGCTGGACTTCGGCACTGATCGTCCGCGGGGGCGGTTCCAGGAAGGAAGCCTGCAACGGACAACACCCTTTCCCGCGAACCTGTCGGTGGTGATCGCGGTTGGCTGGGAGAGAAGGGACAAGCCCTCCGCAGCCGCGCCTCTGCAATTCTTGCCCCTGCCGCGTGACCTGCCTGCCGGAGAGAGTCTCCAGTTCCCGGCGCTGCTTCGCTACCCCAAGACGCCCGGCGAGTACGAACTCACCCTGCAAGTTGCCCAGATGAACGCCGGAAAACCGATAGACCTCGACGTACCTGCGGCCACCCAAACAATTCGGATCGACCCCTGAAACACCGGGGACCGGGATGGACACCTCAGCCGTCGAGGCGTTCGGGACGCAGGTGGCCGTACTCGACCAACGCCTGCCCGGCGCGCTCGGCACGGTCCACCGTGTGAATCACTTCTTCCCATGCCGGATCCATGCGGATCGCGGGGTTCTCGACCGTGGACAGAACCTTTTGTGCTTCTCGAACGATGGAAAGAACCTGCTCGGCTACCTCAATGGGTTTGGCGCTCATCAATTTCCTCCGGTCTCAACCACGAAACTTGGCAATAATGTCGTTGGCATACTGTTCGAGGGGTCGAAGCTTCTCCTCGTAGGAGACGTCGCCCCCGCGATAGAAGTCCCGGAACCCAATGATCACGTCCGTGATCCCACGGTCCTCGAGCCGCTTGAGCCCATCCACCGAATAGCCATCAAACGAGATCGCATGGACCTCGAACGGTTCTTTTTCCCGGCCAGCTTCGACACGAAGCTCCTGGAGGCGGGCCAGATAAGTATCCAACTCCGCTGGATCTCCACCCGCATGCATCCAGCCATCGCCCAGACGTGCCGCGCGCTTCAAGGCCGCCTCGGAATGGCCCCCGATCAGAATCGGAATCGGTTCGGTCACACCCGGACAGATCTTCACGCTCTGCAGGTCGTAGAATTCCCCCTTGTAGGAAAAATATTCGCCCGACTGCAGCCCGCGAATGATCTCGATCATCTCGTTCATGCGTTTGCCGCGGCGCTTCCAGGCCTGATTGCAGACGTCAAAATCCTCTGGCCACGGGCTCAAACCGACACCAAAAGCCAGACGATTGTCCGACATGACGGCCACAGAAGCCGCCTGCTTGGCCACCAGGACCGGTTCACGAATCGGCAACTTCACCACAAACGTCGCAAACCGCAGTCGCGTGGTCACCGCCGCCATCGCCGGAATCAGTGAAAAAGGCTCGATGAATGGCTTGCCGTCGAGGAAACTTCGATCGCCATCATCCGTGTAGGGATACTTACTGTCGGAGAACTGCGGGTAGCAGATACTGTCGGGCACAACCGCCGTGTCCCAGCCACAGGCCTCCGCCGCCTTTGCCAACGGCAGGTAATGGGTCGGATCCCCCATCGATTCCGCGTAGGAAAATCTCATCGTACTCTCACCTCGGATGCTAATTGGCCAGCTTGGATCGATCAGACCAGAACAGCACCACAGGGGCCGCAATATAGATCGATGAATAGGTTCCCGTGATGAATCCAATTACCAAAGTGAAGGCAAATGGCTCCAATCCCTTGCCACCCAGAAAGAAAAGGGCGAACAGGACGAAGAGGGCCGTCCCGGTCGTCAGCAACGTGCGCGACAGAGTATCGTTGATGGCCCGGTTGATCACGTCCCCGAGCTTCGCTTTCGGCGTCCGTTTCAAATTCTCGCGAACGCGGTCCGAGACAATAATTGTATCGTGAACCGAGAACCCGATCACCGTCAGCAAACCGGCCAAGGTCGTCAAATCAAATGTATATTGGGTCAACATCAGGGCGCCCGTTGTAATCAGAACGTCATGGATCAAGGCAATGACGGCACCCAGCCCGAAACTGGTCTCGAAGCGTGCGGTGATATAGAGACCCATGAAAATAGTGGCAAAGAGGATTGCCATGAAACCCTGTCGGCGCAGGTCGGCGCCAACCTTCGGCCCCACGCTCTCCACGCTGAGGATCTCCACCCCGCTTGATCCGCCCGTCGCCGCAAAGAGCTGCTTGAGGGTCTGGGAAATCGAGTTCATCTCCTCGCCCTCGGTAATCTCGAAGCGCAGGAGGAACTCGCTGCCCTGGATCCCGAAATCCTGCACCGTGAGATCACGCAATTCCAGTGGTGCGAGGTCCGCGCGAACGGCATTGGCATCGGTAGGTACCGCAAACCGCACACGCATGGACGTCCCCCCGGTGAAGTCGACGCCATAGTTCAAGGGGCGCGCGAAAAAGAGCACCACCGCAAGGATGTTGAGGATCGTCGAAATGATCAGAAAGAACTTGCGTCGCCCGACGAAGTCGATCGAGAGACCTTCCGGAAGCAGACTACGAAAATTGAGATTCGCCGGGACTTTTCCCCCAACGACCTTTGCACCTTTATCCATATCCACCTCGGCTCCGAATCCTCTGAAAACGCGCTATTTTTCTAGCAACATGGGACCCATGGCTCAACCAACCGCCGCCGGATGCCTACATATCCCGTCGGCCGGAGAGCGAACGAGACAGGGTCATGGCGTCGCTGTACTCCACGTCCCCACCCATGGGCAGCCCCATGGCGATCCGGGTGACCCGAATATTCGCCTCGGATTTCAACTGGCGAGAGATCCAGAGCGCCGTTGCCTCCCCCTCGGCACTCGGGTTGGTCGCCACGATCACCTCGCGGACTTCCCCCGAGCGAGCCCGCTCGATCAACTCGGCACAGCGCAAATGCTCCGGTCCGACCCCTTCCAGGGGAGAAAGCGCGCCGCCCAGGACATGATAGAGGCCGCGATATTCCCGGGCACGCTCGAATGCCATCATGTCGGCCGGCTCCTCCACCACGCAAACCTCATGCTTGTGACGACGGGGATCGGCACAAACCCCGCAGGGATCCGTCTCGGTCAGGCCAAAGCACATCGAACAAAACCGACTCTGCTCTTTCACGTCCAGGAGCGCTGCTGCCAGACTGGCCGCAAATCCATGCTCCTCGCGAAGCGTGAAAAAGGCCAAGCGCGTGGCGGTCTTCTCCCCGACACCGGGGAGTTTTTTCAATTCGTCGACCAGCCTCTGCATCGAGGGTGTCAGCGCGGATGACATCGGATGCCGGCCTCCCTCAACCGAAACCAGGGAGGGCAATCCCGCCAGTCAACTGCGCCATCTCGTCGGCCATCATCTTCTGAGCCTTCCGGACAGCGTCGTTGACTCCAGCGGCTACCAGATCCTGCAGCATCTCGCGGTCATGGTCGGCGTACACATTCTCTTCGATCGTGATGCGGCGGACCTCGAGCTTGCCGGTGATCTCCACCCGCACCATACCACCACCTGCGGAGCCCTCGACAACCCGCGCACCGACCTCTTCCTGCATCGCCTGCAGACGATCCTGCATGGTCCGTGCCTGCTCGAGAATGTTCCCCATACCACCCAAATCAAAAGGTTTGGACATGACCGCCTACTCCCCGCGTTTCTCTCGCGGCATCACCGCTTCAATTTTACCGTCCAGCAACTCCAGACCCAGCTTCACCACCGGGTCCTGGCGTGCCTCCTTCTCCAGATCCGCAACCTTGGGAACGGCACCGGATTCCTCCAGCACCACCGGCGAGAACCGCAGGTCCTTACCAAAAGCAGCCGCAATCGCTCTCTCGATATCCTCACGGACGTCCGGAGTGGTCAGAGCCGTCACCGCATCCTGACCGGTAACGCCAACCCGCAACTCTCCCTCGGCAACCTCGAGCAGCCGACTATAGGACAACCGGAAGAACCGAGAGGCTTTCTCCTTCTGCAGGCCGTCAACAATCCCCTTCCAGCGCGGCTGTTCCGGCGAGGGTGCCGGCGCCGAGGCCTGCCCACCGAGGCCTGAAGCCGACGCTTGCGACCCGGACGACCGCGACGAGCTCGCTGTTTCTACCCGCCGCTCAGCCGCAGCGCGGGCCGCGCCATTCCCGTTCCCGTTCCCGTTCCCCTGCGGGGCGGCCGATCTGCTCGTAGACCCGGCCGCGGCGCTCGCGTCAGCGCCTCTGCCTGCGCCGGAGCCTGCTTGCGCTGCGCCGCCGGAGCCCTTGCCTGGACCCGATGTAGCCGCCCGATTCGCTGCGGGCCTGCTACCGGTCGTGCCACCGGGCGCACCACCCGCCGCAGCACTTGCCCTCGAACCGCCACTGCCGGCGCCGCCCGCCGGTCCGCCCCCGCCTGCAGCGAGGCTCTCGAGCCGGGCCACCAATTGATCGACGGGGACCATCTCGGCCAGCGTCGCCATCTCGACCAACGCCATCTCCAGAACCAGTCTCGGCACCGCGGTGCGCGCCAGTTCCTCCTGGCCTCGCAACAAGATGCGAAACCAGCGCTGCAGGTCGTCTGCAGGAATCGACTCGGCCATCTCCTCAAGTGCGGCGATTTCCGGCGCGGTCAGATCGACCAGCGCGGCTCCGGAAGCCACTTTCAACACCGTGAGATGACGGAGTTCCTCAAGCAGGTCCAAGGCAAAGCGAGCCAGATCTGCCCCCTGACCTACCAGGTCATCGACCACACCCAGGACGGTAGCCGCATCTCGCGCCTGCAGGGCCGCGACCACCGCGCGCATGGCCTCCCGATCCGGAATCCCCAAGGCGGCATGCACCGAAGCCGGATCCAGATGGCCGCTCGCGTAGGCAAGCACCTGCTCGAGCAAGGACGTCGCGTCCCGCAAGCTGCCTCCGGACTCTCGGGCCAGAATCCCCAGCGCCGCATCATCGGCCGTCTTGCCCTCGCCCTTGACCATCGCCGCCAGCGCACCGATGACCTCGACCACAGAGACCGACCGGAAATCGTAACGCTGACAGCGCGAAAGAATCGTCGAGGTCAGTTTCTGCGGTGCCGTGGTCGCGAGAATGAATTTCGCGTGCGGTGGCGGCTCTTCCAGCGTTTTCAGAAAAGCATCGACCGCCTGCCGAGAAAGACCATGCGCCTCGTCAATGATATAGACACGATAGCGTCCGGCGGCGGGCTGATACTTCACGGTTTCGAGAAGCTCACGCGTCGCATCAATTCCGGTTTGCGATGCCGCGTCCACCTCGAAGACATCGAGCGAGCGCCCTTCGGTGATTTCCACGCAATGCTCGCAGACGTTGCACGGCGTCGAGGTTGGTCCCTCCACACAATTCAGGGCCTTGGCGAGAATTCGGGCGGTCGTGGTCTTCCCCACCCCGCGCATGCCACTGAAGACAAACGCATGACCCAGACGACCACCGTCGACGGCGTTGGCCAGAGTCTGTGTGACGTGGTCCTGACCGACAACCTGCCCGAAGAGCTGGGGCCGGGAACGCCGGGCGAGGACCTCGTAGTTTTCGGCGACGGCAGCGGCGGCTGCCTTGGAGTCGGTAGAACCGCCACCCCGCTTGGAACCTCCAGCGGATCTTTCGAGAACGTCAGTGATAGCTAGGCACCCCCGCGGCACAGAGAAAAAATCGGTACCGTTGCTCCCTTCCGGGCCTGGCGGAATTCGCGATCCTCCCTTGCGCAGGACCTAGCTATCACTGACGTGCCCGACCTTGCATCGGCCATGACTACCGTACTACCCACGCTCTGCGGCGTGCGCAACTGATCATCCATCTGCGCCTCCCAATGCCTGCCATTTCCGAAAGAAGCGCACATAATAGGCGATTCCCGACCAGATCGCCAAGACCATCGCAATCCATAGAAATGACATTCCGGCGGCGAAGAAATCCAACGGTCCATAGGAATAGTGCACCATCAGACTGAAGAGTGCGACCACTTCCATGATCGTCTTGGCCTTGCCCAGCGCCTCGGCCTCCAGCACGACGCCCTCCTCGCGCGCGATGGCCCGCAAGCCGGTGACAGCGACCTCCCGGGCCGCGATCACCGCCACCATCCAGGCGGGAACGGTCAGTTCGCGTGGCATCGCCGCCAGCATGATATAGCCACTGACAATCAGAATCTTGTCGGCCAGAGGGTCCAGAAACTTCCCCAGATTGGTGATGATCCCGTCGCGACGAGCCAGATAGCCATCGAGCCAATCGGTCAGGCAGGCCACGAAGAATAAAACCGCAACGACCGCCGACGCCAGACGTCCCGGGAAGGTGAGAAGCCAGATCATGATCGGTGTGAAGGCCACCCGACCCAAAGAGAGGAGGTTTGGAGTGCTCCATAGATCCGAAGGCAGGCTTCGATTTTGTTTTTCGGGATCCGGCATCATTTTTCTCAGGATTCGGGGCGCTTTCGTTGCTCTACCATATGCGGCAGCCCTTCGCGCGACCGCAGGTATTCCTGCCGATAAGCCGCAACCCGGCGGACATAGGACCGCGTCTCGGGAAAAGGCGGGATCCCGCCATACCTTTCCACCGCCGTCGGGCCAGCGTTGAAGGCAGCCAGCGCCAGAACCGGATCGCCCTCAAAGCGATGCAGAAGCCGACGGAAGTATAGCGCCCCGCCCTCAAGATTCTGTTTCGGGTGGAATACATCCCTGACACCCAGCGACTCCGCCGTCTCGGGCATCAATTGCATCAAGCCGGCGGCCCCCGCGCGCGAGACCGCGCGCGGATCGTAACCGGACTCCGCTCGCACGATCGCCACGAGCAAGGCCTTCTCAATCCGGTAGCGTGCCGCGGTCTCCTCGATCAGGCGGACGATACGCCGCGGAGGCTCTACCACAGGCTGGACTCTGGGCTGGACTGCGGACCGGGCTGTGGACCGGGCTGTGGACTCGACTCTGGGCTCGACTCTGGGCCGAGCAGTGCGCGGCCCTGCAGGTTGCAAAACTGTGCCCTCTTCCGGCGTCGACTCCTGCCGGCCGCCGCCGGGCAATCGGGAGCTTTCCGGGGACGTGTGCGGGGAACCCCCTGAGGTTGCCTGCCCGAGCCCGGGCAAGACCTGATGAGAACTCTGCGCCGAGCCTTGCTCCGCAGTTTCTCTCGAGGCGCCTTTGGTATCTTCAATGCCCTCGCGGCCAGACAAACGCTCGTCGGGACCCACCCGGCTGAAACGATCGTCCGTGGGCGCATTGGAGAAATGCAGGACGCCTTCAGAATCGCGATAGCGGAAGATCTCACCAGCAGCGGTCTCGAGAACGTTACCCCACAGACAATAGAAGACTCCGCACACGAACATCTCGATGCGCATTCTGCGAAGTCTCCCCATCACAAACACCCCACATCCTTGAGCAGGCTTTGTCAAAGCGCTGCAAGCTCCAATCAGCCCGGCTTGCGGGCCGGCCCCTCTGAACCTAGGATTTCGGGATGGGAGAGGACCAAACGCGCTCCGGCAGCCCGATGCGCCGTGATTTCGACTTTCTTGTGATTGGCAGCGGAATTGCCGGGCTCAGCTTTGCGCTCAACGCCGCCGAGCACGGAGAGGTGGCCGTCGTCACCAAGGCCCAGCTCCCGGAGGGCTCGTCCCAATACGCGCAAGGTGGAGTGGCTTCCGTCTGGAGCCCCGATGATTCCTACGACGACCATGCCCGCGATACCGCGGGCGCCGGGGCGGGTCTTTGCCACGGCGATATTGTCGACATTGTTGTCCGTGAGGGCCCGGACCGGGTTCGCGAAATGATATCTTACGGGACCCGGTTTGATCTTCGACCGGATGCGCAGGACGAATTCGACGTCGACCTCAGTCTTGAAGGCGGCCACTCACGGCGCCGGATCCTCCATACCGTAGACGCCACCGGCCAGGAGATGATGCGTGCCCTGGTCGAGCGCGTGCTCGCCCACCCTCGCATCGAAGTCGCGGAAGAATCCCTCGCGATCGATTTGCTGCTTTCCTCGAAATTCCGCATCGACGGACCCGAGCGCTGCATCGGCGCCTATGTGCTCGAGACGACTTCCGGCGAAATCCACACCTACACCGCAGGCGCAACGCTGATTGCGACCGGTGGGGCCGGGAAAGCCTATCTCTATACCAGCAACCCTGACGTGGCGACGGGCGACGGCATTGCGATGGCCTACCGCGCGGGCGTGCCGATCGGGAATATGGAGTTCATTCAATTCCACCCGACCTGCCTCTTTCACCCGCAGGCGAAGTCCTTCCTCATCAGCGAGACCGTTCGCGGCGAAGGGGGCATCCTTGTCCGCCCGGACGGATCCGCCTTTATGGACCAATACGACAAACGAGGGGAACTGGCCCCGCGCGATATCGTCGCCCGCGCGATCGACAGCGAGATGAAGGCGCACGGCTTCGACAACGTCTTTCTCGACGTTTCCTCCTGCGAGGAATCCTATTTACTCGAACGCTTTCCCACCATCATCAACCGCTGCCGCTCCTTCGGGATCAACCCGGCCAGCGAACCCATTCCCGTCGTGCCCGCGGCGCACTATACTTGCGGCGGCATTCTGACCGACAGCGTCGGGGCAACCTCTCTACCCGGACTCTACGCGGCCGGCGAAGCCGCCATGACCGGCTTGCATGGGGCCAACCGCCTGGCTTCGAACTCCCTGCTGGAAGGCCTGGTCTTTGCCCATCGCTCAGCCGACGACGCCGCTAAATCCAGAGAACGCGCCTCGACCCGGAAACTCCAGGTACCGGACTGGAACCCCGGTGGCGCCCATTCCCGGGAAGAAGAAGTTCTCGTCAGCCAGACCTGGGACGAAATCCGTCGTTTGATGTGGAACTACGTGGGGATCGTTCGCAGCAACCGCCGTCTCGCACGAGCGCGCGCTCGCATGGACCTGGCTCTGGCCGAAATCCGCTCGGATTATTGGTCTTTCCACCCGACAGCCGGCTCCATCGAATTAAGGAATCTGGCAATGGTCGCAGATTTGATCATTGCCTCGGCCGCGCAGCGCCGGGAAAGCCGGGGCCTGCACTTCAATATCGACTTCCCCGCACGCGACGACGCCGTCTGGCAACGCGACTCCGTTCTGATGCGCAGCCCCTCGACACACCGCCCAGTTCCGTCGAGCTGATCAGCGCGAATCGCTTTACCGCGGCCCCGACACGGCATACAGCATGAACGTGGCCGACAGCGAGAACCTGTATTTCGATCCCTTCACCGACGAAAACCTCCAGAACCCCTACCCGATCTACAAGCGTCTGCGGGAAGAGGATCCGATCCATTGGAGCCCCAAGCTCCGCGCCTGGCTGGTCACTCGCCACGAGGATGCCCGACGCTTCTTTCAGGACGATGCCTGCCTGAGCGCGGACCGCGGCAAAGTCAGCCGAAAACAGGCGACCAGCGTCGAGATGAAGCCGGGCACACGGATTCGGACGATCTCATTGGACCCACCCGAACAGGTTCCGATGCGGACGATGATGACCACCGCCCTGACCCCCGCGATGCGAGCCATGCCACCGCAGATCGAGGCACTGATGGCGATCCTGCTGGAACGGATCGAGTCAGCGACCACAGAGGCCACCGCTCGTATCGAGGTCGATCAGCCCGTCGATCTGGTGGCCGAACTGGCCTACCCTCTGCCCATCGGGATTATCACGGAGCTCTTCGGAATTCCCGAAAAGGACCGGAGCGAGTTCCGGAAGGTAGCCGACGAAATCGCGCGCGGCATGGACCAGTTCTTCTCCAGCAAGACCGTGGGCGAAAAGCTGCGCGAGATCGGTGGCTATATCGGCGGCCTGGTCGCCGAACGCCGCAAGAATTGCCAAACAGATCTGATCTCTCGTCTTTGCGAGGTCGAGCATGGCGAAGATTCCCTGGACGACCTCGAAATCATCGCGATGGCCACCGCATTGGTCTTCGGCGGCTACGAAACTACCGCAAACTTGATCTCCAACGGAATGCTCGCGCTCCTGGAACACCCCGACCAGCGCGCCCTGCTGGAAGCGGATCCCTCGATCGCGCCGGCGGCGATCGAAGAAATGCTGCGGTTCGACACACCCCCTCAGGCAATTTCAAGAACAGCCGCACAAGACTTCGAATGGCATGGCAAGTCGATTACCCGGGGGGATCTGGTTCTCGGTTGCCTTGGTGCGGCCAACCGCGATGAGTCCGTATTCCGCGATCCAGGACGCTTCGATATCCGTCGCGAACCCAACCCGCATATTGCTTTCGGGCTCGGCGCCCACTTCTGCCCGGGCGCGCAGCTCAGCCGACTCGAGGGCCGCGCCGCAATCCCGGCGATCCTGCAGAGGTTCCCTGGTCTGCAACTCGCGGGAGAACCCACCCGACGTCGAACGTTTGTCTTGCGAGGGCTCGAACATCTGCCCGTCCACCTGCGCTAGGACAACCGTCCAACAGATCAGGGCGTTCGGATGGCCGCCGCGTCGAACAAACCCAACTGGCGGGTCTCGGCATCTTCATCCACGGAAACCGGATATCGATTGGTGAAACAGGCGTCGCAATAGCTCGTCTTCTTCTCGACTCGATCCTCGAAAGCATAGAGCCCTTCGTCGGAAAGATAGGCCAACGTATCGGCACCGATCGACTGCCGGATCTCCTCGACAGACTTCGAAGCGCCGACCAGCTCCTTGGTCGTCGGGGTATCCACGCCATAGTAGCAAGGGCGAATGGTCGGCGGTGAACAGATGCGCATATGCACCTCGGCGGCACCGGCGTTGCGCATCATCGTGACGATCTTCTGGCTGGTGGTCCCGCGCACCAAAGAGTCGTCGACGACCACGACCTTCTTCCCGCGCAGGACTTCCGAGACGGCATTGAGCTTCACCCGAACGCCGAAGTGACGGATCGAATCGGTCGGCTCGATAAACGTTCGCCCGACATAATGATTGCGGATCAAGCCCAACTCGTAAGGCACACCCGATTGCTCGGCATAACCGAGGGCCGCCGGAACGCCCGAATCGGGCACCGGCGTGACCACATCGGCATCGACCAGACTCTCCCGCGCCAATTGCCGCCCGAGTTCCCGCCGGACATTATAAACCGTGCGCCCGAAGACCTGGCTGTCGGGGCGCGCAAAGTAGACATACTCAAAGACGCACCGCCGCGGCTCCACGACCTCGAGCGGCTGCATCGAGCGAAGCCCTGATTTGTCGATCACGATGACTTCGCCAGGCTCGACCTCTCGCACGTATTCCGCATTGATCAGATCCAGCGCGCAGGTCTCGGAGACAACCACATAGGTCCCCTTGTCGCGGATCCGTCCCAGAACCAGTGGTCGGAACCCGTATGGATCACGCACCGCGATCAACTGATCTCGCGCCAGAAAAACGATGGAGTATGCACCGCGGACTCGCTTGAGAGCGTCAATGACGCGCTCGAGCAAGGGCCCCTTATCACTCTGGGCAATGAGGTGGATCACCACCTCGGTGTCGGAATTGGACTGAAAGATGGATCCGCGCTCCTCGAGCTCGGAACGAAGCTCCACCGCATTGACGAGGTTTCCGTTATGGGCCACCGCCAGCGGCCCCCCGGCGTACTCGACCACCAGAGGCTGCGCGTTCTTCAGAACCGTTTCCCCATGGGTTGCGTAGCGATTGTGGCCGATCGCCGAAGTTCCTTCGAGACGGCGAATCATCTCCGGGTGGAAGATATCCGCCACCAGACCCAGTCCGCGGTGGGAAATCAGCGCATCACCTCGGGAAGAAACGATTCCCGCCGACTCCTGTCCCCGATGTTGCAGGGCATAGAGCGCCAGATAAGCGAGGTTTGCTGCCTCCGGATGACCGAAAACGCCTACAACGCCGCACTCTTCGTGGAAGCGATCTTCATCCGATGCGAACATGATTCTCCGTTTCAGCCGTCCCCGTCTGTGCTTCCATGCCACGCCCGGCGCAACGATTCCAGCGCCACGCTCAATTGGCCGCGGATTTCGAGCCGATCGCCCCCGATTTCGCCTAGAAAATGATGCTGTATCTGTGCGCGATCGGCGCGCTCCTTGAGCAACGGGAAGTCCTCAGGCGCGACGCTGACCAGAATCCGAGACGGGCTTTCGGCAAAAAGCCATGCGTCGGGTCGAATCGTTTCGTCGCTCTCCCCCACCAGTCCCAGAAGCTGTCCCTCGCAATCATCGATGCCGCAGGCCTCCAGCGCCCCCCGGATCAGCCCACCCGACATCAGACTGAGCGCGCTCTGGAGGAGATCGCCCTCACCGGCAAGCCGAACCAAATCCTGCAGACGCCTCTCGGCATTCAAATCCACCCAGGGCGGTGTGCCCGGGCAAACGCCACGCAAATGCCGCTCGTAGAGGCTTCCGGATAGTTCTTCGCGGGTGCGGCCCAACAAAACCGCCAGATCTCCGGGCCGCTGAAACCGCGACGGGACCAGTCGCGTCGCCGAAGGCCGTCCAAGTGCCATCACCACCGGGGCCGCGCCGGCACCATCGGAAGCGATCGCCATTTCGACGGTGGTCCCCAGGCCGTCGGCTGCATGCCGCAGCCCCTCGTAGACCAGATCCGCACCCGGCTCCTTTTCGCCGGGAAGCGTCACCAGCAAGCCCAATGCCTCGGCTCCCGACGCAGCCAGCGCCCGGGTGACACGGCACACGGCAAGACAGGCACCGATATAGGGGTCCAGAGAGCTGAAGGATTGCGCCGAGCCCACCGCCAGCGCCAGAAGGTCCCGTCGCGCGCCCAGGCGCACGAGACCGACATCCCCCGAAAGACGTGGGAGGCCCTCTGGCGAGGCTTCACGGCACGCGGTATTGCGCGGAGAGAGCATCCGGAAGTCGGGAAAAAGTTCCCGCAAAGTTTGCTCGTAATCCTCGGAGGCCGCCAACGGTGAGGCGAGGCCCAAGTCCGCATCGGCAAACTCGGGGGGCTGCTGATCGCGGCGAATCTCCTCGGGACGGAGGCGAAGCGTCGGGCCCTCGGGGGTCTCCAGATCGACCAGACGCTCCTCGCCGATCGACCCGACCTCGACGACTTTGACATTATCGGGCAAAAGAGCGGCAGGATTCGTATCGCCGAGCGCCGCGATAAAAAATGCGTCCGGCTCAGGATCAACCAATGCCGCCCGACCCGTCGCGATCGGTTCCAGTCTCAACCCCTTGCCCGTGGTCTCCAGCCAATCGACAACGGCGATCAATCCGCCATCACGACAATTGCCCACCCAGGAAAGAGCATCCTTCTGGCACGCGTCTCGTAACGCATGCCCCACCGCCAGAACGTTGGACGGGCGCTCGCCAGGCGTCGCCTCCGGCAAGCACACACGATAGACCCGATCTCCGGCGCGACCCCGCTTTGCCCGATCCCGACGAGGAACCCTTGGCAACACACCCACCATCACGACAAAGATTGCGTCGGAGGCTTGCAGACTGCGCCCGCACTCGCCGCCAAATACACCCAAACCCAAACTCCGGGCCGCCGTCTGAAGCTCGCCACGTATTTGATCCGGTTCGTGCGCGGCCATCATCGCCGAAGAAGATCCCCCCACGCGCAAGCTGTCGAGCAGGCCGAGAGGTTCCGCACCATGAGCCCATAGCTCCAAACACAGCGAGCCAAGCAACCCGACCATCCCCGCTGCATTCTCGCCCGAGCCCTTTCCTTCTCCCAGAACCAGACTGCCCTGCGCGAGCAAGACGCGGCCGCCCTGATCGAGGCGAAAGCCTCCCGAAGTAAAGGATCCTCTGGCTGCACAGCCGGAGTTCTCGAGCCACTGCCGCCGTCCCTTTGCCAACAGGTGATCACGGCAAATCAGCTCCAGCGGCGAACCGGCACTGACCGGGTCCGCGGCGTTCGCCACGCTCCCGGCGTCCGTTCGCGTCACGAGGGCTTCCGATCGCCTTTACGGCCCGCCTGTCCCGTGTGCCCAAAACCGCCCGAGCCTCGTTCGGTAGCCTCGGCCAGAGGCTTGCCATCGGCATCTGTTGCCAGGGGCTCCCAGACCACCTGCACCACCGGGCTCACCACCAACTGGGCAATCCTATCGAGAGGCTCGACCCGCACGGGCTCGGCGCCGAGTTGCACCAAGGCCACTCGCACCTCGCCACGGTAGTCACTATCAATCGTCCCCGGCGAGTTGATCACCGTCAGACCTGACCGCCACGCCAATCCACTACGAGGGCGTACCTGGCCCTCGAAACCGGTTGGCACAGCAATGCCGAGGCCTGTGGGCACCAGTACCCGCGCCCCCGGAGCCACGTCCAAAGGTTCGGCAATCGCGGCGCAAAGGTCCATCCCGGCAGCGCCCGGGGTCATATACTCCGGCAGAGGGACTTCCACCGTCCCGATCCGCCAGATACCCGTTCGCAGAGGCCCCGCCATCGACATTCCCTCAGGTCAGACGCATCGAGGCGTCGCTCACGGCCCCCTCCGGAACCTTGCCCAGAAGCGACACCAAAAGATCCTGCGAACCAAAGAGCTCGCCCGCCAGATCTCGAACATCGTCCTGCGTGACCGCATCGATCCTCTGGCCGATCTCATCAATCGGCAAGGTTCGGCCCAACTGGATCTCGTTGACCGCCACTCGCCGCATGCGGCTGACACAGCTCTCCAGATTCAGGAGAATACTCCCCTTGATCTGAGTCTTGGCGCGCAAAAACTCGCCTTCTTCGAGACCCTTGTCACGCAACGACAACATCTCGTCGCGAACCACACCAACGACTTCACCAACCGCGTCTGCGCCCAGGGCCGCGTATACGCCCACACTGCCGGCGTTCAAAGTGGAGTCGAGAAATGAATAGATACTGTAGGCCTTGCCACGTTTCTCGCGAACCTCCTGAAAGAGACGCGAGCTCATGCCTTCGCCAAAAGCGGTATTCAGAACAAAGGCAGCAAACCTCCGTTCGTCGAGGCTCGAGAGCCCCGGCACACCGAGAAGCATCTGGACCTGCTCAAGTTCGCGCTGGTGCACATGCAGTCCAGTCGCTGCGTGCGGAACCTTGAGCACCGGAGGCTCGGTCACGCCCGACAACCCCGAAAGCGCCTCGGACGCCCAATCGACCAAGCGGTCGTGTTCCAGGGATCCTGCGGCAGCCACGACAATACGATCCGCTCGGTAGCGGTCCGCAATAAACTTCAGAAAATCATCGCGCTGCATCCCCGAAACGGTGTCGGGAGTGCCACAGATCGGCCGCGACAGGGCATGCCCCGGCCACAGCGCATTATCGAACAACTGCTGCGCCTGCTGGTCGGGGGAATCCTCACTTTCCGCAATTTCCGAGAGAATGACCGTACGCTCACGCTCGATCTCGTCGGGAGGGAAAGTCGATTCGCAAAAGACATCGCCGAGAACGTCCAGCGCCAGAGGGAGATCCGTCCCCAGGACGCGGGCGTAGTAGCAGGTCAGTTCACGACCGGTGAAGGCATTCAGAATCCCGCCGACCGCTTCGATCTCCTCAGCGATCTTACGCGCACTCCGACGTTTCGTGCCCTTGAAAAAAACATGCTCCAGAAAATGGGAGATCCCATTTTCCGGAGCAGTCTCGTAACGCGACCCGTTCTCTACCCAAATACCGACGGTAGCCGAACGGAATTGGTCGAGTTCCTCGGAGAGGACGCGAACACCGTTGTCCAGAACAGTGCTCTGCACCTCACCTTTGGTCCTCAATCGTTGCTTTCCTCGGAATCCTCGAAATCGGCTTCTTTCTTGGAAAGTCGAATCTTGCCGTTTCGATCCA
>CBFHUR010000027.1:0-39949 GCA_965658895.1 Binatia bacterium
AGCCCCGCAGCTTTGCCTTGAGCAGAACATCCCCGCCCTGGGTGGTCGACAGCCGCACGGTCCGCTGATGGAGACGCTCGGGCACCTGTTCCGCCGCACGCCCCGACAGGCGCAGCGCCACCTCACACTCCTTGCCGCTCCAGATGCCGAACCCATCCCGGGTCATCGCCTCGGGGTCGTAGTCTTTGGGAATCCGAAACTTCTCGCCCGTCACTTCGAGCTCTTCGATGCGATCCACGGCGAGATAAATCGGCTGGGCGTGGCGGTCCGAGGCACCGAGGATATAGATCGCATCCCGGTAAAGCACCATCGTGAACGGATGGAAGCAATGCCAATTCCGCCGCCCCGTCGGCTTGCGATAAGCCAGGCGAACTTCACGGCGACGCAGCACCGCCTGAAAAAGAACATCCAGCACTTCATCGTGGTCCCGGTAGTCCTTCGGCGCAAAGGGCACATAGAAAAAACGTTTCTCGATCTGATCAAGAGCTTCCCGGGTCTTGAGCGGCAGCTTCTTGAGGGTCTGGCGCCAGAGCACATCGCCGCTCTCGCCAACCGCCGTTCCCCGCAAGGCGCGCAGGGCGGCCACCGAAAAAAACATGGCCGCGGCCTGATGTGCCGCCGGATCCACACCCACCTCGGCACCCCGAACGCGAAGGTGCCGGCGAGCCCCTCGCTGACGAACCTCCACCAACGGTTGATTCGTCTCATCAAAAAGAGATTCTTGCAGGATCTTGGTGTAGCGCGTCATCGTGCGCGTGGAGACCGAAAGCTGATCGGCCAGAGTGTCGAGATCACGACCGGCCGGAGTCCGCAGCAATTCCAGAAATACCTGCAGGCAACGCTTGGTCGCTCCGTAGTTCGGCTTGCGCGACTCGCTCACCACTTCGACTTCGTTTGCAGCAGCCATATAAGGCCGCCTCTCAAATTCTCTCTCAAATCGCAAGCTGAATGTGCGAAAATGAGACAACCGTTGTCGACCAGATCAGCTCAGAATCCTTTCGAGAAAAGGGATCCGATCCGCGCCGAAAAACATTTCCTCATCCAGAAAAAATGTCGGCGCACCAAAGGCACCCCGCTCGACAGCCTCCTCGGTCGTCTCGCGCAGCTCGGTTTTCACATCGGGCTCCAGCGATGCGGCCAACAATTTTTCGGCGGGCAATCCAGCTTCACGCAAGGTTTCCGCAAAGACCCGAAGGTCACCGATCGCTTTTCCCGAAGCCCAGAACGCAGAGTAAACCGTGCGATGAAAATCCTCGAACACGCCTTCGCGCTGCGCCGCATGGGCTGTCCGCATGATCTGCAAGGTATTGATCGGCCAACCGGGAGGGCTCTCGAACGGAACCTCGTAATGCGCGATCGCCCGGCGCAATTCCACCGCGAAATATTTCCGCTTCGCCTCGACCGGTTCGGCCGCCGGCGAATGGCTCCCCACCGACTTGAAGACGCCACCGAGCAACATGGGCCGGTAGACTACCTCGCAACCAGTCCGCTCGACGAGACCCGGAAGTTGGGCATCCGCGAAATAGCTGTACGGACTTCCGTAGTCGAAGAAAAATTCCAAACGCTTGGCCATGGTGTGAGCATAACTTACCGAGGCCAATGTTGCTTCTCTTATTTAAGGAGACCCGCTGGGGAAGACGCCTTAACGCGGCGGCGCGTAACAGGGGTACTCGTCGTCCGAACAGACCTCCATGGCGGCCGCCATGCCCGCATCGGAGAGGTCTGCGGCTGCGGAACGGAACGTGAATTTACCGGCCGAGACCGGGCCAAACGGAATCCTCACCAAAACCTCGCCGCGCGGGTTCTGCGAATCCGGGCAGCTGTAGACCGGGTAGATCTTTCCCTCGATCTCGCGAGCCTGGCACTCCGTGGGGACACTCTCGTAACGCTCACAATCCCGGAAGGGCATCGTCACCGTATCCTGATAGCCCACAAACTCGACGGGACTCCCGTTGATTTCCAGAACCTGGAAGTCGACCTGGCCGATATGAAAGACATGATTCCGGCCACTGCAATTCTCGAGACGCCATTCCTCGACGCAGCCTTCCTCCGAGGTCAGCCGGACCTCGGCATCGATACGATCGGGATCAAAGGACCTTCCATCGATCGTGAAGACATCCCCCTTGGGCCCCTGCTCGAAGCGGAAGGTGCGGCGACGACAACGAGGCTCTTCACGTAAGTCGGTCAGGGCGGGGAACTGCCCCTCCGAGGGCAATTGCGGTGCGATAACCTTGTCATCCTCTACCACCAATGTCCCGAGCGCCCCCCCGACCACACAAGGCGCCTGTGGCCCCATGCAGGTGCTCGCGTCCAGGTCGTCGCAGCCAGTGGTCTCGGCCACCTCCGCCTCAGCACAGGCGCCCGCTGTATACAGGGGTGAATTCCCGCTGAAAAAGGTATCGTAACCCGGGGGACGATTCCCCAGTGTCGCCGCCGAGAATGCGTACTTCCCTTCGTTGCGAGCCAAAATCAGAAACTGCGAGCGAGCCGACGGGGGTAAATCGATATTCTGCAACGCCAGCAGCCGAGTGTGCCGATTCCCGTCGCGTGCCACCTCGTAGAAGGTATGGTCGGCGAGCGACAACCGGTAGTGAAGGTTGGCGCTCGCATTGGCAACGCTCCAGAATTGCATTTCGCCCGGGCGTGCCTTCAGACGCGGGCGCACCTGCCCGTTGACGGTCAACATCTTGAGCTGCTCGGGATCCGGCTCGTCAAAAATAGCACTTCCGGAACGCTGCAGATCTTTCAGAACCAGAACTCGCTCGGTAATCCCGGCGAGCTGCGGGAATGGATCCAGCACTCCCTCCACGATAATCGCCCCGGCCATCCCGTTACCGATCTGGCTGGCAATCTCACCGAACCGCGAAGGACGATAGGTAAACAGACCCTGCGGATGGTCGTCGGGAACAACCACGCTGTAGAACTGTGCCTCGCCCGGCCCGACATCAAGAAAGACATCGTCACCTGCAGCCCAGCCCTGCATCAAGGGACTGACGCTCATCCCGTCAAAATGAAGATTTGTGGATTCGCTCGGTAACTGATTTTCGAGCTGAATTTCGAATCGGTCGCCGCGGGAAACGCGCAGGGTCGCCGGTGCAAAGAGGCCCATATACGCTCGACCTTCCAGATCGAGATCATTGACCGAAAGCCTCGTGTATTTGGGCTTGAGCGTCAGGGAGAGAACCCCGTCCTCGGCCTCGATGACCGGCGGCTCGAGGAACACGGGCGTGGATTCACCGCAGCCCGAAACCAACAGAACCAGAGAGCCAAACGCCAGCAACAAGGATCGCATGGAGCTGGTTCTATCAGCTCCGAAAGCGCCTGCCCATGCCCGCGACGAGAATCAATCGGCCAGGATCTCGGCCCAAATACGCCGCCGGTCCTCCGCCGGGGCCGCAATCGCTGCCGAGGACTCGGCAAAATCCATCGTCGCTCGGCTCGAGGTGTCGTAGGCCAACCACTCCGGAAGCCCGGGATGCGAGGGATCCCCGCTGCGCGCAAAGGCAATCCAGGCATCCATCACCTGCAAGGCCAGAGCCTCGGCGGCCGGACCCTCGCCGGAAAATCGAGCCATCCCCGGAGCCTCCAACGTCCCGAAGACAAAAGGCAACTCAACGGCATGACAGGCACCGAGCATGCCGCGCACCGCTGGCGACGGCCACGAGAAACGATACGCAAACGTCCGGGGCTGATGGGCCAGCTGCGCCTCGGCCAACTGGATCGCGGGCATCCAGAAGACCCGATCGGTCTCGATCGCATCAAAGACCTGCCACGGCTTGAGATCGGGATAAAGAGCGAGAACCTCGTCCACGTCTCCGCCCCCCAGCGAAGAAAGCCGCTGCGCGAGGCGCTTGGCCACGTCGGCCGATTCCATGGAGCGGTGATGGGGCATGGCAATGGTAAACAAACGCCACTCGTCAGCGGTTGACCCGACCAGCAGAGGGATCTCGGACGCGACGCCATGGCGCACAGCCTCGAGCGGATGCGCGGGGACCACCGATCCGTCCAGGACCGGCGCCCACGGCATGACCCGATCGGCCTGCAGTTGTGCGGTCACCTTCAATTGCGCGGCCAGTAATTCCTTGACCGATTTTTCCCGAAGAGCCTCCACATCCAGCGTTTCCATGCCCAGGGCCCCAAGAAGCACCTGCGAAGCCTCGCGAGCCTGTTCGGGCGAGAGAGTCGCCTGCGCCGCCCCGCTCTGAGCAATCGCCTTGTGGAACAATCCCTTCGCGGACGGGGTGGCCATCAGAGTCGTCACCGACATTCCGCCAGCGGACTCGCCAAAGATCGTCACATTGTTCGGGTCGCCGCCGAAAGCCGCTATATTCTCCTGCACCCAACGAAGTCCAGCTACCTGATCCTGCAAGCCGACATTGGGCGCGAAGCCATCGGCATCCCCCCCCGGAGTCAACCAACCGAGAACTCCCAAACGATAATTCAGCGATACCACGACCACATCACCGCGGCGCGTGAGCGGCCCGCCGTCATAGATCAGTTGGCGATTGGAACCTGTGGTGCAGGCCCCCCCGTGAATCCATACAAGGACCGGACGCTGCCCGTCATCGATCCCCGGCGTGTAGACGTTGAGATTCAGACAACTGGCCTCGTCCTCGGGACCTGGAGCCATCCCCGGCAAGGCACTCTCTGGCTGCGGACATGCCGGGCCAAACGTATCCGCCTCACGCAGCCCGACCCATTCGGGAGCGGGCAATGGTGGTTGGAAGCGCAACGCCCCGACAGGCGGTGCCGCAAAGGGGATATTCAGAAAGGCCTCGTGGCCGTCGCGTGCGTCGCCCCGAAGGCGGCCGCCAGTCGTCTCTACGATTGTACCCATGCAGCCCTGCTACGCAGCGAGCAGCTCGGGTGCAAATGCCAGCCTCATTCGGCAGGCTTGGCCGCGGTGGATTCCTCCACGACTTTTTTCCAGCGCAGCGGCGAAACCATCTGATCCACAAACCCCATGGGGAAGTGCGGCAGGGAATCCATGCCGATCTTGGCCGGCGATTCCCGATCGGGCGGCAACCAGCGGGTACCGAAAACCACATCCCAAATGATCAGATTTCCGCCGTAGTTGTGATTGGCCTCCTCGACCACCGGCGAATGATGCCAACGATGCAATTCCGCCATGCTGAAAATCCAGTTCAGGGGACCGAGCCGCAACTTGAGATTCGAATGCTGGAACGCTCCATGGACAGCCGCAAATAACGTCACCAGACCCATCACTTCGGGAGAAGCCCCCAGAATGGCGATCGGGAGTAATTTACCGGTTCCGACGAGAAAGATATCCACGGGGTGAAACCGCACGGCGTTGAGGAAGTAGAGCCGTGGCGCCGAATGATGGGTCGCGTGAAATCTCCACATCCAGTCGATCTCGTGCATGGCGCGGTGGCACCAGTACTCGACAAATTCTGCGAGAACGAGAGCCAGCGCCAGTTGTCCGAGAATAGGCCAGGTGGTCGGCCAGTATCCGGTACCGAAATCCTCCGAGATCAACATGGCCAGATAGACGACGCCCGAAAGCATCAGCGGCTCGGTAAAGCGCACCAGGGCGCCGTTGGATACCAGATAGGTCAGATCCACCTTCAGGTCGCCACGCGAGCGCAACCAATCGTCGTGGTGCGGGAAAAAGCGCTCGAGTACGGCCATCAAGATATAAGTTCCGGAAATAACCGGAAACACCGCGACCTCGGCCGGAACACCACTTTCCATCCAGGCGTACGCCACCCAGACCGCTGTCGTCAGCACGACAGGGAAGACCATCACCGAGAACACTCGCTCGAAGAGCGACCATGACCGGGGAAAACCTGCGGGATTCACCGGCTCCCCGGAGCCTACCGATACCGACTGACCCATTCCTTGAGCCTACCTAGGATTGACGGATTCCGAAACCGCTTTCGTCCAGACCGCAAAGAGGTCCTCGTTGGAGAGAACAAAACGGATTTCCTCAATCTTCCCCGCAAAGGCAAGACAACTCTGCCATGCAATCGGTGCTGCTTTCCGAGGTGGGAACCCAAAGACCCCGCAAGAGATCGCCGGGAACGCGACCGAGGAGAGGCCCTCTTCCGCAGCGATCGCCAGAACCGAGCGGTGCGCCTGTCCCAGAGCTTCCCGGGGCGAGGCGTGGCTCTCATACACCGGCCCCACGGTATGAATCACATACCGCGCGGGCAGGTCGAAGCCGGGCGTGAGGCGCGCCTCGCCGGTCGGACAGCGCACGCCCGGGGCCACCTCTGCCACCGACCGACACGCGGCCAACAGCCTCGGGCCCGCGGCCCGATGGATGGCCCCGTCGACACCACCGCCTCCGAGCATCCGCTCGTTGGCAGCATTCACGATCGCGTCCACCTCCTGCTCAACGAGATCCCCGACCAGGATGCGGATGCGACAACCCGACGCGAGTCGGGTCTCCTGCATCCTCAGGTGACTTCCAGTCGGTGCCCCGCGGTCCAACCACCATCGACCACCATAGCCGTGCCGGTCACAAAGGAGGCTTCATCCGAGGCGAGAAATACCGCACAATTGGCCACTTCTTCGGGCTCTCCCATGCGCCGCAGGGCATGCAGTTCCACCATGCGTTCACGCAGGGACTGCAATTCCGGTTCCTGAAGCATCGCCGTCATCGGCGTATTGATCAATCCGGGGCAGAGGCAATTCACCCGGATCCCCTCGACGCCGTAGTCCAGAGCCATATTCTTGGTCATGAGGATGACCGCCCCCTTGGACGCGTTGTAGGCCAATTGCATGCTGATCGCCGAGATTCCCTCGACACTGGCGACGTGGACAATGTTGCCGGCCTGACGCTCGCGCATCCCCCCGAGGACATGCTTGGCCACAAGGAAGGAACCCTTGAGATTGATATCGAGCACGCGGTCCCATTCCGCGGCATCCAGATCATGCGCAGAGCCATAACCATTGACGCCCGCTGCATTGAGCAACACATCGATCTGGCCCAAGCCGCTGACGGCACCCTGCACCGCGGCTTCCACCGAGGATTCATCGCGCACATCGAGCGCATGCGTACTGGCGACCGCATCACCGAGATCAGCCAGCAGATCCCCGGGAATCTCCTGCAGGTCGGCCAGCGCCACCTGCGCACCTTCAGCCGCAAATCGCCTCGCCGCTGCAGCACCGATGCCCGAGGCCCCACCTGTAATCAACGCCTTCTTGCCTTCCAATCGAGCCATCTTCAATTCTCTCCATGTACGCCAGCGGCGATCTTGGGCAACGATTCGGGGTCGCCACTCTCATCGTAGAGGATGACACTGGTGCGGGCGGCAAAACTATTGCGCTCGCGCAGCCGGCGGCCCACCTCCTCGGGCGTCCCGATCACACCGATTTTCTCGAGCATTTCGTCCGAGATCAGGGCCGTCATTTCACCCCAGAGCCCCGCCTTGCTCATCCGATTGAGTTCGGGCTGCATATCCCCCCAGCCTTCATGATCCAGCGCCACCCGGTAGGCGGGCGTCGATCCGTAAAAAGAGATCTGCATGCGAGCTGCGGCCTTGGCCTTCTTGATCTGTTCCTCGGTCTCCCCCACCATGCAAATCGTCTGCGCGGAAATCTCGCAATCGGCAGCCGTCCGACCACCCTTGGCGAGTCCTTCCTGCAAGGCGGGAAGAGCAACCTCTTTCATGTAGCCGGTCGTGTGCAGGGGGTGAACCATCCAACCGTCGGCCACTTCGCCGGCGATGCGAATCATGCCGGCACCAAAACCTGCCAGATAGATCGGCGGCGGGCCGTGGGGATTGGGCTGCGGACTCAGAAAGGGCGTCATCAGAGTATGGCGGTAGAATTCCCCCTCAAACCGAAGGGGCTCTCCTTCATTCCATGTGCGAAAAATCGCCCGCATGGCGAGGACAAACTCCCGCATCCGTGCATTGGGCTTGGACCAGGTCTGGCTGAAGCGGCGCTCGATATGGGGGCGAATCTGGGAGCCGAGACCGAGAATGAAACGTCCCTCCGCGATCAGCTGCAAATCGTTGGCCGCATACGCACAGACCATCGGATTGCGCGCGAACGCGATCGCCACGGCGGTCATCAGCTGGATCCGGCTTGTTTCATGAGCCGCCAGCGCCAACGGCATGAAGGGTTCGTGAGGGCCCTCGAAACTCAGGGCACCATCAAAGCCCTGCTCCTCGAGTCGCGCGGCTGCCTCGCCGGCATGACCCGGCCCCGCGAAGGTAAGTGCACCATCAATCTTCATTCGTTTTCATCTTTCCCCGGCCATTGCGGCCAGTCCCTTGTCACCGACAAACTCCAGTCGGGTTTTCGTCGCTCCAGCCACGCCATCGGCCCCTCGCGGGCATCTTCGGTTCCCATCAGGTGCCGATGCAGGTCGGTCTCTTTTTGCTCGATCTCGGAAGCCGAGAGGGCAAAGCTCTCCCAAAGAAGCCTTTTGGTCACGGCCACGGACAGCGGAGCGACCTCGACTGCCATCTCGCGGGCCAGCGCCCGCGCCGCCGGGAGCACTTCCGCGGCCGGCAGCGCGCGATTGGCAATGCCCAAGCGCTCGGCCTCGACACCATCGAAACGACGCCCGGTGAGAAGGACTTCGGCCGCACGTGCGACACCGATCAGCCGGGGCAGCGTGAAATGCGCATACCCGTCGGGCATCATGCCGCGCCGCACCTGCAAAACACCGTACTTCCCCTCCCGGGCAAAAAAACGAATGTCGGCCTGAACGGCCAGCGTAAATCCGATGCCGATGGCATGTCCATTGACCGCCGCGAGAACCGGCTTGCGCACCCGAAAGGCGGGAAAGGCCACGGCGGCCGCGCTGAAATCACGAAAATCCGAGGACGCAAAAACCTCCGCGCTCATTTCGGCGCCCGCACAAAAAGCCTCCCCGGCGCCAGTAACAACGACCGCTCGAATCTCATCGTCTTCGTCGCAACGCTGGTAGGCCGCCGCGAGGTCCTCGCCCATCGCCCCGGTAAAGGTATTGCGGGCCTTGGGGCGGTTCAGGGTGATTTGCGCAACTCCCTGCTCCACTTCCCAGAGAATATCGCGATACGACGCGTTCGACATAGAACCTCTTCTATAGCCTCGTGGCGCATTGCGCGACTTGCGGAAGCTCGACAGTTGCGCCACGCCCCCCGGGCCGCACCCGGACTTGCAGCGAAGCTCCCCGGGGGTTTCAGTCAGTCGCGAGGGAGAATTCATGAGGAAAAGCGGAATTCGAGGGGTAGCGACCATCTTTGGCCTCGGACTGAGTCTGGCGGGGATTGCGTGCACGCCGACCGAAAAGCCTGACGTGGCCGATCCGGCTTCCCGCCGGGAGGCGCCGGCGGGAACCTTTGTGGGCACCCGAGACGTTTCGGGGAACCATGCCTGGCGGGGCATTCCCTATGCCGAAGCGCCCACCGGCGATCGACGCTGGAACGCCCCGGCCGCACCGGCACCCCGGAGCGGTGTTTTCGAGGCGATCGACGCTGGCGCGGCCTGCCCTCAATTCGCCAGCCGCTTCGGCGGCGAAGAGGGGCCACCCAAGCAGATTCGCGGTCAGGAGGATTGCCTGACGCTCGACGTCTACGCGCCGAACGATATGGCGCCCGGCGAAACCCTCCCGGTCATGGTGTGGATCCATGGTGGCGGCAATACGATCGGCAATTCCAATTTCTACCAAGGGGCCGAACTGGTTCGTGAGGGTCGCGTTGTCGTCGTGGCGATCCAGTATCGGATGGGACCGCTCGGGTTTTTCCGCCATGCCGCGCTGCGAGACGGACAGAGCCCCGAGGCGGGATCCGGCAATTTCGCGATCCTCGACATGATCGAGTCGTTACGCTGGGTGCAGAAAAATATTCGCTCCTTTGGCGGCAACCCGGACAATGTCACCATCTTTGGCGAATCGGCCGGGGGCCGGAATGTCTACAGCCTCCTGCTCGCGCCCCAGGCCGCCGGACTCTTTCATCGGGCGATCGTCCAAAGCGGCAGCCTCGGAGCCTCGAGCGCCGAGGAGGCCGAAAACGCGACCGACGATACACCCCCGGGACATGAACGTTCCTCGACCGAAATCATCTATACCCTTCTGCAAAAGGATGGTTCGGCCCCCGACCGCAGCGCCGCAAAGGCCCGGCTCGATCAGATGAGCGCCGCAGAAACCGCAGCCTACCTGCGGGGCAAGAGCGTTTCCGAGATCTTCGCGGCCTACGCCGATGGAGAAATGCTCGGCATGATCGACATGCCGCGCACCCTGCGCGACGGAACCGTTCTACCCGCGGGAAACCCGCTGGAGACGCTCAAGGCGGGAGAGTTTCATCAAGTCCCGGTGATGGTGGGGACCAACCGGGACGAGCAGAAACTCTTTCTTGCGGCCGACCCCGACATGACCACCGAATGGCTCGGCTGGCTGCCTCGCATCAAGGACCCCAGACGCTATGAGGCATTTGCGCGCCACACCTCCCGCAACTGGAAGGCCGTGGGTGCCGACGAACCGGCTGCCGCCATGCGGGCGAGCGGCCATGCGGACGTCTGGGTCTATCGTTTCGACTGGGACGAGGAAGGCACCCTTTTGGGAACGGACTTCAGCCAACTGATCGGTGCCGGCCACGCCATCGAAATCCCCTTTATCTTTGGCAACTACGATATGGGCTCTGAGCTTTCGCTCCTGTTTACCGAGGAAAACAAACCCGGACGCGACGAGCTTCAAAAAGCGATGATCGGCTATTGGACGACCTTTGCCCGGACAGGAGACCCCGCCAACGGAGGCACCACCGACCAGACGATGTGGTTGGCGGGACCCGAGTTCCTGATCCTCGACACTGCCGCTGGCGGAGGCCTGCGCCACTCCGACGATACCGTTACCGAAGAACTCGTCCTGCAGGAGATCCAGAGCGACAAAGATCTGTCCCCGGGCGAAAAATGCCACCTCTTGCGGGAAACCATCCCGAGACAAATTCGCCACGACGGCAGCACGCTTGCCAAAGCCGGCTGCTAGGCGCCCGCCGATGAAACCGAAACTCGATGCTGCCGAAGCCCGGTTCTGGGAGAAGAACCAGTACCTCCTGCGCTCCGATGTATTTTCCGGGGATGCCCTGGCGGACCTCCGCCGTTGGACCGACGAACTCACCGGGTGGCCGGAGAGCCCGGGCCAATGGATGAAATATTTCGAACGTGCCGACCACAATGACCGGCAACTCTGTCGCGTCGAGAACTTTCTGGCCTACCACGATGGGTTTCGCGACCTCATTTTGGGAGACGAAACTCTTGCCGTAGTGGCGGCTCTGATGGGCGAGACGGCTCTGCTGTTCAAGGAGAAGCTGAATTACAAACTGCCCGGCGGTTCGGGATTCCTCGCCCATCAGGATGCGCCCGCATTTGCGAGCTTCGGCCAGAGCTACCACATCACCATGCTCGTGACGGTGGATCCGATGACCGTCGCCAACGGATGCCTGGAGGTCTCGGACCCCATCTCCGGCCAGGAACTCCTCCCCCAGGAACCCGACGGCACCATCGCCCACGCGGTGGAAGCCGAGCGACGCTGGCACCCGCTGGAGATCCCGGCTGGATCCGTGCTCTTTTTCGATTCCTATCTGCCTCATCGCTCGGCCATGAATGGCTCGGATACGCCTCGTCGCGCCCTTTACATCACCTACAATCGCGCCAGCGAGGGCGATCGCCGGGATGCGTATTATGAAAATAAACGCGCCGTGTTCCCGCCGGAATGCGAGCGTGACCCCGATGTCGACTACGGTGCGAAATCGGGACCCTTCAATTTGGGCAACCCCATCCGTTAGGCGCCCTCTCCTATGGACCTCTCCGCCGATCCTGTGTAAGTTTCGGGCGTGCTGACTCTGACAGAAGATCTGGTGCTCCTCGCACTCGACGACCACTCGGGCCGGATTCTGCCGGTCGATGATATCGGCTATCGCCATGCACTGGCCGGAGCCGTCCTTCTGGACCTCGCACTCCTCGGCAGGTTGGAGAACCAGGACGGAGCTCTCCACGTTTCCGACCGGACCAATACCGGCGAAGACCTTCTCGATCGCTGGCGTGAGACCATCGAGGCCGAAAAGGAACCACTGGAGCTCCGTGTCTGGATCGCGCGGCTGGCACTGGCCTCGGACCAGATCGAAACAGCGGCCCTGAGCTCGCTGGTCAACCGCGGCATCCTCGAGAAAGAGGAAACCAATTTCCTCTGGGTCTTCGAGACCCGGCGCTATCCCATGCTCGACGGCACCGAGGAAAAAGAAGTCAAGCGACGGATCTGTGACGTGCTGCTCAGCGACGAAGAACCCTCGCAGGCGGATGCGATCCTGGTGGGTCTGGTCGACGATGCCCGACTCCTGCCCCATATCTTGAGTGATGCGGAAACGCGGGAGTCCGCACGACGCGTCGCGCAGGTCCGCGATCTGGATGTGATCGGCAAGGAAGTCGCCGCCGTGATCGAGCATCTCCGACTCGAGATGCTGCAGGTTTTGACCCAGGCTCCTCAATAACCCTCAAACGGGCCGCCGACCTGACCGTCTGGCGGCAAGCGGCAAATACCACGCAGCGCGGAGAGACGATGGCAACTACAAAGACCCCGAATGAACTTTTCGATCTGAGCGATCGCGTAGCAATCATTACCGGAGGCAGCCGCGGGATTGGCGAAGCGATTGCCCGGAGCTTCGCCGCCGCTGGCGCCAAAGTCGCGATTGCTTCCCGCAAGGCCGAGGCCTGCGAGGCCGTGGCCAACGATATCAACGCCGGAGGCGGGACGGCGATTGCCGTTCCCACCCATCTGGGCGAACTCGACAGCCTGGAAAATCTGGTGCAGCAGACCGCAGATCAGTTCGGGCAGATCGATATCGTCGTGAACAATGCCGCCAATGCTCTCGCGCTACCGGTAGGCCAGATCACCGCCGAGGCCTTTGATAAATCCATGCACGTCAATTTGCGCGGGCCGCTTTTCCTCGTCCAGAACGCACTGCCCTGGCTCGAGAAAAGCCAGCATGCCTCGGTGATCAACATCATCAGCGCCGGGGTCTATACCACCGGAGCCTACGTGGCTCTCTATACGGCGGCCAAGGCCGGGTTACGCATGATGACGCGATCGATGGCCCACGAACTTGTCCGTCATGATATTCGCGTGAACGCCATCGCCCCCGGCACCGTCGACACCCAGATGGTCCGCAACACGCCCCCCGAAATGCAGGCCGGGATGCGCGATGCGGCGCCGGTCAAACGGATGGCCGATCCCGAGGAGATGGTCGGCGCTGCACTTCTGCTGGCAAGCGATGCGGGCAGCTTCTCGACCGGACAGACCATCATCGTCGACGGCGGCATGACCACTTCCTGAGGGCGCGGGAGATGGCGCTGGTCCGGCGCCATGCTCCCGGACCGAAATTTCCGGCCGATCGGGCTTGCCAGCGAGCGTCGGGCCGCATACCTCTCGGGGATCGGCTTTGGCTCCCTCAGGAGAGAACCCCATCATGTCCACGACGCCCACCTCGCCCAGCGAGCTCTACTATGACCCCTACGATTACGAGATCGATGCGAATCCGCATCCGATCTGGCATCGCCTGCGGGAGGAAGCGCCGCTCTATTATAACGAAAAACTCGACTTCTACGCCCTGTCGCGGTTTGACGACGTCTGGGATGCTTCGATCGACCACGAAACCTTCAGCTCGGCCCATGGCACGGTCCTGGAGGTCATCAGCGACAACGTAAACTATGGCCCCATGATGATCTGGCTTGACCCGCCCGATCATACCCAATTGCGTAAATTGGTGGGCCGCGCCTTTACGCCACGTCGGATCCGCAGCCTCGAAGAACGTATCCGCGAGCTCTGCAGCGCCTACCTCGACCCGTTGGTCGAGCAAGGCCATTTTGATTTCGTCGAAGATTTTGGCGCACGACTGCCGGTGATGGTCATCGGAGCGCTCCTCGGACTCCCCGCAGACCAACAGGAACAAGTGCGTGCCTGGACCGACAGCCTTCTGCATATCGAACCCGGCGAAACGCAGCTCAACGTGAATTCTCAGGATGCCTCGAAGAACCTGCGGGATCTTTTCCAACGCGAGATTACCGCCCGCCGCCACGCGCCGCGCGACGATTTGATGTCGGATCTGCTGGCCAGCGAAATTGAACTGCCCGACGGAAAGCGTCGCCGGCTCAACGACGAAGAACTCCATGCCTTTGTGGCCCTGCTCTCGGGCGCGGGCAACGAGACCGTGGCCCGCCTGCTTGGCTGGGCCGGCGTCGTTCTCGCAGACTATCCCGACCAACGTGCACGATTGGTCGAGGATCCGTCTCTGATCCCCAACGGCATCGAGGAATTATTGCGCTTCGAGGCACCCTCCCCGATCCAGGCCCGCTATGTCACCCGCCCGATCGTCCTGCATGGCCACGAAGTTCCGGCTGGCGCCAAAATGGCCCTGATGACCGGCTCCGCAGGTCGGGATCCCCGAGAATATGCGAAACCCGATACCTTTGACGTCGGGCGCAGCTTCAGCCGCCACGTCGCGTTCGGCTTCGGCATCCACTTCTGCCTCGGCGCCTCCCTGGCGCGCATGGAAGGTCGTGTGGCGCTCGAAGAAGCGCTGCGACGCTTTCCGCGCTGGGAGATCGAAAAGGACCGACTCGAGATGGTCCATACCTCGACGGTGCGCGGCTACTCTCGCGTACCGATCTCCTTCTAGTAACCCGCGGCCACGGCGCTGCCGCTAGATTCGGACTGGCGGCGCGAGGAGATCCGCGTCCAGTTCGGGAACCGCGCGCCCCTGAGCTTGATAGATCGTTCGGATCACCCACTCCAGCCGATCATTACCCCAGAACTTCTGGCCCTCGACCACAAACCCCGGCACACCGACCATGCCGGATTTGGAGAAGTGCATCATGCCCAGCACAACCTGCTCGTGGCGCTCGGCGTCATGGGCCGCCGACAGCAGCGCTTCCGGATCAAGGTCGATCTCCTCGGCAATCCCGCGCAGCGTTTCGTCCTGCCCCAGATCTCGATTGCGTTGAAACCGACACGCAAACGCCGCCTCGAGATACTCCATACGCTTACCGTTCTCGGCTGCGAAGTAGAATCCGGCATGGGAGGGCATCCAATCCGTATCCTTGGTATCGGGCAGGCGCAGCGCTAGCCCGTAGGCATCGCAATGGCGCTGAAAGTCCTCGAGCATATAGGCGAAGTGTCGAGGATCCGCGGACACCCGCGGCTCGGGTCCATCGGGCGGAGGAAAGACTGGGTAACAAACCAGATCGACGTCGAGCTGCGGCAGTACCTGTTTGAGCCGGTGAAAACACAGGTAGGTGTAGGAGCTGCGAAAAGAGAAGAAAAATTCCAACTGCATCGGGATTCCTCGAGCTTGCTCAGAGTCGCCAGGGTTGGCGCAACGCATCCAGCGTCTCGCGGACATCGGCCAGGGTCACTTCGCCATTGACCGAAGCCTCCCCCAGTGCCGAAAGAAGGACAAACCGCATCTGTCCGGCTTCGAATTTCTTGTCGCGTGCCATGGTCTCCAGGATCAAGTCATCGCCAAGCCCTGCTTCCAGCACCAGAGGCAGATCAAACCGGTGCAGGGAGGACAAGACGCGGGCGACGCTATCTGCGGCCAGACCACATTTTCGCTCCGAAAGAATCAGGGCAGCGCGGATCCCCAAACTGATCGCCTCGCCGTGCAGAAGAGCACCCTCGCCCGCCGCCGTCTCGATCGCGTGCCCGAGCGTATGACCGAAATTCAAATGGGCGCGCACCCCGGTGGTTTCGCGCTCGTCTTCTTCCACGACGCGAGCCTTGATGGCCACATTCCGTGCAATCAGCCCGACCAGATCGTCGCGGCCTTCGAGCGCATCGACATCTTCGAGCATGTCGGGATCGCGAATCGCTGCATGCTTGATGATCTCGGCAAACCCTTCGGCCCACGCGCGCGGTGGCAAGGTACGCAAGGTCAGGGTGTCGGCCAAAACGAAAGCCGGCTGATGAAAGGCCCCGACCAGATTCTTGCCCTCGGGCACGTCGATTGCCGTCTTGCCGCCAACCGAACTATCGACCTGAGACACCACGGTGGTCGGTACCTGCAGGCAGGGAACCCCCCTGTAGAAGAGCGACGCGACCAGACCGCCGAGATCCCCGATGACACCACCACCGAGCGCCACCACAAAGCTATGTCGGTCGAGACCCGAGCGGACCATCGTGCGTAGAGCCCCTTCGAGATGGGCGAAACTCTTGGTCCCCTCTCCGGGCGGGAGTACCACCACATGGGTGACGATCCCGGCTGTATGCAGGCTTTCCACGACCACCTCGAGATGAAGCGCTTCGACATTCTCATCGGTCAGGATCGCGCACTGGCCGCCCAAACCACGTGCGACGGCCTCGGGGCCCACCTCGCAGAGGATGTCCTCGCCAACCCGGACCTCGTATTCACGATCCGCAAGCCCGACCGCTATGCTCTGTTCGCTCGCCATGAGCCCAAAACGTAGCAAGACGATCAGCAAAACGGGAATCCCCGAGCCCTGAAGGCGATTCGCCCCCCTCGAGACCCGACTGGCGGAGACGACCCACCATCCGGTACACTCTTCTCATGCCTCAATATCGATCGAGAACGACGACGGCTGGGCGCAACATGGCCGGTGCTCGGGCCCTGTGGCGTGCCACCGGGATGAAGGACGAAGATTTTACCAAGCCGATCATCGCTGTGGTGAACTCGTTTACCCAATTTGTCCCGGGCCACGTCCATCTGAAGGATCTCGGCCAGCTCGTCGCTCGAGAGATCGAGGCGGCCGGCGGCGTCGCCAAGGAATTCAACACCATCGCCGTCGACGATGGCATCGCCATGGGGCATGACGGCATGCTCTACAGTCTGCCCTCACGCGACCTGATCGCCGACTCCGTGGAATATATGGTCAACGCGCATTGCGCGGACGCCATGGTCTGCATCTCCAACTGTGACAAGATTACACCCGGAATGCTCAACGCGGCGATGCGCATCAATATCCCCGTGGTCTTTGTATCCGGCGGACCCATGGAAGCCGGGAAAACCAAACTTTCGGAAACCAAATTGGACCTGATCGATGCGATGGTCTCGGCTGCCGATGACAAGGTCGACGACGAAACGGTCGCCGAAATCGAGCGCTCTGCCTGCCCGACCTGCGGCTCGTGCTCGGGCATGTTCACGGCCAACTCGATGAATTGCCTGACCGAAGCCCTCGGCTTGTCGCTTCCGGGCAATGGCAGCGTGCTGGCCACCCACGCCGACCGACGCAAACTCTTCGAGAAAGCGGGCCATCTGATCGTGAAGCTGGCGCGTGATTATTACGAAAACGACAATGCATCGATCCTGCCCCGTGAGATTGCCAGCTTCCGTGCCTTCGAGAATGCCATGAGCCTCGATATCGCCATGGGCGGATCGACCAATACGATCCTGCACCTTCTGGCCGCAGCCCAGGAAGCCTGCCTCGACTTCACCATGAAGGATATCGACCGCCTTTCTCGCGAGGTCCCCAACCTCTGCAAAGTCGCGCCGAGCACGCAGCTCTACCATATGGAAGATGTTCACCGCGCCGGCGGCGTCATGGGAATTCTGGGGGAACTGCAGCGCGCCGGATTGCTGCATGACGAGGCCCCGACCGTCCATGCGCCCAGCCTTCGCGAAGCGCTCGACCAATGGGACGTCGCGGCCGGCGCCGGCGAGGAAGAGCAGGAATTCTACCGGGCCGGGCCCGGCGGAATCCCCACCCAGGAAGCCTTCAGCCAGGATACGCGATGGGAAACATTGGATACCGATCGCGCCGGGGGATGCATTCGCAACCTCGAGCATGCCTATTCGACCGACGGCGGACTGGCGATCCTTTATGGCAACATTGCCGTGGACGGCTGTGTGGTCAAGACAGCCGGCGTCGACGAGGACAATCTGGTCTTCCACGGCAAAGCGCACGTCTGCGAAAGCCAGGACACCGCGGTCGAGGACATCCTGAATGATCGCGTGCAGGCCGGAGACGTGGTGGTCGTTCGCTACGAAGGCCCGCGTGGAGGACCCGGCATGCAGGAGATGCTCTACCCGACCTCCTACCTGAAATCGAAGGGACTCGGGAAAGCCTGCGCCCTGCTCACGGATGGACGATTTTCCGGAGGCACCTCCGGCCTCTCCATCGGACATGCCTCGCCCGAGGCCGCCTCGGGAGGCACCATCGCGCTGGTCGAGAACGGCGATCCCATCCACATCAACATTCCGAACCGCAGCATCGACCTGAAGGTCCCGGAAGCAGAACTCGCCCAGCGACGCGAGGCGATGGAGGCCCGCGGCAGCAACGCCTGGAAACCCACCGAGGACCGACCCCGCAAGGTATCGGCGGCCCTGCGTGCGTATGCCGCCATGGCCACCAGTGCGGATCGCGGTGCAGTCCGTGATGTCTCGGGCCTCGGCTGATTGGCGGAGAGGCCCGCCACATAGCGCACGAATCGCCGGGGCTTGCTCTGGGGGGCGCCTGTCTTCTAAGGAGATTCCATGAGCTATGAGTGTTTTGATGTCGAGACCCGCGACGGCGTGACCGAGATTCGTCTGAACCGTCCGGATACCTACAACTCCATGGTGCCTGCGTTCTGGACCGAGCTGCCAAAGATCATCCGCGATCTCGATGCCGGCAGCGAAACACGCGTCATTGTCCTCTCCTCGACCGGCAAGCATTTTTGCGCCGGGATGGATCTGGCCGTTTTCACCGGGGGAAGCAGTCTTGGCGGACAGACCAAAGGTGAGGCTGGCCGGCAACGGGCAAATCTGCGTCGCCACATTCTCGAACTGCAGGAAACCTTCTCGAGCCTCGAGAGAGCGCGCGTCCCCGTACTTGCCGCCGTTCAGGGTGGCGCGATTGGCGGCGCGGTCGACATGATCACAGCTTGCGACATGCGTTATATGAGCGAAGAGGCCTTTATCTGCATTCAGGAGATCAATATCGGCATGACCGCCGACGTCGGGACACTCCAGCGACTACCCAAGATCATCCCGGAGGGCGTCGCGCGCGAACTGTCCTATACCGGGCGTCGCATGCCGGCGGCGGAAGCCAAGGAATGCGGTCTTGTGAACGAAGTCTTTCCGGACCCCGAAGCCTTGCACGCCGGTGTGATGGCGGTCGCCCGCCAGATCGCGACCAAATCGCCGCTGGCCATCTGGGGCACCAAGGAGATGATCAACTACTCGCGGGACCATTCGGTTGAGGACTCTCTCAACTATATTGCGACTTGGCAGACCGGCATGTTCCACCCCACCGACATGGCCGAGACCTTCAAGGCGAAGGCCGAGAAACGAGATCCGGAATTCGCCGATCTCCTCCCGACAGGAAAACCGGTCTAAACCGCACCCCGGCCCGAGCGCGCGCCGGGAGAACCGCCATGCCGCAAGTTCGGATCGAATCCCTCAGCCGGGGCCCCCATGCCATCGCCAGGGTCGAGGGCAAGGTCCACCTCGTCCGCGGTGGCGCACCGGGGGATCTTGCCACGATCGAGGTCACCGAGGACAAGGGCAAGTTCTCCTACGCGAGAGTGGCGACTTTGCACGAGGCCGGACCGGACCGGCGCGACGCTCCCTGCCCCTACCTGCCGGAATGTGGTGGGTGCGGCTGGCAGCATATCGACGAGGAAGCGCAAAGGTCCGCCAAGCAGCAAAGTATCGAGGAAACTTTCTCTCGCACCGAGGGCCTGACCGGGGTCTCCATCGATCCGATTCTGGCGGCCGACCACGCGCTTGCCTACCGAAGGCGACTCTCGCTGCGTGTCGAGGGAAAGCGCGTCGGCTTCTTTGCCGGCGGCAGCCATGATCTGATGCCGATCGAGAACTGCCTGCTCGGCATCCCCGAACTCGAAGGCGGGATTCAAATCGCCCAACAATGGGTGCGGCGTCTCGAGACACGTATCAATCGGATCGAATTGGCGTGGACCGGGGAATCGAACCGCATGGCCGTGATCGGCCAATGCGACGGCCCGCTCGCCGACGGTGATCGCGGCAGCAGCGAGGCGATGCTGCGCGAGGAGCCACGCCTTGCGTCGATCGTTCTGCACGGCCGCGGCTTCTACCACGCCCTTGGCGTCGATCGCATCGCGGTCGCACTCCCCAGCACCGAAATGCACGTCCGTGCCGGAGCCTTCAGTCAGGTCACCGACACCGGCAACCACCAACTGATTGCCACGATGCTGCGATTCGCACAGGCGACGCCCGAAACGCGGATTGCCGACCTGTATGCCGGTGGCGGAAATCTGAGTATTCCGCTGGCCCTTACCGGAGCAAGCGTCATTGGCATCGAGCGCGACCGGCGCGGGATCGAAGCCCTGCGTGCCAACGCCGAGCGCCTCGGGCTCGAGAATCTCGAGGGCCGGGTCGGCCATGTCCACCGCACCCTGCCCAAATTCCCCGATGGCAGTTTTGATCTCGTCGTTCTCGACCCACCGCGCAGCGGCGCGGCCGAAGCCATCGAAGAACTGATCCGGCTCGCACCGAATCGAATCGTCTATGTCTCCTGCAATCCGACGACACTCGCGCGCGACCTCGGGCGGCTGGCGGTGCATTACGAGGTGGAAAACGTTCTACCAATTGATCTGTTCCCGCAAACGCCGCATACCGAAGCGGTCGCATCATTAAAACGAAGGGGCGGCAACGACTACCCCGCGTAACGCGGATCACCTACCCAGGAGTTCCTCGACCCGACCCAAGGCTTGAGCCTGCTTTCGATGGGCGCGCAGATTCCTTGCGCCACCAGGCAAACGCAAACGAAGGCTGTAGGCCAGGTATTGGAACGCTTGCTCGATCACCTTGGACGCATCACGAACAAACGCATGGTCCGGCCGCATTCGCTCCATCGCCGTGCCATATCCCCGATGCCAGCGCCGGTAGTAATCCACCGTGGCCTGATCCTCATTCAAATGATGGAAGACACGGGCGTGCGGGGTATAGACGATCTTGCCGCCTGCCGCCTCGACGCGCTCGAAAAAATCAGTGTCTTCGCAGGCCATTCGGCGGCGTCCCGATTGCCCGCGATAGCCCAGGTCCTCGCGAAAACCGCCCACCTCGAGCGCTACCGACCGCCGCACGCCGGCGTTCGCCGTATAGGGAAGATTGAACTTTACGCCGGGTCCGGCAACCAGCTCGCGCGGGCCGGCATCGTAGTACGCGGTCGGCCCCGCCCCCTCGAGCAAGACATCACGAGCAAACCAGGCTTCGGTTCCTTCCGGAAAAATCGGCTCGATCGGGGCCGCTCCGGCAACGACATCGGCATCGGCGAAGACATCCGCCCATGCTTGCGGCCAACCAGTCGCAAACGTCACATCATCGTCCGTGATCGCCAGAAATTCACCACGCGCCGCGCGCAGCCCGGTATTGCGCGCGAACGAAACACCCATTTTCGGCTCGACAACGACGCGGAGTTCAATCGGATAGTCCCGCGCCAGTTTCGCCAAAGCATCGCCCGTGTGGTCGGTAGAACCATTGTCGACCACCAGGACCTCCCAGTCCTCGGGTTTCAGCTCGGTACAGAGCGGCTGCAAGCTCTCCAGACAGCGAACCAACGAGTCCCTTCGGTCCCGCGTACAGATCAGGATGGTAAAACGCTTTTCCGCCATAGCCTCTGGCCGCGAGCCTATGGCCCCGCCGAGGGTTCGGCAAACGGAACACTCGTTTTATCGACAGCTAGGCTCCCTTGCCGCCCCTGGCTTCCACCCAGCCCTCCAGCAGCGACCAAACCACAACAAGCGGAAACAAGGTCCGTGCATAATAGATCGGAACCTCGCCCAGACCGAGCCAGAGAAAGACCAGCAACGAAGCGATCAAACCGACGACAGAGCCGGCCTGCGATGCCTCCACATCCAGCAAGCGCCAGGCACGACGTGCCAAATCGCCCAATCGGACAACCACCAGAACAGCGGCTGCGGTCCCCACCACACCCGTCGCCACGAGAATCTCCAGATACATATTATGCGAATGGTAAAACCAGAGAGCCGACCCGAAAATAGAATCGTAGCGCTCCACAAAAAAGGGCTTGAGATTGTTGCTCCCCCAGCCCACGCCCCAAAACCAATGCTCGGTGAACACCGACCAGGAAGTCTGCATGATCCGCAATCGGTTTTCATCGGCCTCCAACCGGCCTTCCGAAAGATAGAGAACGAATGAGCCGGCCAGAACGATGCCAGCGCCCGAAAGCAGCCAGGCGCGGGCCGGGAAAAGGCGAGACCAGTGTGCGAGAGCGACCGCGACGATGCCGACGCCTAGCCCCGCGAAGGAGAGGCGAGAAAAAGTCATCAGGACGCCAAAGACGGCGAAGCTAAAATAGAGCAGCGACAACCCACGCTGCCAGGACTCCTTCTCCCGACGCCCGAGAAAGACAGGCGCGAGGATCGCAAAAAATCCGGCGATGATATTGGGATGTCCCGTAGCCATTTCATTACGTCGCATCTGGTCAAAATGGAGGACCTCGGGATGCAACCAGATCTCGGCCAGTACACTGGCGACCGCCAGCACCCCCAACCAATGGAAGAGAAATTGCCGACCCGAGGCCGAGACCGCAATGGATCGGATGCCATAGAAAAAGGCCAGCGCGAAGCCAAGCCAGCGAACCTCGCCCCACGCGCCACCGCCGAGCGCCACAGACACCCAGGCACAAAGAAAAAACAGCAGGAAAGGCAACGTCAGGCGCGAATGCGGCCGCGGCAGGCCGGGCACCCCGAGCCAGACACCCAACACGAGCAGGATCGCGATATTGCGGGTAAAACTGACGAAACCGAAGGAGATATCCCCGGGTAAATACAACCGGCCCAGAGCGAGGATCGGGATATCGAGGCAGAGCAGAACCAACACGACGGGGCGCCAGAAGTTCAGGAGCCATCCCACGCCCCCTCTTTCGGCGGGACCGGCTTGTGAAAACGATAGATCAGTAGGCACTTGGTCCAGCACATTAACCGATCGCGACGGTTTCTCTAAATCGGCGAAAACCTCAGTCCGCGTGGGTTGCCAGCGTGAAGGAAGCCGCGGCCGCCGGTGGGTGGCCGGCCGGGTCGCCCACCTTGAAGATGGCCGCACCCAGCACCTGTGGATCGGCGCCCATCTGCCAAACCGAGCATCGGTACCCCTCGCCGCGAAAACACGGTTTACGAAACACCACCTTTGCCCGACGCACCCAAAGTCGATCCATCGAGAGGCCCGCATGGAAGAGTTCCGTCAGAGAAAATTCCTGCAGGACACTCAGATAGGCGAGACTGTTGACATGACGATTGGGGTCGGTCTGCTCGTATTGCCAGACACCACCGCGAGAATCGTGGAAATCCGGAGTGCGTTTCCTCTCGATCAGATCTTCGACCGTGGACAGATCCGTCACGCGATCGGGCAGTCGGCCCACACCAAGCTCTTCGGGAATCTCGACGATTTTCCTCTTCTCGGGATCCTTGTCGTAACGCGTAAACACATTGACGAATCGCACGGCGCCCAAGCTGTCTCCCTGCTCACCGAAGAGTTCATGCCGGCCATCGCGCGTAATCTGACGAACCGCGCCAGACGTGGTCAATACCTTGCCGAAAGCACTCTGG
The DNA here is from genome assembly GCA_965658895.1 of Binatia bacterium. Lineage (GTDB taxonomy): Bacteria > Desulfobacterota > Binatia > UBA12015 > UBA12015 > UBA12015. Next base: position 23,492 of record CBFHUR010000027.1, read on the forward strand.
CCGCGCGCGGTCAGGATCTCTCCCGGGCGAACCTTGGCATCGGTCGCCTCGATCTCCAGAGAGACAAGCGGCGTGAAAATTCCGCTCAGGGAGTCGAAATCCGGCATCTTGCGCAACTGCTCCCACGTCTGGAAGTGCGAGCGTGCAACGTACCGCGTCATGGCACCGAGCTTGACCGACTGGCGCTCGCTCAGATCCGAGAAGTCTACCCGATCCGAGGACTCGGCGTCGAAAACGCGATCCGCGGACCTAGGCGCCGAGGACATCGGACGTCCCGCGGCGGCGGAGAAAGAACAAGGCTACCGCGGCAGTCACTCCTTCAAAGACAAGAGCGCCGGTCGTATAGGTCGAAAGCGATCCGTCGAGAAATACGCCAAGAAAACGCCCCAACAAAAGACCCGTCGCCAGAAAGGACAACAGCAGCAGACAGGCAGTTGCCACCCGCGGCTTCGCGACCGCCCAAAGGCAAAACACCCCGATCGCCGCCTGCAACCCCCCATACATCGCACGAAGCTCACTCAGTCCGGTCGGATTTCCGACCAGAAGCCCATCCTCGGTCGCCACGACCAGGTACTCCGGGTTGAACAGCAGGAAGAGGCCATAAGGCAGCCAGATCAGCGCTTCGCAAAACAAGAAGATTCGCATACGGGACTACCTCACCGGGAAACGCCGCCGTTTTCAAGCCACACCACCCTGTGCTCCGACGCACAAAGGATCCGACGTAACCGAAACGCTCCGGGTAGCCTGACCCACACCAACTGTGGCAGGATCCCGGCATGGCCAACAGAAATCCAGAGATCCACCGAATCACCGGCAGCCTCGGTGCCGAAGTGAGCGGCGTCGACCTGCTCGAGCTCTCCGAGAGCGCCTTTCAGGACATCCATCAGGCGCTTCTCGACCACGAAGTTCTCTTTTTCCGCGGTTGCGCCCTTGATGATGAAACCCAGATGGCGCTGGCTTACCGCTTCGGCCAACCCAGTATTTTCCCCGTGCTGGAGCTGCTCGGTGCCACCGAGCCAACCTTTCAGGTCATTGAAGATGGCCCCGACAGCCCCAACGAGGCAGACTACTGGCACACCGACGTAACCTGGACCGCCGAGCCACCGAAAATCGCTCTGCTGCGGGCCGGGATCATCCCGGCCGCGGGCGGCGACACAGCCTGGGCCTCGATGAGTGCGGCCTATGAGGCGCTCTCGCCGGCGATGCGCGACTTCGTCTGCCAGCTCGAGGTCTGTCACGACAATGAGTTCTTTATCGAGGCGGTCCAGCGCAAGATGCAATTCTCCGAAGAATCCGAGAACCTCGCGCGGGGCTTGCGCGAGAAGTTCCCCCCCGTGGTTCACCCGCTGGTTCGCACACATCCCGAAACCGGCCGCCGCGCGCTGCTCTGGGGTGGACGCTTCATGAAATATATCGTCGGCATGCACCGCGAGGAGAGCACCGCGCTACTGGGCTTCCTCGGAGAACATATCAATCAGGTCCGCTTCCAATGCCGATGGAAATGGACCTCCGGCGACCTCGCGATCTGGGATGAGCGCGCCACCGTCCATCAGGCGGTCAACGACCACTTCCCGGCCCGCCGCACCGTCCATCGCTGCGTCGTGGATGGCGATCGTCCCTACTTTGACCCCGAGGCACGCGCCCCGATGCCGCAGGCGAGCAACGGCTGAGGGAACTCCGGTGAAAGACTACATTCCAGCCGCTTCGGGAGGCGCCTACCCGCTCCGCGAGGGCCATAGCGTGCGACCCCTGATCGACGGACCCGAAGCCTTCACCCGCATCGCCGAGGCGGTCGCCAACGCCGAGCACTCGGTGTGGATGACGCTGGCCTTTCACGAGGCCGAGTTCCGCTTCCCGGGCGACCACGGGTCCCTTTTCGATCTATTGGGCGCCGCGGCCGACCGCGGCGTGGATGTCCGCGGACTATTCTGGCGCGAGCCCGATCTGGAGTCATTGGTCTCGGATTCACAGATCTTTGCCGGCACTCCCGAGGAACAGAAAATGCTGCGGGATCGCGATTGGCAGGGAAAGATTCGCTGGGATGTCCTCCCGGGGTTCTGCCACCACCAGAAAAGTTGGCTGATCGATGCCGGGAGATCGACCGAGCGAGCATTTGTCGGCGGAATCAATCTGGATCGCGGCTCCCTCTCGCCCCGTGGCCATCGGGTACGCGAGGTCGCCGAAACCGGCGTCGCTGACCTTTATGCCGAAATCCATGACCTCTATCTCGAGATCATGGGACCGGCGACGACCGACGTATTCCACAACTTCGCGCAACGCTGGAATCAGGCCAGCGAGAGGGAAAAACCGGACGGGATCTTTCCGGACATGACCACGGCATCCGACCTCGCGCCACCCACGAAGCTCGCGGCGCGCCGGGGCCATGTCAACGTCCAGATCACGCGTACGGTGATGGCCGGAATCTATCAGGGGTCCGACAACACGCCCGAGGCACCGGCCTTTGATATCTCCGCTGGCGAGTCCAGCGTGCGAGAGCAGGTTTTGTCTGCCGTCGCGGCGGCCCGCCGGTCCATCTATATCGAGAATCAGATCTTCCTCTCGAAAGGGCTTCTCGGAGCTCTGGAGCAAGCCTTGCGGCGCGGGGTCCACGTCATTGCCGTCGTCCCCCGAATCCCGATGAAGGAACTGATCGAGTTCAGACGACGAGCCCCCGAGGTGGCCGCCCCGATCTTCGAGCGCCTCGACCAGTGCGGCCAGCACCCGAACTTCACTCTCGCCGGGCTTGCGCAACGAGACGCTCGGGGACGCCAGATCGACGTCTATGTTCATGCAAAGATGATGCTCGTGGATGACCATTGGGCCACCATTGGTTCGACAAATTTCATGGGACGCTCGTTTTTTCAGGAAACCGAGATGAACGCCTCTTTCTGGTGCCCGGAAACAGTCACACGTATGCGCAACGACCTTTTCGAGGAGCACCTGGGCCAAAGCGTTCAGGACCTCGGAGAGCTCGAGGCCTTCGAGCGATTCGCCACGCAGGCTCGGGAAAATGCGTCCCGATTCGCGGCAGCGAAACCACTCGAAGGTCTGGCGCATGCCCTGCGGACCCGCACTTACTGCACCTGATGCGGCTCGGACTCTGGACAGGCCCCGGACGCCTGCCGGAGGACCCATCGCAAAACCCCGAGAACACAAAGGAATTCAGCCCAACCTCTTCGCCGCGGCCCGAATTATCGCCTTCATTACCGGTCCGAGCCGTGTTAGGGTGGCCGAATGAAGGTCTGCTTCATCCGGCCACCGTTTGTGGAACTGCGCTATCAAATGGTGTCTTTGCCGGTGCCCCCGATCGGCTTCGCCTACATCGTGGCCGCTGCCCGTGAAGCCGGGAATGAGTGCGTAGTGCTCGACGCCATCGGCGAGGCACCCGAGCAGATCACGCCGCTGGAAGGCGATCGGTTTGCCTGCCGCGGGATGACCGTGGAGGAGATCCTCGAGAAGGTTCCGGCCGATGCCGAGGCCTATGCGGTCTCGGTGATGTTCTCGCAAGACTGGGCCTATGTGCGTCGCCTGACGCTCGCCCTCAAGGAGCGCTTCCCCAACGCTCATATCATCGCAGGCGGTGAGGCGATCTCCGCCCTGCCCGAATATTCCATGGACAGCGGTGGCCTCGACCATATTGTCTTCGGCGAAGGCGAGGAATGCATCGCGGAACTCCTCGGCGCCCTGGACACGAACAAACCGCTCGGTGAAGTACCGGGAATCGGCACCCGGATTGACGGGAAATATGTTCGCACGCCGAGCCGGCCACGAATCAAACAGATCGATGACGTGGCCCGTCCTGCCTGGGACCTCTTCCCGATTGAAAATTACCTTTCCCGGGGCCTCAGTTTCGGTGTCGATCGTGGCCGAACCATGCCCGTTCTGGCAACTCGCGGCTGCCCCTACCAATGCACCTTCTGTTCGAGCCCGAGCATGTGGACCACCCGTTGGGTTGCGCGAGATCCGGGAGCCGTCCTCGACGAAATCGAATATTACCAGAAGACCTATGATGTCCACAGCTTCGACTTCTATGACCTGACCGCCATCATCAAACGAGACTGGATTCTGGACTTCTGCAAATTGGTTCAGGAGCGCGGACTCGAATTTGTCTGGCAGCTTCCTACCGGAACCCGTTCCGAGGCCATCGACGCCGACGTGGCGGAAGCGCTATTTGCGACAGGTTGCCGGAATATTACGTATGCACCGGAAAGCGGCTCCCCCGACGAGCTTCGCCGGATCAAGAAGAAGGTCAAGCTCCCCGTGATGCTCGACTCGATGCGGTCGTGTACGCGTCACGGCCTCAAGGTAAAGGTCAATATCGTTCTGGGATTTCCGGACGAGACTTTCCGCGATCTCCTGCATACCTTCTGGTTCCTGATCCAGATGGCCGTGATCGGCGTCTCCGATGCCCTGGTCTTTCTCTTTGAACCCTACCCGGGCTCGGCGCTCTACGATCAATTACTGAAAGAAAAGAAGCTCCCGCCACCAAGCGACGAATATTTTCTCGCACTGATGTGCGGGGGCGATCTGACCCAATCGGTCTCGTTCACAGACCACCTCAGCGCACGCCAACTCGGTATCGCGCGCGTTCTGGCCATGATTGTCTTCTACGCGGTCAGCTATATCGTGCGCCCCTGGCGCGCCTTTCAGAATCTTTTCCGGATTCTCACCGGCCGGCACGAAACGCTCCTCGAGCGCGGGCTGGCCAACCTCTTCGGCCGTCGCCGAGCAAAAGAGGAACCCGGACGGGCGCCCAGCCCCGCGCTCAAATCGTCCTGAGCCGCTCGACTCAGTCGAGATAGCCCAACATCTTCAGACGCTTCTCGATTGCAGGATCGTTGGGCACGCGCGGCGTCGACGGAGCCTCGGACTCGCGACGCCGAAACTCCTGCGCGGCCCAGCCCGCCAGAAAGGGACGCTCTCCTGCCAAATCATGCAACTCCCCGGGATCTTCGCGCAGGTCGTGGACGGCGATTTGCGAACCCGAGCTTCGGCCCTGGGTGAGAATCACCTTGAAGCCCCCCAGAACCAGACCCGTTTTCTCGACCCGGTGCAGACGTGTTTCCGTAAACGCCTCGCCAGCCGTCTCCCCCAACAGCGAGACACCCTCGACCGCAGACGGCGCCGCAATCCCGAGCAGGTCCAAAGTGGTCGGCAAGACATCGATCTGGCGCGCGAGGGCTGGTGAGCGCTGCGCCCTGGCGCCATCCCAACGAAAGACCAGGGGCACCTGCACCTCCTCGGCAAAGACCGTGCGCCCGTGTCCGGCAACACCATGCTCGCCGAACGCTTCGCCATGATCCGAGGTCAAAACCACCAGCGTATTCGCCCACAACCCCCGGGCCTTCAGATTCTCGCGCAACCCCGCCAGCATGGCATCCACCGTCGCGACCTCCGCATCATAAAGGGAGCGCACCCAAGCCAGATCTTCGCCACGCCCCGCAACAAGCGACTCGGATAAATGCTCCATCGGATCCGGAGCTGTCCGGATTTCGTCCGATGGCTGCCCCCGGACAAAACGCCGCGCGGCCTCGGGAGAAGGCGCGTACGGCGCATGTGGTTCGCTCAGGTGCAGGTAGAGGAAGAACGGCCGGCCGGCTTGCGCATCCAACCAGGCGATCGCTTCGGCCTGCACCTCGGCGGCTTGCGCATAGAATCCTTCACGGGCCTCGGACTCGGGAAGGTAGCGATAGCTTGCGAATCCACGATCAAACCCCAACTCGGCTCGCACATTGATGTTGGTGGTAATCGCGGCAGTCGCATATCCGTTGGCACCGAGGATTTCCGCGAGAGCCGGAACAGCGGTGTCAATCGTATCGCCCAGACGGCGCACCCCATGCGTGGTGGGGTCGGTCCCGGTCAGAATGGAGGCGGTCGCCGGACTGGTCCATGCGGATTGGGCCACGACATTCTCGAACACGATGCCCTGCGCACCCAAGGCGTCCATCGCCGGTGTAAGGTCACGACCACTGCCATAGATACCCAGGCGATCGGCTCGCAGCGTATCGATCACGATCAGCAGAACGTTGCGGGGCTTGTCCTCGGGGCGTTGCAACACAGGGCCCACCCTCGGAGGCGCGCCGCCGTCGGTCTGCCAATCCAGACGACAAATGACGGCGCCTTCCGGCCCCGCCTCGAGCCGTGCGAGCCCGAACCCCGGACGCGGCCATTCCAGGCGAAGCACCTGCGGTGCTCCCGAAGCCAGAGCTCCCTCATGAACAGGGCCGCCAGCCCCTTGGACAACCAACCGAGCCGTGCCGCGACACACCTCCACCGACAGCTTTCCCGTGGCGCCATGGCGGAGGAAGACTTCAAATCGGGCGCCGGCTGCCAGGACAAGTTGCCCCGCGGATTCGCGAATCGGCGGCGTGTAGGGCACTCCTTCCGCGACCGCCTCGCGCAAAACAAGAAACTCGCAGACCAGAGCGTCGGTGCCTGCGGCCGCGTCTCCTGCGGCTTTCTTGAGCTCAACCCGGTTGCGCCCCGGTCGCACCATTCGCGGCTTCAAGGGGAACCGGGCCACTCGGGCTTCCGCCGTGAGGCGAATGATGCCCAGACGACGACCGTTGAGCAGGACTGATGTCCGCACGCCCGCGGCATCGGCATCGGGCACCGCGCAGGAAACCAGCAATTCGGCGGCTCCCTCGGGTGGCGCCGCGAGATCCACCCGGCTTCGACGCGCGAACGACCGGGCCCGCGCGGCGTCAGCCAAAGGCTCCCATTCCGCGCCAAGACCGGGTTGTGCCAATCGAGAGCCGGGCTCGATGCCGGCTCGAAGGACGCTCATGGTCAAAGGCGCCTGGCGCAGAAGATCGATTCCTGCCGTCGATGCAGCACCGGCCGCTGCTGTGGACGCAGCCGCCAGTGCGGGCGGGACACTGCAAAGCAGCCCCACCAAGACAATCTGGCTGATCCACCGCACCTGTCGGGACTCGCTACCTGGCGCCGTCGAACAATCCGGTGAATCCGGACGGAATATGCGGCCCGATTGCGATCTGCTCGAGCACGCCAATCCCCGTCTCCTCGCCCATCGTCGCTCGCATCACCTGCTGGATATGCAAATTCTCCAGGGCGAGAGGATCCACGGAATCACACCGCCAGGACTCTCCACTATATTCCAATTCGCCTTTCCAACGTCCATGAGCCCATTCCGGGTGCTGGTAGCCAATTCCCTTCATGCGGAAGAGCAGCAGCGGCTCCAGAACGATCTCATGACGGGTGCCGTCTCTTTGCACCAGACAGATCTCGGCACGGCTGGCTTGTCGGGTCCCGGGCACATACTCCAGCCGACGCTCGACCGAGACCATCCGCTCGATCCCTTCATCCTGAGGCTCCGGAATCTCGCCCGGGGCGGCATACGCCGGCACCAAAGCTCCGTCGGTATGCCACGGCGTGCCGTCGGCCTCCTCGAAGATTCCCAGATGCGTGCACCGGTCTTTCCAATGCAGCGGCGCCCACAGGAAGAAAACTTCCGGCAAAGCCAAAGCCGGCGCGGGTCCGGGATCGGGAGCACCGATCGGGCGCACCCCCCAGGAGCGGTCCTTGGTGCCGGGACAGTGCTTGACCGACAAGGTCTTGCCCGCGTAGCGCACCTCTCCTTCCCAATGTCCGAATTGTGCAAATCGGGTCGCGTCCATCATGACGCGGCCGCCAGCGTGGCGGGTCTGGCGCCCCTCTTCCACCGCTGCCGTGCGCGCGGTAAAGAGCAGGTCGGCAGAAATCCCGGTTCGATTATCCTCGAGAAGCAACCGTATCTGGCGCATCGGTTCAACCACCTCGATCCGGAACGGGCCGCAACTGGTATCACTTGGCTCCAGAGGAGCCCGGCGCGAGCCATGAAAGGCATGCTGCTCTCCGTCGATGACCAAACTGAACCCGCAGTCCAGGATGCCCAGATTCGGATAAAGCCCCATTCCGATGCCGAAATAGAACTCCCCCTGCTCGCCGTAGCCGTTGAACCAATACCGATCGTAGGCGTTGCGGTCACCTGTGGCGCGCACCGCTACCGGCTCGGCTGTCTGATGAATCGGGTAGTCGTCAAATTTACTGAGCATGGTCCCTCCGGATCTCGAACGTATTCGCAACAACGGTCAGATTCATCAGGAATCGGAATCCACGACCGCTCCCACGAACTCTGCCAACACGAGGCCCCGGATGTCCAGCGCATCCGACCTGTTTGCGTTTCCACCCGCCGTGGATCAGGGTGCCGGGACCCCGTCGGGCGCCCCCGTTGGACTTCGGCAGAAAGGAATCTTCGAGCCGAGACAGACCGCGGAAACGGGAGGCGTGCCGGAGGCAGGCCGCATGGACCATGAACTCGTCGACAATTTCTGGATACCCCTGACGCTGCTTGCCGCATTTCTGCAGAACCTGCGCAGTTCTCTGCAGAAATCCCTCCAACCCGAGCTCGGAACACGCGGCGCCACCTATGTCCGCTTTCTCTTCGGAGCACCGGTGGCCGTTCTGGGGTTGCTCGCGCTGATCCAGATCCGCGGCGAAGCCATCCCCCGCCCGGGTCCTCTCTTTGCTGTTCTCGCCATGACGGGAGGATTGGCGCAAATTCTCGGCACAGCGGCCTTGCTCAGCAGTTTCGAATCGCGCAATTATGCCGCCGGTGTCGCCTACTCCAAGACCGAACCCCTGCTCGCTGCATTTCTGGGCCTGGTGATTCTTGGCGAACGAATTTCAGCAGAAGCAATCGGAGCGATCGGTCTCGGGGTTGTGGCGGTCCTGATCCTTACGGTGGGCACCGAGGCCTTGCGCCCGCGACTCTGGGCGCGCCTGTTCACCGACCGAGGTGCGGTGCTCGGCATGCTGGCGGGTGCAGGCTTTGGACTCGCCGCGGTATGCTACCGCGGCGCAGGCCTGGATCTGACCGACGGCGATTTCGTTCTACGTTCGGTGTTCACCCTCAGCTTTGTCCTCACCTTTCAGGTGATTCTGATGACGCTCGAGATGTATTGGCGCGACCGGGCGACCTTGCGAAAGGTCGCAGCCTTCTGGCGGCGGGGAAGTCTGGTCGGATTGGTAGGCGCCACCGCCTCTGCGGGCTGGTTCAGTGCCTCGCTTCTGCAGAATGCCGCCTACGTCCGCGCGTTTGGCCAGGTAGAGCTGCTTTTCGCGATCGGATCCTCCGTCTTGTTCTTTCGCGAGCGCCTCAAGGGCCGGGAGCTGGCCGGGATCATCCTGCTGATCCTCGCACTCGTACTGCTGCTATTGAGCTGAGTCGATTGCAAAACGCGCGGGATCAATGCCAATCTCCCGGCATGTCCATGCGTGAAAAGATCCGCCTCACTGACCCCGAAATTCGAGATCTCCTCCAAACGGCTCGCGCGATGAGCCTGGTCACCCAGGGCCCGCGAGGCTATCCCCACGCGGTGGCCATGTGGTTCGGATTGGACGAGGATCTGACGGTGCGCATGTCGACCTACGCCACCAGCCAGAAAGTGCGCAATATCGAGCGCAATCCCAAAGTCTCGCTGCTGGTGGAAACGGGGATCGCCTACAACGAACTCAAGGGCGTAATGATCGAGGCCGATGCCGAAGTCGTCCCGGACGCCCTGGACGAAACCATCCAGACGATGATCGAGGCCAACGCCCGTGTCGGGCTGCAACTACCCGCCCTGCACGAATTATCGGACGAACTCAAACAACAGATGGCCGGCAAACGTGTTCTGCTGCGGATCAAGCCGCGACGCTTTATCAGCTGGGACCATGGCAAACTGCCCTCGGCCCAGACGCCCGCAGCAATCCGAGACTCCTGAGAGAATGAGCAAAAAAAAGGCCACGCTCAATCGAGCGTGGCCTTTTCGGATTTCCTGATCTGGTGAGATCAGCTTTCCTTGGTTTCCTCAGGCTTGGCTTCGGGTGCCGCCTCCGCAGCAGCCTCAGGTGCGGCCTCGGCAGCCGCTTCAGGCGCGGCTTCCGCAGCGGCCTCGGGTGCAGCTTCCGCAGTCGCCTCGGGTGCAGCTTCCGCAGCCGCCTCGGGTGCAGCTTCCGCAGCCGCCTCAGGAGCCGCTTCGGCAGCAGCCGCCTGCAATGCAGCGGCGGTTTCGGCAGCCTTGGCTGCCGCCGCTTCTTCAGCAGCCTTGGCTGCGGCAGCGGCCTCGGCCTCGCGTGCCGCCTCGGCCTCGCGTGCCTCTTTCTCTCGCTGGGCTGCCGCGGCAGCTTTTTCCGACGAACGTGTCTTGTTGCTGGCGGCCTGTTCTTGCTCCTTGGCCGAGCGATCGGCTTGAATCGCCGCGCCCTTCATCGAACGAAGCTCGCGCTTGAGCGTGCGGATCCCCCGACGGATCTTCTTGAGCGCGACTCCATCTTTGGATTCCTCGGCTGCGTCCCGCTGGACTTTCAGCGCCCGGATTTGCGTTTTGATTTCGGCCTTTTCCGCCATGACTTTCTCTTGCCTCCCAGCAGATTCAAAAAAGGCCGACCTTCGGAGAGCTCCCCGTAAGTCGGCCCGTCATCAATTATCAACAGCCAGCGAACGATTTCTCAAGCCCGTCCGGGTGATGTTTCACGCAACTTCCGCGCTAGATGCATGATAAAATGGAACTTTTTCAGCTGGAAGGCACTCTTTTCCGAGAAGAATATCCGAGGCGCGCTCCGCCACCATCATGGTTGGGGCGTAAATATTGCCGTTGGTGATGGTGGGCAGCACCGAAGCGTCGACCACCGAGAGGCCTTCCACCCCATGAACACCCATGGTTTCGGGGTCCACCACCGACATGGGGTCCGTGCCCATCTTGCAAGTGCAGGAGGGATGAAGCGCGGTTTCCGCGTCCCGGCGCACCCACTCCAGGATCTCCTCGTCGGTCTCGACCGAAGAACCCGGAGAGATCTCTCCGTCATCGAAAGGCTGCAACGCGGGCTGTCGGAGGATCTCGCGCGCACAGCGGATACTCTCGACCCATTCTCGACAATCCCGCTGGGAGGAGAGGTAGTTGAAGCGCAGCGAGGGCGCGGTCGCCGGATCGTTGTTGCGAATCCGCACCGAGCCGCGGGCGTCGGAGAGGACAGGCCCGACATGAACCTGATAGCCATGTCCGGCGCGAGGAGCCGTCCCATCGTAGCGAATTGCCAGAGGGAGAAAATGGAATTGGACGTTGGGATAGGGCTCGTCCGGATTGCTGCGGATAAAGCCGCCAGCCTCAAAATGATTGCTTGCCGCCGGTCCGGTCTTGCCCCATAGCCATTGCAAGCCGATCCAGGGCCGACGCCACCATTGCAAGCTGGGCTGCTCGGAGACTGGCTGTTTGCAGCCATGCTGCAGGTAGACCTCAAGGTGGTCCTGAAGGTTTTCTCCGACACCGGGCAGGTCCACCCGAGGCGCCACACCCACCGAAGCGAGATGATCTGCCGGCCCCACGCCCGAGAGCTGAAGAAGTTGCGGGGTATTGATTGCCCCCCCCGCACAAACCACCTGCCCGGCAAAAAACTGCTCCATACGACCACGGCGACGGGCTTCGACACCGACCACGCGCGTGCCTTCAAAAAGAAGGCGTGCCGTATGCGTGCGGGTGAGTAACTTCAGGTTCGGTCGATGCAGAACCGGGTGCAGATAGGCGCGCGCCGCGCTCCACCGACGGCCCTTGTTAACGTTGCGATCAAATGGGCCGAATCCTTCTTGCTGGAATCCATTGGAGTCCGGCGTCGATGGGTAGCCGGCCTCACGAGCCGCCTCGAGAAATGCGGGGAAGAGCGGATTCTCGCAGGGACCTTTTTCCAGATGCAACGGCCCTGCATCGCCGTGAAAGTCCGTGTCTCCCTGAAGGCAGGTTTCGGCCCGGCGGAAATACGGCAGACAATGCTCGTAGTCCCAATCGGCCATTCCCGGCTCGGCAGCCCATCGAGCATAATCCATCGCGTTACCGCGCACATAGATCATGCCGTTGATGCTGCTCGAGCCGCCCAGGACCTTTCCACGCGCATGATAGATCTGTCGGCCATTCATGCCGGGTTCCGGATCGGACAAGTATTTCCAATCGTAGAAGCGGTTGCCGATCGGAAAGCTCAAACCGGCCGGCATATGAATGAACAAATCCCATTTATAGTCCGGGCGGCCCGCCTCGAGGACCAGAACACGATTTCCGGGGTCGGCACTGAGGCGATTGGCCAGCGCACAACCCGCAGAACCCCCGCCGATGATAAGGAAATCCCAAGTCTTCGAATTCTCGGAGGCCGCCATTGCACCCGAAGTATACCGTCCGGACGGTACAGCTCAAGGCATTATCTTGCGCGGACCGACAGAAAGAGTGCGGTCGGATCCGCTCCGGGCCTCCGGGAGCGGGCTTCCGCGCCCGAAGGATCGGAGGCACGCAACAACCGTGCGCTTGCATCCGGGCCCGCAGCATAGGCATTTTCGCAGCATGGAATTACGATTGGATGGGAAGGTTGCGCTGGTTACCGGGAGTTCACGGGGCATCGGGCGGGCCATCGCCGAGAAATTTGCCGCGGCCGGGGCCCGGGTCATGATTACCTCGCGGAAAGCGGAGGCCTGCGAGGAGGCCGCGACAGCCATTGGTGCGAACGCCGCCTTCGAACCCGGAAATGTCGGGAATCCCGAAGACGCCGACCGCGTGGTCAAAGCCACGATCGAGCAACTTGGGGGACTCGACATTCTGGTCAACAATGCTGCCACCAATCCCTACGCCGGCCCCATGATCGATGTGGATCGCGCGCGGTGGGATAAAACTCTCGAGGTCAATCTCACCGCCCCGCTCTTCTGGACTCAACTTGCCTGGCAACAGCGCATGCAGGAGCATGGCGGCAGTGTGATCAACATCTCCAGCGTCGGTGGTCTGGCAACCAATCCGGTTCTGGGCGTCTACGACGTCACCAAGGCAGCCCTTCTTCATGCCACCCAGCAGTTGGCCGCCGAACTCGCCCCTCAAGTCCGCGTCAATGCCATCGCTCCCGGCCTGATCAAGACCGACTTTGCGCGCATGCTTTGGGAAGGCGACCGCGGCGACGAAGTCGCCCAGACCTACCCCCTGAAACGCCTCGGCGAACCCGAGGATATCGCGGGAGCGGCTCTCTATCTGGCTGCAGAAACCGGCACCTGGATGACGGGACAAACTCTGGTTCTCGATGGCGGAGGCCTCATCGCCTTCCGCACCATTGCTTGAGGAAAACGAATGAAGATCAAGGCAAATGACCTTTGGGTCAATGTATCGATGGGAGATCAGGAGCCCGCCGAATATCTCGTCCGGGTCAAGGAAGATTACTTCAAGGCCGGCGACGAATTTTTCGAAAATATCGAGTGTGATCGACTGGTCGCCGAGATGGATGCCGCCGGCGTGGAGAAGGCAGTTCTCACCATCAATCTGGCCAAGACGCCCGAGCGAATCTTCGATTTTGCCCGCAGGCATCCGGGGCGCTTCTTTTTTTCGGCCTATTGCCAGCCAACGGGTCGTATGGAGGAAGTCTGGCAACTGGAACAACTGGTCGCCGAGCAACCCGTAGTCATGGCCCGCGTGGTGCCCTTCGCGATCGACAAGCCGCCGACTGATCCCATCTACTACCCGCTCTACGTGAAATGTATCGAGTTGGACCTGCCCATCTCGATCAACACCGGACTCCCGGGACCACCCATGCCCGGAGAATGCCAGAACCCCATTCATCTCGATCGGATCTGCTACCAATTCCCCGAACTGAAGATCTGCATGGCCCATGGTGCCGACCCCTGGTGGGATGTGGCCACACGATTGATGATCAAATACGCCAACCTGCGACTGATGACCTCGGCCTACTCGCCCAAATATTTCCCCGAGGAGCTCATCCACTTCATGAACACCCGCGGCAAGGACCGCATCATGTTCGCCTCGGACCATCCCGTGCTCTCCTTTGAACGCTGTCTTGAAGAAGCACAGACACTCAACCTCAGAGAGGGCGTTTTGGAGAAGTACTTGTATCAAAACTCCGAAGATTTCTTCTTCACAGCTCGAAATCCTCGCTAAGAGAGCCGGAGACTCTTTTTGAAATCACAACAGCTCTTCACCCCGCTTTCGATCGGATCGATGACGGTACCCAATCGCATCGCCATGGCACCCATGGGCGTGGAGATCCTGGATGAAGATGGCCACCTGCGAGAACCCGCCATCCGCTACTACGAAGAGCGAGCCCGCGGAGGCGCGGGCCTGATCATCACCGAGGTCAGCGCCTGCGCCTACCCGATGGGGGCCAATGCTCGACGTCAGATCGCATCTTCCTCGGATGAATATCTCCCCGGGCTTCAGGAACTCGCGAGACGCGTCCACAAACACGACGGTAAAATCGCCCTCCAACTGGTCCACCATGGAAAAGTCTCTCGTCTGGACGCCAAGGAAGGCCGCGACATCCTCATGCCCTCAAAGCCGAAATGGCATGGCAGCATGACCATGGGAAATGACCTCTCCCACGAAGAGATCACCCTGATGATCGAGGCCTCCGGCGGGGGCGGAAAAATTCGTGCAGCCAACCATGACGATATCGCCTGGGTGATCGACAAATTCGCCTCCGCCGCCGAGCGCAGTCGGCGTGCCGGGTTCGATGCCGTCGAGGTTCACGGGGCGCATGGCTATCTGCTCTCGGAGTTCCTTTCGCGCTGCTGGAATCGTCGCGAGGACGAATACGGTGGCTCGCAGGAAAACCGCGCCCGTCTTCTCTGCGAAGTCATTCGTGCCATCAAGTCCCGCGCGGGAGACGACTTTCCGGTACTGGTGCGGCTGGATGCCTGCGAATTTCGAACGCCCGACGGGATCACTTTCGAGGAAGCCCAACAGACCGCAAAGCTGGCCGTCACCGCTGGTGCCGATGCCATTCATATGACCGCCTACGCGGACGCCACTTCGGCTCCGGGTTTCACCGACGGCCCCCTGCCCCACGCGCCGTCGGCCTATGTCGATTTCGCCAAGGACATCCGCGCGCTGGTCTCCGTACCGGTGATCGCGGTGGGCCGCATCGAACCCGACGAGGCCGAATCCCTGATCGCCAAGAACCAGGTCGACATGGTCTCCATGGGGCGCAAATTGCTCGCAGACCCCGAACTTCCGCGCAAATTGCGCGATGGCAAGGAGGCCGATATTCGGCCATGCATCTATTGTTACGTCTGCGTGGCACAGGCCTTTTTCGATCGCTCCGTGCGCTGTGCGGTCAATCCCGTCACCGCGCATGAAACCGAACTCACGGATCTCGGCACCGTGGCGCCCGAGGACCGCAAGCATATCCTCATTGCCGGCGGAGGACCCGCCGGCATGGAAGCCGCGCGGGTCGCCACCAGTCGCGGACATCGGGTCACCCTATGCGAGAAAAGTTCGCAACTCGGCGGCGCGCTACGCTTTGGTGCGGTCGTATACGAACCCAACGAACGACTTCTGCGCTGGTACGAACACCAGCTCCAACAGTTGAATGTCGAGATCCGCCTCGACACGGCGGTCGACGCGGCTCTCGTCCAGAGCCTGAAACCGGATACGCTGCTGCTTTGCCACGGGGCCTCCAAATCACGGCCGAAGATCCCGGGCGTGGATCAGGACCATGTGCTCGACGGCGACGATTTGCGCAGCCTGCTCACCGGTGGCGAAGACAGCGCCGCCGACCAGAAAATCTCGCGGACCGGACGGCTGGCGGTCCGGCTCGGCCGTGCGACCGGACTCACAACCGATCCGTCCCGGATTCGAAAGGCCTCCCACGCCTATATGCCGATCGGCAAGAATGTGGTCGTCCTCGGCGGCGGCTTGGTGGGCTGCGAGATTGCCGAGTTTCTCGCGGAGCGAGGTCGACGGGTCAAAATCCTGGCCTCAGAAGCAATCCCGGCGTTGGAGATGGCCCACCCGCGCCGCTTTCGCGTTCTGCACGAACTCGAAGAACTCGGTGTCGAGGTTTGTCGACAAGCCGAGGCCACCAGCATCGATACGCATGCGGTCTTTTACACGCAGAAAAATCTCGACGGGACCGTCGGCGAAGAAACGGCGCCTGCGGATGCGGTGATCATCGCCTCGGGCCTTGAGCCCGCCCCCGAGTTAGCTCGGATGCTCGACGGGATGGCTCCCGAGATACAGGTCCTCGGCGATGCCACAGGGGTCGACTATCTCGAAGGCGCCATCGGCGACGGATTCCACGCCGCGCGCCGTCTCTAAGTCCGATCGGTCCGAAGGCATTCGCTACCCGCGGCCTGGTCGCAAGAGAGGGGCGTGGCGGACGGTCGTGGCGGAGCTACGGGCGGCCGGGTCTAGGCGCTGCGCAAATGCAGAGGTTGGCCCTCGCCGGCAAAGCCGCGAACCGACGGTGGCGGCGAGGATGCTGGTGGCTCTGTGGCACGCAGCAAGACGGCTGCTTCGGCGACTTCCTCGGCCGTAAATTCGCGGGTCGAATGGCAAAATTCGACCATGATGCCATTGGGGTCCTGCATATAGATTGAGATGCACCACCCGTGGTCGACTTCGAGCACGTCGTAGCCGTTGCGGTTCAGTCGGCTGCGATGTT
>CBFHUR010000028.1:0-35000 GCA_965658895.1 Binatia bacterium
ATGGGCTTCGACGGTCACGATGTCGCCCAGGCCACCGCGGGCCACCAGCTTATGGACCTTCTCCATGACCGGATCCAGCAGTCGGTTATGGTCGACGCAGATGCGACGTCCGTAACGTTCGGCCGTTTCAATCATGCGATCGCAGTCCTCGACCGTCATGGCCATGGGTTTTTCGACAAAGACATTGGCGCCCTGTTCCATGACGCGGATCGCCAGATTGGCATGTGTCGCCGGCGGCGTGCAGATATGGACGATATTCGGCTGCTCGGCGGCCATCATCTCATCGATGGAGGTGTAGTGGTTGGGAATTCCCTTCTCGCTGGCGAACGTCTCGGCCAACGCCGCGTCGGCGTCACAAACCGCCACAACTTCAGCGCCCGAAATGCCACGAATAAATCCCCGATGAACGGCGGCGATCCGGCCGGCGCCAATCAGCGCCACCCGGTTGTTGCGTTTACTCATATTTCGAATCTCAGCCGAAGGTGGGCAGGTGTCGCCAGAATTCGTTGTTCAGGGCACAGCATTTGGCGCAACTGGGGAACAGGCCGCGTTCCTTGAGCGATTTGCGGAACAGCGTGTAGGCGTCGTTGTTCCAGATCTCCTTGACACTCTTGTCGCGAATATTGCCGAAGGCGACATCGAGCGAGCAGGAGTAGACGTCGCCATAAGGATTGATGCGGAAGGTCTTCCATGGATAGAAGCACTTCTCGACGAACGCATATTCGTCATCGAGGAATCGACGTTCCATCTCCTCGGGGGTCTTCAGCGGGGGGCCGAAGCCGACCGGGATACCGTATTCCTCGCCCTTCTTGATGGCTTTCTGGGATTCGGCGTAGAGCGTATCGCCATTGACCTGGCGCAGGTACATCGGGAGATCCTGATTCTCTTCCTTCTCGTGCTCGGGCAGGGGCATCAGCTTGCGAGTTTCCCGGTCGTGCTCGGGGGTTGTGTAGAACATATAGTCGAAGTCGACGGTATCGACGCCGGTGTCCTTGAGCCAATCGAGAACCTCACTGTAGCGATGTTGGTTCAACGCGGTCACGGTGACCGTGATGCCGATCTTGGGTCGCCGTACGCCGAGTTTTTTCTTGGCGGCCTGAATGTTTCGGATCCCCTCGAGCAGGCGACGGAAGCTTCCCTTGCCGCGGCGAATCTCGTCATGCAGGTCGTCGGGTCCGTCAATGGAGATCGAGAGGGAGTGGGGCTTGAGTGAAACCAGTCGCTCGGCCTCTGCAGGGCGCAGGAACCAACCGTTGGTGTTGACGCAAAGATGGATCGGCGTCTTTCCGATATGTTCGATGATTTCGAAGGCATCCTTGCGCAGGAAGACCTCGCCACCGGTGATCGTCATGTCTTCGACGCCCATCTCGGCAATGTCGTCGATCGTTTTCTTGACCTCCTCGGTAGTCACCTCGGCACGCTTGCGCTCCTTGATATACTCGGAGTCGGTCTTGTTGTGCATCATGCGCGGGATATCCAGCGGGCACATCTGACAAGAAAGGTTGCACCGCAGGGTCAGCTCGAAGGTCATGGACTGCGGGGTCCAGGCCTTGCCGCCGGCGACCGTGTAGGGAAGCCAGTATTTGTAGCTCTTCAGATTGCTCTTGGTCATGCCGCGGTCCCGCAGCCATCCCTTGACGCCATCAGCTAGAGTATTTTCATCGTTCATCATTTAATTTGGCTCCCGCAGATCCGGAATCATAGAAATCGACGGCCCTGCTGGCGCAGGCGCCGTCCGTCTTCTTTTGTGGGGAAAGAAAAGTACGTGGCACTATCTCGGTCATTTGGAATCGTGGTTACGTTACCAGCTTCGAGTCGATCAATCGCCTGAATAATCAGTTGAGCTCCTGCGGATTTCGTCCGTCGGATCAGGCTGTCCTGAGTATCTTCGTCGGTGATTTCGACCTTTTCCTGTAGCAGGATCGGACCATCATCCAGATTTTCATTCATGAAATGGACGGTCGCTCCGGTCTCCTTCTCGCCATTGGCCAGAACCCAGAAACTGGGCAATCGGCCGCGGTAGCGGGGCAGGAGGGCGCCATGCACGTTCAGGCAGCCCAATTTGGGCAAGGCCAGAATTTCGGTCTTGAAGACCTGACTGGCATTGATGGAGATGACCAATTCAACGCCTAATTCCTTAAGCTTTTCATGGTAACTGGCGGCGTTCACGCTGCTGGTCGGGACCTCCGGGACCTGATGCGATTTTGCCACGGAAGCCACCGAAAAATGCCCGGGAACCGGGATGAATCCGGAGGCCAGACCGAGAGCTTTCCGGCTGGCATAGCGAATGGATTGCTTGAGAAATTGGATCGGGCCGTAGACGCTCAAATGCTCGAGGGCGGTGGAGGTCCAGGTCTGTTTGGGCATCAGGGTGGGCAGAATTGTGATCCCGACGAAATTCTGCCGCCTCTCCCCCAGAACGGTGTCCAGAAACTGCGGCAGGTAGAGGCAATCTTCCTGCGTAATTATGAGTGTTTTCAGGGGCATTTGGACGATCCGTCTTAACGAGACATCATGTGGGGTTTGTCGGCTTTGGGCAAGACGGGAATTTCAGTTTCGGGCAGATGTCCTGCGGTGGCCAATACGTCTCGAATTGGCGCAAACCGGAAATCGGCGAGAAGTCGCCGGAGCTTCGGCTCCATGGCTTCCAGGCGCCAATAATGGGTTGAAAAGCCGCGTTTTCCCTTGATGGGCAACCGCGGTTGGCCGGGATCGATTTCCCAGGGGTGAAAATACACCACGGCAGGCTGATTTTCCAGATTCACCTGTCGCATACCCCATTGCATGTATTTATAGGGCAAAAGCCGCAGGTAGGCCCCGCCGCCAAGCGGTAAATTCCGCCCACCCAGCTTCATGGTGGTCATGGGAAACTCCGCCAACTTCCGCCCTTCGTTTTCGTGGACGGTGAAGGGAAAGCGCTGGGCGCCCGGGATTCCGTACAGGGGATCCTGCACCGGAAAGACACTGGAGTCATAGGTGAGCCCGGCTTCCACCATCACGTCGAGGGCCCAGAGCGATTTGGCCGTCACCGAGAAAGAAGGTGCTCGGTAGCCGAGGACTTCCACGCCCGGTACGGCGCGCAGGATTTCGAGTGATTGCAGGAGATCTTCCTGAAAACGTTCGCGGCCCTGCTCGTAGACCAGGCGGTGGGTATGGCCGTGGGTGGCGATCTCGTGGCCGGCTTCGGCAATCTCGTGGACCAATTCGGGGTGGCGCAGAGCATTCCAGGTCAGGATGAAAAAGGTGGCCCGGACGTCGAATTCCTCGAGCATGCGCAGGATCTTGCGCGTGTTCGGTACCACGCGACTTTCGAAGTTGTCCCAATCTTCCAGAGGAATCTTGTCCTCGAAGTCCGAGACCTGGTACCAGTCCTCGACATCGATCGAGAAGCCGTTGATGATCTCGGAACTCATGATTTGACCCCGGGAGTGGGCTTGGCGGCATCCTCGCGCGCGGTTTCGGTCTCGAAGGGACGCTCGGCCGTTTGCCATTTCCCCAACTCGGATCCCGAAAGCACCTTCATCCAACCCTGCAATGCCGCGAGGTTCCCGATACCGAAATAGACCGCGGGTGAGACCGCTTTCTTCAGCGTGCTGTCGGGCAGGAGGAATCCGAGAGGAATCGCCAGATAGATCGCCACCTGCCCGGCGAGGGCCAGGCGATAGAACCAGCCGTCAGCGAGCAAGGAGCCAAGAAAGATGCCGAGGAAGAGAAATGGCATGAGATAG
The DNA here is from genome assembly GCA_965658895.1 of Binatia bacterium. Taxonomy (GTDB): domain Bacteria; phylum Desulfobacterota; class Binatia; order UBA12015; family UBA12015; genus UBA12015. Next base: position 3,729 of record CBFHUR010000028.1, read on the forward strand.
CGCAGCCCCTTGCGCGACAAGAGTTCCCAGCCGATCAGCCAGGCGCGCCTGGCCACGATGTCCGGCCATACGGCGGCGATCCCGCGGATACCGCGACCAATGATACGGGAGCGTCGCTTGAGTTCGTCATCGGTGTCGCTCGAGCCGGCTTCCACCGACAAGGCATCGCCTTGGTAGAGACAGGCATAGCCGGAGGCCGCGACCCAGATTGGTTGCACCATATCGTTGCAGACATCGTTCGGAATGGAGCGGCAAAGCTCCTTGCGGACCGCGAAGATCGAACCATTGGCGCCGAGCAGGCTGTCGAGGCTTCCCTCGAGGCGCTTTTGCATCTGGTCCAGTTCCCAATAGCGATTGTATCCCTCCGCGATCGGGTTCTCGTTGAAGTTGCGATAGACCAACTCACCGCATGTGGATCCGACTGTCGGATCGGCAAAGGGGTAGAGGAGTTCCTTGAGAGCGTCGGGTTCATACATGCCGTTGGCATCGGTGAATACAATGACGTCCCCGGCAACCCGAGGCATGGTTTCGTTGAGCACCAGGTTCTTGCCGCGATTGGGCTCGAATCGGTGCAGGACCACGCCTCGATCGGCAAACTGTTGCGCGATCTCGGGCGTTCGATCCGAAGACCCGTCATCGGCGACAACGACCTCGAGTTTTCCTTCAGGGTAGTTCAGGCCGACCGCGTTCTCGATTTTCTGCTCGAGGACTTCCTCTTCGTTGTATGCCGAGATGATCAGCGTGGCTTTGGGCAGTTGCGCATCGTCGCGCGGACGCATGGATGCGGTGGGGCGCAATCGGGCGAGGATCGACAGAGCTAGCGGGTAGCCAGCAAAGTGGTAGGCCAGTGCGCCAACCGAAAGCCAGAAGAGAATGGTCCCGAACATGATCCTAAATATTTCCCCCCGAAGCGTTTGGGAGCAACGAATTCTCGGAATTTCGAGAATCTCCTTTATTTTCGGCTAATTTCGCGGGAATCTTGAATCCGGCATCTTGCAGGGCTGCCAGATACGCATTCTCCATCGCCCCGATCATTGCCGCGAGGCTATAGGTCTTCCGGACGCGCTCGCGCCCTGCCGATGCGAGGGCTTCCGCCACACCGGGCTCGGTCAGGACGCGCTCGAGAGCCCGGGCGATTGCCTGGGCATCGTGCGTGTCCACGAGAAGCCCGGAGACGTCGTTCTCGACAATTTCGCCGCACCCGCCCGCCCGCGTGGTGACCACCGGCAGCCCGGCGGCCATCGCTTCGAGAAGTGCGTTCGGCATGCCCTCGATCACCGACGAGAGCAGGTAGGTATCCCATCGGGGCAGAAGGGTCGGAACATCGTTTCGGCGCCCCAGAAAATGCACGCAATCCTCGAGGTCGAGCGCGTGGCGCTGGAGAAGAAGTTCGTCGCGCAGATTGCCCTCGCCTACGATCTCGACCTGAAGGCCGGGGATACTCTTGCGCAGAAGGGCAAACGCCTCGAGCGCGAACTGGTAGCCCTTTTTCCAGCCCAGGCGGCCGACCATGCCAATCGTGGGTCGTGTTGGGTCCAGTGGGCGCCGCACAGCGGCCGCGGGAAATTCGACGCCATTGGGAATTTCCAGAATCTTCGCAGCCGGGCACCATTCGTGGTCGCGGACGAGGTCGCCGACGGCACCGGCATTCACAATAACCTTGTCGGCAACCTGATTGGAGAAAGCGGCAGCCAGGCGCCGGTCGCGCCGGTCGTAGCGGTCCAGACTGCGCTTGGCGACAAGGGTTACCGGTGTCGCACGGAAAATTCGGCTGAGCGCGGCGAGGAAATTGCCCTCAAAAAGGTATCCGTGAACAATGTCGACCTTCCTCCGGCGTAGCTCGCGGGCCATCTTCCAGACCAAACCAAGCGTTGCGGGCCGCATCAGGCTCTCCTGTATGCCGACAGGATGAACCGGGGTATCTCTGGCCCGGAATTCATCAGCCAATTCGCCGGGCTCGGCCGCTGCCGTCCAGATCTCGGGCTGGAACTGGTCGCGATCGAGGGCTTCGATCACCCGCAGGAGATGCTTTTGGGCACCTCCGATCTGCAAATGGTCGACGATATAGGCGATGCGGAACATTACGCGCTCTGGGGTCTGTAGAGAGCGCGCGCGGCCGCTCGTCGGGCGCCTGCCGTGCCGGCATTCTGCCCGGGGAGGCCGCGCCCACGCAATTCTTCATCCTCGGCCCATCGGGAAAGGACGACAGCGATGGCTACCAGGAAGTAGACATGAACCTCGAGCCAGACGTCGGCGAAAATGGAAAAGAAGAGGAGCAGGATGAGGTAGAGATTCAGAAAATCCGGCAGATGCGCGAGCGTATCGTGGTCCCTGTACTTGGGCCGCAGCTTCTGGATCCGTGTATAGAGTGCGGCAAAGAGACTGAGGTAGAGCAGGCCGGCAACGATCCCCCCTTCGGCAAGCGACCAGATATAGGAGTTGTGGGGTGGCTTGTAGGAGCCATGCATGATGGCGTTCACCCAACGGAAGTTGGCCAGCCCCACGCCGGTCAGAGGGTATTGCGAAATGATGGTGGTGGCTTCCGCGAGCGTTGTCGCGCGAACCTGTGTCGAGCGACTTCCTTCGGCCGATGCACTTCCGTCGGTCGAGGCCGCCGGGGCAAACGGGTTGAGGTTCAGCAGACGTTCGCGGTGGTTGTCGCTGAGCGCGAAGTTGAATGCCAGAACGAAAATCGCAATCCCGAAGAATCCCGAGCCAATCTTCCAGCGACGTGGGACCTGAGGTCCCTTGAGCAGCATGAAGCCGACCAAGGCGAGCCCGAGAAAGCCACTCCGGGATGCCGAGAGCAGCACCAGTGGCACGCTGGAGATCGCCAGCACGAAAAAACACGTTCGCGTCAGGATCGACCGCGATGTCACCGCGAGGTAAACAAAAAGCGCGATGCCGACATTCATCATGAACGCAAAGCGGTTCAGGTTTACCGCCCAGCCGACGGATTTCGAAGAGATCCGATAATCGGCCTCGCCGGCGATGATTTCACCGCCTAGCGTGGGCAGGGCCGCGGCGATACACGCCGCCAGGACGATCAGGACCGTCCGTAGCTGGGTGGGCGTCTTGACCCATTGGATAAAGAAAATCACGAACGCGACCCGTGAGAGCAATTCGAACATCCAGCGTCCGCTGTCGTCGGAGACGCCGTAGAAACGACCCATGGAGCCTTTCACCTCGACGGAAGGAAGGAGGCGTTTTTCGGGTAGGTAGAGTTCGCTGACGTAGGAGATCGCGATGAACCAGATGGCAATCGTAAGCAGGAGACGGATCTCGCGCTCACGGAAGAACCAGAAGTCGCGGGTCTGATAGAGATGCCATGTCAGCATCAGGATCAGCGAGGCGCCGAGCATATTGTTGATGGTAAGCGGTGGAGAGCCCTTCAAGGCGTCCGGATACGATACCAGCATGGTCGACATGATGATCAGCACACCGATCAGGGGCTGATAGAAGACTGCCACTGCGCCAAAAAGCGCCAATCCAATAAAGGCGCCACCGATCGTCAGGGTGTCGTCGGTCAGAGCGGCGTACGCGAGGAACGCCGCATAGACCACGAGCGCTCCCACAGCCCAGAGGGGGACTCCGGGTGTCGGTGCCGTATGCCTGCGGGTGGCGGGCCCGGAGGCTGGTAGCGACGGCGAGCTCACGCTTGCAGCTTGCCTCTCTCGATTCCGAGGGTGAACTCGGGCATCGCGCCATGACGGTTGTAGATGCCGATGCGCTTGAGGGCGAGCAGGTCATCGCCTGCCTGAACGCTACCGGTCAACGACGTTGTCGAGGAGTCATAGCCCGCGTCGCGCACAATCCCCTTGACCTCGTCGGTCAGGTGCGCGCTGCCACGCCCGTTGGGGTAGGAGAAATGCCGGACGGGAGCATGAATTTGGGCTTCGAGGGCGGCCTTCGAGCCGACGATCTCTGTCTCGGCTTCCTCGAAGGTCGCGTTGGGCAAGTTGGGATGGGTCAGCGTATGCGCGCCGAAAATCATACCGGCCTGGTGCATTTCGCGAACCTGATCCCATGTCATCATGATGTTGGCCAACGGGGAGAGGTCGTCGATTCCGCCCGCCACACGAACGGCTTCCAGCAAGGCCAGTCGCTGCGGTGTGGGGATGTTTTTCATCCGGATCACCAACTGCGTGAAGGCCTCCTTGCGCTCGACGGCGTTGCCCAGAGGTAGACGGAAGGGGAGCGGGTCTGTCGTCTCCAGGACGGGCACCTGAGACGTGAAAATCACGAACCGCAAAAGCCCGACCCAGAAGATCTCTTCGTTGTCGATGCAGTTGGTGGTGACGTAGAACGTCGCGTTGAGTCCGTGACGCTGCAGAACCGGGAAGGCCTGCGTGTAGTTGTCCAGATACCCGTCATCGAAGGTCAGCGCGACGGCCTTGGGGGGCTGTGGTTCGCCTTGCTGGACGCGATCGACCATCTCGTCGAGCGAGATGACGTTGTAGTGCTTGCGCAGGTAGGTGCACTGGTCATCAAAATCGTCCGGCGTGACCGCGAGCCCTGGATCGAGGCAGAGGTGGGTGCCATCGGCCTCGGTGCTCACTGAATGGTAGCGCAGAATGACGGCTTTGCCGCTCAGGCAGGTTCTGGCGAGTCTTGCGATGCCACCGTAGTGGATCGCGATCTTTGCCATGCTGGTGATTGTATTTCGAATGGGAACACCTCCCGCTGGTGCGCACCCGGAAAGGGAGGGGGGAATGGGGGTTTAGTGGGCGCGAATATCGGAAATCAGACCGAGTACAGGAAGCTCAAGCTCCCGCTCGACGTCCGAGGCAAAATGGTAAGTTTGGTAGAGGAATTCGAGACCAAAAGCCCCGGCAATTCCCAGACCGGCTCCCGCGATCAGGGCTACGATAAAGGTAAGACCGCGGTTCTGGCCGTAGGGCTTCCCTGGGGGTTGCGCCCGGTCGACAATGCGGATGGAGTCCAATTTGTCGGCGCTCATCTGCAGCGAGAGGTCCGCTTCCTGACTGCGGCGCACGGCAAGGTCCAGAGCCTCCCGTTTTTGACGGACACTGGACTCCAGCTCGCGCAACGTGCCGGCGGAGTCGTCCATCGTATGAATACGATCCTCGAAGACCTTCAAGGTGACTTGCAGGGTCGCCTGCTTGGCCATGAGTCCTTCTCGATTGGCGTTTGCGCGATGGAGCTCTTCCACCAGGTTCTGACGGATGGGGTTTCTTTCAAAGCGTTCGGTGCCGACAATCCTGGGTGGTTGTTCTCCCACACGTCCACGCAGTTCCTCGATCTGACGCATCTTGTCCTGCACGCGTCGATCGTTGGCTGTGTACTTCTGCCGGAGCTCGGAAAGCTCGACGGTCAGCATGCCGATGCGTTCTTCCAGCGCACGGGCGACCGGGTTGTTGACCATGTTCACGTCACTGGCCACGCGCTCCGGTTCGGCTGCAAGTGATTGGTTCAGACGGGCGATCAGTTGGCCGGTTTGTTGAATCAAGCCCTCGGTTTCCCGGAGCTCCAGCTCGGCCGCCATCATTTGGCGCACGGACTCATCCAATTGCTGCTCGAGGTCGACGATTCCGGTCTCGCGTTGGTAGGTGTCGAGACTGGACTCGGCGACGCGCAGTTCTCCCTTGAGCATGGTTTGGCGCTTGTCGTAGAAGGCCGCGACCTCGGGCGATTCGTAGAGGCTGGGGTGATATTCGATGTACGTATCGGCGAGCGTATTCACCACCGAGGCCGCGACGTTCTTGTCCGGGTGCTCGAAGGCGATTTCGATCATGGGAGTCTTGGGAAAGGGCGTCACCTGAAGGTTGCGCCGAATTGCGGCGGCCGTGCGTCGGGCCCGTGCCTTGGGATCCGCGGGTACGGGATCCACCAATTCGAGCTGCAGGCGACTGGCGGCCTTCAAGAGGAAGGTTCTGTTCTGCAGGTTTTCGATCTCGGCGAAAAGAACCTGTGCCTCGGGGATCTGGGTGGTCTTTCGGGTCTCCTGCGGCGAGATGTGCAGGTAGGAACGACTGCCCACGACGAGCAGTTTTGCGCGCGCCATATAGGTGGGCGGCCGGAGCAGGGTGAATAGAATAATCGGCAAGGCCACCACCAAAAAGGTGACCAGGACGAAACGTTTCCTCTTGAACAGAATGTGGAGGAATTCTCTTACGGCATCATTCACGACTGCGCTCCCTGTTCGGGGATGACCGCGACTTCAATGACATCCTGCGGGTTGGCGAGACGGGTGAGCGTCTCCGGAATGTAGTCCTGAGTCCGATTCAGAATCGCGCCGATCACGGGTGCGCTGACTCTCTCCAATTCCCGCAAGGAGATGGCCGGTGCACTGACCGGAGTTGCTTCAGCTTGAATGACCACCACGACACCGTCAGTTCGAGGTGCGAGGTAGGCGCTGTCGGCGTACATCTCCATCGGGGCCCCATCAATCAGGATGGTATCGAAGTCCTTGCGGAGATTGATCAGAAGATCGTCGAACGACCGCCCTTCAAACATATAGGGCACCCGCATCGGGCCGATGCCGGTCGGCATGAAGTACAGATTGGGCAGATCGGTGGGGTGAATATGATCCGAACCGTCGCCACCGTCGGCCAGGGCTTCACAGAGGCCGGTTCGGGTTTCGCCCCCGAATACGTTGGTCAGGCCGGGGGTGCGGAAGTTCGCATCGATCACCAGGCAGCGACCTCCCTGGGCCATGGTCGAGCCGAGCAGGGCGGTCGTCGTGGTCACGCCCTCGCCATGGCGCGAGCTCACCAGCAGCATCAGCTGCAGCGCTCGAGGTCCCTTGGCGGCCATGATATTTTTTCGGAGCTGCTGGAATTCCTCGACGGTTGTCGGCGGAACATCAAAGCTGAAGTGCTTCCGGCCATGGAAATCATTCCCGGCGCCGTAGTAGGAGCCGTTTCCGTTTCCGTTTCCGTTCCCGTTTCCGTTCCCGTTGGCATGGCCGTTACCATTGCCATTCCCGTTTCCGTTGGCGTGCGCGTGTCCATTGCCGTTGTGGCTGGATTGTCCACCGGCCATTCGCTTGAGGTGCTCGCCGATGCGGGTCCAGCGGCCTTCGTTGTTGGCCGGCAGGTTGTGCTGGACCGGTTCCGGGTCCAGTGCGGGTTCCACCGCAGGGGTTGTTTCCGGTGCAGGCTTGCTGGCCTCCTGGTGCTGGCTGTGTGGACTCGCTTCGGGCTGCCCGGCTGCGGGTTCAGTCCCGGAGCCTTGCTGGACGACTTCCGCGGCGGTGTCGTCGCGTTTGCCTTCCTTGGCGAGGCGGGACTTCCGTTCTGCTTCGGCCCGCTTGAGTGCTTCGTATGTCTTACCCACGTGAATCTCCCGGGAATCTCTGGTCAGAAGGCCATGGCGTTCAGATCGAAGCCTGGACGCGGTACGGTTGGGAGCAAGCCGCGGATCCATTGATCCACCCAGATGTTGGCTTGTCCGATGAAGGTTTTGGGTACGAACACAATGTCGTCCGGGGCCATGTAGATTTCTTCCGGCGAATCTCCCTGAACGACTGCTTCGAGGTCGAGACGCTGGGTTTGGATCTCTCCACCCATGCGGGTGACGTAGAGGACTTCGTCCATGCGGGCTGTGTCGGTGAAACCGCCTCGTTCGATCACGGCTTGCAGTGGGGTGAGGCCGTCACGAAAGTTCACGAAGCCCGGCTTGGCGACGTCGCCCCCGACGTAGACTTTATGCTCGGCTAATTGGGCGATGATCACGCTGACGACAGGGTCGCGCAGTGTTCGGGAGGACTTTTCCACAATCAGTCGCTCGAGTTCGCTCACGGTGAGTCCGGCGGCGTTGATGTCTCCGGCGATCTGGAGGCTGATCAATCCGTCAGGCCGCAGGGGAACGCGTTCGTTTTCTTCGGGATGGTGGGTGAATTTCACGTCGATGAGATCCCCCGGTGCCAGGCGGTAGCTCAGGGGGTCGACCTGCTCGGGCAGAAGCGTCGCGGGGCTGCTCTGTTCGGCGGGCACCTGCGCCATCATCATCAGAGCTCGCTGCTGGCTCACGCTCGGTCCACACCCGACGGTAAGCAGGCTGGCCACGAGGACCATTGCGGCGAAGGCGAGGCTGCGGGTCGGCAACCCCGATTCATTTGCTTGCGTGAATTTCAATTTGGAGTGTCTCCGTGGAACATTTTTATAGCGGTTTTGGACAGAAAAGGCTTGTGAAAGTTTGGATGTGGAAGCCCGCGCCCATCATGCCCGGGAATAGATTGGGGCAAAAGAGAGAAAAGCAATTCTGAAGCCAAGACGTCCTTTGCTGGAATCTTGGAAAATCCTGTAAACATTGAGCTTTTCACGATATTGCCCCCCTCGCTGCAGACGCTTTTTTGGTGCATCCATGCCAATCATCGGCAGAATCGTGCAGAAACACGAGGGTTGGACCGAAAATAGTCCCTATTTCTTCAGAACAGGGCCGATGATTTGCGCCATGCGCAGTGCGTCATCGGGGCTTTCGAATCCCGGCAGGAACACCCGGTAGAGGTCGGGGCCGTCGTAGAGGCTCACGGTTTCGATCTCGACAGGGCGCGCTGTTTCTTTCTGGAGCAAGCTCTGCTGGGCGAGTGCCTGGCGCAGACTGGGGGTCGTCAGCGCGATGACCTGGAGTTGTCCCTCGGCCCCTGTGACGACGCGCGTGGCGGCATCCAGGCTCGGGAACAGCACAACGCCGCCGGCGATGATCCGACTCGGATCATCAAGTCCGGGGTTCGCGGCCTGAATCAGATCGAGCAGGGTGTAGCTCTGGCGTCCGTACACGCGGTTTGCCATCGCCGCCAGCGTGTCGCCGAGTTCGATTTCCACCAGAGCGGGCAGGCGGATCGGCACCGGCGCGCCGGCAGAAGCCAGCTTCGCGTTCGGGTCGACTGCTGGCTCGGTTCCGCCCGGCTCTCCGGCAGAAAGGGCTGTATTTTCTCGAATATTCTGTTGCGATGCGGGCCGGGCCGAAGGCAGAGGCCGGGCCGGTGCGGCGGGAAGAATCGACGCTACAGTCGGCGCCTGGTTCGGTCTGGGGACCTCGGTCGCGCTTGCGATGCGCGGGTCTGGCTCGCGCTCGGTGGCGGGCTGGAGCGCGGGCTGAGCGGTCGGGCGTGGGGCGTTTGTGGGGCGCGGGCTTTGGGTGGGGCCGGGGCTGGCGGTCGGATTTGGCGTCGGATTCGGCGTTGCGGCGGGACTGGCTGCGAGCACGGGGATGACCGCGACCGGGGGTTCCTCCGGCAGAGCGGCTACCACGAGCGGTGCGGTGGCATCGGGCTCCACGGCAACGCTGGCGTTGGTGGCTGGCATGGGCTCGGTGTCGCGCACAGAAGCCTGCACAGGAGCCTGCACAGGAGCCTGCACTGGAGCTTCTACGGCGGGTCGAGTCTCGGTGATCGGCGTGGGCTGATTGGTTGCTGCGGGATCCTCGTCCCGGAACCAGGCGACGGCGGCAAAGAGCAATAACCCGACCGCCAGCAGGCCTCCCAACAGAGAGTTGTTGGCGGGACTGGCTGAGGCGGGCGGGGTGGAGTTCGGCTCGGATGCCCGGGATGCTCCAGTGGCTTCGGACGGCTCTGCTGCCGGCTGGGCCGGCGCCCTCGGTGGGGCTTCTACGGGGTCCGAATCCACCGGTTCGAGAGTTCTTTCCTCTGGATTATCAACGACTTTGGAGTCGCCTTCGAGGATGGGGGCCGTGTGGCGCGGGTCGATTTTTTCCAGATCGGCGATCACTTCGCGCAGGACTTCGCGGTCGATGGTCTTGCGTCCCAGCGCGTAGCCTACCAGCAGGGCATTGTCGCAGACCGTGTTGATCAGACGCGGGATGCCACTGGAGTACTGCCAGATCGCATCGAGGCTTTCGGGCAGGAAAAGCGAAGGCGATCCCCCGGCGATGGCGAGACGGGCCTCGATAAATTCCGGTAATTCTTCGCGGGTCAGTGGATCGAGTCGACAACGGACGGCAATTCTTTGTTTGAGCTGGCGGATACTGGGATCCGCCAGGCGATCGGCCAATTCGGGCTGTCCGGAGAGGACGATCTGCAGGATCTTGTCCTGCGCTGTCTCGAGGTTGGACAACAGGCGGAGGGACTCGAGGACCTCGATGTCGAGATCTTGCGCTTCGTCGATCAGCAGGATCGTGTTGCGCCCTTCCGAGAATGCAGCCAGCAGAAATTCGTTCAATTGCTGAAGCATCGCCAGCTTTTTCCCGGCGGGTGAGCTGATCCCCAACTCGCTCAGCGTATATTCCAGAATCTCCTCGAAGGTCGCATTCGGATTGAACAAGAACACGGAAACGACCTCGTCGCCGAGATCGTCGAGAAGTTTGCGCAGCAAGGTGGTCTTGCCGGTGCCGGCTTCGCCGACCATGGCGATGAAGCCCTTTCGTTCGAGAATCCCGTAGCGCAGGCTCGCGAGAGTCTCCCGATACCCATCGTTCCAGTACAGAAAGCGAGGGTCGGGTGTCTGCGTAAAAGGTTTTTCGCTGAGTCCGTAGAACTCCAGGTACATCGCTTCTCTCCGAGGGGCGGCCGTCGATTTCCCCGCTCGATCAACCCTGATCAGCGGGTCTCTTCACTGCTCAACGTCCCGAGGTGCATCTTCCTTTAATTTTGCCGGTATCCACGCTCTCGGGACTTTTTGGCGCGAGACCAGCCCAGAAGTCCCAATCCCATCAGTAGCACGAATTGCGGGAATCTGTGGGGGAAGCTCTGATAGATTGTGGACTCCTCGAGCAGGCGGGCTTCGACGGTGCCTGCGGTGCTTTCCGCCGGCGGCAGAGAGAAAAAACGTCGGCCCAGCGGATCAATTGCCGAAGTCAGCCCCGAATTTGTGGCGCGCAGGAAATAGCGTCGGTTCTCGATGGCGCGCCACTGGCCGAGCGTTTCATGCAGGAAAAGGGCCGCACTTTCGCCATACCAGGCATCGTTGGCCACGCTGATCAGCAGGTTGGCCCCGCGCGCGGCGGCGTCGCCCAGGGGCGCCGCCAGCATATCTTCATAACAGATCGCCGGTCCGACACGCAGGCTCGGTGACAGCGCGAGGACTTCGGCTTGCGTGCCTGCCTCGAAATCGCCTGTATTCGGACTCCAGGAGCGAATGATCGGGAATTGATCGGCAAAGGGCAAAAACTCGCCGAACGGCATGAGCACCATCTTGTCGTACCGGCCGCCCAATCGACCGTCTGGGGTCCTGACAAAGAGGGTGTTGTACCAATCGAGCCCTTCGCGTGTCTTCTCGAAGGAAACCGCTCCGAAGAGCAGGGGTGCCGGAGCGTCGGGGTAGGGATCGCGCGCGGATTCCAATGGCTGGTCGCGCGGAATGCCCCAGCTGACGACTGTCTCCGGCCAGACGAGCAGGTCAGGTGTTGGTTGCAGGGTTTCCGAGAGTCGCCGATAGGTCTCCAGATTGCGCTCGAGGTCGCTTGGATCGCGCTTGCCGAAGAGCGACAGATTTCCCTGGACGAGACCAACCCGCAGGCTCGGTGCTGACTCCATCGCGGCCTCGATTTGGCGTGTCTGCCATTGCCCATAGGCGAGCAGCAAGCCCACAAGAACCAGCGGCGGCAGGACGCGGCGCCTCGTCGGGCGGATCAGCGATGCGGTCACCCACAGGATCGCAAAGGAGAGGAGATAGGGCCCAGCGAGGTCTGCTGATTGGATCAGCAGAGGGAAATCCCGCTGCGTATAGGCCATCCTCCAGGGAAATAGATTGGGAAAGAGGAATTCCGTACTCACCCATAACGCCGGCGCCAGCAGGGTCGGCGCGGCCGGCCCGGCGAAGCGCAAAGCTATGGCAAGCAGGGCCGGAGGCCCGGCGGTGTAGAGGATCAGCAGAAAATAGAAAAGTGTGGCCAGTGGCCACGGAAACCCGCCGAAGATGGTAATCGTGCCGATCAGCCAGAAGCAGACCAGGCCATTGGCGACCATCCCGGTGGTCAACCCCAGCACGAGACTCTCACGATAACTTTTGGCTCGCGGTGCTGCCCAAAGCAGGGGCGCAAAGGCGATCCAGGCCACCGGACCCCACGCGGGAGCCAGGAAAGGCAGGGCGATGGCCAGTCCGCCGAGGATGCCGAGCAGGACGTTCACCTGTGGCGATCCGCGGCAAAAGTCCTTGTGGAACTCAGGGTCTCCCGGACCGAATTCCGACAGATGCTGGCTGTGCTTGGTCTATCTTTCAAAACGAGTCCTGCAGATCCTTCCCTCGGGGCCCTGCCCGGGAGCTTTGCTTGCGCGCCGGGGCCAATGCGGCATCGATGCAGGTCTACCATGCCATAGCTTGCCTGCCGAGCGTGATCCGAGGGCAGCGAATCCGGCGGTGGGAAGTCGATTCTCGCCATCGAACCCCATTCGCGATAGACTTCGCTCCGGCATGAAACTCCATACCTTCAATGGCGCCCCCAACCCCCGCCGGGTTCATATTTTCCTCCGGGAGAAGGGGATTGAAATTCCTTTCGAGCAAGTTGATATCCGGAAGGGGGAAAGCCGGGCCCCTGAGTTTCGCGAGCGTGTGAATGTGATGGGCGGGCTCCCTGTTCTGGAACTCGACGATGGCTCGCACCTCGCGGAGTCCATCGCCATCTGTCGTTATCTCGAGGCCATGGTTCCCGAGCCGGCCCTCTTCGGAGGTGATCCAAAAGAGCAGGCGTTCGTCGAGATGTGGACGCGGCGGATCGAACTGAACTTCATGGTCCCCGTCGGCATGGTCTGGGTGCACGGATCTCCCCTGACCCGGGCGGTGGTGAAGCACCAGATTCCCGAGATGGCCGAGCTGAACCGGGGCGTGGTGCAGAGTTATTTCGATTTCCTCGACCGCCACTTTGCAGAGCATGAATATCTCGCGAACGATGCTTTCTCGATCGCCGATATTACCGCTTTTTGTACCCTCGAATTCGCGGCGAAATTGAATGATCTCCCCCATGCGAGCGAACAAAAGCACCTGTCGCGCTGGGCCGAGTCCCTCTCGTCCCGCCCCAGTATTGTCCGCGAGCCTCAGTTCTAGACAAGAGAGGACCGGCCGCGCCTCAGCGGTAGTTTGCTCATCGGAACTTCCGCTTGCGAAGGGCGATCCGAAAGCGTCGCTCCGAAAGCGTCGTTCAGGAAGTCCGGATTGCCATCGCGGTGTATTTTTCGGCGAGGTGCTGGATGCCCGGAGCGATCTGGACCTGATGCGGTGAATAGCTCGGAAGATACGTTCGCAACAAGGCGGGCAGCAGCTTCCGCGGCGAGGCCGCATGATTCATCCGGTCGGCCGCATTTTGGGCGGCGATCTCCTCGGGGCTGCGCTCGGGCTGTGGACTTACGGACAGCATGTATTGCGTGACGCGGTGAATCCAGCGAATGAAATGCCACTGGGCCCAGGCGCCAACAAAGAGTCGGTAAACATAGCCGCCGCAAACGTGGTTGTAGACATCAAAGGCCACCGTTCGGTGCTCGAGTTCCTCGACGAAATGCCATTGGATCATCTCGAGGTAATCCGGCAGGTCCTCGCCGAGGCCGTGATCGCCCATCATGCTGTGGATCATGTTCATGGTGATCGCTTCGAAGCCTTCGGCATAGGCGAGGTTGAAGCGCAGCGATTTGGTGTTGGTGAACCGCTGGTAGTCATCGGAGAGTTCCTTCTCCAGCGCCTCCAGTCCGGGGAAGCCGGCGCGGCGAACGGCCGCATTGAACCTCATATGGATGCGATAATGTTGCCCCTCCTGCGCGGCGAAACCCTTGAGTCCCGCCATGATCTCGGGGTCGGTGACGTGCTTCTCGGCCGCTTTCATGGATCGAATCAGGTAGGGTTCGAGATAGGGCAGCAGCAGGGAGCCGGCGACGAAGGCAAACGATCGCTGGTGGTCGTTCTCGATGAATACCGGATCGATTTCCTCGGGGAACTCGAAGGGCATGTGACGTACGGTGATGGTGTCCAACATAATTTGCTCGGCCGCGGGAAACCTCCGCTGCTCTGACACGGTAGCCTCGGCGCGACCTCGCGGCAATCGGAACTCTTCGGGGAGACGATCGCGTTCGAAGACCTTTGCCTTGCTCGGCGCAGGATCGTTTCCTCGGGGGCACGCCCCGAGGATACCTCTCGGAAGCAAATCCGATGGTTGTTGAAAAATCGCCGCCGAACGGTTGCGTCTGGCGCTCGGATGGCCATCATCTCTGCACACGGGGTACTCTCCCGGAAGGTGGTATGCATTGACAAGACAGAAGACAGTCCGGAGGCCGGCGGCGGCTGAAAATGAGTTCCAGGTCCCGGGGTTTCGCTTCGGATCGACCACGGCAGGGCTCAAGGATTCGGGTCGATCCGACCTTGGACTGATCGTGGCGGATGCGCCGGTGGTGGCCGCCGGGGTGTTTACCCGGAATCGTTTTCGGGCAGCGCCAGTGGAACTCGCGCTGGAGCGCCTGCGCCAGGGGCGCTTGCGGGCCCTGTTGGTCAACAGTGGAAATGCAAACGCCTGCACCGGGGATCGAGGTCGAATCGATGCCGAAAAGCTCTGTGATTGGACCGCCGATCGCCTCGATTGTGCGTCCGAGGAGGTTCTTTCCGCCTCGACAGGATTGATTGGCGCGCCACTGCCCATGGGCAAATTGCGTCGCGGGATCCGAGCGGCGACGACGGCTCTGGAAAGCGACGGCGCCGAGTCTTTTGCCGAGGCGATTCAAACCACCGATGCATTTTCCAAAATCGTCGCGACGACGGTGCCTGGTCCCGACGGACCGGTGCGCATCCTCGGCATCGCCAAGGGCGCCGGGATGATCGCTCCCGAGATGGCCACGTTGTTGGTGTTTTTCCTGACCGACGCCAATCTGTCGGTCACGGCTGCTCGGCAGTTGGCGCGACGCGTAGCCGGTGGTTCGTTTAATGGGTTGTCGGTCGATGGGGACACCAGCACCAACGACAGTCTTTTTGTTCTCGCCAGTGGTCAGAAACGGCTGGCCCGTCGCGGCGGGATGTCCGAAGCTTTTGCCGAGGCCGCCGTTCAGGTTGGCCGGGATCTGGCCTGTCAGGTTGCGCGAGACGGTGAAGGTGCGACCAAGGTCGTCCACCTGGAAGTCGCCTCGGCTCGAACCGAAACCGAGGCCCGCCGGGTGGCTCGCACGGTATCGCGGTCGACGTTGGTCAAGACGGCTTTTCACGGCTCGGACCCGAACTGGGGCCGGATCGCCTGCGCGGTGGGCTACAGCGGGGTTCCGGTTGTACCCGAGAAGGTCACAATCGCGATCGGCGGGGTTGTGGTATTTGCCCGCGGAACCGGCGTTCCGGGCAGTCGAACGCGGGCGCGGCGTCATATGCTGGGCCCGGAGATTGAAGTCAAGATCGAGTTGGGGCGCGGTCGGGCGCGCACGCAGGCGATCACGACCGATCTTTCGCCGGCTTATGTCGAATTCAACTCGGCCTATACGACCTGAGTCAGGGTGGGACGTCCGGTGAGCGATCAGGACAAGAGAGATTGGTTTCCCGAGCGTCGCGAGGGGGACTTCCATTTGAAGTCACCCTTTGAGCCGCGGGGGGATCAGCCGGCAGCGATTCGGTCTCTCAACGAGGGGCTTTCGGCCGGCGTCTCGCACCAGACACTGCTCGGCGTCACCGGTTCGGGCAAGACGCTGACCATGGCGCATGTGATCGCCGAGCGGAATCGCCCAGCGCTGGTCATCGCCCCCAACAAGACGTTGGCCGCTCAGCTCTACGGCGAGTTCAAGGAGTTTTTTCCCGAGAACGCGGTCCGCTACTTTGTCAGCTACTACGATTATTATCAGCCCGAGGCGTATGTTCCCTCAACCGATACCTTCATCGAGAAGGACTCCTCGATCAATGACGAGATCGACAAGATGCGCCATTCGGCCACCAAGGCTCTTCTCGAGCGCAATGATGTCCTGATCGTCGCAAGTGTCTCCTGCATTTACGGACTCGGCTCTCCGGAAAAGTATTTCGAGATGTTGGTCTTCCTCGAGCGCGATGCAGACCTCGAGCGTGATGAATTACTTCGCCGTCTGGTGATGGTCCAGTACGAGCGCAATGATATCGAGTTCCATCGGGGCACATTTCGTGTGCGCGGAGACGTGGTGGAGATCTTTCCGGCCTATGAGGACTCCAGCGCGATTCGCGTCGAGTTCTTCGGGGATACGATCGAGTCGATCACCGAGTTCGATCCCCTGAGAGGCCGGACCATTCGAGGAATCGCCAGTGTCGCGATCTATCCGGCGAGCCATTACGTCACGACCAACGATCGGCTGGAAGTCGCGGTGACTTCGATCCGCGACGAACTCGAAGCCCGTTGTCTGGAGTTGCGCGAGGAGGGCAAGCTCCTCGAAGCACAAAGGCTTGACCAGCGAACGGTTTATGATCTGGAGATGCTGGCGGAGATGGGTTTCTGTCACGGTATCGAGAATTATTCCCGACACCTAGACGGTCGGCTTCCGGGAGAGCCCCCGGCGTCGCTGCTCAGCTATTTTCCCGAGGACTCCTTGATTCTGATCGATGAAAGTCACGTGACGGTCTCTCAGGTGGGCGGCATGTTTCGCGGCGACCAGGCGCGCAAGCGCAACTTGGTGGATTTCGGCTTTCGGCTCCCGTCGGCGCTCGATAACCGCCCGCTCAGTTTCCCCGAATTTGAATCCCACGTGCATCAGGCCATCTATGTATCGGCGACGCCGGGCGCCTATGAGTTGGAGAAAAGCGAAGGCTTGATCGCCGAGCAGGTCATTCGACCCACGGGATTGATGGATCCTGTCGTGGAGGTGCGCGGCGCTCGTTTGCAGGTCGATGATCTGCTGGAGGAAGTACGGATCCGGGCGGATCGCAACGAGCGCGTTCTGGTCACCACCCTGACCAAGAAGATGGCCGAGGATTTGACCGACTATCTCGACGAGATGCGCGTCCGGGTCCGCTATATTCACGCGGACGTGGATACCATCGAGCGCGTGGAGTTGATCCGGGCACTCCGCCGAGGTGATTATGACGTTCTGGTGGGGATCAACCTTCTGCGCGAAGGTCTGGATATTCCCGAGGTCTCTCTGGTGGCAATTCTCGATGCGGACAAAGAGGGCTTCCTGCGCTCGACGCGTTCGCTGATTCAGACCATCGGTCGCGCTGCCCGAAATGTTCACGGCCGGGTCATTCTCTATGCCGATTCGGTCACCGATTCCATGCGTCAGGCCATGGACGAGACCGAACGACGCCGGGAGATCCAGGGCGCCTACAACGAGGAGCACCAGATTACACCCGAAACGATCCGCAAGTCGGTGGGCTCTCCGCTGGTGGAAGTCTATGAGTCCGACCACGCAACAACACCGACGCTTTTCGCAGACGGCGCGGGTGAAGATGGCATGGTGGACCTCTCCGAGTTGCGGCGCGCGATGCGCGATGCCGCCGAGAATCTTGATTTCGAGCGTGCCGCCGAGTTGCGAGATCGGATGAAGTCGCTGGAGTCACGCGACTCGCTTGAGGCGAACCAGGCAGGTAACGTCAGCGACTCGCGTGGCGGTTCTTCGGGCCGACGCACGGGTGCCTCTGCGCGCGGTCGCAGGTCGAAAAAATGAGCACGGCTGCGGGAGGAGAGGTCTCGAAAGAGCTTGCGGCACAGGGGGCAGCGGCCCCGGCGCAGCCCGGTGTCTATTTGTTCAAGGATGATCAGGCTCGGGTGATTTACGTCGGGAAGGCGAAAAATCTGCGCAGTCGTCTGGGCTCTTATATGCGAGGCGGGGACGGTCGTCAGCAGATCGTGTTTCTGCTGCGCAAGGCTACTACCGTTGAATGTCTGGTGACCCAGAATGAAAAAGAAGCATTGATCCTCGAGAACAATCTGATCAAGCAATACAAGCCGCGCTACAATGTGCGGCTGAAGGACGATAAATCCTACGTGAGCGTTGCGATCACGGCTCACGACTGGCCGCGCGTGGTGGTGACACGCAAGATTCGCAAGGATGGTGCCCGCTATTTCGGGCCCTTCCACTCGGCAAGCGCGGTCCGCGAGACGCTCGACGTGGTTCGCAAGGTCTTCCCGCTGCGAACTTGCAGTGACGGCGTGTTCCGCAACCGTCAACGTCCATGCCTGGAGTATCAAATCGGGCGTTGTCTGGCACCGTGCGTGCTCCCGGTGGACCGCGAGGATTACGAAGTCCACCTGCGTCAGGTGGCCCTCTTGCTCGAAGGGCGCAACGAGGAACTGGTGGCCGGGATGGAGCGTGACATGCAGCGAGCCTCCGCGGAGGAGCGCTTCGAGGAGGCCGCCAAGCTTCGTGATCGGGTCCGTGCCATTCGCAATACCGCCCAGGGCCAGGAGGTCCTCCAACACGACGGTGGCGATCAGGACGTTTTCGGCCTCTACCGTGAAGGCGGGTTTGCCGAGGTGCAGGTGTTGCTGGTGCGAGCAGGGCGTCTGGTGGCGCACCGTTCGTTTGGTTTTCGCGATTGGAATCTGCCCGAAGAGGAGTTGATCGGTTCGGTGCTGACGCAATTCTATGGCGGTGATCATCCGATTCCTCCGGAGATTCTGCTTCCGGTGGAATTGGCCGATACCGTGGCTCGCGAGGAGATGCTGAGCGAGCGCCGGGAGCGCAAAGTTCGGATTCTTGCGCCTCAAAGAGGACGCAAGAAGCGTATGGTGGACCTGGCCGGCGAGAACGCCCGCCAGGCCTTGAGTGCGCGTCGCGGTGAGGATGAACGTCAGGCCGAGACCGCCGAGGAGCTGCGCCGGCGCCTGCGGCTGCGGTCGGCGCCGCGTACGATTGAATGTGTGGACATCTCGACCTTTCAGGGCAGTTCGACGGTGGCCTCGGTGGTGGCTTTCGATGATGGGGCTCCGGCGACCGCCCGCTATCGACGCTTCCGGATTCGAACGGTCGAGGGGACCGATGATTTCGCCAGTATGGCTGAGGTTCTCGGGCGCCGCCTGCGGGCGGGGAAGGAAGCCGGCGATCTGCCTGACCTGCTGGTGGTTGATGGAGGGCGCGGCCAATTGGGTGTAGCTCTGGCGGTTCTCGAGGACCTCGGGCTCGACAGCCCCGAGGTCGTGGGTCTGGCCAAATCCCGTGCTCGTCGGGATGCAAGGTCGGTGGCCATGGAAAGAAGCGAAGAGCGTGTGTTTCTTCCCGGACGCGTGAACCCTGTTGTTTTGCCGCGCTCCTCGGGGGCGTTGTTCCTGCTGCAACGGGTGCGCGACGAAGCGCATCGCTTTGCGATTACCTATCATCGAACTCTGCGCCAGCGTGCCGCCCGTGAGTCGCCGCTCGACGCAGTCGCCGGCATCGGACCTGAGCGCAAGAAGGCGCTGCTGCGGCATTTTGGCAGCATGGCGGGATTGCGTCGGGCTTCCGAGGCGGAGATCGCGGCCCTCGCCGGGATCGGCCCGGTATTGGCGCGCTCGATTGCTCAGGCGGTCGGTGAGGATTGATCGGTTTGCCAATCCACTCGGACTGACGCCGCTTTGATCGAGCGGGCACGATGCCCTCATGGCGCGTGGCTTCAGGGTCCATCGGTTTTCCGGCAGGACCAGCCGGGCGCGTCGGTGGGGGTTGTTGGTCATTTCCACCGGAGTCATCCTTGGCGTTCTCGGTCAGATCCGGGTGCCGGTCGTTGGCTGGCTGGCGTGCCTGGCCCTGGCTCTTTGCGGCGGGCTGGGCGGTTGGCGGAAGTCCGCCCGGATTCTGCTTGTTCTGGGGTCGTGCGCCTTGGCGCTGGGCCTGATGGTGGCGGGCGGGACTTCCGGGCGCGGTACCGTCAGTGCTGTCGATCGAGACTTGCAGCGCTTCCGGGTCGAGGTTCGGTCGGTGCGTGAGGGAACCTGGCCCTCGGGGAGTCGATGGGTGAATCTGTTGGCGGACGTATCGGGCGCCGACTCCGTGGGGTCCGATCCTGCGCTTGCTCCTCGGTCAGCCGCCCCATTGTCGCCCGGAATGCGGGTGCAGGTGCTTTTTTCCCGAGCCGGACAGGCCTGGGCGGCTGGCGATCGCATCGAGTTGGTCGGCCGGCCCGAGTCGGCGCACGGTCTTTGCAATGCTGGTGGCGATGATCGCTTGCGATCTCTTCGGGCACGGGGGATCGACTTCCGCGTGCGGGTGAAGGATGACCGCTCGGTGGTGCGATTGCCTCCATCCACGACGCTGCGCGTTCGGGTGCGGCAGATGATCGGGCAGGCAATTGACCGCGCGGCATCGGGCCGATCCGCGGCGGTTTTGCGAGCTCTCGTCCTCGGGGATCGGCAGTCCCTGGGCCGCGAGCAGCGAGCGAATTGGGCTGCGGCCGGCGTGGCCCATCTGCTGGTTGTGTCGGGATTGCATCTCGCCGTGGTCCTTTGGGCCGGCTACCGGATTCCGGGCTTCCTCCTGCATCTTTTCTTGCCTGTGGCACGCGTTCGTCTCGCACGTTTGCTGGCTCAGGTGTCGAGCTTTCTTCTGGCCGGTTTCTATCTGGTCATCGTCGGCGATTCGGTATCCCTGCTGCGGGCGGCAATCGTTGCCTTGTTCATGCAATCGCGGGAATTTTTCGGTGGCATGGTTCGTCCGCTGCATTTTCTGGCAGCGACTGCGGCGGGCTTTCTTCTGGTCGATCCGGACTACGCCTATGACCCCGGATTTCAATTGACCTTTGTGGCAACCGCCGCGTTGATGGCGGGCGGGGCGCTGGGCCTGGCCCGCCCGCAGAAAGGCCGGGTGGGGCGTGCGCCGGCCCGCATCTCTCGCGGTGACGGCCTCTGGCAAAAGTCGGGACGGGCGATCCGGTTTTCTCTATGGGTGGTTCTGGCCACGGCGCCGATTCTGCTGCATCATTTCGGCGAGTTCTCGATGGGCGGTGTGCTGACCAACGTGCTTCTCGGGCCGATCCTCGGGGCCGGGGTGCTGTCGCTTGCCTTGCCCGGGGCGCTTCTCGCTCCCATCGCTCCGGAGATTGCCGTGGTCTTGCTCGGCCAGGCCGCTGCCGTGATCGAGACGGTGGAACCGCTGATTCTATGGATCGGCGCTTCGCGATTTGGCGTCTTCGGGGCAGATGCGATGGGCGCGGTGGTCTGGTTCTCGGGTCTGGTCACTCTCGGCTTCTGGCAATCGAATGGGCCGCGTTTTTTTTTGCTCGGTGGGCTTTTGGTTCTGGCGGTCATCGTGGTTCACTCCCCGCGGCGGCCGCCTGCGCTTGATGCGTTGCGGGTCCACTTTCTGGACGTGGGGCAGGGCGACGGGATTGTGGTGGCCGGGCCAGGGGCACCTCTGGCGACTTTGGTGGATCTGCCCGGGCGGCTCTCCCCTCCCGCGTTGGCGCAACGAGTGTTGAGCCCGGTTCTGCGAAGGGCGGGTTTGGCGGGGCTGGAGCGAATCATCGCTTCGCATGCGGATTGGGACCATGCGGGTGGTCTGGCCGCGGTCGAGGAGCTCTATCCCGGCGCCGAGATTCTCGTCTCGCGTTGGAATGCCGCTCCGGACGGCGGACGAGGTCTGGCGCAGGCTTCTCCGCGGACGATCCATCATCTCGCCGCGGGGGATGGCTTTGCGCTGGGGGAGGCTCGGGCCGAGGTCCTGCAGCCCGGGGCGGATTCGCTCGGGGGGCGCAACGACAATTCCCTGGTGATTGTGCTGGCCTTCGGCGCCACGCGGGTTCTGCTGACCGGTGATATCGAGCGTCGGGCCGAGGAAGAATTACGAAAACTTCCCGACTTGCCCGGAGTCTCGGTTCTCAAGGTTCCCCATCATGGTTCTCGGACCTCGAGTGGGGCGGCGTTGCTGGCGCGACTCCGCCCCAGCATCGCGGTAGCCCAGTTGGCTGGGCGGAATCGGTTCGGCTTCCCCCATGAAGAGGTCGTGGCTCGCTACGCGAGTTTCGGGTCCGCCTGGCTCAGTACAGCGGCCGACGGTGAGGTGGAGCTGGTCTCGGACGGGCAGATGGCGCGATTACGGCCCTGCCGGGGGGATGATTAGCTGCGCTGCTCGACCTTGCGGCCGAAGGTGACCTCGCCTTTGTCGATCCGGATGGAGAATCCGCAAATCGGATGGGTACAGACCCATGCCTTGAACATGACTGTCGCCCCTTCCTGTCCGTAGTCGGACAGTGGGATCAATAGTCCATCATCGCACTTCTGGCACTTCGGCAAATCCATCAGCATCCCCCTCCACAGCAAAACTTCCGCACCACTCGCTATCCGAAGATGCCGGGCAGAATCAAGAACCTCAGAACATCTATCGAAAACGGCGCTGGCGGCCGACCTCGGGCCGGCCTGTTTTTTCTCTCAATCCGTTGCAGATTCTCCCGACTTCGTAGCCGCTTTTGCGGCCCCTGACCGGCGGCGCCGGCGGCGGCCCCCCCGTTTTCGCTTGCTGCTGCTGCCACCCAACTCGACCTCGAAGGCCTGAGTCTGGAAGTTGGGCTCGCCTTTGATCGAAAGCTGAATGCCCTTGGCGGCCAGATTCGCGTTCGGTCTTGCCTCGATGGCCTCGCGCAGAATGCCGGCAATATCGCTCGCCACCCGAATCGTCAGGTTCTGCGGGTTGTCCGCGGCAGCGGCCTTGCGCAGGGCTTCCCGGAGGGCCTCCCCGGCGACAGCTTCCGGGGATTTCTGGCGTCCGAGACCGTCGCAATGGGGGCAGGGGACCGTGATGACTTTCTGGAGGTTCTCCCGGGTCCGTTTGCGGGTCATCTCGACCAATCCGAGTTCGGAGATCTTCAGGATATTGGTGCGCGCCTTGTCGCGCTTGACAGCTTCCTCGATCGCTTCACTGACCTTTTTGCGGTTTTCCGCCAATTCCATATCGATCAGATCAATGACGATGATGCCGCCGATATTCCGGAGGCGGAGCTGGTCAATGCAGGCTTTCGCCGCCTCCATGTTGGTTTTCAGCACCGTCTCTTCGTGGGTCTTCTTGCCCACAAACCGTCCGGTATTTACATCGATGGTGGTGAGGGCTTCGGTCTGGTCGACAATCAGATAACCACCCGATTTGAGCCAGACCCGTTGGTCCAGAGCGCGTCGTACGTGATTCTCCACGCCGATCTCGTCGAACAAGGGGGTCAGGCTTTCATGTCGTTTGACCCGCGACTTCAACTCGGGCTGCAGGGCTGTGTCGATGAACTCGAGGATGCGGCTATGGTCACCGGGGTCGTCGACCAGGATCTCTTCGACTTCGTTGGTGAGGAGGTCGCGCATGGCGCGCAGAACGATATCGAGATCCTCGTGCAGGAGGCTGGGCGCCCCCGACGTTTCGGCTTTTTTCTCGATGCCCTGCCAGAGGCGCGAGAGAAATTTGATGTCCGCCAGAATCTCTTTCTTCGAGAGGCCCTCGCAGGCGGTGCGGACGATGTAGCCGCCTTTACCACCGGGGCGATTTTCGGCCACGATCTTCTTGAGTCTTTGCCGTTCGCGGGATTTCTCGATCCGCCGGGACACGCCGATATGGTTCGAGGTCGGCATGTAGACGATATAGCGCCCGGGAAGAGAGATGTGGGCGGTCACGCGAGCGCCCTTGGTTCCCATGGGCTCCTTGGAGACCTGAACCAGAATTTCCTGGCCAGGCTTGAGCAATTCGTCGATGGAAGGTGGGGGGACGCTGGGTTTTCGCCCGGTCCGTCGTCGTCCGCGCGATTTACCCCCTTTTTTTGAGGATTTCCTGTTCGCGCCCGTCGCGGCTTCCTCGGCCTCGTCGGCCTCCTCCTCGGACTGTGTCTCGGAATGTTCGGACTCAAGTTCTTCGGAGCCCGAATCCTCGGAGTCCGGATCCTCGGACCCTGAATCCTCGGAATCCGGATCCTCGGAGTGCGGTTCCTCGGACGCGGAATCCTCGGGCTCCGGCTCTCCGGTTTCCGAGTCCGAGTCCAAGGCGGCGCGGGGCTCGAGATCTTCGTCGGAATCTTCCGCGGAGCCCGTGGCCGTGAAGCTTTGAGGCTCGAGGCGATCGTCGTCCGAGGCTTCGTCCGTCGCGGGATCGTCGGAAATCGCCAAAATTCCGGAGTCCTCGGAGTCCTCTGAGTCCTCGGAGTCCTCTGATTCGTCCGAGTCGTCGAGATCAAGTTCCTCGCGGGCCTCGACCTCGTCGGCGAGATCGTCGGCCTCCTCGTCGTCCTCGGGTTCCTCCGGTCCGGTCCAGTAATCCGAAACGTGCATGAACGCGGCCTTTTCGAGGCCGATATCGATGAACGCGGCTTGCATGCCGGGAAGGACGCGAACCACTTTGCCCTTGTAGGCGTTGCCGGCACTGGAGTGCTCGGAGGGGTCGTCTACCTGAATTTCAGCGAGTGTTCCGTCCTCGGTGAGTCCGATTCGAGTGTCGACGCTGGATCGACTGATAAGGATCTGCTTGCGCACTTCTGTCCCGGTGGGCCTTTCGATAAAGCAGGGGTTCGACGGTTCATGCCCCTCTCGATCCGGCCTGCCACGGAGTTGATCCTGCGGTGGCGAACTGGTGTTCGGGAGTGTCAGGGAGAATGCCGGACGCTCTGCAACTTTTGGGCAACATAAGGAATCCTGTCAGTTTGGGCAAGCGTTTGCGGAATTCGCCCCCAAAAACCGCAATCCCTTGTGGCTTGGGTTGACTCTGGACACAATATTCTGGATAGAACCTCCTCAATCTGCACCGCGATTCAGCGGTGCTCCGGGTGGGGTACGTGGAGGTGAAGTTTGCGCATTCGTGAGATCGATCTCGTCGGGTTCAAGTCGTTTCGGGAACCGACGAAGCTTCGATTCGGGCCGGGGATGAACGCGATTGTCGGGCCCAACGGCTGCGGCAAGTCGAATGTCTCGGATGCGATCCGATGGGCCCTTGGCGAGCAGAGCGTGAAAAACCTGCGTGCTCGCGACATGGAAGACATCATTTTCTGTGGCAACGACGGGAGCGCCCCTTTGAACTTTGCCGAGGTCACCCTGACCTTCGAGCAGGGCCAGGATGGTTCCTCGGACCTCCTGCCCGAGGAGGGCGTCGCGGCTCAGGTGGCCCGCCTTCCCGAATTCAGTGTCACCCGCCGCCTGTTTCGCAGCGGTGAATCACAATATCTTCTGAATCAATCCCCCGCCCGATTGCGTGACATTACCGAGCTTTTCCTTGGCAGCGGCCTGGGGCCCAAGGCCTATGCAATGATCGAGCAGGGGCGAGTCATGCAACTGGTCGGCGCCAAGCCTGAGGAAATCCGGCTATTTATCGAAGAAGCGGCCGGGACGACCCGCTTTCGAAGCCGGAAGATTGCCTCCGAGCGCAAGCTCGATCGCACCAACGAGAATCTCTCCCGGGTGACCGATGTCATGCGCGAGATCGAGCGCCAGCTCAGCGCTCTCCAGAGGCAGGCGAAACGTGCCGAGGAGTTCAAGAAGCTGGAGGCTGAGCTCCGTGATGTGGAGATCTACCTCGCGGGGACTCGTTTTGGGGCGCTCGACGAGGAGGGCACCGCCTGCAATTCGGAGCTCGGTGAACTCCGAGAGCGGATTGATGCGGTGGAGTCACAGCTGGCGACGTTGGTGGCGCAGCGCGATGAGGTTCAGGTGCGCGACCGCGAGACCAAGGAAGCGATCGAGCAGATGTTTGCTGCTCTTGCCGACGTGGCCTCGGCCGTGGTGCGCGTGACCGAGCGCCAGACGGCCATGAACGACAGCCTGCGAAGCCTCGAGGAGCGCCTCGAGCGGGTGCGTGATGAAGATGCGGAGTTGGCCAGCCGTGAGGACGCTCTCTCGCAGGCCGTGGCCGCTGCGACCACCGACCGCGAAACACGTGAGGCCGTTCTGCACTCGGCCGAGGAGAGCGTTCAGGCGTCCGAGGACCATGTGCAGCTTGCGGCGCCGGCCTTTCAGCAGGCCGAGGCGGACTGCAACCAGCATCGGGCCGGGTTGGCAAACGCACGTTCCGTTCTTGCCGAAGTTGCGGAGCGCCGGGCCGAGAGTGCGGCGCGGGTCTCGGGAATTCGCGACGAGGCGACGCGGATCTCGGATCGTCTTGACGGTCGCCGCACGGAGCTCGCGGGGGCCGCGGAGCGGGCGGAAGCGGCTGGGGCGCGGGAAGTGGCCGCGCGTGAAGACCATGGCCGCCTCGAGGATACCCGCAAGGGGGCCGCCGAGACTCTGCGCTTGCGGGAAGATGAACTGCGACGCCTCGAAGAGTCCCAGTCCACCATCCGTGAGACGTTGCTGCATGTCGGTGGACGTATCGACGGCTTGCGCGAACTCGAGCGCTCCAAAGAGGGCTATGCCGACGGTATCGATACCATTCTGGCAAGAGCCGACGGACCACTCGGTTTGCTCGTGGAATCACTGGAGATTCCGGCGGAACTCGAGCCGGCGGTGGCCGCCGTTCTCGGCGATGTCCTGCGCGGCGCGGTGGTCGAGGGACCCGAAGATGGCGCACGGTTGGCCGAGGCGTTGCGTGCGGCCGGGGAAGGGCGGATCTCCTTCGTGCCCCGACGTGGACAACCCGCTCGCCCGTCGGAGCAGGTCCCGCCGGGATGCCGTCGCATGGTGGACATGCTCTCGGCTAAACCGGGTTTCGCTGAAGTTCTGGACGCCTTGTTCGGTCGGGTTCTCCTGACCGAGGACCTCGCCACAGCGGTCTCGGCGTTTCGTTCTTCGCCTGGTGCGGGCATTTGGGTAACTCGGTCCGGGGATTTGATCGATGAGCGCGGAGTGGTGACAGGCGGACAGGCGCCTGAGGGCGTCGGTCTCCTCGAGCGACGGCGCGTCCTGACCGAATTGGAAGATCAGCAGGCGCGCGAGGAGGCATCCCTGGCTGTGCTCGCGGGGCGGATCGCCGAGGCGCGCGAGGAATGCGTGGCCAAAGGGGAGGCTCTGCGAAGTCTGGATGCCCAGGCCCATGACGCCACCCTCGAACTGGTGGCTGCCGAGCACGCTCTGGAGGCCGCTCGCCGGGAGCGCGCAGCGGCTGATGCGAGAATTGCCGAAACCGAAGAGGAGCTGCGCATCGCGCAGGCTTCGCTCGCCGAAAGCGAGCAGCGGGCCCGGGAGGCAGACCAGCAGGCGGTGGTGGCCGAGGCCGAGGAGCGATCGGCGCAGGCGGCGATGGAGTCTGCCGGAGAGGCGTTGGCCCGGCTGCGGTCCGCTCTGGATCAGGCGCAGGCGGTCCGCGACGGAGCACGGCACAAGCTCTCGGAAGCCCGTCAGTTGGTGACCGAAGCTGTCGCGGAACAAGCCCGTCAGCAACATGCGCGCGAGGTGCTGCAGTCGCGCCGGCGGACGCTCGGCGAAGACGCCTCGCGACTCGGAGACGAACGTGGTCGTGCCAGTGCCTCGCTGGAGACTCTGGCGGAGGAATTGGCCGTTGCCCGTGAGCGCCATGCCACCGAAGAGAGTGCGGTCGAGAAGGCTCGCGAGGAGGGTCGCGAGGTCGCCAATCTTCTCGCGACTTGCGAGAAGCAGGTCGGCGATGTTCGGGCAGATCTCGATGGCCGCCGCGAGCGGATCAACCAGCTCGAGGTGCGCTCGGCCTCTCTCGAGGCGCAGATCAACGGCGTCGCCGAAGGCGTGATGGAGCGATACGAGGTCGCGGTGGCCGAGGTGATCGTTCCCGAGGACTTCGATGCCGAGATTGCGACCGAGAGGGTGGCCGCGCTGAAAAAACGGATCGACCGCCTCGGGGCGGTGAATGTGACCGCGATTGCTGACGCGCAGGAATTGGAGGAACGCTATGGCTTCCTCAAGACGCAACGCGACGATCTCGAGGCCTCGATTGAAGATCTGCGCAAGACCATCGGCGAGCTGAGCCGGACAACGCGCACCCGATTCAAGGAGACCTTCGAGCAGGCTCGCGAGAAATTCGCGGTCATTTTCAAGGAGCTTTTCCGAGGTGGTTCGGCCGACCTGCTGCTGACCCAGCCCAATAATCTGCTCGAGACCGGGGTGGAGATCGCCGTGCAGCCCCCGGGCAAGGCCGTTCGCAGTCTCGGAATGCTGTCGGGCGGTGAGAGGTCGCTCACAGCGGTGAGCCTGATCATGGCGCTCTTCTCGCTTCGCGCGACGCCCTTTTGTCTGCTCGACGAGGTGGACGCGCCGCTGGATGATGCCAACGTTGGTCGTTTCAGCACATTGCTCAAGCGCATGAGTGCCGACACGCAGTTCCTCATCATTACTCATAAGCAGCGGACCATGGAGCAATCGGATTCGCTTTATGGAGTCACGATGCCGGAGGCCGGGGTCTCTCAGATCGTCTCGGTTGAGGTCGAAGAAGCCGCTCGCGTGGCGACCGACGGGATGGCCGCCTCGGCCTGACGCAGAGCTTCATGGCCGAGATTCCGATTTCTCTGCTGCTTTGGGGGGGCGTGTGGTTATTCGTGCTTCTCGCGGCTCTGGCGATGGAATTGCGCGCCGGTTCGACCGCCGCCATCCCCGAGAGCGCCGAGTCGGAGCAGGATTCTGTCGAGTCGCCACCTGCAGGCGCCGCTGTCGATACGCCCCTGCCGGAAGCGCCAGCGAAAGATCCTTACGCTCGGGGCCTGGCCAAAAGTCAGGGGGCGATTGCGGGTCGTTTGCGAGCCCTCCTGGGCAGCGGGGAGGCCGACGACAAGCGTTTTGAAGAACTCGAGGAAGTCCTGATCGCGAGCGATGTCGGGGTAGGCCCCGCAGGCCATTTGGTCGCAGCCGTGCGTGCCGGGGTCCCCGGGCAGGCAGATGTAAAGTCGATCGAAGAGGCGCTGCGCCGGGAAGTTCGGGCGCTTTTGGGAGAGCCGCTCCCGGAACCCGAGGCGCTGCCGAGCCAGCCGTGGGTCCAGTTGGTCGTTGGCGTCAATGGAGTCGGCAAGACCACTTCGATCGGTAAATTGGCGGCCCGGCATGCGGCGGCCGGGCGGCGCGTTCTCCTCGTTGCCGGGGATACCTTTCGGGCAGCGGCTGCCGATCAGCTCTCGGTATGGGCTGAGCGGACGGGCGCTGAAATCGTGCGACAGGATCTCGGCGCCGATCCTTCTTCGGTCGCCTTTGACGGCATGAAGGCAGCGCAGGCCCGCCAGGTGGACGTCGTTCTGGTCGACACGGCTGGTCGATTGCACACCAAGGTCAACCTGATGGAAGAGTTGCGCAAGGTGAGCCGGACTCTGGGACGAGTGGTCGAGGGGGCGCCTCATGAGGTGCTTCTGGTGCTCGATGCCACCACTGGACAGAATGCACTGGCGCAAGCGCGGGCTTTCGCCGAGATCGTGCCGATTACCGGCGTTGTTCTGACCAAGCTCGATGGTTCGGCCAGAGGCGGGATGACCATCGCGGTTCGTCATGAGCTCGGCGCGCCGGTGCGCTACGTGGGCCTCGGCGAGGGCGTGTCCGACCTGCAGGTCTTTGATCCGGATGCCTTCGTGGCGGGACTCCTGCCTGACGACGAACCGTCCGAGACTTGACCTCCTCCATCGGAGGCCGCATAGCTAAGGGGGGGGCGCGTGCTGCGTGGCGGTAGCGGGGGATTCCTCCATGGGAATTGCCTTTCTCCATTAGCCTCGATCGTCGTGGCTTTTGGATCGGCGCAGACTGGAGTCAAGATTGGGTACTTTGCCGGCTGGAATCATCGGATTTTTCGTCGCGGTTTTGCTGGCCGGTGCCGCTTTTGCGGTTTTTCGCCAACGCACCCGGCGAGCCGCGACGGAATCGCTTGCTGCGGCTGAAAAAGCGCTCGGCGAGGCCCATCGTCAGGCCGAGGCCATACGCAAGGAAGCCGAGATGAATGCCCGGGAAGACTCGGGCCGCGCCCGCGAAACTCTGGATCAGGAGATTCGCTCGCGGCGTGAGGTCCTCGAGGCGGGTGAGAAAAAGCTCGGCAATCGGGAGCTTGATCTCGAGCGCCGGGGCAACAAGGTGGAGACCCGCGAGCGCGAGATTACCCAGCGGGAATCGGTTACCGAGCAAGCTGCCGAGACTCTCGAGCGCGATCGTGAGGAATTGGCGACGGCCGTCGAAGAGGTTCGCTCTTCCCTGGAGCGAGCCGCAGGGCTGACCCGGGAAGAAGCCCGGGAGGCGCTGATTGCGGAGATCAGCGATGAGGCCAAATTGAAGGCCGGTCGACGGGTGCGGCAGATCGAGGAAGAAGCGCGCGAGGACGGCGAGCGCCGCGCCAAGAAAATCGTCGCGCAATCGATTGCTCGGCTGGCCGGCGAGTGGGTGGCCGAACGTTCGATTTCGATTGTGGCGCTCCCTTCGGACGATATGAAAGGCCGTTTGATTGGTCGGGAAGGGCGCAATATCCGCGCGATCGAGGCCGCTACGGGGGTTGATTTGATCATCGATGATACGCCCGAGACCGTGGTCATTTCGTGTCACAACCCGATCCGGCGCGAGATCGCCAAGATCGCGGTCGAGAAATTGCTCTCGGATGGTCGTATCCACCCCGCGCGCATCGAGGATGTGGTCCGGAAATCGGAAAAGGAAGTCGAAGCAACCGTGCGCGAAGCCGGGCAGAAGGCTCTGTTCGAGGCCGGTGTGCATGGCGTTCATCAGGAGATCGTCAAGCTCCTGGGTATGCTCCGGTATCGATACAGCTACGGCCAGAATGTTCTGGCGCATTCGATCGAGGCGGCCTTTATTTGCGGCTTGATGGCCGGAGAGCTCGGTCTCAACGTCAAGCAGGCCCGGCGGGCGGCCCTGCTGCATGATATCGGCAAGTCTCTGACCCACGAGGTGGAGGGGTCACATGCGCTCATCGGGGCCGATATCGCCCGTAAATACGGGGAGTCTTCCAAGGTCTGCAACGCGATCGCGGCGCATCATGAAGAGGTGAAATGCGAGACGATTCTTGCCCCCTTGGTGGACGCGGCGGATGCGTTGTCCGGTGCTCGCCCCGGCGCGCGCCGCGAGGTGCTGGAGAGCTATGTCGAGCGACTCGATGAGCTCGAGAAAATCTCCGACAGTTATGATGGTGTGACGCGTTCGTTTGCGGTCCAGGCTGGTCGCGAGGTTCGTGTGTTTGTCGAACCCGGCCGTGTGGACGACGATCGTGCCGCCTCCATGGCACGCGATATTGCCCGGCGGGTGGAGGAAGAATTGACCTACCCGGGGCAGATCAAGGTCACCGTCATTCGCGAGACGCGCGCCAGCGACGTCGCACGGTAGGCGAGACGCGATGCGTATTTTGTATCTGGGGGATATCTTCGGGCGCGCCACCCGTCAGATGATTCGGCAAGAGCTGCGTGCCATTCGTCAGGCCGAAGCTGTGGATTTCGTTGTGGGCAATGGGGAGAATGCCAGCGGTGGTCGGGGCATCGACCCAAACGGCGTCGATGAGTTGCTGGATGCAGGTATCGATGTTCTCACCACGGGGAATCATATCTGGCGTCATCGCTCGATTGAGCCCGTCCTCGACGAAGAGCCCCGCCTGATTCGACCCGCAAATTTCCCCGCCAACAATCCGGGCCGCGGATGGAC
>CBFHUR010000029.1:0-37174 GCA_965658895.1 Binatia bacterium
AGGATGGGCAGCAACGGTGGCGAGATATAGGTGAGCACGACCACCTCGCCGGCATCCGGGAACGATTGGCCGCCGAACGCAACCAGCGGGCCGGGCTGCATCGCGCCGGGAAAGATCGCCTCGGTGGCCGCGCGCTGAGCGGCAGAAGGCTTGCGGGTCAGGAGTCGGCGGGTCGCGCGAGGGTCCGCCTGCGGTTTCCAGTTCAGAAAAAGAGGGCCGCGAACCTCAAGCGAGCCATCGAGACGCCCGTAGCCGCGCGCGGCGACCTCCGAGCCGATCCACAGCAGGCTTTCCGAGACCAGAAACGGGTCACCCGAGGCCTCGAGCACCAGGTCACCGGGTCGGGTCGCGGTCGAGGCCGCCGGTCCTCCGCGGTAGATCACACGGGTCCGAAACCTGTGGTCGGGGTCCAGCCGGCCAAGGATGGCCGTGGTTGCCGGGATCTTGCTGAGCGACGCTGGAATCAACGGACGGTCCGGCTCGATCGCCACCAGCACCCGGCCGTCTTCCGCAACGAAATAGACGCCCTGGTCGGGGCCGAAGACCTCGCGCGCCCGCGCCTGCAGAGTCGGGTCAAGGCCAGCGGGCGCACGGGCGCCGGCTTCTCGCAGGGGCCCGTCGGCCCAAACCAGAGCCGCCAGCCCCAGCAGGCCGGCCACGCAATTGCGGATCATCGAACTGGTTGTGCCAGACCCACGCGCACGTGGGAAGACGCGTGGGAAGGCGCGTGGGAAGGCGCGCAGGAAGGCCCATCCACGCCCCGCTCGGCCAGTTGCGAAACGAAAGGTTCAGCCGCGACCGATATCCAGCAGCTTGCCGATATCGCGCAGCGTCCGGTCATGGTCTTCCGAAGAACCCTGCATCAGAGCATTGCGCAGATTCTCGGGAGACACGCCAATCGCCTCACAGATATTGGCAAACGAATAAGGCCAGTCCCGATCCGACGACATCATCCAGTTTTTGGCCTTGCGGTAGACCCGTTGCTCGGTCTCGCGCACCGATCGGCTGAATTTGCAGAAGTCGACAACCGCGAGCTGCAGGACGGCGATGGCCAGCCGCGGCTCGGGATCGGTGCGGTTCGCGCGCCCCCAAAGGTCCCCGAACTGGTCCGGCAGTGCGACGTCAGGGATCAGTGTTTCGAATGAATGATCCAGTGCATGTTTGGAAAGTCCGTCCATGGTGAGTCCTCCAACCGGCTTGGCTCCCTCCCCCCCCCCAAGAGGATTTCCCCGAAGCTAAAGCCTGTTTCCCTACGCAAGTCCTAATTGACTATGGGTTTTCCTTTATAGATAAATGCCTAGGTAAGGGCAAGCTGCTGCAAAATAACGGGAATCACTAGGAAAAATCAGGGCTCTCCGGGTAAAAAGCCCCGAATCTTCCGGGTTTTGTGCCAAAAGACTTGCAACAGACGAAATTCAGAGACAGTCAGACGAGGTGCCTAATCGCTCCCGAACCAGGAACCTGCTGCTGTGGCTGCTATGCCTGCTGGCGCCGATGCCGGTATCGGCAGCCCTCAATCTCGACGATGGAACCGCAATCAAGGGCTTTGATCCGGTTTCGTATTTCAGCGGCGTCCCGCGCATGGGGAAACGCGATCTGACCTACACCTATGAGGGCGCGACCTATCGGTTTTTCAACGAGCAAAACCGCCAGCAGTTCGAGGCCGATCCGGATCGGTTTGTGCCTGCCTACGGAGGCTTCTGTGCCTGGGGCGTTCTCGACGACACGGATCGAGAAGACATCCAGCCCGGAAGTTGGAAGATCGCGAATGGTCGGCTCCTGCTGTTCTACAACAGCTATCTGGGCGACGGGCGTCGCGACTGGAACGCCGCGGCAGAAAAACAAGGTGGCGATCAGATCCTGCTCCAACAGGCGGACAAGATCTGGCAGCAGATGGAAACAAACTAGAGCAACCGCGGAGTCGTCATGCCCCTCGACGAAGATGTTCGACAAATTCTGAGCGTTCTCTCACCCCCGGATGCCCCGGACCTGGCGAGCCTGAGCGTCGAGAACGCCCGCCTGGCCATGGGCGCCACCGCGGCACTCAACGCCAACCCGGAACCGGTTGCCAAGGTCGAGAACCGAACCATCCCGGGCCCTGATGCCCCCATTCCCGTTCGAATCTACACGCCCGAGGTCACCCAATCTGCCGCGACCAACGGGCCCCTGCCGGTCCTGATGTTCTTCCATGGAGGCGGCTGGGTTCTCTGCAATCTGGATACCCATGACGGCACCGCTCGTCGGCTGGCCAACCATGCCTCGTGCATTGTGGTTTCGGTGGATTACCGTCTGGCGCCGGAGAACCCGTTTCCGGCGCCGCTGGATGATTGCTGCGCGGCCACTTACTGGGCTGCCGAGAACGCGCAAAGCCTGGGAGGGGATCCCAAGCGCCTGGCGGTCAGCGGCGACTCGGCCGGCGGCAATCTGGCCGCCGCTACAGCCATGCGCCTGCGAGACGAGCGTGGCCCCAAGCTCCTCCACCAGCTCCTGATCTATCCAGCCGTGGACGCCACCTGTGCGACGCCTTCTTTCGAGCAGAACCGGGAGGGCTATTTCCTGACAGCACATGCCATGCGCTGGTTCTGGGGCCACTATGAAGGGACCCCCGAAGACCATAAAAATCCCTACTTCAATCCGATCTGCAGCGAGAATCTTGCAGATCTGCCCGAGGCAACGGTGTTGACCGCGGAGTTCGATCCTCTGCGCGATGAAGGCGAAGCCTTCGCCCACCGGCTGCTCGAAGCCGGCACGCCGTGTGATCTGGTGCGCTACGATGGCGTCATTCACGGCTTTTTCGGGATGCACGACGTTCTGCCCAAGGCCCGCGATGCTGTTGACCGAGCCGCCGGGAATCTGCGGCGCGCCTTTCAAACCGCCTGAGGCTACGAGCGCAAACGTCGCGCTGCAGTGCATCAAGTCCCGAGCCGCCAGACAGCCAACCGGGGCCCCCCCGAAGTGGACCCTGCTCGCAGCGGCGCTTCGGCAGTCAGGGACCGGGGTCAATCGACAAATAGCGCACTGCGTCAATCTATTTCTTGGTACGGCGTCTTCGTTGGAGCGACGCAAGATTTTTGCCCGAAATACAAATGAAACATTGACCACGCGGCCTCCGATGTGGGACAGGTAACCCTGACCTCTCTCGAGGCCAGTAACCCACATTTGTAATCACGTGATTCCCCACAGGAGGACCCAAATGCACCCTTCCCTTTCCACGAAACTTATTCTCGCCGTCGTGGCACTCGGTATTGCCGCGCTCCCTCAGGATTCGGAAGCTGCGTTCACCTGGAACGGAACCGTCGAAGCACCGGAGATCAATTACTCGACAGTGCCATCGCGTGACGCGCAAAAATGCCAGAAGCGCCTCGCTCTCGAGTCCAAGAAATATCTCAGCAAGATGATCCGCGCGCAGAACAAATGCATGTCGAGCTCCAAGGTCGCCCCGCAGGATTGTCTGACAGCGAAGGACCAGGAGAGACTCGATAAATCCTACCTGAAGGTTGTGGAGTTGGTGAACAAGGACTGCAGCTCGGCAGCTGTTGCCGATGGTGCGCTCGATAACATCTGGACTTCGGCACCGTTCCGCGGGAACGGCAGCGAGACCGCCAGCTGCCTGATCGGACAGGTACATGCGATCGCCGAGGTTGTATCGGGTAATACCTCCGGCATCGGCCTTGAGCTCGGCATCGACAACAGAGACCTCAAGAAATGCACCCGGCGTGTCGCCAGCGAAGGTATCAAGGTATCGACCGGCGCGATCACCGCGATCTCGATGTGCATGGGAAAACAGATCAAACAGGGCACTGCAGGCGATCTCGGCCCGGTCTGCTTCGGCTCGGTCGCAAGCGGCACCTATACCCCGCCGACCGAAACCAAGACGGCGGCAAAGCTCCAGAAGCTTTTTGACAAAGCCGAAGAAAAACTCGCCAAGGATTGCGGCCCCGTGCAGACCGCCGGCCTGATCGAAACCATGTCAGCCTGTAGCGGATCAACCACGGTCGCCGACCTCAGTGCCTGCGTCATCGGCGAGGGTTACGGCTACGGCGCTCATGTCGCGTCCCTCGCCTACGGCGAGAAAGCCACCGTCCTGAGCAACGCAGACAGCGTGCAGGCCGCCACGGATGCGGCCGCCGACGGGACCAAATTGCTCCTGCGCTCGGGCACCTATGCACAATCGGTATTCCTCGACCGCGGCAATCTCGAATTTGTAGGCTGCGGCTCGGCACAGGACGAACGTCCTCTGTTTGTGCCGGCAGGTGCTGGCGATAACAACGGGTTCAACGCGACCTCGGCCCCGCCGCAACTGCCCTTGGAAAACCTCGTCTTCCAGTCCCTCGCCTTCGGTGAAGCAGGCAATGCATGGGCCGATAACGGCATCTTTGTCTCCGGCGCTGACAAGCTGCTGATGCGCGACCTCACCGGCGAAGGGGACCGTTCCTCGATCTATTTGGTCTATCCGGTGAAAAGCACCAATGTCATGGTCGAGACCAGTGACGCCAAGAGCACGACCGATGCAGGTATCTACATCGGACAGACCGTGGACTGCGAAGCCCGCTTCAACAAAGCCTGGGATCACCCGGCAGCCATCGAGATCGAAAACTCCGGTCGCTGCGACGTTCACAACAACATCGCGTACGAGAACACCGCCGGCCTTCTGGTCTTCAAGTTGACCAGCCCGGATCTGCAAATCTCGCGCGATCACGACATTCATCACAACTACATCGCGGAGAACAACATCCCGAACCATTGCCACGGTGGCGCCGTCTGTAACGCGGTCCCCGGCACCGGCATCATGACGATCTCGGATCGATTCACGCAGTATCGCTTCAACGAGATCCGCGACAACCGGTCGGTCGGCCTGCTGATGATCGACCAGGAGACGGTCAACGTCTTTGTGGCCGCCGGATCCTTTGATCCGGTCAGTGACCCGCAAGCTCTCGAGGGTAACTGCTTCCGCAACAACTACTTGTTCAACAACGGCTACGACTCGGACAGCGGCATTCCCGCCGGTCTGGAAGGGCAAGCGTTGATCCTGCCACTCGGCGGGCTCACAAACCCTGCCTATACAAATGGCTGGTTCGACAATATCACCGTGCAACCGTCCTATACCTCGACGCTTCCGAGCACGTGTATCGATCCGGAGACGGTGCAGCCGCCGCCCCCGCCCTACCCCGATCCGCTGTTTCCGTCTACGGTCGGAGCCTTCGTGGACGGCCCAGTTCTTTTCTGAGGTTTGTCACAAGGACAATTCATTCCCATGAAGAAGGTGAACCACCTTTTCAGGCGAGGCGTACCAATTTGGTGCGCCTCGCTTTCCTTTCTGGCGCTGTACACACTTCTGGCCACCACCTTTGCGGCCAGCAGTGCTCAGGCCGCGCCTTACCCCACGACGATGCATGACTACGCCGCGCCCGGGACCCAGCCGATCGAGCTGACCCACCCGATCTCGGACCCCTCCTCATGCACCAATTGCCATTCGGATTATAACGACGACGAGGTCGAGCCCTACCGGAATTGGGCGGGCTCCATGATGGCACAATCCGGACGCGACCCGCTGTTCTGGGCCGCCATCGCGGTCGCCAATCAGGATGCCGACCATTCGGGAGAAACCTGCCTGCGGTGCCATCTGCCCGGCGGTTGGCTGCAAGGCCGCTCGACCCCCGAAGATGGATCGCAAATGACCGCTGCGGATCGCGAAGGTGTGCAGTGTAATATCTGCCACCGCATGATCGATCCGCTCGGCGCACCGGGGGCCCCGGCGGAAGACGCCGCGATCCTCGCCGCCCTGAGCGAGCCGGTGACGACCTTTGCCAATGCAATGATGGTGATCGACCCGCTAGACCGGATGCGCGGGCCTTTCGATGTGATTGCCGACAATGGTGGGGATCCCCATCTCCCCAATCGCTCGACTCTGGTTTCGCCCTTCCATCAGGAGTCCCAGTTATGCGGAACCTGCCACGATCTTCGTAATACGATCTTCACCCGAGACGGCAATGGGGACTATGTGCCGAACGCGCTAAACGAGCCCGGAAACGTCGAGGACGGCTTCCCCGAACAGTTGACCTATACGGAATGGTCACTCAGCGCATTTGCCGACACAGGTGTCGTCGATGGCCGTTTCGGCGGCAACAACCCTCTGCTGGTGAGCTGTCAAGATTGTCATATGCCCGATGTCACTGGTCGAGACGCCAAGGATGCACCCGTCCGCGACGACTTGCCGCTCCATAGTCTGTTGGGCGCCAACACCTTTATTCCGAAAGTCCTGCCCCACCATCCGATCTTTGGCGATGAAGTCGATGCCAGCTTGCTCGAACGCAGCGCCGCTGCTTCGACCGACTTCCTCCAAAGATCAGCGGACTTGAGTGCGCACCTGGAAGGCGGCGAGCTCTCGGTTCGCATCATCAACCGCACGGGTCATAAGCTTCCCACCGGCTATCCCGAGGGACGTCGCATGTGGCTCCACGTGCGCGCCTTCGACGGGGACGACAACCTTGTTCTGGAATCGGGTCGCTACGTCTATGCGACCGCCACTCTGATCGGTGCCGAAGCGGAACCCGGCGACGTGGACCATGACCCGAATCTCAAGATCTACGAGGTCCGGATGGGCATGACCGAAGACTGGGCCGCCACGGTCGGCAAACAGCCCGGCAAAAGCTTCCATCTGGTGCTCAGCAACGTGATCCTCAAAGACACACGCATCCCGCCGGTCGGATACGATGAGGCTGCCTTTGCGGCGGTAGGAGCGGAACCTGTGGCCGCCGACTTCGAGGATGGTGAATATTGGGCCGATGCGCTTTACCAGGTGCCTGGTGCCGAGCGAGCCGAGGTGACACTTAACTACCAGACCTCGTCACGAGAATATATCGAGTTCCTGAAGGACGAAAATACCACCAACGCCGCAGGACCGATCCTCTATGACCTCTGGGAGAACTACGGTAAATCTGCGCCGGTCGCGATGGCACGGACCGTGGTCACCGACGAACAAAAGATCGAGACGACATGCGCCAAGAACGTCGATCGGACACAGGCCAAATATCTGAAGAACTGGGTCAAGAGCTGGAATGCATGCCTCCTGAGCGAGAGCCGCGGTCTGAGTTGCGACACCACCAAACGCGACGCCAAACTCGTTGCGGCGGCAACCGATATCACCAGCCGCATTGGTGGGTTGCGTGACGCCAAATGCGCGGGCGAGGGCCTGACCGGACAATCGCTGGGCCACCAGGCCGTTTGCCCGGCGCCTTGCTCGGGCTCCAACTCTCTCCATAGCGTTGAAGATCTCGGCACCTGTGCGCAATGCCTCGCCGAGTCCTACGGCGGCATCGCGCTGGAGGCGGCGTATGGTGATGCACCCCCTGCCCTGCCTTCGACGACCTTGAGCCGGAGCGCCCAGAAATGCCAGCTTCTCCTGGCCAAGTCCGCAGAGAAGGAAGCGCTGGGGTGGGCGAAGGAAATTTCGCGCTGCGAGGCCGAACGAACCCCCGGCGATACCACCCTTGATTGTCAGACAGATCGGGCTGCTGCTTTGGCCAAGCTCTCTTCGAAGACCGAAAAGCGCTTGTCGCGCTGTCAGGACTGGACAGGGCTCGCGGGTTGCGGTGCTACCGGTAACGCGACCGACGCCGCGGCCTGCATCGCTACTCGCATTGCCGACGGCATCGACAACTATACGACAGCGGCCTATCCCGCGGGCTCGCCCGAAGGAGACGCCTCATGAAGCAGATCGCATCCATCTTGCTGCTCGCGATCGTTGCCCTTCTCGTGCCGCTTTCCACCGCAGACGCCCGTCCCACATATTTCCTGGCGATGAAGAACTACTTCGCTGTCCCCGATGACAGCCCGGTGGATCAATGTATCGTCTGCCATTTGAACTACGAGGGCACCGGAACGCGAAACCCCTTCGGCTTCTCGGTGCAGCAATATCTCTACACGGGAAAATCGATTCAGGAGACGCTGCCTCTGGTGGCCGGCCTCGATAGCGATAACGACGGCTACATCAACGACGATGAACTACGGGTCTATCTGACCCAACCGGGATTCAGCTGCGACAACTTTGAAGATGCGCGCGGCGAACCCCTCGACTTCGATTCCAGCGTGACGCCGGCGGTCGCTACCTGCCGGGCGCCGGTCGAGATCGAAGCTCTTCCCAGTTCAGCCGGATTCGTGACCGATGCCGGGACCTCCGACACCTTCACCATCGAGGTCTGGAATCTCGGTTACAGTGATGACCTGACGATCACCGACCTGAACCTGTCGGGGCTCAATAACGCCACCCTCAGCCTCTCGAATCTCCCGACCTTGCCTCTGGTATTGGCGCCTGGTGATCTAACCAGCTTCGAAATCATCTTCAGTCCGGCCGGCACCGTCGCCAGTTCAGGTCAGGTCAATATCGTGTCCGACGATCCGGCCGAGCCGAACATCACGATCCCGATCAATGCTCTCGGCGTCCAACGAACCCTGAGCTCTCTTGAGGATCGCGTCGCCTGCCGAGAAAGTTTGCAGAAGAATTTTGCTACATACAGCCGGCTCGAACTGCGTGAGTCGATGAACTGCTTTGCTCGCGAGGCCTCCAACGTCCGTTGCGCTCAGGCTCGCAGCGATCAGAAAATCGCCCGGGCGGAACTCAAACTCGCCAGCTTTGTCGGGGGAGAAAAAGACCAGCTATGCCTCGACGCCGGCATTACGGCATCGCGCCTCGACATGCCCGAAACATGCGGCGGCGGGTGCAGCGACCTTACCCTCTCCGGCATGGCTTCGGTGTATGACTGCTTCATCTGTCGTCAGGAGGAAGCGCGCAATTTGGCTCTTGAGGCGACCTTTGCCGCAACGCCACCGGATACTCCGGCAGGAAATTCCACACCCGCGGTCCGCAAATGCATCAAATCGATCTCAAAAACCGTGGCCAAGGTGATTCCGGCCATCCAGAAGGAACTCTCGGAGTGCTCCGGCGAGAAGCTGGCCGACGACGAGGATGATTCCGGTTGCAGCACCGAACGAGCCTCACGGATCGATCAGCTCAGGACGAAAATTGATGCGGCTGTGGCAAAATGCGCCGACGTGGACGATGTCCCCGGTTGCGCGTTTGTTGATGGGGCCGATCCCACCTGTTTGAGCGACGCCGCCACAGCGGCTGCCGAGTCCCAAGTCGAGGCGGTTTGGGCCAGGTACTGAAGTTTCCCGCCCGGCCTGCGGTGACACCGGTGCCACCGCAGGCTGGGGAGGGTGACCTGCGCGATCTGGATTTCACTTCGCTGGAGTACCAGGAAAACCCGGCTCCCTGGCTGCATCGAATTCGCGAAGAAGATCCCGTCTTCCGGACCCGGCATGGCTACTGGCTTCTGACCCGCTACAAGGACGTGAAAGCGGCTCTCCGCGACCCCCGCTTCTCCAGCGATTGGGGTCGTCTGCGCGGCGTCCCGGAAGGAAACTCGCCCACCAGCGCCAACAAGCGTCTGATTCAGAGCTCCTTCAATATGAAGGACCCGCCGGACCATACCCGGATGCGCTCGCTCATCAATCTGGCCTTTGCCGGGGTAGCCGTGGATAGCCGGCGAGAACGGATCGCGGCTCTCGCGCGCCAGCTCTGGCAGGCCCGTGGCCCGCAAGCCGAGTTTTGCCTTGTCGAAGATTACGGATTCCATCTCCCGATCATTGTGGCTGCCGAAATGATCGGCATCCCCATCGAAGACCGCCTGCTGTTCCGAAAGCTTTTTGAAGATGCCGAACTTCTCTTTCTCTCGGGTCGGACTCCCGAGCAGGAGGACCGGGGCCGCAGAGCTCTCGCCGAACAGATCCGCTACGTGCGCGCCCTGGTCACCGACCGGCGGAATCAGTGGCAGGATGATCTGATCAGCGAGTTGGTCCGAGCCGAGACACAGGACGAGCCCCTCACGGAAGATGAGATCATCTCCACGGTCGTGACCATCTTCACAGCGGCCGGAACGACAACCGAAAGGCTGATCTCCAGCGGTCTGCTCGCGCTGCTGCAGCACCCCGGGCAACTCGCCAAACTTCGCGAAAACCCGTCACAAATGGACCAGGCCATCGAGGAGATCCTGCGCTGGCACCATCCGGATCAATCAACCTCCACGCCGCGCTGGACCACAGAGGATGTGCGTATCGGGGAGACCATCATCCCGAAACATGCCACCGTCCGGCTCTCGCTGGGGGCAGCGAACCGGGATCCTGCCGAATTCCCGGCTCCCGATCGCTTTGACATCACCCGGGCCCCGAACCGCCATCTATCCTTCGGAAGAGGCAACCATTTCTGTCTTGGGGCGAGTCTGGCCAGATTGGAGGCCAAAATAGCCATCCAGACCGTTGCCTGCGCAGACGGCAACCTGGAGCTGCTGACCCGCAACCCGCACAGAGATCCCCGACGCCCCGACCGTTTTGCGAAGATACTCGTGCGAGTTCGCCCCCCGTCCCAAAAAACGATCTGAACCTCCAACTCGCTGGCCGGTCGCCTAGCAGTGCTCATCCAGCGTTCAAGCCGGATCCAAACGAACGATCATTTGTCATCTGCGTCAGGTGTAGTAGGAGCGATGGAACGGTGAGGACTCGAGGCGTGCCGATCGGCTCTGCCTGAATCCGAATAGGATCGATTGCCTGCGCCGCAACTACGCAAACAGGGGAAAAATCATGTCGGACGCTCAGAACGAAGGCGCCTTGCGCGCCGAACACGTCTTGGAATATCCCTTCCGCCGCTCACTCGGCCCGATCCTGCAACGCTTCTTCACGGGTCTCGCGGAACAGCGGTTCGAGGGGGCCAGAACGCCCAGCGGGAAGGTCATTGTACCTCCGGCCGAATACGATCCGGACACCTCGGAAGCCATTACCGAGGCGGATCTCGTCGAAGTGGGACCCGGCGGCACCGTTACCACCTGGTCATGGGTCGCCAAGCCTCGCGAGAAGCAACCCTTCGCGCATCCATTCGCTTTTGCGCTTGTGAAACTTGATGGCGCCGACGCCCCGATGTTGCATGCCGTCGATGCCGGCGATGAATCAAAGATGAAAACCGGAATGCGCGTCCAGCCTCGCTGGGCCGCGGAACCCCAAGGCAGCATTCGCGATCTGGAATGCTTCGTCCCCGAGGAGGCCTGAAAATGGGAGACCCTGTCAAAAGTATCACCACCCCAATTCAACTCACCTACGACTTCACCCCCGGTGTAGCGGCATCCAAGTTCCTCCAGGGACTGGCCAAGCGAAAGATTCTGGGCGGTAGCTGCCCCGACTGCCCGGCGGTGATGGTTCCGCCGCGAGGCTCCTGCCCGCAGTGTGCCGTGGCCACAGGCGATGTCGTCGAGGTCAGCGACCATGGAACCATTGTCACTTTCTCGATTGTTCGTGTTCCCTCGGAAAACCTCGACTTCGAACTACCCTACGCCTGTATCAGCGTCCTCCTCGATGGAGCCGGCCTGCCCTTCTTCCACGTCGTGCAGGGATGTGACCTCGATGAGGTCCGCATGGGGATGCGGGTCAAGGCCCAATGGGTGGAGGACGACAAGCTCGAGACCTCCATCAGTTCGATCAAATGCTTTGTCCCGACCGGCGAGCCGGATGCGGATTATGAAACCTACAAGGCGCATGCCTGATGCGTGATGTAGCCATTGTTTCCTTTTCTCAATCTGCAGCCGCATTCGAACACGAGCGCAATGAAGTCGAAATCCTTCTGCCTGTCGTGCAGGATGCAATCGCACAATCCAGAATGGAACGCGCGGATATCGGGTTTACCTGTTCGGGCAGCAGCGATTTTCTTCAGGGACAGCCTTTCGCCTTCGTGATGGCACTTGATGCCGTTGGGGCCTGGCCCCCGATCAAGGAGTCTCATGTCGAACAGGATGGTGCCTGGGCGCTATACGAAGCCTGGGTGAAAATTCAGACCGAAGACGTCGACTCGGCGCTGGTCTATGGATTCGGCAAAAGTGCTTCCGGAGATTTGCCGGAAGTTCTGGCGCTCAGCATGGACCCCTATTGCGTCACCCCCTTATGGCCGGACATGGACAGCGTCAGCGCCATGCAGGCCCGTCAATGGATGGAGAAAAACGGCAAGACCGAAACCGACCTGGCCGAGATCGTCCAGCGCAACCGCCGCCACGCCAAGGACAACCCGCATGCGATCCACAAGGGCGATGTTTCGATCGAGGAACTTCTGGCAGAGCCGATGATCGCCTCGCCGCTCCGGGAAGCCGATTGCGCCGGCAAGGCCGATGGCGCCAGTTGCGTGGTTTTGGTGGCCGGCGACAAGGCCCGGGAGCTATGCGACAGGCCCGTCTGGATCCGGGGCTTCGACCATAGGGTCGACCCGGCCGCCTTGGGCGTCCGCGACCTCACGACGTGCGCTTCCGCGACAATCGCCGGCGAGAAGGCCGGCGTGAGCAAGGACAAAATCGACTTCGCCGAACTCTATGCACCCTATTCACATCAAGAGCCGATTCTGGCCGAAGCGTTGGGTCTGGGTGATGACGTCTTGCTGAATCCATCGGGTGGAGCTCTGGGTGCTCACGTCTTGATGTCCTGCGGTCTCCAACGCATTGGCGAGGCCGCGCAGCGGATTGCTTCGGGCAAGGCCGATCGTGGTCTGGGACATGCCACACATGGTGCCGCACTCCAGCAGAATCTGGTGTGCGTTCTGGAGGGAGAATAATGGCTGAACTCTGTGGAATTGTCGGAATCGGTCAAACCGAACTCTCGGCCAAACGCATCGACGTCTCGATGCCCGGATTGGTGCGTGAGGCGGCACAAAGAGCTCTGGATGATGCAGAACTGACCTGGGCCGACATCGATGCCGTTGTCGTCGGCAAGGCTCCGGATACCTTCGAAGGTTGCCTTCTCCCCGAACTCTATCTCGCCGATGCCCTCGGCGGAGCCGGCAAGCCGATGCTGCGCGTGCACACGGCAGGCAGCGTGGGTGGGTCGACCGCCAACGTGGCCGCAAGCCTGATTCAAGGCGGCATCCATGACCGCATCCTGACGGTTGCCTACGAGAAACAATCCGAAAGCAACGCGATGTGGGCGCTGACCATCTCGGCACCTTTCGGGGTTTCGGTGGTCGCGGGCGCCGGTGGGTTTTTCGCCCCCTTGATTCGCGGCTATATGCGGCGCTCTGGAGCACCGGATGACACCGGCATCCTGACTGCCGTGAAAGATCGGCTCAATGCGCTGAAGAATCCCTACGCTCATCTGAAGCTGCCGGATATTTCCTATGAGATGGTCAAGGAATCTCCGATGCTCTGGGATCCGATCCGCTATCTGGAGACCTGCCCGTCTTCTGACGGCGCCTGCGCGATGGTCATGGCCCGCGAAGATCTGGCCGACAAGGCGTCAAAAAAACCGGCCTGGGTGCATGCCACGGCCATGCGATCGGAACCCACCATGTTTGCCGGGCGCGATACGATCAGCCCGGAAGCGGGCAAACTATGTGCGCGCGAGCTCTATGCCAAGGCGGGCATTTCCAACCCACGCAAGGAAATCGATTGCGCGGAGGTCTATGTTCCCTTTGCCTGGTTCGAGGCCATGTGGCTGGAGAACTTGGGCTTTTCGCCTGAAGGTGAGGGTTGGAAGGCCGTCCACGATGGCTCCACCGAACTGACCGGTG
Source organism: Binatia bacterium (assembly GCA_965658895.1). GTDB lineage: Bacteria > Desulfobacterota > Binatia > UBA12015 > UBA12015 > UBA12015. The sequence continues at coordinate 13,592 of CBFHUR010000029.1, forward strand.
ATATCCCCTGGAATATGTCCGGAGGCGTGCTGTCCTCCAACCCGATTGGCGCCTCGGGCATGTTGCGCTTTGCCGAAGCTGCCATGCAGGTTCGCGGGCAGGCCGGCGAGCATCAGGTCGACGGCGCCAAGGTCGCGCTCGGCCACGCTTACGGGGGCGGCTCGCAATACTTCTCGATGTGGATCGTGGGTGCGGAAAAGCCCTGAAGAAAACGCGATCACTCGCCTCGGGGCTCCATCCTGTCCAGGATGGAGCCCTTTTTTTGGGGCGCGCTCTCGACTCTTCCGCCTGAAAAAACGGTCGGATGAGCAGTCTTTGATTGACCTCGGGCAGCCGGAGGGTTCATTCTGAGCTCATGAGCACATCGAAACCCCTCTTTCCATGGCTCGCTCGAAGGAAGAAAACCGAGATCGAGGTACCCGTGGAGACCCCCATTCATCTGGGCAATCGCTCCAATGGCGAATTTTTCGAGCCGCAATCCCCGCGAGACCGGGCCATTCGAAACTACATTCTCGACGCATCGAGGGCTCAGGCCGCAAGGTTGGGGTTGGAACGACGAGAATTTCTCGCGAGTACCGCCGGCATGGCCGCTTCACTCTACGCCCTGAACCTTGCGGCAGGTTGCGGCGGGAGCGCCTCGAATGGAGGCGGGTACAACGTCCCACCACCGGAGACAATTGACTGCGCGGGCGCCAGCGAGCTTCTGGGCGGCGATGAATTCATCCTCGACCTCCAGACCCATCATATCGAGGACGAAGAAGTCTGGCGTGACCGCCACCCGGGTGTGGGTCCCTATACCGGCAACAACTTTGCCAACTTCATCACCTTCTATAATTGCGACCTGCAACCGCGCTCGGAGTGCATCGGCCCGGATGCCTACGTGGAGCAGATCTTTCTGAACTCGGATACCACCGTCGGGGTGCTCTCCGGGTTCCCCTCCGAGATCTGTCCGGACGGCACTCTTTGCACAAACCTCAACAGCAACGATGCCATGGCTTTCTGGCGCGATTACGTCAACGGCGTTGCCGGGGACACCCAACGCGTGGTGCAACATTGTCAGGTGGCTCCCAATGATCAATGGGAATTACAAGCCGACAATATGGCTCGCATCCACCAGACCTACGGCAATCACGGTTGGAAGTGCTACCCGCCATGGGGAGCAGAGGGCGGAGGATGGTGGCTTGATGATCCGGAAATCGGTGATCCCTTCATTGAAAAGACCAAAGCCCTCGGGGAGCCGCTGATCTGCATCCATAAAGGCTTCCCCCTACCCGGGTTCAGTCGCGAATACGCAGACCCCAAAGATGTCGGGCCCGCGGCGGTCAAGCATCCGGATGTGAATTTCATCGTCTACCACTCCGCCTACGAGAACGGCCATTTCGAGGGGCCCTATGATCCCGAGGGTGGTGGTGTGAATCGGCTGATTCGAACCTGTCTCGACAACGATGTCGCGGGCAAGAATGTCTATGCCGAGATGGGAAGCGCCTGGTACCTGGCCTCGCTGAACCCCGTATCCGCACAGCACTACGTCGGCAAGATTCTCAAATACCTTGGCGAAGACCATCTGCTCTGGGGATCGGAATGTCTGTGGTTTGGCTCCCCACAGCCGCAGATCGAAGCATTCCGGCGGTTGGAAATCTCGGAAGAATTCCAGGACCTCTACGGCTACCCCGCCTTGACCCCCGAGATCAAAGCCAAGGTCTTCGGCCTGAGCGCTGCTCGTCTTTACGGAATCGACCCCGAGGAAAAGCGTTGCGCGGTCGACACGGGCCTTCTGCGTACCGCCAAGGCCGAACTCGACCAGGAATTCGGCGATCGCCGTTGGGCCTTGCAGGCCCCTTATGGGCCCAGATCCCGGCGTGAGTTCCTTCGTCTCGCAAAATGGCGCCAGTTCCTGAAAGTCCCCGCATAAACAAGGCGAGGATCCGCAAGGCATGAACACGGAATGGGGCGACCAACAGCTCAGGCTCAGCGAACACGTCAGCGTGCTGCGCGGCCACGACAACGGGAAATATCCATCGGGCAATAGCCTGCTCATTCACGGACGCCGGGAATGCGTGATCATCGACCCCTCCCTCGATGTCGTGAATCGCGGAGGGGCGCCGGCGCCCGTGGATGCGATTCTCAACAGCCACGCCCATGAGGATCATCTTGCCGGCAACAGCCTGTTCCCCCAGGCCCGCGTTCATATCCACCAAAACGATCTCCCCGGAGTGCAATCAATCGACGGGTTGATGGAGATCTATGGCTTCGAGGGTGAAGGACGGCGCGAGTTCGAAAAAGTCGTTGTCGAGGAATTCCATTTCGCACCACGCCCCGATGCTGTCGGATTTCAGGACGGCACCGTCTTCGATCTCGGCCAGGTCAAGGCCGAGGCGGTGCACCTTCCAGGACATACCCGAGGCCACAGCGGGTTTCGGATCTCCGACGGCGTGTTCTTTCTCTCCGACATCGACCTGACCGGATTTGGCCCCTACTACGGAGACGTTTGGAGTGATCTCGAAGACTTCGAGGCCAGTCTCCGGCAGGTCCGCGATGAGGATGCGGATTTCTATGTCACCTTCCATCATAAGGGCGTCATTGAAGGTCGCGCCGACTTCCTTACCTTGCTGGATCAGTTCGCGGCCATCATTCCGCGCCGCCACGAAGAGATGCTCGAGTTTCTGCGAGAGCCTCATACCATCGAGGAAATGGCGGCTCGTCGCTTCATCTATCGGCCGCATATCCAGTCGCCTTTCGCCGATCAGGTAGAACGCCGCTGTGCGTTTCTCCACCTCCAGCGCATGCAAGCGCGCCAGGAAGTACAGGAAGTCGAGCCCGGCCGTTTTCAACGAACCACCCCGACCGCCTAGCGCCGCCGGGGAATTTCGCCCTCTTGGATTTGGACCAGACGAGCCATACACTCCTGAAGTGTGACCACCGACGATGCCATGCGAGCCGTTCTCCAATGGGCGCGTAGCTGCCTGATCTGGCTGCTGCTCCTCGGAGGATGCCAGACTGCACCACCTGCAGACATCGCGCCGGAATGTGCCGATTGCAATGTCATTCTCGTCACCTTTGATGCCCTGCGTGCCGATCGGATGGGTGTCTATGGATATACCAAAAACACGACACCGCATCTGAACCGTTTCGCCGAGGAGGCTTTTGTCTTCACCGATAACATGAGCCAATCGGGCACCACGGTCTCCTCGCTCCCCTCGCTATTTACCGGAATGTTCCCGGACACCGACCAACTCGTGCATTCCAGACGGATGCTCGGGATGCGCGCCGGCCAGATCACGCTCGCGGATCGCCTGAAAGCCAGCGGCCGCCAGACCGTGGCCGTCGTTGCACACGAATATGCGAAGCAAAAATATGGCATGGGACAAGGCTTTGATATCTTCGACGACAATTATGAAGACATCGAGCCAGTCGAGAAAACCAGTCGACGCCTCAAGGAGATGCTGGACCGGCTGAAAGAACCCTTTTTCCTCTGGATCCACTTTCGCCAACCACATGCTCCCTACCAAAGTCATCCCCGAGATTTTCGCGAGTTCTACAAACCGAAACCCGGGGAACCTACGCTGGTGGACCACACCCACCCGGAGCTTCTGGCGAAACTGCGAAAAACCGAGCCAGCTACCACCTATACTTTCGGCGCTCGCCTTGAGGAGATGACACCAACCCTGCTCAGGCAATGGCAGGCGATGTATGACGGGAACATTCGTCAGGGCGATTTGGCCTTCTCCCGGTTGCTCGACCAACTGAAGTCACGCAGGCTGTACGACGATTCGATCATCATCGTGGCCGCCGACCATGCCGAAAGTCTGGGAGAGCATGGGATTTTCGACCACAACAATCTCTATTGGAACGACCTGCACACGCCCCTGCTGGTGCGGATCCCCGGAACCACCGGCAAGACCCTCGATGATCCGACGATGAACGTGGATATCCTGCCGACCATCCTTCGCCTGATCGATGCCCCTCCCGCGGACGGGGTTCGCGGCGTGGACCTCTTTGCCCCCGACCGAGGCATTCGCCCGCAGATTGCAGAATATCCCAATCGGCGCACGATCAAGATCGGGCGATTCAAGTTCATGGAGAAGCCTCCGGGACAACCAGCCCCCCAGCTCTTTGACATCGCGCAAGACCCCGCCGAGACAAACGATCTTTCCGCCGAGCGGCCCGAGATCGTCCGGGAAATGGAAGCTTCCCTGGCGAATCTGGATGGACGGGCCCCCTCGGTCGAGGACCCGCTGCGGGACCGCCTCCGCGCACTCGGCTACCTTCATTAGCAGCGGCGGAATTCCCGGGCGGCTGCTGTCTTGGCTATTCCCATCACAAGCGCCATACTTGGAACATGCCTCGCAGCAAAAACACGTCCGGCAAGGAAACCCGCGCCAAGATTCTGGATGCCGCCGAGGATCTGATTCTCGAATCGGGTTCCTCCGGGCTGGTGCTGGAGGAAGTCGCTCGCCGCGCCGGCGTCAGCAAAGGCGGATTGCTCTATCATTTCGGGAGCAAGGCGGAGCTGGTGTCAGGACTGATCGAACGACGAATTGCCTACTACGACGAAATCACCGATCCCCAAAAGACCTCGGGAGACGAGACCCCCGGCAGCTCCACCCGAGCCTATCTGGAATCCGCAGTCAGTGACGACGGACGACCGGCTGACAAATCCGCCCGACTCCTCGCAGCGCTGCTCGCGACTTTCGGCGGTGATCCGCAGGTCCTCGACCCCCTCCGCGCCGCGTTTGCCCGGTGGCAAAGTAAAATTGAAACCGATGCCATCGATCCGGTGGAGTCGACCATCGTGCGCCTGGCCGCTGACGGCCTCTGGCTGACGCAGTTGCTTGGCCTCACGCCGCTATCCCCCAAGCTGGCGGCTCAGGTCGTCAGCAAATTGAAAGAAAGAACCCGTTGAGAGGCCTCCGGACGGCAACGTCCCGACACAGCAGGGCCTGGCTCCGGGCAGCGATAAGTTTTGCGATCATCAGCATGACCTCGACCGGCTGCAGCAATTCCGGGAACAAGGAACCATCTCCGGAGGCTGCCCCCCCCGCGACAACTCAATCCGCCAAAGGCGCCACGCAATCTTCTGCAGCGGCAACCCGCCCGCCGAATCCACCAAACGTCACGGTTCCGCAGAATCCCGAAGTCCTGCAGAAGGAATTCGAGAATCTCTGGAAACCATGGACCGGCGACCTCGGCGGCATGCGCGAGAGGCGCTTTGTGCGGGCGTTGGTCACCGCGGGGACCTATCTTTTTTATTATGAAGATGGCCATCCAAAAGGCCTCGTATGGGAGCAACTCCAGGACCTGCAAAAAAAACTGAACCACGGCCATCCGCTATCCGAATTCGTCACGGTCGTGCCGATCCCTGTGCCGCGGGGGCGCTTGATTCCCGACCTGCTGGCCGGACACGGCGACTTCATCGCGACCGACTTTTCCATCACACCGGAACGGGCCGCGCGCGTCGACTTCACCACCGCATGGAGGAAGGATGTGACCGAGGTCGTGGTTACGGGGCCGGGGGCACCGACGCTTGCTTCTCTGGATTCCCTGTCCGGCCAGGAGGTCGCTGTCCGACTCTCGAGCAGCTACGACGAACATCTCGCGACGCTCAACCAGAAGTTCGTATCCGCAGGCCGACCGCCGGTCCGGATCCGCGCGTTGTCCGAGATTCTGGAAGCCGACGACATTCTCGACATGCTGGCCTCGGGCGTCTTCTCCATCACCATCATGGATGAATACAAGGCCCGTTTCTGGGCTGAAGCATTTCCCGCGATCCAACTTCACTCGGACATCCCGTTGGACCGGGACAACCGACTCGCTTGGGCGACGCGACCGGAAAGCCCCGAATTGATCAAATTCCTCGATGGTTTTTTGGCAAAATACCGTCAGGGTACGTTACTGGGCAATATTCTGATCAAGCGCTATCTCAGCGACTCGCCACAATTGGCTCGCGCGATCTCTCGAGAGGGATTGCAGCAAGTCCGGGGATTCCAGGAGATCTTCGAGAAGTTCGGAACGCAATACGGCTACGATTGGCTGCAAATTGCCGCGCAGGCCTACCAGGAATCAGGACTGGACCCCAAGGCTCATAATCGCTCGGGGGCGACCGGCTTGATGCAGATCCGCCCCACCACGGCGCGGGACAAAAATGTGGGAATTCACGACATTTCCCAGCCGCAATCCAACGTGCACGCGGGCGTCAAATACATGCGGTTTCTTGCCGACAGGTACTTCAACGAAGAAGAAATGCATCCGATGGACCAATGGATGTTCACTCTGGCGGCCTACAATGCCGGTCCGGCTCGCGTCCAGAAACTCCGCCGCGAAGCCAACCAGCGCGGGCTGGATCAAAATAAATGGGTGGACAATGTCGAGACTGTGGCCGCCCAAAGGATTGGCCGGGAGACGGTTCGCTACGTGAGCGATATTGCCAAATATTTTCTCGGCTACAAACTGACTTTCGAACGCCAACTGGCCCTGCAGGAGCTGAAATCCCGCCAGAACTCCGCCCGGAGCGAGGGTGGCCCCTGACATCCGGACGAAGTTCCGACAGAAGGTACGTGCAGCTCATGCGGCTTCCACCAGAGGCTGCAGAATTTCAGCTTCGGGCTCGACCCGCTGCCGAGTTTCACCCACGCCGCGCCGAACGGCACGCTCGTCGATCGCCTCGAACACCAATCCGAGGACCACAATCAAGAAAATCATTCCCGGGACCAGTCCCGGCATCTCTCCGCCTATCAATTCCACTCTCTCTCTCCTTTCCGGTGTCGCCACCTGACTCCCGGCGCCAATCGACGCCGAAACAAAAAAAGCCGCTCGGTTGGTACCCGGGCGGCTTCGTATCGTCCGGATGACCGGACAACTTCTGATCGTTGTACCACTACCCCACTTGCACCCCCGGGCGATCCTCCTGCCCGATGCAACAACGCCCCTGGCCCGCAAAACCCCACGACACGGGTCGCCACCTGATCGGTGCCGGGGCATGCGTGCCAGAATTTCGATATTTGAAGTCTTTACTCATCGGTCCTGGGCCTCTTGCCCCATCAACAAGATTCCATAAGAGATAGGGGAACGAAACAGGTCGCGTCTCCACAGACGTGGAGTGCTGGCTCGACGCCGACCAGAAGGCTTTTGCACAGCGCTCGGATTCATGAACAACTATCCCGAACTTTGACTCCAAGGAGACTCTCGAATGGACCTGATGAAGTACGACCCCGTCGGCGACAAAAAGAATTCGGACTTTTTCAACGAATACCGCTTGAAGATCTACGACCGGCGCCGAGCGTCCGGCATCGATGATCTTCTGGGTCGAATGCGGGGGATTGTCCTTCAGGTCGAAACTGGTGATGCCCTCGACTACCTCGAGGAACTCTACCATATGACGAGCTATCGTCTGGCATCGACGCGATTGAGTGATACCCACCGCATCTTCATCCTCCGTGGCGGAGACGAGATGCCTCTCTTGTTTGTCCTCGAGCCTCTCTCCGAGGAGTTCGTCGATTACATCACACGCCTCAACAAGCTCTATCCTCTGGCACGAGAGAAAAAGAATGCACGTTATATTGGCGAGATCTTCCACACCAAGGATCTGGCCACGACACGTCAGACGCTCGAGGATCAGGATGTAAGATTCGTTTATCCGGGCGAAGCCGAAAACTCCTTTTATACCTCCAAACGACTGACCTGGACGGTCCCCTCCGACCAGACGGCCAATAGTGTCGGCTACACGGATTCCGACCTTGAGGATCTCTCGGAACTGCCGCTCGGCGAAACTTTCGAGCTGACCGCAGAAGAACAGGGTCGTCTGGATGCAGCGGATGCGTTCTCGGCCAAACACGGGCTGGGCGATCTGATTCTCGGCATCGACCATATGGCCACACGGATTCTCGCAGGCGAGCGAGAGGATGCGATCCTCGAGTTTTTGACCATGTCCCCCTACTACTTCTGGGGCGCGTACAATATTGCGGACCAGAACTCGTCAACCAATGTGAATCGCAATCCGAATGTTTCCGACGACAAGACATCTCCGGCGAAAGTCTTCACCGCCAACAACACACCCTCTTTCGTGAATTCTTTCGAGAAACTCCCGATGCCGACCGAAGATTTCGTGCGCAACTATGGCCGCCGCATGCATCATATTGCGCAAGAGGTCCGCGATGGAGACCATGCGAGCGGCGTCAAGAATATTGATTTCGTAGTCGATACGCTGCGTCAGACGGGCACGCCATTTCTCGCCAATGTTGTCGGGGAGTGCACCGACAAGCCCAACCTGAAACAGATCTTCTCGAAACATTCCCCTTTCAGCATTCTGATCACCGAATACGTCGAACGTTGCTTCGGCTATGAAGGCTTCTTTACCAAGGACAACGTCGCCGCCTTGACGCAGGCGGCCGGTCAGGATGAACATTACCAGCATGGCAACGTATTTGACTGAGTCAGGACAGGAACTATGAAAAACGAAGTCAGCACACTCCGCGGTCGAGAACTCATCGACGAACCTCTCGGCAACAAGGGCACCGCATTTTCCGAGGAAGAACGGGCCAAGCTGGGCCTTTACGGCCTTCTGCCCCCGCATGTCGATACTCTCGAGGAACAGGTCAGTCGGGAGTACGATGCCTACTGCAAGCTGCCGAATGACGAAGAGAAACACGTCTTTCTGCGCGACATCCAGGATACAAACGAAGTTCTCTTCTACCGACTGGTCGTCGATCACCTCGCCGAGATGATGCCGATTATCTATACCCCGACCGTTGGTCTGGCCTGTCAACGATTCAGCGAGATCTATGCACGGCCGCGCGGCCTCTTCATCCCCTACCCCCACCGGGATCGGATGGAAGAGATGCTGCGGAACTTTGGCCACGACGATATCGAGGCCATTGTCGTCACGGATGGAGAGCGCATTCTGGGCTTGGGCGACCAAGGCACCGGCGGCATGGGCATCCCGATCGGCAAACTATCTCTCTATGTTGCGGTGGGCGGCATTCACCCATCCAAAACTCTTCCCATTTGTCTGGATGTGGGCACCAACAATCAGGAACGGATCGACGATCCGCACTATATCGGGTGGCGCTCCAAGAGAATCACCGGCGATGAGTACATTGCCTTCGTCGATCAGTTCGTTGCCGCCGTGAAAAAAATCTGGCCGAACGTGCTCCTGCAATTCGAAGACTTCGCCTTCCAGCATGCCACGCCCCTGCTGGCACGCTACCGCGACCAACTCTGCATGTTCAATGATGACGTGCAGGGCACGGCCTCGGTGGCCCTGGGGACCATTCTCTCAGCGGTGGAGGCCGCCGACAGCAAACTGCGGGACCAAACCGTGGCAATCCTGGGTGGGGGATCGGCCGGATGCGGGATCGCCGAGCAGATTATTGCCGGCATGGTCGAAGATGGCCTCTCCGAACAGGAAGCAAGGGGCCGCCTCTACATGGTCGATGTCGCCGGCCTCCTGTCGGACGATATGGAGGGCCTCTCCAGCTTCCAGCAGAAACTGGTCCAACCAGCCGCTTCCCTGAAAGACTGGAAGCGGACCGGGAAAGATCAACAGATCTCTCTTGAAGATGTCGTTCGTGAGGCCAAGCCCACCGTCCTGATTGGCGTCTGTGGACACCCCAATCTTTTCACCGAAACAATGATTCGGACGATGGCCAGCAACACGGAACACCCGATTGTATTTCCCCTTTCCAATCCGACCTCCCGGATCGAGGCAGCGCCCAGCGACATCATCGAATGGTCTGATGGAAAAGCACTGATCGCCACCGGCAGCCCGATTGATCCGGTGACCTACAAGGGCAAAACCCACCCGATCGCCCAGTGCAATAACACGTACATCTTCCCGGCCTTTGGCCTGGGCGTGGTCGCCGGCAACGTCACACGAGTTTCGGATGAGATGTTCCGGGAAGCATCCCGAACACTGGCCGCCTGCGCGACCGCCGAGCGGAAAAAGACAGGCGCCCTTCTGCCGCCTCTCCCATCCATCCGCGACGTCAGCAAGGACATCGCCTTTGCGGTGGCCCGCAAGGCCCAGGAACAGGGCAATGCTCCCAAAACAAGCCCCGAGGAACTGCGCGCCAAAATCGAGGAGAAGTTCTGGGATCCCGCCTACGACGACTGAGGCGAGATATGCCGGAGGCCGCGGGCACCGCAGGCTCCGGCATATCGTAAAGGACCTTGACGAATTCGGCTTAGGCTCCTAAGACAACTACTGGCGGTGGGCGTCGTGCCCACCCGGAAGGGACACCATCATGTCATTGGAAGCGCTCGCACCCGAGACTCGTAATTTCATCGACGGAAAGTTGGTCGAAGGCTCTGCAGGAGGGCGTTTCGAGAACATCAACCCGGCCACCGGCGAGAGCATCGGCACCTGTGCCGACGGCACCTCGGCCGATATGGAGACCGCGATTGCAGCCGCCCGCCGCGCCTTTGACGAAACCAATTGGTCCACCGACAAGGAGCTTCGGGCCAAATGCCTGCGCCAGATCCATGAAGGCCTGGTAAACGAAACCGAACAATTGCGTGCCATCGTCACAGCCGAAGCCGGCGCTCCGGTCGCGCTGTCGAGCTTCATGCAAATCGATGGGCCCATCGAGCATATGGCCTATTGGGCCGAAAAGGCCGCCAATTTCGAGGCCGAGTCCGAAATGTCCGATATCCCCTTTTTCGGGCAGCAGAATCGCCGCATTCTCCGCCGAGAAGCTGTCGGCGTGGTCGGTGCGATAACTCCCTGGAACGTGCCGCTCTATCTCAATATCGCCAAGATCGGTCCCGCATTGGCTTCGGGCTGCACAGCTATCTTGAAACCGGCCCCGGACACGCCGTGGTCAGCGACTCATTTGGGCAAGATCCTGGCCCGGACCGACCTTCCCGAAGGTGTGCTGAACATCGTGGCCTCATCCGACCATATGGTCGGCGAAGCCCTCTCGACAGACCCTCGAATTGATCTGGTCACTTTCACGGGCTCAACGGCCACCGGAAAGCGCATCATGTCCTGCGCTGCCGACACGGTAAAAAAAGTATTCCTCGAACTCGGCGGGAAAAGTGCCTCGATCGTCCTCGAGGATGCCAATTTCGATGCTGTGCTTCCCCAGGCAGCGATGACCTGCGTCCATGGCGGGCAAGGATGCGCGATCACGACTCGATGGCTGGTCCCTCGCTCGCGCTACGAGGAGGCGCTGGGAATTCTGGAGAAGGCCTTCTCGGGATGGAATTTCGGTGACCCCACCGACCCCGGCAATATGCAGGGCCCGCAGGTCTCCAAACGCCAGCAGGAACGAGTTCTGGCCTATATCGAGAAGGGAAAGGCCGAAGGAGCGCGTCTGGTTTGCGGCGGCGAAGCAGGTCCGGGACCCGGATTCTACGTGCAGCCGACCCTCTTTGCCGACGTCGACCCGGCCAGCACCATCGCACAGGAAGAGATCTTCGGGCCAGTCTGCTGCGTGATTCCCTTCGATGACGACGACGATGCGGTGCGGATTGCCAACGATTCGGTCTACGGGCTCTCCGGGGCCATTCACTCCGGCAGTGAGCAGCGCGCGCTTGATGTGGCTCGGCGGATTCAAACCGGTACGATCGCCCTCAACGGGGGCCAATGGTTCCATGTCGACACCCCCTTCGGCGGGTACAAACAAAGCGGGCTGGGCCGCGAAAATGGCCAGATGGGCTTCGAGGAATACCTCGAGACCAAGGTCATGTCGCTGCCGCCGAAAAGCTGAGGCCAAGATGGAGTTTTCCCCATACGCCTACGAGTTCCACGAGGACCCCTATCCGATCTACAAGCGCCTGCGCGAAGAGGCCCCGGTATACTACAACCCCACCGAGGATTTCTGGGCGCTTTCTCGTCACCGGGATGTGCATGCGGGCTTCAAGGACACCGAGAGATTTTCAAACTCGCACGGTGTCTCCGTCGATCCGTCGGCCGCAGGCCCGGGCGCTCGGGTCGGCACCTCCTTTCTCGGCATGGATCCTCCTGAGCACACAACCTTTCGCTCGCTGATCTCCAAGACATTCACCCCGCGCCGGGTCATGGCGTTGGAGCCACGGATCCGGGAGCTGACGGTCGAACATCTGGACCGCCTGCAAGGCGCGGGCGATTGCGATGCGATCAACGACTTTGCCGGATTGCTGCCGATGGATGTGATCAGCGAAATGTTTGCCGTGCCCCGTGAGGATCGCGCCGAACTTCGCCGACTCGCCGATATCCTGGTCCACCGCGAGCAGGGCGAAAACGATATTCCGCCCACCGCTGGAATCGCCTTTGCGGGCATCCGGCAATATTTTCAGGACCACGTCAAGCAGCTTCGCGCAAACCCGGGCGACGACCTTCTCTCGTCGATGATCGCGATGGTTCCGGAGCACGACATTCTGAACGAAGAGGAATTGTTGTCCTTCTGCAATCTGATGATCGTCGCCGGCAACGAGACGACCACGAAACTTCTGGGCAACGCACTGTATTGGCTTTCCCTGAACCCGAGCGAACGGCAAAAAGTGCTCGAGGACCCCAGCCAGATCCCCGATTGGGTGGAAGAAACACTGCGCTACGACAATTCGACCCAACTACTGATGCGGCTGCTTCTCGAAGACGTCGAGATCGACGGGATCACCATTCCGGCCCAATCCAGGGTGGTCTTGCTGGTGGGTTCGGCAAACCGGGACCCCGCGGTTTTCGAGCGCCCCGATCAATACGACATCAACCGCGATAAAACCGCATCGCTCTCCTTTGGACGTGGGGCTCATTTCTGCCTGGGAGCCTCATTGGCAAGGATGGAGGGGTTGGTTGCCCTCGAGGAGTGGATCAAACGTTTCCCGGACTATGCTATCGAGCAGACGGGTATCGAAAGAGTTCACTCGGTAAACGTCCGGGGTTTTGCCAAGCTACCGGTCCGACTCGCCTGATCTTCCGGAATCGACGTCCATCGGTCAGGTAATTGACGACGGATCGCCCTCTTCGCTGGCGCCTACGACGGCCGCCACCATGGCATCACCCGTCACGTTGCAGGTCGTCCGGCACATATCCAGAAGTCGGTCGACGCCGAAGATAATCGCCACCCCCGAGGCCATGACTTCGGGAGAGAACCCCAAAGAACCCAGAACGATGATCAGCATGACGATACCCACTCCCGGAACACCCGCCGTTCCGATCGAGGCCAGGGTCGCGGTCAGAACAATCGTCAACTGATCCCCCATGGTCAGCGGGATGCCATAGAGCTGCGCAATGAACAGGGCGGCGACCCCCTGGTAGAGAGCGGTGCCATCCATGTTGATGGTTGCGCCCAAGGGGATCACGAAACTGGTGACCTCGCCCGATACGCCGAGGCGGTCCTCCACGCATTCCATTGTCACCGGAAGGGTCGCCGAGGAGCTGGAACTGGAGAAAGCCAGCAGCTGTGCCGGAGCGATCCCGGCCAGAAATTTGCGCCGCGGGATGCCCGACCCCATCCGCAGGATCGTGGGGTAGACGAGAAAGACCATGATCGCGAGACCGAGCACAACGACCGCGCTGTAGACCAGCAGCGCACCGAGGACGTCGAGCCCCATCGAGGCCATGACCTCCACCAGCAAGGTGAAGACCGCGAACGGCGCCACCTGCATCACGACACGCACCAGAGCCAGGATCACTTCGGTCATGCCTTCACAGACACGCATCACGGGACGCGCTTTTTCATCGGGGATCAGAGTCAGCGCAATCCCGATGACCAGCGCCAAAAAGACAATCTGGAGCATATTTCCGTCAGCGAGTGCCTCGGCCGGATTCCGCGGTACGATATCCAGCAGGCGATCCCACCCTGTGGCGATCTTTCCCTCGGCAACAGCAATACTGGTCTCGGCCTCGACCTCACGTTCGGCCGCCAGTCGATTACGCACGTCCTCGCTCACGAAGGAACCGGGCTGCGCGAGATTGGCCAGCAAAAGCCCGACCGTGATCGAAAGCGCTGTCGTCGCCAGATAGATCCCGACAGTCTTGCCACCGATCCGACCCAATTTACGCAGATCCCGCAGGCTGCTGGCACCCACAATCAGTGAGAAGAGGACGATCGGGACAGCGACGAAGCGAAGGCTGCGGAGGAATAAATCTCCCACAAAGCCGTTCAAGCCGATCAGAAAATCGATCGAACCTCGGAGGAAACCATCATCGCCCGCAAAGGCGAGGATCCGATCGCCAGTCTCGTTCAGGGCGATGCCGATCACCAACCCGGAGACCAGACCGATCAGAATTCGAACATGGAGGGCCAAAGGCTCTCGGGGAGCGCGTCGCCCTGCGGTCACGAAGTTTATACCTCTTCGAGAACAATCGCCTGTCGTGGGCAACGGCGGACGGCGTCTTCCACCGTCGCTCGCAGATCCTCACTCGGGGTCTCCGTCGATAGATAGAGGCAATCGTCGTCCTTGACTTCAAAAACCTCAGGACAGACCTGCATGCAGATGGCGTTTGCTTCACAGCGATCGTAATCGACAACGATTTTCATACCCATGTTCCAAGTTTGGAATATTGGGCCGCTGAGTGCAAGCCGTTGCTACTTCATCTTGGCTTCTTTGTACTCGACGTGCTTGCGCGCTTTGGGGTCGTATTTACGCAGAACCAGTTTCTCGGTAGCCGTTTTCTGATTCTTCTTGGTGACATAGAAATGGCCGGTACCGGCCGTGGAAATTAATCGAATCTGGTCGCGCATTTCGCCTCCCTACGCGTCGGACGAGACGCCCTGCGTATGAAAAGAGTTCGCAAAAAGTGCTCCTCGGCGCAACTGGGCCCCCAATATGCACTTCATGTCTTGCTCGAATTTGTCAGCTTTGACAGTGATAATCGTATGAATCTTCCATTTCAGAAAATTGCTCTGGTCTTTGGCCTCCTCGCGATCGCGGCCTGCACCAGCTCTCCCGAAGAAAAAAAAGCCCCAAAAACGCCCGTAGCAGCGGCAAAACCGCAGCCAATCGCCCCGCCACCGGCGCCCGAGCCTGCCGCGGAACCCCGGCGCGAGGCTCTCAGCGGCGGGCCCTACCCCACTCTGGTCCTCTCACAGGCTCAATTTGTGGACAAAAGGGGCCCCGATGGCCGTATGATGCCGGCGCCTGGCCCGGCCAAGCTGACCATCGTGCGCCAGACGCCCGACGGTTGGGAAACCAGTATTCTCGAGGACCCCGATTCAAATGTCTTCCATAAGGCGACGGCCTACGGAGACGGTCTGCTGACCATTGGCGGCAATCAGGCGATGCTCAAAACCTGGGAAATGCAGGATGGCATCTGGACGGAAAACACTCGTTGGAACCCGACGTTCGGGGGGCGATTCAATCGACTCCGCGACTACGAGCAGGCCGATGTCGATAATGATGGCAAGGACGAGTTGGTGATTGCCACCCACGACCAGGGCGTCATCGTCATCGTCCACCCGGACGAACAATGGCGCATCGAAAAGATCGATGCCCTGCCCAATACCTTTGTCCATGAGATCGAATTGGGCGACGTCGATGGAGACGGCGACCTCGAGGCCTTTGCTACCCCCTCCAAGCCCAACAAACTCGACCAGCACCAACCCGGAGAGGTCACCGGCTACCGCCGTTCCGATGACGGTACCTGGGTCAAGGAGATCGTCGACGCACCGGGGGATACCCATGCCAAGGAAATTCTGGTGGCGGACACCGACAAGGACGGCAAGGCGGAAGTCTTCATCGTGTGGGAAGGCGCCATGGACAAGGGCAAGCTGGTGCGCGAGGTGACCTTGAAACAATACCGCTGGAACGGGACCGCATGGGATTCAGAGGTTGCCCAAACCCTGCCCGACCGGCTCACCCGGGCCACCGCTGCCGGCGACGTCACCGGCAATGGGAAAGTGGATATTGTCGTGGGAACGCAACGCTCGGGTCTCTGGCTTCTGGAGCAGACCGCCGACGGATGGAGCAAGCGTCATATCGACCGCGCGTCGAGCGGCTTCGAGCATCCGGTCGCACTGGCCGATATCGACGGCGACGGTGCCCTCGAAGTCTATGTCGCCTCGGAAGACCAGAACGAATTGCGCCAATATACCTTTACCGATGGCCGCATTTCCAAAAAGGTCATCGCGCGCCTGAATCCGGGGGATATCACCTGGAATGTAGATCCGGTGGGGCTCCAATAAGGCGTATTCATGATCGACCTCTACACCTCCGCTACGCCGAATGGGCACAAGGCCTCGATTACTCTGGAAGAATTGGAGCTTCCCTACGAGGTCCATTCCGTCAACCTCGGCGCCGGAGACCAGAAGCAACCCGAATTTCTCGCCATCAACCCGAACGGGCGGATTCCCGCCATTGTTGACCGGGACGCGGGAGACTTCCCGATCTTCGAATCCGGCGCGATCATGATTTATCTGGCAGAGAAAGCCGGGCGCCTTTTGCCCGCAGATGCCAAGGGCCGCTCGCGGGTGATCCAATGGCTGATGTTTCAAATGGGCGGCGTCGGGCCGATGATGGGCCAGGCAAACGTATTTTCCCGCTATTTCCCGGAGAAAATCCCGAGCGCCATCGCCCGCTACCAGAACGAAACCCGGCGACTGCTCGAGGTGGTCGACAGACATCTTGCCGACCGCGAATGGCTGGCCGAGGAATTCTCGATCGCGGATATCGCCAACTGGGCCTGGATTCGGACCCATAAATGGTCAGGAGTCTCGATTGAGGGCCTGCCCCACCTCGAGCGGTGGAAAGCGGCAATCTACGCCCGGCCGGCCTCGCTCCGGGGATTGGATGTGCCCCATCGGGTGCCGGACCTGAGCGAAAGGAAGGAAGAGGCGGAGCAGTTTTCCCGCCAGGCCCAGAAAATCCTCCAGACGTAGGGCCCGAGGCCGGTGTCCGTCTGACCGGAAAAATCCACTGGACACTCTTGCCAAAGTGAGGAATCCTCATTAATGAGAAGTTCTCAACCCTTTGGAGGAAGTGAAAGATGGCCCTGAATCCCAATTACCGCACTGTCGATCGTGACGATTTTCCAGCCATGATGGTGAATGGGCGTTATTTCGAACGCTCCAACGCCTTCGAAAATATCATCGCTCGGACCGACGAGCATTTCTGGAACCCCGAGGATCCGGCCTACATCAATCTGATCAACCCTCCACCTCTGGAAGGAACGATCCTCCCGGAACAGTTTTTGATCGAGCCTCGGACCGCGGTTTGGGATCGCCTCGACGAAGGACAGCGTCTGGAGTTCATGCACGATAGTGCCTGCTGGACCATCTCGCAGCTTCTCCACGGTGAACAGGGCGCACTCAGTCTGTCCTCTTCGCTCTGTGACATCTTTCTCGATCCGGGGGCTCAGGAATATGCAGCCAACCAGGTTCGCGAGGAAGCGCGCCACGTCCACGCGTTCACGCTTTATATGCAGGCGCGCTTTGACGGAAAGATCATGCCCCCCGGAGACACCCTCGGCGGGCTGCTCAAACAGATCGTCGCCAGCCCGGTCGTCTACCAGAAGATTGTCGGCATGCAGATGCTCGTGGAAGGCCTCGCCATGGGCGCCTTCACCACGCTGTATCAGGAATCCAACGATCCCTTGCTGCGACGTCTATGCCAACTGATCATGACCGACGAAGCCTTCCATCATAAGTTCGGCAAGATCTGGGCTCATGAAACGGTCCCCAACCTTCCCGAATCCGAGCACAATGCAGTCGAAGATTGGGCCGAAGAATGCTTTCAGCTGCTGCTCTTCAACCTGGTCAGCCCCGAACAACGCCGCGACATCTATCCCAAATACGGTCTGGAGTGGGAATGGGTACAAGGTGCCATGGCCGAGGCCATCACCGACGACGAACGCCGCGAACGCATGACGGAAGGCAACGATATCTTCCGTACTTTGATCAAGACGCTCGACAATGCCGGCATCATCACCGACCGAACCCGTGCGACCTACGAAAATTGGGTGGACATGGCAGCTCTTCGCGATGAGGGCGATTCCCTTATTGGATACGATGTGGCAGAAGCGGGCATTCAGGACCTGCAGGCGATCAATGCCGGGAAAAGAAAGATCGTCCAAAAGGTCTCCGCGTAGGAGATGTGAGCAAATCATCCCATAAATTGGTCGAGGTGGAGCCTGCACCCGCGACCCGCCCCACACGTCGGGAAAAAACGGAGCGATCTCTGGTGCAGGCGTCCAGAGATGTCTTCCTCAAGCGTGGCTACGACGGAGCCACCACGGGGGAGATCGCTCGTGCGGCAGGCGTCGCGGCCGGCACATTCTACCTCTATTTCGGCGACAAGCGCAGCGCCTTCAGTGCGGTTTCGCGCGAGACCGGGCGCAAGCTCCTCGCCGAGATGCTCTGCGCCCTCGAACCCGGGGTCGACCCTGGCAAGCTCACACGGGTGACACTCGAGCTGGTCGCTGAATTCTGGCGCGCCGACCCTCCCTTGTCCCGACTGATCCTCTCGGGGGGACCAGCTCTTGGCATGGCTTCGGATCATGCCTTCGTGGACGAAGTTTGTGAGGCGCTGCGTAAAATCGGCGTGGCTGATCGCGAGGATCCAATGGCTCTCTCGCTATTTCTGATCGGTCTGAGTTTGCAGATCGGTCATCTGATCGTCGCGCGCCCGGAGGCCGAAGAACAAGTGCAGTCGCTGATCGATCTCGCCTCCAGCCGTTTCTGAGGATCAGACCAGATTCGCCGGAACTCCGCCGCGCAGGACCGCCACGACGCTCTCGGTCGCCTGGTCGACCACCCAGACCCGATCCTCGACGGTCGCACTGCCGAGGTGCGGCAAAAGCACGACATTGGGCAACTCGCGCAAACCCGCAGCCAAATGCGGTTCGCGCTCGAAGACATCCAGACCGGCCGCGGCAATGACCCGCTCGCGCAAAGCTGTGACCAATGCCGCTTCATCCACAACGGGCCCGCGTGCCACGTTCACCAGAACCGAGGAGCTTTTCATCATCGCCAAACGACTCGCGTTGATCATATGGTGCGTTTCGGCGTTCAGGGGAACGCTCAGACAAACGAAATCAGCCCGAGCGAGGCCTTCCTCCAAAGTCGTTCGTTGCGCCGATACGGGCGACGCCTCGAGTGCCGGCTTGGCGCTATTGGCCACATAGAGGACCTCCATCTCCCAACCGATCGAACGACGTGCGATCGCCGCGCCGATTCGTCCGGCACCGACAACCAACAAAGTCTTGTGCAAGATCCGTTGGCCGACCAACAGCGTAGGCCAAAAACCCTCCCAGCGGCCGCTCTGAATCAAGTTCTGCCCCTCGGTGACCCGGCGGGCCGCGGCCATCATCAGCAGCCAGGCGGCATCCGCCGTCGGCTCGCAAACCGGATCAGGGGTATTGGTGATCTGTATCTGGCGTCGCCTTGCCTCGTCGAGATCGATATTATCCACACCAACAGCTGTGTTGGCCACGATCCGTAGTTGCGCCCCGGCAGCTTCAAAGAATTCTGCATCGACAAGATCACGGCCCGTGGTGATCACCGCATCGGCGCCGGCGACGGTTGCCAACAGAGCCTCCCGTGGCAGAATCTGGCCGGACGAATTTGCCCGGATCTCGACACCGGGAAACTCCTGACGCAGACGCAGCGCCGGATCCTGCAAATAGTCTGCTGTAACGGCGATGATCACCAGAGCTGATCGGTATAGGTGTCCGTCCCGGGAACTGTCGGCAACCAAGGCGAGGCGAATACGACTTTGGCAAGGCCGGTGGCCTCGAGCGCATCGGCATACAGACGGAATCGAGACCAGGCGTCGGCTGCCGGGGCATCGACGAAAAAGATCTGCATGTCCAGCGCGTCGGTGCGCTCGACCTTGGGAATCGACATCGGCGCATCCCCCTGCGGGATCGGCGACCAGACCGAGCATTGCGCCACCGGAGATCCCTCGAGAAAACCGGGCAGATAATCCTTCATCCAGGCATCCAACTGCGCCTGTTCGACACCCGGATGACGCTCGACGGCAAGCGTGACCAGACCCGCGTAGCGATGATCGAGGGCCAGTTCGACCGGAACAGGGTCCTCATCGCGGTAATGCGTCCAGTCCAGATCATAGAGAAGGGTATGCACGTGCGTTCGGTGATCAAAGCCGCGGTCGTTTTTATAGAGCCAGAAGACTTGTTTATTCGCCCATTCGTTCCAATCCTGGAGCTTGTCTTCCGTGACCCAATACATCGCGAGAAAGGAGCCGGCACCGACGGCCGGTTTGGCCAGAGTGCTCTGCTCGGGAAATCGCAGATCCTTCAGCGCTCGCGTCGACACCCAGCGACTTCCCGCGAGAAGCCAGGGACCCTGCAAACAACCCCCGTAGTAGTGGTCGCGCTCATACCACCGGTTGAAGTCCACCTCGTGGCCCTCATGCGGGTCCACCATCGTGAACAACATACTTCCAACCTTGACCGGATATTCCTTCATGACCTCTTATCTCCCGATGTTTCTTGCCCAACACACGAACCATAGTCCTTTGGATACGTGCCTGTCGACGCCCCTCCGCACAAAATCTGGAGGGCAAGAGAGCTTCGGTTACCGGCGTTCGCGAGTTCAGGCTTCCACGCCGGCCTCGCGGATCGCCCGCGAGGCGATCCGGGCGACATAGAAGGCGACGCCCATCGTGGCCGCCGCACCCAGAATATTGAGAACAATCGATCCCGTGCTGGAGCCCGTTGCCGCGTCGGCCGCAGCCGTGCCCACATACACGTAGCCGATCGTGCCGGGAAGCATCCCCACCATCGTCGCCAGAGCATAAAGAGAGGTGCGAACCCCGGTGAGTCCAAAGGCGTAGTTGCTGTACGTGAAGGGAAAGACCGGAGCGAGCCGCACCAGCAAGACGATCTTCGCCCCTTCTTTCGCAATCGCTCGATCCAGGGCCTCGAACCGAGAATTCCCGGCGGTCATCGCCTCGATTCTTTCGCGCAAAAACGTGCGCGCCAGCAAAAAGGAGAGAAAGGCTCCGAGGTTGGCACCCAACAGGACGACCCCCAGACCTCCGCCGAGGCCGTACAGCGCGCCAGCGCCCAGAGTGAGGACCGAAGCAGGAATGAAGAAAACCACACAAACAGCGTAGACCAGGGCGTAGACGAGATAACCGATGGGACCGAGGCCCTGCACCCAGACCTGAAACTGCTCCATCCACTCCGCAACGGGCAAGGCGCTGAACACGAGGAAGACAACCAAAAGGCCCGCTGCGGCCAAAAGGGTCCACTTCAGGAAAGGACGGGTATTTTCGGGATTTTCGTTCACAACAGAGAACCCTACCACGGGGACGTGGGGTGAGATAGACAGGTGCCGTGCAGAAAGTGCTCATTACCGGGATCGCCGGGGGGCTCGGTCGGATCGTTGCCGAGCGCCTCGACAAGAGCATGGACATCGTGGGCATCGACCACACCCCATGGGTGGGTCACCCCCCAGAAATCACGATGATCACAGCCGATCTCCGCAAGAAAAAGGTGGAGGATGTTTTCCGACGCGAGCGACCGGACGCCGTTGTACATCTCGGCCTGGAGCGACACAATTTCGACCCCAAGTTGCGCCACGACGTCAATGTCGTCGGAACCAAGCGCGTGATCGAAGCCGCGGCGACCTATGGTGCCTCCCATGTCGTGATTCTGACGAGCAGCTATGTCTATGGAGCGCTTCCGGAGAACCCGTTCTATATGGATGAGGAGACCGCGCTGAACGTCAGTCGGCATTATCCCGAAATCCGGGACATTGCCGAAATGGATTCGATCGCCACAAATTTCCTGTGGCGCTATCCGAAGATTCGGACAGCCGTCCTCCGCCCGGCAAGCACACTCGGGCCCAGGACCCACAGCTCCATTGCAACCTACCTGCGCCTGAATCCCTCACCCACCCTGATCGGCTTTGACCCTCTCGTGCAGTTCATCCACGAGCTCGATGTTGCCGAAGCAATCCTGAAAGCTCTCGAGACGGGCGTTCGCGGTGTTTTCAATCTCGTCGGCCCGGGTGCCGTTCCGATCTCTACCGCAATTCACGAGAGTGGAGGGAGCGCGCTTCCCGTCCCGGAGACACCCACCCGAATCCTTCTCCGAAACCTCTTTCGATGGGGGCTGTTCCCCTTCCCGGCGGATGCCGTCGATTTCATCAAATACCCCTGCACCATCGATGGCCGAAGATTCCGGGAAGCGACCGGCTTTGTCGCAAAACGCTCCCTTGGTGAAACTCTGCGCTCCGTGCGACCATAGAGAGATCTGAAGCCATGGCTGAAATCCGCAATATCGGCTCCGCGCCTCGCCGCCAGCGCCCCGGCGCCAGTCGGCCTCGCCCGGCAAGCCCGACGCCGAACATCCGGAATCCTGTCGCGCGACCTGCCGGCGACGGCTTTTGGGATCGCCTGCAGGCCTTTGGCGCCGAAGTCGGTCGAGCGGCCACACAGCATTTGGCACCGAGCGCTCTTCGTGACCTCGACGCCGAGATCGCCGAGAGAATCGAACAATCGCCGCTGGCCACGAATGATTTCGGCTTCGATCCCTGGGGACTCGAGAAAGAAACGGCAAGACGCTGTTTTTTCGGCAGCGCCCTGCTCTACCGCTATTATTTTCGTGTAGAGACGCGCGGGATCGAGAACCTTCCTGCGGGACGCGCCCTCCTGATCGGAAACCATGCCGGACAGATTGCCCTTGATGCCACGATGATCGCCACTGCCTGCCTGATGGAAGGCCGTCCCCCCCGGGTCGTGCGCGGCATGGGGGAATACTGGCTTTCACGCCTGCCGTGGCTGAACATTCTGATGGTCCGTTTTGGAAGCGTCGTGGGCACCCCGAAAAATTGCGTCGACCTGCTCGAGCATGGCGAAGCCGTGTTGGCATTCCCCGAGGGTGTCCGGGGGATGAACAAGGCGTTTTCGGAGCGTTACCAATTACAGGATTTCGGGTTGGGGTTTCTGCGACTCGCCCTGCAAACCGGAACGCCGATCATCCCGGTCGCCACCGTCGGCTCGGAGGAACAGGCGCCCTCTCTGGGAAATTTCTCCAGCATGGCGCGCCTGCTGGGCATGCCAGCCTTTCCCTTGGTTCTGACCCCTCTGCCACTTCCGGTGCGCTATCATGTCGAATTCGGAGAACCACTGGTTTTCGAAGGAAGTCCGGATGACGAGGACCATGTCATCGAAGAAAAGGTCGATGTGGTCAAAACGCGGCTGCGCGAAATGATCCGGGAAGGCCGCGAGCGGCGCACCGGGATTTTCAGCTGATCTCTGCGATTCAGCCGATCCCGACCGGATAATTTGCAAGAGAGGTTGCCCATCGATACCCTTGGCCGGGGCAATACTTCCCACCGATCAGTTCTTCGCGGTGGCAGTTCAGCAGCATAACCAGGGAGCGGGGCGGATGACGGCGGTTGGCAAGGGCTACGAGAGTCTCTCAAGGCTGGATGCAGCTTTTCTCTCCTTTGAGACCCAAAACGCTCCTATGCATGTTGGTTTGACCCTGGTCTTTCAGGAAGGTCCGCTGCGAGGGTCCGCGGGCGGGGTCGACATGACTCGAATTCGTCGACACGTCGAAGCTCGATTGGCCCGCATCCCGCGCTACCGGCAGAAACTCCGCAAAATCCCCCTGACCGGCGATCATCTCTGGGTCGACGATGCAAAATTTGATCTGGAAAACCACGTCCGGCATATCTCGCTGCCCAAGCCGGGAGA
>CBFHUR010000030.1:0-33076 GCA_965658895.1 Binatia bacterium
GGATACCCGCTGCTCAGCATCGTTTTGGTGGCCGTGCTTGGTGCCGATGTTTTCATGGGCATGGCCTTGAATATCGTCATCGCGTTGGGGCTCGGTACGGTTCTGGGCGGCTGGCAGTGGTGGCGCTCGAGAGGCCAAGATCCCGAGGCGGCCGAGATGCCCACGGGGATCTTTGTCTCCTGTTTGGGCTACTGGTTCGTGCTGCCTCTGATGTGGGCTTTGGTCGGGCCGGGGCCCTTTGTCAGCGGCTTTCGCATGGCCGTTCTGTTCTGCAGTTCGATAGCCGTGGTGTCCGCCATATTTTCGAACGGTTATTTCCTGGGTCAGTACAATTCTCGGCAAAAGATGCTCGACGAAGCCAAGGCCAAAGCCCCCGCTTCCTGACGATTCCTCGATTCCCGAGGAATAGAATCCGACTCGAGGCGCGATCGGCCCGGACTCCCTTGGGAGTCCGGGCCTGATGCGCTATTGCCGGCAGGTCAGGACGGACCCGCTGCGGTTCGCTGCGCAGAAGCCGTCCTGGTCCGGCGTAAACTCGGTCCTGCTGCAATGACCGGGATGGTCGTCGAGAAGCCGGAAGCGCAGCGCCGGCGAGCCTGTCAGGTCGCCTGATGTCAGGCCGAGGTCGTTGGTGATGACCTTGAGGTCGACCCTTGAGGGGTCGTTGCGGTCCTTGCGCTTGAGTTGGAGCTTCTTGATCTTCGCTGACTTGTTTTTGGCGACGTAGGTCAGCACATCTCCGGTGCGGTTGGACTTCCAACCGGCGCCGCCGGTTTGCATGGGGCCTGCGGGCAGCAGGATGGTTTCGAGAATACGGCCCGCGGCATCGAGAACTTCGATCTGTGCTCCGGATGCCATGGGTTCGAAGTGGTTGGTGTGGCCGGATTCCTCACTGCTGTCGATGCGGAAGCTGCCCTGCATGACCAGGCGGCCATTGCCGGGCTTGTATTTCAGTATCGCCCGGTCAAAGGCGCGCATGCAATTGGATGGGTCGGCATCGGCACGGCGGATCAGGTCGACCGTGAGACGGTTCTGATTCATGCCCGGTTCGCCTTGCTGCAAGGAAAGGGCCGTGTCCTGCCATGCCATGATGAGTTGAAGCACACGCGGGATCTCGGTTCCGATAATGTGGAGCCAGGGATGGTCCTCAATGCCCTTGATCTCGAGGCCCTGGAGGCGTTCGCGCAGGTCTCTATGGATCGTCAGACGTTCCAGATCATGGCCGATGAGTTCGGTGAAGCCGATGTCGTCACAACTGCCAACCACGAGGCTCAGGACATTGTTCGATTCATCGAGTTCCTCGACGGCATCCGTGGGGTCGATCGCCAGCGAGAAGTGGAGGGGTACGCAGTCGTTGATGGCGCGATCCCACGAAGCCCGCTCCACTACCCACGAGTTGCTGACCTGCATGGGGAATCCCGAGGTCGAGACGACATCATTGACCACGTTGGGGTAGAAGGACCAGAGAGGGTCATGGGCGCAGGCGACCAGTCCAGAAGGCGAGGTCGAGCAAGGTCCCACCGGTGAGTATGCCCCCGGGCCGTGCCAGCGGATTGCCACATCGTCCGGTCCCGCATCCACGCCGATATTTCCGAGACTTGCGTTCACCGTGACCTTGTAGAGCGACGCATTGAAGTCCTCCACCAGGACGCCGCCGTGCGCTGGCGATGGGAGGATTTGCGTTGCGGTTGTTGCGGTGAAGTCGGGCAGATCGCAGGGGTCCCCGATCCCGTCATTGTCAGAGTCCAACTGGTCAGGGTTGGGGGTGTCCGGGCAGTTGTCCTGATCGGTGTAGACGCCGTCGCCGTCGTCGTCGTACCAGCTCGCAACAAAGCAGCTGCCATCGGCATGGTCGAGGTCGGACGTTTCGGGCCAAAGCGAGGCGTGTGTGATTACCGTTCCGCTAAGGCCGGAGCTGAAGGTGAGCGGCGTCCGGTCTGCTGGTTTGAAAGAGCGCCCATTCCGACCGTCGCTCGATCCGTTTTCATCGTGCCATTCTGTCCCGTTTACAAGCCAATTCACACAATCGCCTTCGGCCGGGTTCACGTCCTCGGTGGGGCGGATCGCGTAGAGGTGGTAGTTGACCAGGGCGATGGTTTCGCTCCGTTCCCCAATTTCAACGTTGTCGGTGCTTAGAAATTGGCTGATGTCGTCCTCTTCCGGATCGAAGTCGTCGTTGATGTGGAGCTCCACGTAAACTTCCAATCCCCAGCCAAGATCCAGGAGCAGTCCGCGCTGCCCGCCGGAAGCGTTGTATCCGACCACCAGCGCGTAGTGGTCGGCTCGCTCATAGTGGACCCCGCTCGGAACTCTTTTGTCGTTACTGTTGTAGAGGTAGACCATCGGCCGGCCGGCATCGATTTCCTCGCGGACCATGTCCCAGAGGTCGTCCATGTCCCCGGTGCCGTCGCCGAAGAAGTGGGGCGTTCCGCTGATGTCGTCCCGGATCCGATATTTGCTGACCGCGAACGGGATCGCCGAGTGGTCGTCAAACCAGGCCTGCAGGCCCCGCTGGAAGTTGCCCGGCAGCACCGCTGTGCCCAAATCGCAGGTTCCGAGTCGAGCCATGTAGGCGGCGCTGCCCAGTTCCTCGATCGTGTCCTGGGGAAGGCCGTCGCCATCGGTGCTACCGACCATGAGGCCCGTCACGCCGCGGCGTTCCCACCATGCCAGGACGCTTGCGCCAGCCACGGGCCCGCAACCGCTGGCAATACCGTTGTTCCCATCTTCGTCATCGCCATCGTTGCAGGTCACGCCGGAGCCAATGCCGTCCTGATAGTACTGCGGGATTCCGGAGATCATGGCTCTCTCCGGGGAGGCCCCGGCTCCTGAGGCCGCAAAGAGAATGATCGTCAGTCCGATGCCGGCCGCGAGGGCTCGGAGAGCGGGGGAAGGCGTGTCGATGGCGACTATTTTGAGTGCATTCATGATGGGCTCCTTGGTTGATCGTTGAATTAATCTTTACAATGGAAAGTAGAGATAGGAAAGAAACTAAACAATGTCAAGTATCCAGTGTAAAGAAATTGCAAATGCCTTGCCTTTTAGGCACTTTTTCTTCGATCCACTCGGCCAGTGTCGTGGGGAACTCGATCCCGGTTCTGCCAGAACCGGTGAAGCTCGCCTTCTGAGGCTCTCCGGATCTCAACTACGGCCAGCCAGGTCTTACCGACAGTCATGCTCGCGCGAGAAAAGAACATGCCCGGTTCCCAGACCGTCTCTTCGGTATCGAGCGGCACTCTCCGATTCAGCTCCTCGGGTCCGTTTGTGGTCCCGAAGTTGCCGGCCTGATCCCAGGTCGCTACCTCTAAATCCCTTATGGGCCATGGCGGGATGGATGTTGATGTTTTGATCAGTGGTGCCGGTCCGGTCGGGTTGAGCTGCGCGTTGCTCCTGCGGAACCTCGGCATGACGGTCGCGGTCATCGAGGCGCGCGCGGGTACGCATCGAGCACCTCAGGCCCACGTGGTTTCTTCCCGGACGCTGGAGATCCTGACCGGAGCAGGCATCTCCGAGGAACGTCTGCGCGCATTGTCGACACCGATCACCGAGATACCGGCCATTCGTTGGTTGGATTCTCTGACCGGGACCCAGCATGGGTGCTTCGAGTTGTTGGGGGCGGGGCAAGCCGAGAAGATTCTTGCCGCTACGCCGACGCCGATCGCGAATATCTCGCAGGATCGTCTCGAACCGCTCTTGTTGGAGCAGGCGCGTGACGCGGGTGCCCGTGTGGAGTTCGGCCATCGCTGGCTGCGCAGCGAGAGGGATGCTGACCAACGGCTGATCTCGCATGTGGGTGTGGATGGTGGCGAGGTCCGGATCCGTAGTCGCTTCCTCTTTGCCTGCGATGGTGCCTCGAGCGATATCCGCCATGCCTGTGGCATCGAAATGGTCGGGCCGGAATTGGTCCAGTCGTTCGTGGGGATTCACTTTCACGCGGACCTCCGAGATCTTCTGGCCAAGCGTCCGGCACTTCTTTTTGAATTTTTGGGCGGAGCCGCAGCAGGATTTTTCATCTGCCACCGTGTCGATTCCGATTGGGTCTTCATGCACCCCTATGATCCCGAAACGAAAGATCGTGATTGGTTTACCGATGCCCGTGCGCATCAGTTGGTTCTCGACGCGATCGGGGCGGATGTGCCCGTCGAGATCGCTTCAGTGGCGCCGTGGCGTATGTCGAGTCAGGTCGCTGCCAGCTATCGGCAAGGACCGATCTTTCTGCTGGGTGACGCTGCACATCGTTTTCCGCCTACCGGTGGCATCGGGATGAATACCGGCATCGGCGATGCGCATAATCTCAGCTGGAAAGTCGCGATGGCCATGGCTGGGCACGCCGACGACCGCCTGCTCGACACCTACGAGATCGAGCGTCGCCCGGTCGCAGTCGCCAATGCGGACCAGAGTCTGAGCAACTATCGCAAGATGGATTTGATCGAGGAGGCTCTCGCCGGTGGTGGCGACGTGCAGGCCGCGATCGATGCACAACCCGAACACTTCGACATGCTCGGGTTGGATCTGGGCTATCGCTATCGGAGCCCGGCCATCCTTGATGATGATGCAGCTGACCTTCCGGTCGAGAATGTGGTTCGCGACGTACCTCTCGGGCTGGTGCCGGGCTACCGACTGCCGCACGTCTGGTTGGCTGACGGGGGAGGTATGCTCTCGACTCTGGGGCTTGTTCGCCCCGATGAATTTGTTCTGCTGACTGGCACCCGCAGCGATCTTTGGGCGGATGCCGGTGTCGCGAAAACGGATCGCGCGGCGGGCGCGCTTCTTGGGGATATCGGGGGCCTTGGCCCCGAAGCCGCGGTTTTGGTGCGGCCCGACGGACATATCGCGTGGGTTTGCGCGCAGGCGCCGTCGGATCCCGCCGCGGCGGTCGCCGCAGCGATCGATCGCCTGTCGCACCCCTGAACGCCCGCGCAGGGACTCAGGTCTGGGGGGATGAGTCGTCGCGCCTCTGGATCCAGACGTTTCGATACAGGACCGGGTTGCCGTGGTCCTGTAGAAGCAAACGCCCGGGTTCCCCGCTCTCGGGATCTCCTTGTCCGGTGGGTCCGAGGATTTCGGTGTCGTCCTGGACCACGACGCCATTGTGACGCACGGTAACGCGGGCATTGGCGATCTTTTTTCCGGTCGCATCGAATCGAGCCGCGCGAAAGTCGATATCGTAGGTCTGCCAAACCAGCGGAGGCAGGGCGGCATTGAGCATCGGAGGGGATTGTTTGTACAGCGCGCCGGCCTCGCGATCTCCGACCGGACGACCAAAGGAATCCAGTACCTGTACCTCGTAGCGGGACTGGATGTAGACACCGCTGTTGCCGCGGAACTGGCCTTCGCCGTCGGGCTCGAAGGGCAGGCGGTACTCCACATGGATCCTCGCATCAGCAAAGGCCTCGCGGCTTCGCGCGCCACGTTGCAGGTGGCCGGTGGCATCAAAGCTGCCTTCGGTGGTCTCTTGCCTGTCGAGCACCACAGCGCCCTCGGGAGCCCGTAATCCGAGGGTAGGGCTGCGACGTTCGTGTCGCTGCAATATCCAACGTTTCCCGAGGCTGTCGGAAAGACTCAGGGTGGATCCATCGGTGGTCCCTTCCAGACTTCCCGAGAACACGGCTCTCTGGCCGCGCAGGACACCGTCCACCGTGCGCGTGCTCGCTGCGCTGGAGCTTCCGGTTACGTCGCCATCAGGCCACCAGCGCAAGCGAAACCGCCCCTGACCCAGAGCCACGATCTGCGCTGCGGGCGCACCGCTGGAGGTTGCGTATTCCCCCTGCAGTCGTCCTTCGACGCCCGCCTGTGCCGGATCCACAATCGCGGCCGGAAGCAGAAAGGCCGGGGGCGCGGTGCATCCCGGCAAGATGATCGCGATTGTCGCCAGGAGAATTCGTCGGATTGTCCTCGGCAACCGGTCGGGTGAACAGCGGGTATGCATCCGCAATTTCTTATCATTCAGGCAGTCTCGGTCCATCCTTCGGGTCTCGTCGCGCGGGTTTCTGCCAACCCGGGGCCTGTTTTCGGCGGATGCACAGCAAAGAGGAACCCGGTAGACTACCTTTGTGCCGGACAATGGTCTTGAAACCCGTTTGCAGCACACGCTGCGCAACACAGACGGCCTCCTGCCGGGCAGTCGGCTGGTGGTCGGCGTGTCGGGGGGGGCGGACTCCACGGGGCTTGTTGCGGCATTGACCGCGCTTGCCTCGAGCGGTCGATTTCCGCTCGAGATTGCCGTCGCGCATGTCGACCATGGATTGCGCGGGGAGGAGTCTGCGCGTGATGCACGGTTCGTCGAGTCGCTCGCGCGGCGTTGGCGGTTGCCGTTTTTCCTGCACCGGGTCGATCTGGGTCCGGATACCGCGAATCTGGAGGCTCGGGCACGGCAGGCACGCACCACGGCGTTGCGAGCGACGGCGGGTGCGTGGCGTGCCCGCTGGATTGTTTTGGCGCATACCGCAGAGGATCAGGCCGAGACCTTCCTCATGCGTCTGGCACGTGGCGGAGGAGTGGCCTCGTTGTCGGCAATGGCTCCGCTGCGCGCCGATGGGCTCCTACGCCCCTTGCTGCAAGAGCGACGCGAAGATGTTCGGAACTATTTGCGCATGCGGCAGCTTGCGTGGGTCGAGGATTCCTCGAACCAGGAAGATCGCTTCTTCCGCAACCGGGTGCGGCGCGATCTGTTGCCGGAGATGGCACGTGTCCTTGAAGTTGATGTAACCAGTCGGATCTCGGACCTGACCGGCGAACTTCGCGTCGAGGCGCAACTTGCCGACGCCTGGGTCGAGAACCTTCTGCGCGGTTTGCCCGATGGCGAGTTGCCGCTGCGGTTGCTCGAGATCGTCCCGGCGGCGAGCGCGCGTATCGTGCATCAATGGCTGGCGCAGCTCGGCGTCCCGGCGACGCGACGGCAGGTCCGACAATTGTTGGCCGTTGCCACCGGTTCCTCGCCAAGCGGTGCTGTGGACCTGTCCGGGGGTGATTGCGTGAGACGTCGCTACGGCTCTCTTTTCTACCTCTCCTGTGAGGATGTGGAGAGGATCGGGCGGGCGAGCCAGCCCTGGTCGTGCGCGGATCTGGGCCTGCCCGGCGACTGCCTGTTGCCCAATGGCACCCGACTGCGCACCCGAGCCGGCTTGTCGGGAGAGGTGCATCCTCGGATGTCGGCTCTGCGGACGGTTCTGCCCGAAGCCGCCGGGCTCGAAGACCTTCATGCCCGAGCGCCATTCCCGGGTGATCGGCTTCGTTTGCCATCGGGCACCCGTAAATTATCGGATTTGTGCACAGATTTAGGCATTCCTCGTGACTTGCGGGGTGGTCTGACGGTAATTTTGGAGGACAATGAAGTTGTCTGGGTCCCGGGTGTTTCGGCTGCCGGGCGCTGGTCGGATCCGGGCAAGAACGACGGTCTCGTGTTAATCGCGGAAGGTGATTTGCTGAAGGACCTGAACGGGTGTAGAAAAAAGGCCTGAGTTTCCAAGAGAAATCGGAAAAAAATTGAACCAATTTTCAAGAAATTTACTTCTTTGGCTCGTACTGGGCCTGCTTTTCATGTTGCTGTTCCAGATTTTCTCCAAACCGGAGGAGACGGAGCCCGAGCGTGTCTACAGCGAGTTCTCCACCGCGCTCGAGCGCGGAGAGATCTCCGAGGTCACCATTCAGGGCAAGGAAATCACCGGCCGCTACAAGGACGGCGACTCCTTCCGCACCTATGATCCGGGTGACACGGACCTGGTCAGCCGCCTGCGCGCGCAAGATGTGAAGATCGAAGGTCAGCCCGAAGAGGGCGATCCGTGGTACGTGATCCTGCTGGTTCAATGGTTCCCGATGCTGCTCTTGATCGGTGTGTGGATCTTTTTCATGCGCCAGATGCAGGTGGGTGGCGGCAAGGCGATGTCGTTCGGAAAGAGCCGGGCACGTCTGCTCAATGAGGCGCAGGAAAAGAATACCTTCAAGGATGTCGCCGGCGTTCAGGAAGCCAAGGAAGAACTCGAAGAGATCATCGCATTCCTCAAGGATCCCAAGAAATTCACCAAGCTCGGTGGACGGATCCCGAAGGGCGTATTGCTCGTCGGACCTCCGGGCACGGGCAAAACTTTGCTCGCTCGCGCCATCGCTGGTGAAGCCGGCGTGCCATTTTTCTCGATCTCGGGTTCGGATTTTGTCGAGATGTTTGTCGGCGTGGGTGCCTCGCGCGTGCGCGACCTCTTTGTGCAGGGCAAAAAGAACGCTCCCTGTATTATTTTCATTGATGAAATCGATGCCGTCGGTCGGCAGCGAGGCGCAGGTCTCGGTGGTGGTCACGACGAACGCGAGCAGACCCTCAACCAGTTGCTCGTCGAGATGGACGGATTTGAATCCAACGAGGGCGTGATTCTGATCGCGGCTACCAATAGGGCCGACGTTCTGGACCCCGCCTTGTTGCGTCCGGGTCGGTTCGACCGGCGCGTGGTTGTGCCGAGGCCTGACGTGAAGGGCCGCGAAGGTATCATTCGCGTGCATATGCAGCGTGTGCCCGTCGCGGATGACGTGGAAGTGGAGGTTCTGGCCAAGGGAACCCCTGGTTTCTCGGGTGCTGATCTGGAAAACCTCGTGAACGAAGCTGCTTTGCTCGCGGCACGCTCTGACAAGGAACAAGTGTCCCACGTCGATTTCGAGCACGCCAAGGACAAGGTGATGATGGGCTCGGAGCGTCGCTCGATGATCATCAGTGACGAGGAAAAGAAAAACACCGCCTACCATGAAGCCGGTCATGCCCTCGTGGCGATGTTGCTGCCCGAAACCGATCCGGTTCATAAGGTCACCATCATTCCCCGGGGGATGGCTCTCGGTTTGACCCAGCAGTTGCCCGAAGCGGACCGTCATACGCTCAGCAAGCATAAGCTGGAGAATGATCTGGCGATATTGTTTGGTGGTCGCGCCGCCGAGCAATTGAAGCTGGGGCACACCACGACGGGCGCGGGCAATGACCTCGAGCGGGCAACCGATATTGCACGCCGCATGGTTTGCGAGTGGGGCATGAGCGAGAAGCTGGGTCCGATTCGTTTTGGGGGCTCGGACGAGAACGTATTTCTCGGTCGTGATTTTTCGCAGACGCAGGGCTACTCGGAGTCGACCGCTAATTTGATCGATAGCGAGGTGCGCGACCTGGTTGTGGGCGGCTACGAGCGTGCCAAGCAGATTCTTGTGGACAACGATCCGGCACTCGAAGAGATGGCGCGCGCGCTTCTCCAGAAAGAGGTTCTGGATCGCGAGGAGCTTGAGGCGATCGTGGCTGAATTTGCGAGCACGAAGCCGGAGGCCGCGCCCTCGAGCCCCGAGGCTCCCCCCGGCGCCGACGACTGAAGATGATTTCGGCCCTGGGGACTCCTCGTACGTTTCATGCGCCGGATGCCTCGGGGGCTTGGAGTGTAGGAGCCGGACGGACGCTTGTGATGGGCGTCCTGAATCTGACCCCGGATTCCTTCTATGCTGGCAGTCGTCGGCAGGGCGCCGAGAGTGCCTTTGATGCGGGCATGGCTCTGGTCGCGGCGGGGGCCGATCTCCTGGACCTGGGTGGAGAGTCCACTCGCCCCGGCGCCACACCGGTAGACGC
The DNA here is from genome assembly GCA_965658895.1 of Binatia bacterium. GTDB lineage: Bacteria > Desulfobacterota > Binatia > UBA12015 > UBA12015 > UBA12015. The sequence goes on from CBFHUR010000030.1 coordinate 9,584, forward strand.
CGCCGAGGAACTCGATCGTGTTCTGCCGGTCATGGAGCGCCTCTCGGCTGCATCTCCCGTGCCGATTTCCATCGATACGATGAAGGCCTCGGTCGCTCGGGCGAGCGTGGCCGCAGGAGCGCGTCTGGTCAATGATGTCTCGGGAGGCCTGGCCGATCGGTCCATGCCCCAGACAATTTCCTCTCTGGCGGTCCCCGTTGTGGTCGGGCACATTCGAGGGACCCCCTCGAATATGCAAGATGCCCCCAACTACGACGACCCGGTTCGCGAGATCTTCGATGCCTTGTCCGCCCGGGTGGACGCGTTTATGGCTGCAGGCGTTTTTCGGGATGATATCCTGATCGATCCCGGCATCGGCTTTGGCAAGAGAACCTCGGATAATGTGAGGATTCTCGATCAGCTGCATCGTTTTTTGGCATTGGAATGTCCGGTGGTGATCGGACTTTCACGCAAGCGGTTCCTGGGGGAATTTCTGCAGGACGCGGGCTGCAGGGACGAAGGTCCGGAAGACCGTCTGGAGGCTTCTGTGGCGGCAGCCGTTCTGGCCGCCGAACGCGGCGCCGCAATTGTTCGGGTCCATGATGTCATGGAGACTCGGCGAGCCTTGTCCTTTGTTGAAGGCATGCGACAGGTGGTGCATCGGTGAACGATCTGATCAGTAATCTTCGTCTGGCCGACCTGGCCGACGTTCTGATCATCACGGTGCTGCTCTATTGGCTGATCGGGTTGATTCGCGGCACGCGCGCCGTCCAGATGGTTTATGGATTGCTGGCGGTCGGAGTGCTGTATTGGACCGCCCAGTATTTCGAGCTTTATACGCTCTCCTGGATTCTCAGCACCCTGTTGTCGTCGGCCATCTTGATTCTCGTCGTCCTGTTCCAGAGTGATATTCGGCGCGCCCTGACTCAGGTCGGCCGTTGGCGGGTTTTTGCCGGAAGTCGCAAACAGCAAAGCGAACTTCTCGAAGAAATCGTCCGCACCGCCACCATGTTGGCGGCACGTCGGGTGGGTGCATTGCTGGTGCTGGAGCGCCGCGTGCAGCTCAACGAATATCTGGATGCAGGGACGCGCGTCGATGCGCGCGTTACCCGGGAGCTTCTCGTCTCCATCTTTCTGCCACAATCACCGATCCATGATGGAGCTGTTATCATTCGCGACGGTCGCATTGTGGCTGCCGGTTGTTTTCTGCCGCTTACCGGCAGTCCGGCGGTAAGCAAGTCTCTGGGTAGTCGGCACCGGGCGGCGATCGGCGTGACCGAGGAGTCCGATGCGGTGGTGGTCGTGATCTCGGAAGAAGAGGGGCAGATCTCGCTGGTCCATGAGGGCCGCATGGTGAAGTCGGTAGATGCTGCCGGTTTGCGTTCGGCTCTTGAGCAGGCGGTGTCCTCATGAGCGGTCTCCGCGGTTCGTCGGAACGTAGTTCGACCAATTCCAGCATGCGTCAGGTGGGTGCCTGGGCTTTGGCCCTGCTGGTGGCGGTCGCCCTTTGGCTTTCGGTGAATCTGGGCGAGCGAGCCAGTGAGAGGACCGTACGCTTGCGGATTGATCTGGTGAATTTGCCTGCAGGCAAGATGATTACCAATACAGTTCCGGCATATGCGCAGCTCCGTCTGCGTGGGTCCGGGCTGTTGCTCTCGAGTATCGATACCGACCGGATGGCAACCCAACTGGATCTCTCGGGTGTCCGCACCGGGCGGGTCACCTATTCGCTGGTTGCCTCGGATCTGCCGCTACCCCGGAACGTCGACGTGACGCGCGTCACGCCTTCGCGGATCAGTCTGGATATCGACGCGGTGGGGCGTCGGACGGTCCCGATTGCATTGATGACGACCGGGGAGCTTCGTGGCGGACTCGAACTGGTCGAGGCGGTTCTGCTACCCGCCGAGGTGGAGATCGAAGGTCCAAACGGCCAATTGGCTGCGATCGCCGAGGTGGCCACCCAGAGGGTCGACCTGAAGGACATGGATGCGGGTGTGAACGAGCTGATGGCGCGGTTGCAGGATCCACCCGGTATGGTGGAGCTGCGGAGCCAGGATGTGGTGGTTCAGCTGGTCATCGACAGGCAGTTGGCCCAGCGCTCCTTTACGGATGTGCCAATTGCTATACGCAATGCGCGGGCGCCGTGGCTTGTCGTCCCCGATAGCGTATCGATCGAGGTGCGCGGTCCGGCTGCCGAAATCGGAGAGCTGGAGCTGAATCCCAGCGCGATCACCGTGGATGCCACGGATGTACCGACGCCAGGGCCGGCTTCTCTCGTGCCGGTTGTGGCTCTCCCGCCGGGGTTCGATGTGGTACGCATCGAACCGGCAGAGGTCGAACTACGGCTTGCCGAGGAAACGGTCGATAATCAGATGGGTCCGCAGCCCGAATCCGAAAAAATACCCATGGAGTCAGAGTAATGAGTAGCGACGCCCCCAAACGTCTATTTGGCACCGACGGTGTGCGCGGTGTGGCCAACACCCACCCGATGACCTGTGAGGTCGCCCTTCGCCTCGGCCGGGCGATCGCCCATGTTTTTCGACGTAGCGCCCGTCGGCACAAGGTTTTGATCGGGAAGGATACCCGCCTTTCGGGCTATATGCTCGAGCAGGCGCTGGCCGCCGGGGTATGCTCGATGGGCGTGGATGTCGTTCTGGTGGGGCCCTTGCCAACGCCCGGGATCGCTTTTCTGACGCGCAGCATGCGCGCGGATGCGGGTGTGGTGATTTCCGCATCGCATAATCCCTTTCAGGACAATGGAATCAAGTTCTTCGCGCAGGATGGCTTCAAGCTTCCGGATGAGGTCGAAGACGAAATTCAGAGCCTGGTTTTCGAAGATACAATTGATCATTTGCGGCCGACCGCCGAAGCGATCGGGAAAGCATTTCGCCTCGAGGACGCGCTGGGCCGCTACAATGTCTTTGCCAAGAACTCCTTTCCCCGGCACCGCACGCTCGACGGCATGCGGATAGTCGTGGATGCGGCCAATGGGGCCGGCTATCGTGTTGCTCCCGAGGCCCTCGAAGAACTGGGCGCCACCGTGATTGCCATCGGCTGCGATCCCAACGGCGAGAATATCAATGAGGATTGTGGCGCTCTGCATCCGGAGAACCTCAAGGCGCGAGTGGTCGCTGAAGGCGCCGATATCGGGATTGCCCTGGATGGCGATGCCGATCGTTGCCTGTTGGTCGATGAGAAAGGCGAGCTGGTCGACGGAGACCAGATCCTGGCGATCGCGGCACGTTCGTGGAAGTCGGATGGCCGACTGAAAAATGATGCCGTTGTTTCAACGGTGATGTCGAATCTGGGTTTGGAAGTATTCCTCCGCGAGCAAGGGCTGCAGCTGCTGCGCACACCTGTGGGCGATCGCTATGTGGTCGAGGAGATGGTTCGCGGCGATTACAATTTGGGCGGCGAGCAATCGGGTCATATTATCTTCCTCGAGCACAACAGCACCGGCGACGGTCTGGTCAGCGCGCTCGGAATCCTCGCGGTGATGGTGGAGAGTGGACGGCCGCTCTCCGAGCTTGCCGGAGGGATGCAGCATTACCCTCAGGTCTTGGTGAATATTCGGGTTCAGGAACGGCGGGATGTCACGCAGGTGCCGCAGGTGGCCTCGGCGATCGCGGACGTGGAGAGCACGCTGGGTGATCAAGGTCGGGTCCTGGTACGCGCCTCGGGGACCGAACCTCTGATTCGCGTGATGGTCGAGGGGCAAAACGAACAAGACGTCCAGACGCATGCCGAATCGATCGCCTCGGCGATCCGCGATTCGGAAGTTGCCGCGGGCTGAGGGCGGCAGGTTTCGGCTTTCCCGCCAAGGGTTCTCAGGCTAGAGGTGCCTCTGTGTTCCTGGTGACCACAGAGGAAATGCGCGGCCTTGAGGCCCGCACGATGCATCCGGAGAATTCCTCCTCCCGGATTTCGGAAGAGGAACTCATGGAAGCTGCCGGCCAGGCGGTTTCTGCCGACTTGCAGAAATTCTGGGCGGAGAACCTGCACAAGGTTCTGGTTCTCTGTGGCCCCGGCAATAATGGCGGCGATGGCTTTGTGATTGCGCGCAGTTTGCGAGCCGCCGGTGTCTCGGTTGAGGTGCTCAGCTTTGCACCTGTCGAGCGCTACAAGGGGGCTGCGGCGGCCAAGAAGCGCGCATGGGAGGACGCTGGTGGCGCAGTCGTCAGCGTGACCGATTTCGCGGCTGTCTGCGAGGTCTTTGCGCCTGCGCTGGCACGCGCGACGGTGGCGGTCGATTGCCTTCTTGGAACCGGGGTCAGGGAGCCGGTGCGGGCCGTCATGGCCGCGGCGATCGAGCGATTGAATGCGGCTTCACAAGAGGGGGAGGGTTCCCCCGCGGTGGTTTCCGTAGATCTTCCTTCCGGGGTCGATGGTGATCTGGGCGTCGTGCATGGTGTTGCCGTGCGGGCCGATCTGACCCTATGTCTCGGAGCGATGAAGCGCGGTTTGGTAAGCCGCGCGGTGGCTTCCCGCGTCGGCGAATTGCGGCTTTTGGAGATTGGAATCACCGAGGAGGCCTGGCAGGGCCATGCGTCCGAATTGCGCTGGAATGCGCCTCACGAGGTTGGTGCGCTTTTGCCCCGACGTGCAGCCGATGCTCATAAGGGACGCACGGGCCATGTCCTGGTTGTCGGCAGCAGTGCAAGCTTTCCGGGCGCCGGGATTCTTTGCGCGCGGGGTGCCTTGCGCGGCGGGGCGGGCCTGGTGAGTCTGGCCATGCCAAACGGATTCCTTTCGGCTGCCGCGGCTGCGTTGCCCGAAGCGATGCCCTTTGGACGGGAGCCCTTTTCGGACCCGGGTTGGCGCGCGAGACTATCGGGTATCGATGCCGTTGTTTTGGGACCGGGCTTGGGCATAGCTGCCGAGGAGCGCCGCCTTTGCCGTTGGTTTCTGCATCACGCTCGCGGGCCATTAGTGGTGGATGCCGACGGTCTCAATTCGATGGGGCCGATGAAGGACACTCGTTTCCATGGAGAGCGCGAGGTTGTCCTGACGCCGCATCCGGGGGAAATGGCGCGGCTCTGCGAGGTCTCGGTGGCCGAGATTCAGGCCGATCGGGAGGCCTATGCGTCCTGGCTGGCGGCGCGTTCCGGGGCGGTCGTGGTGCTGAAAGGGGCGGGTACGATCGTGGCCGACCCTGCCGGGGGGCTTTTTCTCAACACCACCGGTGGGCCGATTCTTGCGACCGGAGGCACCGGGGATGTGCTGGCCGGGTTGATCGGATCGCTTTTGGCGCAGGGGCTCGATGCGCTCTCGGCCGCGCGTCTGGGGGCTTTTCTGCATGGCGCGGCCGGGGACAGTCTGGCTTGCGAAATGGGCGATGCCGGGCTTTTGGCTACGGATTTGGCAAATGGTTTGCCCGGCGCCCGTCGCAGGCTTCGCGCCGCCACCGACGCCCCACGCTTGTTGAAATAGGCCGCACCCGCCCCGATACCTTTTCGATGCACTGATCGACGGAAATTGCTAAGGTTTTTCCCCGTGAGACTGGTCACTCGATCCGAGCAGGAGACCGAATCGCTGGGGGAAACTCTGGCCTCGGCCCTGCAACCGGGCGCCATTGTGGGCCTGACGGGGCCTCTGGGCGCCGGCAAGACCGCCTTTGTTCGCGGCATCGCACGCGGTTGCGGCGTGGCGGAAGGCGTGGTGCATAGCCCGACATTTCTGACCGCCGCCGAGTATGAGGGCCGGCCGAACGTGACCCATCTCGACCTGTATCGGCACGAAGAGATGCTGCCGGACGCCGATTGGCTTGCGGAAATCCTCGACGGCGACGGGATTGCCGTTGTGGAATGGTTCGAGCGACTCGCAGAAGAGCGCCCCCCGGAGTCGGTCGAAGTCTTGCTCGATTATGGCGATGCCGAGGACGTTCGGGTCCTGGAGTTCCGTGCACGCGGGGCTCAGGCCGAAGAAGCGCTTGGTGCGTTTGCCAGCAGGAGCGCCTCATGAGCGGCCAGCTTGTGGTGCAGAAGTTCGGCGGGACCTCGGTGGGTTCGATCGAGCGAATTCAGGCCGTGGCTCGCCGGGTGGCCGCCCGTGCTCGCGGTGGAGACCGTGTGGTTGTTGTGGTTTCGGCCATGTCCGGCGAAACCAATCGGCTGCTTGGGCTGGTGTCCGAATTATCCTCCAAGCCCTCGCGACGAGAGTCTGATGTTGTGGTTGCCAGTGGCGAGCAGGTCTCGTCCGCATTGCTCTCGATCGCCATTGAGACCGAAGGGGTGCCTGCGCGATCTTTTCTCGGGCACCAAATTCGTGTGGAGACCGACGAGGCTCATGGTCGCGCCAGAATTCGTTCAATCGACGCCGAGCGCTTGCTGGAAGTGGTGGGAAACGGCCAGGTTGCGGTGGTGGCGGGTTTTCAGGGGTGTGATGCCGCCGGTAATATCACCACTCTCGGTCGTGGTGGATCGGACACCAGTGCCGTGGCCATTGCGGCCGCGATCGAAGCCGATGTCTGCGAGATTTTCACCGACGTCGATGGCGTCTATACGACCGATCCCCGTATTGTGCCGCACGCACGCAAGCTCGAGCGCATCAGTCAGGAAGAGATGCTGGAACTCGCCAGTCTGGGAGCCAAGGTGCTGCAGATTCGCTCGGTGGAGTTTGCCAAACGTTACGACGTGCGTTTGCACGTTCGATCCAGTTTCAATGAAGAGCCCGGTACCTTTGTCGTGCCGGAGGAGGCTCGCATGGAAGATGTTCTCGTGTCCGGAGTTGCCCTCGACAGGGACCAGGCAAAGATTACGCTGGCCTCGGTGCCGGATAGGCCTGGCTTGGCGGAAAAGATTTTCTCGCCGATCGCCGCCGGCGGCATCATTGTGGACATGATTATCCAGAATGGTGGCGCTGACGGACATACGGATGTGACCTTCTCGCTCCCGCGTGCCGAATTGGAAGACGCCCTTGCGTTGGTCTCGAAGATTGGCGCCGAGATCGGTGCCGGCGAAGTTCGAGGCGAGGCCGGGATCGTCAAGGTTTCGGTAGTCGGGCTGGGTATGCGCAGTCATGCCGGGGTCGCGGCTCGAATTTTCGAGACTCTTTCCCGAGAGGGAATCAATATCCAGATGATCTCCACCTCCGAGATCAAGGTCTCGCTGGTGATCGACGAAAAATATGCCGAGTTGGCCGTGCGCGCCCTGCACGCCGAATTGGTCGAGAAAGAAAGCGCCTCATGAAGAGGATTCAGGTATACGACACAACTTTGCGTGACGGTTGTCAGGGCGAGGAAGTGGCCCTGACGGTGGAGGCCAAGCTGGCAATCACCGAGCGGCTCGATGACTTCGGTGTTGATTATATCGAGGGCGGGTATCCGGGATCGAACCCCCGTGACGCAGCCTTCTTCAAACCCGCGCTGGCTCTTGGCCTCAAGAATGCCAAGATCACGGCCTTCGGCTCGACGCGTCGCGCGAACGTCGCGGCAGCCAAGGATGAGAACCTCGAGCTTCTGAAAAAGACCGGCGCTCCGGTGGCGGTGATCGTCGGGAAGACCTGGGACCTCCACGTGCGCGATGCCCTCCGGATTTCGCAGGCAGCGAATCTGGAGATCATCGAGGATTCAGTCGCGTACCTGAACAAGAGTTTCGACGAAGTGATCCTCGATGCCGAGCACTTTTTCGATGGCTGGAAGGCGAACCCGGAATACTCGCTGGCATGCTTGCGGGCAGCCGCCGCGGGTGGCGCCTCGCTTGTCTGCCTATGCGATACAAACGGCGGCAGCATGCCGGTGGATATCGAGCAGGGCGTGGCTGCAGCTGCGGCCGCCATCGATATTCCGCTGGGTATTCATTGTCACAATGATAGCGAGATGGCGGTTGCCAATTCGATCACGGCTGTCGAGGCCGGATGCCTGCAGGTCCAAGGCACCATCAACGGGATTGGCGAGCGTTGCGGGAATGCAAACCTGATTTCCGTGATTCCGAACTTGCAGCTCAAGCTGGGCTATTCTCTGGTGCGCAAAAAGCAGATGACGGCACTGACCGAGTTGGCGCATTTCGTGGATGAGATGGCGAATCGTGAGCCGGCCAAGCAACAGGCGTATGTGGGGCAGAGTGCCTTTGCGCATAAGGGGGGGCTGCACGTCTCGGCGGTGCGTAAGAATGCCGAGACCTACGAGCATATTGCCCCCGAAACCGTCGGAAATCATCAGCGAATTCTGGTCTCGGATCAGGCGGGGCGCTCGAATCTGCTTTCCAAGGCGAAGGAATTCGGAATCTCGCAGAAGGTGATTGAGCCGAAGGCCAAGGAACTCCTTCACGAGTTGAAGGCTCTGGAGCATCGTGGCTATCAGTTCGAGGGTGCCGATGCGTCTTTCGAGTTGCTTCTGCAAAAAGCAATCAAGGGTGCAAAACTGCGGCACTTCGAGTTGCTTGGCTTTCGGGTGATCGACGAGAAGCGGAACGAAGAAGAGGCGCCCGTCTCGGAGGCCACCGTCATGGTCAAGGCCCCCGACGGAAGCGTGGCCCATACCGCGTCGGTCGGCAACGGGCCGGTCAATGCGCTGGATGGTGCATTGCGCAAAGCCTTGATCGGATTCTATCCTGCAATCGAAGAGATGCGCCTGGTCGACTACAAGGTCCGGGTTCTCGAAGAAGGCGAGGGCACGCAGGCCGTGGTCCGTGTTCTGGTCGAGTCCTCGGATGAACATGCCCACTGGACGACAGTCGGTGTTTCCCACAATGTGATCGAGGCCAGCTGGCTTGCTCTCGTCGATGCGATCGACTTCAAATTGTATCAGGACGGGAAGCGGAAGCCGGCTCGCCGATCCGCGGCTTCGCGTGGGAAGAAGCGTCGCTGATGAACTTCTTTCAGCGCGCCCGGGAGGATGTGCGGATCGCCTTCGAGCGGGATCCCGCCGCCCGGACGGTTTTGGAAGTCCTGCTCTTTTATCCGGGGATTCATGCTCTCTGGTGGCATCGGCTCGCGCATGCGCTCTGGGTGCGCGGCTTTCGCTTGACCGCACGCATGGTCGGGGCGATCTCGCGTTTCCTCACCGGGGTCGAGATCCATCCGGGTGCCACCATCGGTTCCCGTTGTTTCATCGACCATGGAATGGGGGTCGTGATCGGCGAGACGACGATCATCGGAGACGATGTGGTGATCTATCAGGGCGTGAGTCTCGGGGGCACCAGTCTGGGCAAGGGGAAGCGACACCCGACCATCGAGGATTTCGTGGTTGTCGGGCTTGGAGCCGCGGTTCTGGGACCCGTAACCATCGGACGACATAGTCGGGTGGGCGCCGGGAGCGTTGTGGTGGCTTCGGTGCCGGCCCATGCGACGGTTGTCGGGGTGCCGGGGCGGGTGGTCACGGAATCGGGCGAGCACTCGGATGCGGGTGCGCCGATGTTGACCCTGGATCATGGGGCTCTGCCTGACCCCGTGGTGCGTGCTCTGACGGAGTTGCGCGAAAGAGTCGCCCATCTCGAAAGTGGAAGTGCCGTCGAGGCCCCGGTGAATCCCGACGAGACAGACCTCAGCGCGGATAAGCTCGGCAAACCTGAGCGCGAACGCTGAATATGTATCTCGACCACAATGCCGGGGGGCGTATCCGGGCGGAGGTCGCCGCTGCGATCACCGAATGGCTCCAGGAACCGGTTGCCAATCCGTCGAGTTTGCACGCGGCAGGGCGTCGCGCTCGAGATGCGATGGAGGCCGCTCGCGATGAAGTCGCCGGGCTGCTGCGAGCGGCACCCGGGGAGATCGTGTTCACCGGTTCCGGAAGTGAGGCAAATAGCCTGGCGGTGCTGGGCGTCGCACGGTCGGGTGATCGATTGTTCAGCACGCCGATCGAACACGCATCGGTGCTTGCTTCTCTGGAGGCCGCTGCACGGCTCGGTGCGACCACGCATTGGTTGGGTGTCGATGCGCATGGTCGGGTATCACCGGACGCGGTCGCGCAGGCAGTGGCCGGCGGGCGATTGCTGACGCTCGGCTGGGGCAACGGAGAGATCGGTGTCCTGCAGCCTGTGGCCGAGGTTGCGGCAGCGCTGGCCGAGTTGCCGGCCTCCGAGCGGCCCCTGCTGCATACCGATGCGGTTCAGGTGGTCGGGGTTGAGGATCTGGATGTGGGCGCGGTGCCGGTCGATCTGCTCACCCTTTCGGGTCATAAACTCGGAGCACCTCCCGGGATCGGAGCACTTTTTGTCCGGCGCGATGTCACGCTGACGCCCTTGGTCCATGGTGGACCGCAGGAGCGCGAGCGTCGGGCGGGGACCGAAAATCTTCTCGGGATTATCGGATTTGGGGTGGCTGCCAAGCTGGCTCGACAGGATCGCGAAGCTCGGGTGCACCGTGTTCGTTCTCTGCGGGAACGGCTCTGGTCGCACCTTTCTCCTGCCTGCGGGCCGGTAGATCGCTACGACGAGGAGCCTTCTCTGCCGGGGACTTTGTCGGTGGGTTTCCGTGGATTGCGGGGCGATGCACTTCTTGTGGCTCTCGACGCCGTTGGTGTGGCGGCCTCCACGGGGTCGGCGTGCGCGGCGGGGGCGCCTGAGCCATCTCATGTGTTAAGAGCTTTGGGGTATGATGATGACGCCGCACGCAGTGTCCTGCGTTTCTCCCTCGGAAGTGACCTGGACGATGATGCAATCGACCAGGCTGGCAGGGCGATTTGTGGGGTGGTGGCCGACGCGCGCCGGAGGGAGGGCCAGCCATGACACCGATTGAATCTGCGGCGGTTATTGATGAAATCCTCGGAAGTTCGGATTGGAAAGACGACCTTCTGGCCCGCTTTGCACCCGGAACCCGGATTGTGTCAGCCATGTCGGGCGGCGTGGATAGTTCGGTCGCTACCGCATTGCTGGCGGCAGCCGGCTTTGAAGTGGTGGGTGTCTCGATGCGTTTGGGGAGTTCCGGTGCACGTGCGGAGGGCCATTCCGGATGCTGTTCCCTCGATGATTTTGATGACGCGCGTCGGGTGGCGGCGCTCCTGAACGTACCGCATTATATCGTGGATCTGCGCGATGTCTTCGACGCCAAGGTGATGACGCCATTTGTCGAGACCTATCTGGCGGGCCGGACGCCGAACCCGTGTACGCTGTGTAACCGTGATGTGAAGTTTGATGCGTTCTGGGACTATGCCCGCACGGCCGGAGCGGAGGCTGTCGCTACCGGACATTATTGTCGGATCTTGCAGGGTCGCGGCGGTCTTGAATTGCACACCGGGGAGGATCCCTCGAAAGACCAGAGTTATTTTCTCTTCACCCTGCAGGGAGAAGAACTCGACCGCACGCTATTCCCGGTGGGTGCTTTGGCCAAGGACGATGTTCGTCGGCTTGCCGAAGGACTTTCCTTGCCGGTCGCAAACAAGCCGGAGAGTCAGGATATTTGTTTTGTCTCGGGGCGTTCCTATGCCGAGGTGGTCGAGGAGCGAGCCGCTCATGACCAGCTTCGCCCGGGGGCGATCGTGAACGAGGCGGGCGAGTCGGTGGGAGAACACGCCGGCGTGCATCGATTCACCATCGGCCAACGCAAGGGCCTTCCCGGCGGCGCGGCCGAGAAGCAATACGTGACTGCGATCGATGCCGAGAAAGGTGAAGTTCGTCTGGGCTCCGGAGATGCCTTGTTCCGCGAGCAGCTTTTCGTCGATGGCGTTCGTTGGACGGGCCATGAATATGAGGGGGATGCCGAGGTGCGACTGCGTCATCGGCATGACCCCGAGCCCTGCCGTTTGATTCCGGAACCCACCGGCGTTCGCGTGGAGTTGGTTGAGCCGGTTCGAGGAATTACGCCCGGGCAGGCGGCTGTCTGGTACCAGGGTTCGCGGGTGCTTGGTGGCGGCTGGATTGCCTCGTCGTGAGCAGCGACGGGGAGCAGATGGCGGCACTGGAGTCGGCCATTGGATACGGGTTCTCGGACCGGGGCTGGCTGCGCGAGGCGTTGGTGCATAGTTCGACCACGGCCGGGGCGGGTTCGGATAATGAACGGCTGGAGTTTCTCGGCGACGCGGTGGTGGGCCTGGTTGTGGGCGATCTGCTCCAGCAGCAGTGGTCTGATGCCGACGAGGGGCGCCTTTCCCGACGACGAGCGGGGCTTGTCAATGAACGCTCCCTGGCGGATCAGGCTCGAGCGATCGACCTTGGTCAATACCTCAAGCTGGGCCGTGGAGAAGAAAAGACCGGCGGGCGCGACAAGAACTCGATTCTTTCGGACGCCTACGAGGCATTGGTCGGCGCGGTATATCGCGATGGTGGGTTTCAGGCGGCCTTTGCCATTTTGGAGCGTGCCTTCGCAGATGCGATTCGCGAGCCTCTCGGCGATGGCGGGGCCGAGGCCAAGACGCACCTTCAGGAATTGACCCAAAGAGTCTTTCAGGAAACTCCGGATTACGAACTTTTACGCTCGCACGGCCCCGACCATGCCAAGGAATTTGAAGTGATCGTCCGGGTCGAGGGCAAGATTCTTGGTCGAGGGCGCCGTTCGAGCAAGAAAAGTGCAGAGCAGGCAGCTGCCCGTGAGGCACTTCAGGAACTGGCTCGTCAGAGCGTGGGAGAAGAGTCGTGAGTAGTCCTGCCTCGAGATCGGGCTTTATTGCCTTGGTGGGTCGGACAAATGCAGGCAAGTCGACGCTCCTCAATCGGCTCCTGAAGCGCAAGCTCGCGATCGTTACGCCCAAGCCACAGACGACGCGACACCGAATTCTCGGTGTCGAGAGTCGCGGCGCGACGCAATTTATCTTTGTGGATACACCAGGCATGCACGATGCACAGAATCTCCTGGGCGAGCGCATGATCAAGGTCGCCAATCAGAGTCTCGCAGATGCCGACGTGGTTTTATGGGTGGTGGATGCCGAAGCCGGTCTGAAGGCGGAAGACAAAAAAGCCTTGCCACATCTTGCCGGCGACAAGCGTCCCGTGGTCGTAGCGCTCAACAAGATGGATCAGATCAAGCGTGCCCGGCTCCTGCCGCTGTTGCAGGAACTCGGAGAGATTGTCCCGGACCGCCATGTGGTTCCGGTTTCGGCCCTGACCGGGGAGAATCTCGAGGACCTGCTGGATACCATCGAACGGGTTCTCCCGGAATCGCCTCCCTTGTTTCCGGCAGATTTTCAGACGGATCTGCCTGAAAAGTTTTTTGTGGCAGAGATGGTTCGCGAACAATTGTTGCTCGAGACCCATCAAGAAGTCCCATACCAGACTGCCGTTCGGATCGACTCCTTCGAGGAGCGAAAGGGTAAGGATCTGGTGGTGATCGAAGCGCAGATTGTCGTAGCTCGCCCGACGCAAAGGGCGATTGTCCTTGGGGATAAAGGTTCCCGGATCAAGCGAGTAGGCCAACGGGCACGCAAGGACATCGAGCAATTTTTAGGCGTGCGCGCCTATCTCGGATTGCACGTAAAAGTGGATGCTGGCTGGTTTGCCCGACCCCGAAGTCTCTCGGAGTTGGGTCTATGAGCACGCGCCCCTTTGTCGTGGCCATAGCCGGGCGGCCGAACGCGGGGAAATCCACCCTCTTCAACCGACTGCTCGGTCGACGCCATGCGATCGTGCACGAGACCGCCGGCGTGACCCGGGATGAGAATCGCGCGTTTTTCGAACGTGAAGGCCATGACTATGAGATGGTCGATACGGGGGGAATCGAGCAGGGCGGCATTGACGGCTCATTGGGCAAGCGGGTCGAAGCCCGCAGTCTCGAGGTTCTGGGTGAGGCGGATGTGGTGATCTACCTGGTCGACGGTGCCGCTGGCGTGGCGCCGGCAGATCGCGAGGTCGCCGACAAGATCCGCCAACTGGGCCTCCCGGTGATTCTGGGTGTCAACAAGGTCGATGGGGGCGGGCACAGTCCGCGGGTTTGGGATTTTGCCGAACTGGGCATGGATCGGGTCATCGGAATGTCGGCGGCTCACGGCCGCGGCATTCACGAGCTTTGGGAGGCAATCGAGGAGATCTTTACCGAGGCGGGATTCGGAAAAGACTCCGATGATGAGGAAGCCGCGGGAGAGCGACTGCCTCAGGTGGCCCTGATCGGTCGGCCCAACGTCGGCAAGTCGTCGCTGCTGAATCATCTGGCCGGGTTTGAGCGTTCCCTGGTGGATAATGTTGCCGGTACCACTCGGGACGCGATCGATACCGTGGTGACTGTCGATGATCGCTCCTACCGGTTTGTCGACACCGCAGGTCTGCGGCGCAAGGCGCGTATCGACGAAGACATCGAGGGCTATGCGGCAAGTGCCTCGGTGCGGGCCTTGGTGCGCGGCAAGGTCGGGATCCTCCTGCTCGATGCGGAGGAGGGGGTGAAGGATCAGGATCTGCGGTTGGCGGATCTTGCCTGGCGCAAGGGGCGCGGTCTGGTGATCGCTGTCAACAAGATGGACCTCACGCCTCGGCTTTCCGCCGAGCAATGTCATGAGCAGATCGCCAATCTGCTGCCCCAATGGCCACCCGTGCCGTTGGTCCAGATCAGTGCCAAGACCGGACGCGGGATCCCGACTCTGATTCGAGCTCTGAATCAGGTTCTGGATGCGTTCGAGAAGCGTCTGGGGACGTCTGATCTGAACCGGCTTGTGGAAACAGCGGTCGATGATAATCCGCCGCCGCTATCTGCACGCAAGCGTCCGATGCGGATCCTCTATGCGACTCAGGCGCGGACTTCGCCGCCGGAGGTGGCCCTGTTTACATCGGGTAGCGAGGAACTGCCCGAGAGTTGGCAACGGTTTCTGGTGCACCGATTGCGCGAGGCGGCCGGTTGGGTCGGCGTTCCCGTTCGGCTCCGGATTCGCACAAAAAAGGGCCGGAATCCCTTTGTGGATGATTAAACGCGCGTTCGTGAAATCTCGGCCTAGCCGTTTTCGTGGATCCTCCGTTATATAGGGAGACGATGAAGAGCCTCTGGTCAGATCAGGAAGCCCGCGAGTATTGCGAACGCTATAAGGAGTGGGGCGAAGATATCGCCCTGCGGGTATATACATCGCGCTTGATTGGTCGAGAGACCGATCTGGTGATGCACGGCGGTGGGAATACCTCGGTAAAGACCCTGCAAAAAGATATCCTCGGGCGCGAGATCGAGGCTTTGTGCGTCAAGGGTTCGGGATGGGATCTGGACTCGATCGAGCCTCCGGGGCTCCCGGCACTGGAGATGGCACCTCTGCTGGAGTTGCGCTCTCTCGCGGGGCTGACTGACGAGGAGATGGTCAATCAGCAGCGCATCCGCCTTTTCGACTCGACCTCGCCGAATCCATCCGTGGAAACACTGCTTCATGCGTTCTTGCCGTATCGCTTCATCGACCATACGCATGCCGATGCGATCCTCGCCCTCACCAACCAGCCTGATGGGGAGGCTCTGGTTCGTGAGGCTCTGGGGGAGAAGGTTCTGGTGGTTCCCTACATCATGCCCGGATTTGCGCTGGCCAAACTCGCAGCCGAAGTCTCCGAGAGTGGATCGGGTGTCGAGGGCATGGTGCTCCTCAAGCACGGATTGTTCACCTTCGATGAGGATGCACGCGCCAGCTACGAAAAGACTATTGCTCTGGTGGATCGAGCCGAGCGTTTTCTCGAAAAACGTCGCCAGCATCCAGCGCCGGCCCCGGCCGGCCCCGAGGCGGTCGCCTCGGCGAGTTCACGTGCTGCCGTGCTGGGCCCCTTGCTCCGCGGCGCTTTGGCTCGCGATGATGCGGCGATGGGCGAGCGGAACGATGAACCTCAGCGTTGCATGATCCTCGACTGGCGAGCGACGCCCGAGATTCTGGCGCATCTGGCTGAGGACGGGCTGGCCGATCTCTCCCGGCGCGGACCGCTAACCCCTGACCATGTGATCCGTACCAAAGCGCAGCCGCTGGTCCTCGACTTGCCGGAAGGTGCCGATGAGGCAAGCTTGCGGGAATTGATCGGGCAGGCGGTGCAGGCCTACCGGGCCGAGTACCGCAGTTACTTTGCACGCCAGGTGCAGGAAAAGGGAGTCCAGAAAACGGCGTTGGATCCAGACCCGCGCGTGGTTCTGGTGCCCGGTGTCGGTATCTTTTGTGCGGGCAAGACCGCGCGCGATGCGGCGATTGCCGCGGACCTGACCGAGCATACCTTGAGCATCCGCTCTTTGGGCGACGCTGTAGGGCACTACGAAGGATTGCCCGATGGCGACCTCTTCGACATGGAATATTGGAGCCTCGAGCAGGCGAAGCTTGGCAAGTCTGCTGAAAAGCCTCTGGCACGCCAGGTGGCATTGGTCACGGGTGCTGCTGGTGCCATCGGCGTGGGAATCGCGCTGGAACTCGGTCGCGCCGGAGCCCATGTGGTTTTGGCGGATGTCGATGAGGCGGGGCTGGCCAAGGCACATCGCCGCATGATCGATCTGGTCGGCGATACGGCTTGCGCGGCGGTACGTATGGATGTGACCGACGATGCCTCCGCCGCAGCCGCTTTTGCCGAAACCTGTCGCCGGTTTGGCGGGGTGGATATCGTGGTGCCCAATGCGGGGATCGCACATGTGAGCTCCATGGCCGACATGCAGAGCCAGGATTGGGAGCGCGTGATGAGCGTGAATCTGGGTGGCTATTTCCGCACGATGCGCGAAGGCGCGCGGATTATGCGAGCCCAGCGCACCGGTGGAAATATCGTCATCAATGCGTCCAAGAACGTTTTTGGACCGGGGGCCGACTTTGGGGCGTATAGTGCTTCAAAGGCCGGGGGCCACCAGTTGGGCAAGGTCGCCGCGATCGAACTCGCTCCGGATGGCATTCGGGTGAATATGATCAACGCCGACGCAGTGTTCTCGGAAGGCGATACCACCTCGGGACTCTGGCAGGAGATCGGTGAGGACCGTGCTCGCTCGAAGGGACTGGATCCCACCGAACTTGAAGAGCATTACCGCAAGCGAAACCTTTTGCATACCAGGATCAGCGGTGCGGATGTGGGGCGCGCGGTCGTCTTTTTTGCCGCGGGTGGCACCCCGACTACGGGCGCCACGTTGCCCGTGGATGGGGGCGTCGCGGCAGCGTTCCCGCGTTGATCGATCGCCGGTTTTGCGGTTTGGGCCGCTGAACTTCCGGCGGAAGAGTTTCCAGCTTCTAGCGCTGGACCGGAGGTGAGGCGTCGATTTTGCGGATCGCGACTTCGCGCACGATTCGCTGCGAGCCGTCGTCGGCCTCAATCACGGCGTTCGGTGTCTGGATGCTCAGGACCCGAAAGGGGCCCGGCTCCAACATCAGAACCACCAAGTCTCCCGGGAGAATCTCTTCATCTTCGGGGCGAGGTTTTATCTGCGAATCATCCACTGTGACACTTCTTACGGTAGTTGGTCCCGGATCGCAAAGAGGCAAGCCACGCTTGTCGGTCTTCGAGGCGGGGCTGGGCAGGGCTCCCAAAGCGGAGGGGGTGGGATTCGAACCCACGAGAGCTTTAACACTCTGCCGGTTTTCAAGACCGGTGCCTTAAACCTGACTCGACCACCCCTCCGAGGAGCTCCGATACTTGTCAGTGTCGGGGTTGGGGACCTCTCCTGCAAGTTCTGGTCGGATTCCGGAAGACCGGGTTCCGAACCGGCCCTATTGCGGGAGAATATCGGGGACCGTGGTGATCAAAAAGGGGAACTGCGTCTGGGAAAAATCGTCCTTGTCGCGGAGGTAGGCCTCAACAAGTTCCTGGTCATTCGAGGAAGCTGGCCGCGCCCGCAGGCCCAACACAGCGGCCACATCGGCAAAGTCGCGCTCGTCGATCGAGAGGAGGTAGCATTCGGTTTCCGGTGAGAGCAGGTTGTCCATACACGGAACTTGTTCCAAGTCTCGTGCCATTGCCGTGGCATGGGAGCCTGCGGCCTGGTTCCCCCGGCAGTATGAATTGCTGCCGGCAGAGGCCCCCGCAACTCTGGATTCCCCCCGAATTTCCAGCTCAATTCGCTGTCGATCAGGTGCGTGGGGGATGCCCACATGGCTCTCTAAAGCGCCTGCCGCACCATGGCTTTCTTGCGGTTTCGTGCAGGGCTGCACGGTGGTTATGGTCTTGCCGATGGCGACTCGGGGGGTACGGAGCGCTGCTGGCGTTCGGCTGCGATGTTGGCCACCAGCCAGGAGGACGCGGCGAAAAGCTGCAACCAATCTCCTGTGGAGCTGATTCCGTAGGCCAGCACGCTCGCGATCCAGCAAATGCTCGCGATTGTCTGCCCGAGCCATTCCACGCGCGGCAGTCTCGCCAACTTTTTGCGGATGGCATCGGAGGCAAGTCTCTGCGTCTCGCCGCTGGTCGGAGGCGCAGAGATGGCTCGTTGTGCTGCTTGTTGGTTGCTCGAGCTCAGCATGTCGCGCATTCCTCGCCGCAGCAGGAAAGGTCATCGAGGTACATGCCCCATTGCCGATAGGCTTCCAATTCCTCTGCAGGCAGACCCAGGGAGGTGGCGATTGCCTTGGCGACAACCGCGAAGCGTTGCCGGTATTTGTAGATGAAGCAAAAGACGAGGTTTTCATGGCGAACCGCGGGCCCACAGAGAAACATCCCGGGCACGATGGTAGACTCATCATGTTTGTTCAGGAGCGGGAAGCCATCCTCGCGTTGCTCGAATAGATGCGAAATTGATTTATGGCTCCCCTCGAAGCCGCCGGCGAACAGTGGCGGGACAGGAGATTTGAAGCTCTGGCCATCCTGGGTCGTGACTTCATACATCTCGTCGCGAAGCGCTACCGACTGAACGGGTGTTTGCGGAAACAGCTCTACCTGCTCCTCGAACGGATATTCTCGCATCCGTTCGAGGGAAAATGTGGACAATGCCACACTCGGGTCGGAGGTCTCTTCCTTCCACGGGCAACCTCTGTCGAACAGACGAACCCGCTTGTCGCAGTAAGCGAGGTGGTAGGCCGCATCGACTCCGCTCTCGTAGCCGCCGACCACGATGAAGTCGTCCCCCTCAAGCTTTTCGTAGCTCCCGACGGTCGCGGTATGCCGGCAGAGTTCGCTGCCCGCAAATCCGTTCACGCGCGGATATTGAAACTCGCCGGCGGCCCAAATGACATGCTTGGTCCGCAACGTTTCGTCAGCGGTCTTGATGTGGAACTCGTCGCCGACCTTGGTGATGCTTTCGGCGTCCGTCTCTTCCTGGATGGGCAACTCGAAGAACTTGGCAACACCCCGCAGGTGAGATGCGTATTCAGCACCTGTGGGATGCTCCACCTCCAGGCTGAATGCTGGCGAAACACCAATCGCAATGGAGTTGAGATCGAGCATGCCGACGGAGTTGGTCGGAAATGAGGGCGTGATGAATCTGGTCTCGGCCGGCCACGAGGAGAATGAAGCGCCGACGGTTTGGCGATCGATGACGACGAAATTCTCGATGCCCGCATGGCGGAGGCATATGGAAACTCCAATGCCTGCTGCGCCACCGCCTACGACGACGACATCGTAGATCTCGGAAAGAGGTCCATTTTTCATAACATAAATTCCTTGGCGAGATCCTTCCGGACGGGACAGCCCCGGTTTGGGGGCTCGGCCGGGCGGGGGGCCGCCCCGATCGCGATCGTGATGGGTCTCTCTCCCGCCCAGCGCGCTTGGGGCGTCGGCGGCTTAATCGTGTTCATGGGTAATTCCAGCGGGTCACTCCGGCATTTGGTTCGGTGAATATGTGAGGAGGGCCGTTCGGGATGATCGGGTTCCCGGTAGGATGCTTGGCCATCGCCCGGGGGCGAAAACCTCGTATCCTGCTCGTCAGACCTCCTTATGCAACTAGACTATAGATGCAACTTACTTGCAACAATGGCTCGCCGCTGAATCCTGCAAGGGCGCGTCGGAATGGCCGTTTTCGTCAGGGGGGGGGCGGTGATTCCGGGCAATACCGCGTGTCGCACCAGTCGCCTACGGATTGCAATTGCAATCTGGTTGCATATAACTTGTAACGAGCGGAACAGTGCCTTTTCGGATCTTCCATGTCCGAATGAGGGCCGCAGAGGAAAGAGATCATGCTGAACGAATCAACCACGTCGAATCAACCGCGCCTGCCGGTGACGGTCCTCTCCGGATTTCTCGGGGCGGGTAAAACCACGCTTCTCAATCAGGTGCTCAATAATCGCGAGGGTCGCCGGGTTGCGGTCATCGTCAACGATATGAGCGAGGTCAATATCGATGCCGCGCTCATCGGTCGAGGTGGGGCGGAACTCAGCAGGACCGATGAAAAGCTGGTCGAGATGTCCAATGGGTGTATTTGCTGCACCCTCCGTGACGATTTGCTCGCCGAGGTCTCTCGGCTTGCCCAGGAGGGTCGGTTTGACAATTTGCTGATCGAATCCACCGGGATCTCGGAACCGATACCTGTGGCGCAGACCTTTACTTTCGAGGACGAAGACGGGGTCAGTCTGAGTCAGGTGGCGAAGCTCGATACGATGGTCACCGTCGTCGACGCAGCAAGCTTCTTGCGAGACTATAATGCGGCCGAAGCGCTTCAGGAGCGAGGAGAGTCGCTCGGAGATGACGATGAACGTACCGTGACCGACCTGTTGATCGAGCAGATCGAGTTCGCTGACGTGATCGTGCTCAACAAACGTGACCTCGTCAGCAAGGATCAGGCCCTCGAGGTTGAGGCCATGCTCAAAGCCCTCAATCCGGGTGCGCAGATCATGGTCGCCACTCGTGGGGAGGTGCCGCTTCAGTCCGTGCTCGACACCGGCCTGTTTGACTATGACAAGGCGGCCAGCTCTGCGGGCTGGATTCGGGAGATGGAGGGTGAGCATACGCCTGAGACCGAGGAGTATGGGATCTCGAGCTTTACCTACCAAAACCCGGAGCCTTTCGATGCCCAGAAGCTTTGGGACTTTTTGAACGACGAAGCGAATTGGTGTGGTGTGCTGCGCTCGAAAGGGTTTTTCTGGGTCGCCGCCGACCACCGGGTCGCGTATGAATGGGCGCAGGCGGGTGGCATCAGCAACGTGAATCCGGCCGGGATGTGGTGGGCGGCCGTCCCGCGCGAGCATTGGGAGATGCCGGACGGTGAGCGTCCCGACCAGGAGCCGGGATGGCATCCCCGTTTCGGCGATCGCGCGCAACAGTTGGTGTTTATCGGACAGCAGATGGATGAGCCTGCGCTCCGAGCACGTCTCGATGCGTGTCTTCTGGACAAGGGCCTTGCCAACGGAGACAGCAGTGCTTGGGCAGGGCTGGAAAATCCATTCCCCGAGTTCAATATGGAGGAAGAAGAGGCGTGAAGGATGCGTCCGCGCCTTCACGCGATGCCATGAGCATCGATTGGCTGATCATCGGGGGTGGGATCCACGGGGTGCATATTGCGGCCCGTCTCCTTGGTGAAACCGATATCAATCCCGAACAGATTCGGATCGTGGACCCCGGCGAGCGCTTGCTGGAGCGCTGGCAGACCTCGACAGCGACAACAGGGATGAGTCATTTGCGCTCCCCTTCGGTGCACCATCTGGGGCTGAATGCCGCCTCACTGCAACGCTTTGCGGGAAAGCGCAAGAGACGCAAGACCGGTCTCTTCGCGCCGCCCTATGATCGGCCTGCTCTGGCGCTCTTCAACGCGCACTGCGAACAAATCATCGAGCATTTTGATCTCGCCGATCTGCATCTGCGAGCCCGCGCCAGGGCGTGCGCGGTCGAGTGTGACAGTGTTCGCGTTGCGCTCTCGACCGGGGAAGAAATTCTGGCGCAACAGGTCGTGCTTGCCATGGGTGCCAGTGAACAGCCGGAATGGCCTGAGTGGGCACACCCGGATGATGCTCGCGTCCATCATGTCTTCGAGCCGAGCTTCGACGGCTGGCCCAGCGCCACCGAGACCGTGGTTGTCTTCGGAGGAGGAATCTCGGCTGCCCAGGTGTCGCTCCGACTTGCGGCCGAGGGACATCAGGTGCACCTGGTCTCGCGTCACGCGCTTCGCGAACACCAGTTCGATAGCGACCCAGGATGGCTGGGACCGAAATTGATGGCCGGCTTCAACCGCGAACCCGACGTTGACCGCCGGCGAGCGATGATCTCCGAGGCGCGTCATCGTGGTTCGGTGCCGCCGGATGTCGAACGGGCTTTGCGTCGAGCGATCGCCTCCGAAGAACTGCTCTGGCATGAGAGTGAGGTTCTGGAGCTGGCGGCGGATGGTGCCCATCGGACGATGCGCCTTGCCTCGGGGGCTGAATTGAAAGCCGACCGTGTGTTGCTGGCGACGGGTTTTGCCGCGCGTCGGCCGGGTGGAGCTCTGGTTGACCAACTGGCCGCCTCTGCTTCGCTTCCGTGCGCGAGCTGCGGCTACCCGATCGTGGATTCCGCACTGCGATGGCACCCACGCGTGTATGTGTCCGGTCCGCTTGCCGAGCTGGAACTTGGGCCGTCGTCGCGAAATATCGCGGGCGCCAGGCGGGCTGCCGAAAGGCTGGTGGCGGCTGTACGATCTTGCCCGGACTCCGGTTTGCGCAGCGCCGTGATCTCCTGAGCCGGATCTGCTCGCGTACGCGCAATCCAAACGTCCGGAGCTTATTCGACCCCGCTCGGATCGAACACGATGTCTGCGTCTGCGTTTTCGCGGTTGAAGTCCATTTGCAGATACTGGCGTGCGGCGACTTGATCGGTTTCGGCATCTGCAAATAGCGAAGTCAGGAAGGCAAATACGGCAACCCGCGTCAGCTTTTCCTGTCGCTTTTGCTCCATCGTGGCGCCGTCAAACGTTTCATCGGAGCGGGTAAACCCAAGATGGCCGCCGCCGAGCAGGGTGAGCAGATACTTTGGGGCACTTGCCTCTTCGTAAAGATCCACCCCGACCTGGTGGGGGATCAAGGGATCCTCCGTGCCGTAGATGGCCAACAAGCTCAGTTCCGGATTCTGAGGTGGGGCTGCGCCGGGGATGCCCGCCATGATGATCGCCGCTCGAATGCGCGGGTCCTGTGAGGCCGGATCATAGGCGATGAGGTGGGTGGCGCCGCCTCCGAACGAGAAGCCGCCGACGGCAACCTTGTCGAGGTCTGTTCGACCGGCAAACATCGCCTCGAGTTCATTGGCTCCAGCGACCACGTCGATCAGGAAACTGACGTCGCCAGGGTGATTCACCAGATCGCTGATGTTTGAAAAATTACTGCCAGTACTGGGCGCCGCGATAATGTACCCCTTGCTCGCCAGATGTGGTGCAATGTAGGGCCAGGTCCCGGGTGCATTGTCGACGATCCCATGAATCAAGACCACGAGAGGAAATTTCTGGCTGCCGTCAATCAAGGGGGCTTCGTTCGCCGTTGCCTCGGGGCCGAGATTTTCACCATCGGTGGGGTACCAGAATGTCGCAGTGATTTCGCGGTTTCTCGTATCGTCGGAATAGATCACATCGGTTCGTTGGCCTACGGCAAAGGGGCCGGGCAGGTCGTCGAACGAAATCGGAGCCGATTTGCCGGGGTTGCTTCCCTGGCACGCCGCCAGCGCCAGAAGCACGCAGGCGAAAAATCCGCTTCGCAGTTGCTCCTGCCGAAGTAGCCATTGGATGGGCTGCGTCCGTCCGGGATTCATTGTCATTGGAGTCCTCCTGGCAATCTAGAAAAGACGCGTTGGCAGGCTCGGGGCCTTGGTCAGGAGGCCGAGAGTATAGGGTCAATTCGTATCTGTAAACATCCCG
>CBFHUR010000030.1:33086-36814 GCA_965658895.1 Binatia bacterium
GGCTCTGGCCCCTTGGCCGGGAGCGGTGGCCTCGCTGTCTCGCATGAACGGGTAACGGTTCTAGGGGGTGCTGGCAGCATCCTGCCCTGGGGCGTCTTTGTCTGCGGGTGCCGGGTTGTCTGGCCGCCGGCTGAGTCGGTAGACGAATATGTTGCGCTCGGTGCGGTTTTCGTAGGTGTTCATCTGCGGAATTGTCTTCTTGATTTCGGGCCAGAGTCGGGCTTTTTCGTCCTCGTCGAGGACTCGGGCATTGGCGGGAAAGCGCTCTCCGCGTACCTGTAGTTCGACGGCGGGATTTGCCTCGATGTTATAGCGCCAGCCCGGGTGTCGATCCTGGCCCATCGCACTTGCGACGACGAGGTAGTCTTCGCCGTCCTCGTAGAACGCGAGTTGCACGTGCCGGAGTTCGCCGGACTTTCGGCCGACAGCGGAGAGTGTCAGCATCGGCAGGGTGGGAATGCCGGTTGAGGTGAAACGACCTCCGCTTGCACGAAAGAGGATAGGGTCGATTTTGGTGGCAAAGTTGCGGACGAGCCAGGAGCCCGCTCGTGTGGCCGAAAAAGCGTTGACTAATTTTGAGTACACAAAAGGTCTCCTAGCATGGAGCGTGGGCTCCGCCCCTCGGGCGCGCCACTGCCTTATGCGACGCCGCCAACTTCCTCTCCGTCTCGATGCTGCCGCAGGGCTCTATACGCGCCGATCAATGCCAGTTGGCTGATCGAGCCCACTGCCAGAGATCCGAATAGGAAGACGATTCCTCCGAGCGCGATTGCGGGGAGCTCTGTGGCGATCAGGGCGCTCAGTAGAGTAAAGGCCAGTCCTGCCAGGCCGAATACCACTGCTTCCAGAGAGAGCGCCACGAGGAATATTAAAAAAATCCTCCATCGATGGCCGCCAGTCAGATTCCAGGAGTCCATCAGGGCGTCGGAGGTGACCAAATCGTCTTCCATCACGAGGAGGAAGGCCATGGACAAACCGATCAGAAGCGTCGCGGCCCCGAAACCAGCGAGCGACATCAACACCCCCGCCAGTAATTGCCCCGCAATGCCCGGCAGATCAGAAACGAACATCAACGCGATGAAGGTTGGTGCAGCCACGAGGCCCACGGCGATCCCCATCGATAGTTGTACTCCCAGCAAACTCCAAAACTTCGCGAAGCCCTGGAATAAATCGCGGAAGACGACACCGTCTTCTCCACGAAGCAGCCGCAGCATGGTCAAATCGTACCCGCCGCGAACGGCCCCGCTACACGAAGCCAACAGGATCAGGATCAGCAACATCACCACCGAGCCGCCGTATTCGCCCAGGCTGGTGCCCTGGCCGAATACGGTGAAAACAGCCCATGTGCCTGCACAGAAGAACGGTCGTCGTGCGAAGACTTCTCGAGCCTCCCGGAAAAGCCCAAAGACCTTCAACTTGGGTTTTGCGTCCATGATTCGCCCTTTCTTGTTCCTGCTTGGAGGAAATTCGATATCCCAGCTGCGCTTCGATTCGAAGCGGTTTTGGCAAGCGACCTGAATTATCGCGTGAGCGCTCGATTTTCCTCGGACATGATTGGGGGTTGACGACTTGAAGGAGGTTCAGGGAAACTGCAACCTTCTAATTCCCTGCCTTGAGTCTCTTGATCTTCGCTCGCGGGTGACGCCTCGAGCGTTCCCGCCGTCCACTAGGAGCTTCCCGATGTCCCTTTCTCTCCGTGTCCTTCCGTTTATTCTGCTTGGCCTTCTCGTCGCATTTCCTGCCGAGGCTCTCGAGCTGTGTGCAAAGCTCGGCAAGGACGGGGCGCCCAAGGATGGGGCTCCGATTCGACTCCGCGCCGAATGCAGGCAAAAGAAGAACGGCGATCCGATTGAGGTCTCCATCGGGACGACCAGTCAGCTGGCCCTCGGGGCGGCTCTCGAAAACTATCTCTCCGTGGATACAAGCGAACATATCGTGCGCCTCGAGGGAGCAAATCTCCAGATTCGCAGTGGTCAGGGCGCCTCTGCGGGAGACGGCGACAGGTACGCGCCTACTGTCAATGGTCTCGGAAATCTGATCATCGGCTATGATGAACCCGACCCGTATTACCCCGAGAAATCGGGATCCCATAACTTGGTAATTGGACCGTATCACTCCTACACCAGCGCGGGCGGCTTGCTGTCAGGCTTCTCGAACATGGCCAGCGGGCCGTGGGCCGCTCTTGCCGGAGGCGAAAAGAACGAGGCACATGAGTTCGGCAGCGCGGTTGTCGGTGGGATATTCAATAACGCAAGGGAAGAAATCTCCGCGATCGTTGGCGGTTGGTACAATGAGGCGTCGGGAACCGGCGCGGTGGTCGTCGGCGGCCGGCAGAATGTGGCCAGTGGGGAGCACGCTCTGGTCGGTGGCGGCCAGGAGAACGTCTCGGAAGGTTCGTCATCAGTGGCAGGTGGCGGCAGCGGCAACCGTGCCAGTGAGGTTTGGTCCACGGTCAGCGGTGGTCACAACAACCTGGCCGGCGGTCGTTATTCGGCTGTCAGCGGCGGCAGCAATAACGAGGCAACAGCGGACGCCTCGTCTGTGAGTGGTGGTCGCTACAATCAGGCTTCGGCCGAAAGCGCATCGGTGAGCGGGGGCGAAGCTAACTCGGCTACGGGAGTCGCTTCCTGGGTGGGGGCGGGTGACGGGAATACCGCAGCTGGCTCGAAATCCTCGGTCAGTGGTGGGTCTCTGAATCGGGCCGAAGCTCGCTGGGCTACGGCCAGCGGGGGGCGCGACAATATCTCAAGTGGTGACTACTCGGCGATTAGTGGGGGTTGGAATAACCGTGCGATCGGCCGCGACTCGTCTGTAAGTGGTGGAGAGGATGGACGGGCGACAGGAATTGTCTCGTCGATCAGTGGTGGCTCGGCCAATGCGGCAGAGGGGAGGTCGTCGACGGTCAGTGGAGGGTCGGGAAATACGGCCTCCGGTTCGAACG
The DNA here is from genome assembly GCA_965658895.1 of Binatia bacterium. Lineage (GTDB taxonomy): Bacteria > Desulfobacterota > Binatia > UBA12015 > UBA12015 > UBA12015. Next base: position 36,028 of record CBFHUR010000030.1, read on the forward strand.
ATCATCTCCCCTGAACCGGGTTTGGGGGGGGCTTCGGTAACGGGCGGGGCAGGCCCGCTGTCCTCCTCAGGCCGCGGTCTGGATCTGATCGAGCGACGGTCCGATGCGCTCCGCCACGGATTCGAGAAGCTGTCGATCAAACCCGTAGAGCCCGGCCGCGGTTCCTCCGAGAATGGCTCGCGTCTCCTCCTCGGGGTACTCGGCGAACGTCGTGCGAAGCGCGTCCATGGTGTTGGGCCAAGTCCCTTCGAGGTGCGGATAGTCCGAGCCCCACATGAGTTTGTTCACACCGATGCGGTGGCGATCGGCGCCTTCGTGGGGCTCGAGGAACGACGCGCCCAGATGACATTGGCGCTGAAAGTACTCGGTGGGGCGCAGCGAAAGCCCCTGGCTGAAGTGTTGGAAGAAGGGCAGGTCGACCTTCCACTCCATGAGGCGCAAGGTTTCGAGAATCCAGGAGCAGCCCGTTTCCGTGAGCACCAGATGCAGGTCGGGATGGCGCTCGAATGCACCCGCCCAGAGCATCGCGGTAAACGGGCGGTGTGCCCACATCGCAACTTCGCTGATGTACATGGCGGTGGCGGAGGGAACGTCGCCGTAGTCGGGCGACCAGCCCGAGTGCGAGTGGACGAGAATGCCCTCCTTCGCACAGAGCTCCCACAGCGGCTCGTAGCGGGGATGGTGGTAGAAGGGGTGTTCGCCGGTGCTGGTCGGCAACAGGACTCCGCCCCATAGGCCCAGTTTGCGGGTTTCGAGGATTTCCTGACAGGTCACCTCGATGTCGTCG
>CBFHUR010000031.1:0-36297 GCA_965658895.1 Binatia bacterium
GGAGGATGAATCGGAATACGATATCCCCACTTTTTTGAGAAAACAGTCCCAGTAATCAGCGCTTTCGGGGGCCAGCTCCCCCGAGTTCCGGCCGGCAGAAAAGCGCCCCTCGAGAAGATTCCTCGAGGGGCGTTTCTTTTGCGCCAGCGAAGGCTATCCTTGTAGCAGTGATTCGAGCTGAGGAAGTTGCGCGCAAGCGCCTGCGTGACGAGCAACATCTGGGTAAGAGGCCCGCATCGCGGGGGGAGTTTTCCTTCTGCCTCGCATATCCGAACAGCTATCCCGTGGGGATGGCGAACCTCGGATTCCAGGCCGTCTACGGCCTGCTCGGGGGCGAGGGGATGGGGGTGGAGAGAGCCTTCCTCCCGGACGCGCGCCCCTACCAGCGCGTGCGCACTCTCGAGTCGGATCGCGCCCTGTCGGAATTCGACGTTCTGGCCTTCTCGATCTCGTTTGAGACCGACTATGTTCACGTGCTGGACATGCTGGCGGCCTCGGGGCTTGCCTTGCGGCGGGAGGATAGAACGCGCCACGATCCTCTGGTGGTCGCCGGCGGACCTGCCACCTTCCTCAATCCCGAGCCGCTGGCCGACTTCGTGGATGTGTTCCTGATCGGCGAAGCGGAAGAGATGCTGCCCGAATGGATCGAGGCTCTGCGCAGCAGCCGTCACCGCGGCCGCGATGCCTGGGCGCAGGCGAGCGAGTCCGTGGCGGGAGCCTACCTTCCGGCAAATTGGGTCGGCTTTCCGCAAGGCTCCCGGAAGGATGCGCCCCGGATCGAGCGCCGCTATCTCGCCGATCTCGATGCCTTCCCGACCTCGACGCGTGTGGTCGCGCCGGAGGCGGTTTTCGGGGATATGTTCCTCGTCGAGGCCAGCCGGGGATGCGAGTGGGGCTGCCGGTTCTGTGCCGCTGGATATATGTACCGACCGGTGCGACATCGCAGCGAGGATTCGCTGCGGGCGCAAGTGCTCGATGAGGCGCTTCCGCAATCAAGTTCCGTCGGATTGGTGGGGGCTGAAATGGCCAGCCAACCCGGGATTGCCGCGCTCTGCCACGAAGTCGCCGAACGCGGCGGACGTGCTTCCCCCTCCTCGCTCAAGGCCGACATGATCAGTCCTGAACTGGCAACCGCCCTGGGGCGGGGCTCGACGCGGTCGGTTACCGTGGCGCCCGAAGCGGGTAGCGAGCGCTTGCGACGGTTGATCAACAAGAACCTGACCGAAGAGGAGATCCTCCGTGCCGCGGCGCTATTGGCCGAAGGCGGGGTCCCGGCGATGAAGCTCTACTCGATGATCGGGCTACCCACCGAGACCGATAACGATGTCCTTTCGCTGGTAGAGTTGGCACAGAAGATTCGCGATCGCTTGTCCGGCGTTGGCCGGATCACCCTGTCGATCAATCCTTTTGTGCCCAAGCCATGGACGCCCTTGCAGTGGGAGCCCATGGCGCCGCTGCGCGAAGTCCGGCATCGCGCCCGCCTGTTGCAGCGCGAGGCGGCGAAAATCCCGGGGGCGACCGTGGATGTTGAATCGCCTCGCGAGGCCTATTGGCAGGCGCTTCTTTCCCGGGGGGATCGGCGAGTGGGGGTCATCCTCGAAGCAGTTCACAAGCGTTCGGGGAAATTCTGGCCGGTCATTCGCGAGGCAAACCACGCGGGAGGGTTGGGCGATTGCCCGCCGCCTGCAGAGTTCGTCGAGAGACGGTTCTCGGCAGAGGAAGATCTTCCCTGGGACTTTATCGATCATAATGTCTCCAAGAAGTATCTCCTCACAGAATGGCGCAAGGCTCTGCAGGAGCGCCAGACGGCGCCCTGTGATGTGGCCTCATGCGTGAGTTGTGGTGCGTGTTGATCCGATGATTGTGGGCACAGGAGTCGATCTCGCCGGTATAGATCGGACCATGCGGGCGGTCGATGGCCCTCGCGGCGCGCGCTTTCGGGCCCGCGTCTTCTCACCGTCGGAGGTGGCTTATTGTGAATCCAGAGGCCGTGTTCGCGGCCAGAGCTATGCGGCGCGATTTGCGGCCAAGGAGGCCGTGATGAAGGCTCTCGGGGTTGGTTGGGGCAAGGACGCGGGCTGGTTGGATATCGAAGTAAGCCGTGAAGAAAGCGGACAGCCCGGCATCGCATTGCGGGGGGCTGCGGCGGCGACCGCGGCGCGTCGGGGCATCAAGCGAATCCACTTGTCGCTGTCCCACAGCGAGGGGCTGGCGATTGCCTTTGCCGTCGCCGAAACCCTTTCGGGTCCCGGGGGGGACTCTCCGGATCAGTCGCGACTCTGATCGATTCGCAGGCAGAGTGCGGCGAGGGCAAACGCCCCGAAGAACAGGCCGCCAAGCATCCACGCCCTGCCTGACCTGCCATTGGTCCGCGCAAACGCAAGGCAGAGGCAGGCGAATGTGATCAACATGCACGCCCCTGTCCCGATCATGGTCCCGGTAGGTAATCCGGGCATGATCAGGAATAATAATGTCGGTAGGCTCATCGCGTAAGCTAAGGTATCCACAACTTGACCCCGCAGTCGGAAACACTGTAGGGGAAGACGCCTCGTCTGGCGAGTGCCGAAGGGAAGGTTGGGTATGGCAGATCGTGAAAACGAGCCGGAGAGCATTTTACGATGGCTTTTTGGCGCGGGTGAGGGTCAGGTTCTTCGCCTGATCGAGGAAATCCTCCAGAATCCGAAACTCGGCGAAGCTCTGTCGCTGGCGTTACGTCGGGCGATGGAGACCCGGGGCCAATTCGACAAAAATATCCAATCCGTCCTCGCGGCTCTCAACCTGCCGTCGCGCGCGGATATCGCCAGTCTGGAATCCCAAATCGAGAGCCTGCAGGGCAGTTTGGTGAACCTCAATATCAAGGTCGACCGCCTGCTGGCGGATCGAGCTCCGAAAAAGAGGCCGGCGCCCAGACGAACCCAGCGGCCCCGGCCCGGAAGTTCGGTGGCCTCCGGCGACTAGGCGCTCGGCCCGGGCCGGAGCGGGGGGATATCAGGCTCGGCCGCGGGGTCAGGGTTCCTGAGTGGCGGGTGGGATCTGTCCGAGCAGGGACGCGATCGCCCGGACGCTTTGCAAGGAAGTTGGCGGGGGGGTGAGGGTGGGGATCTCCACCCAGAGCCGTGCTTCGGGGATTGTGCCGACCGCCTGCATGCCTTCGCGGAGCTGGGCGATTCGCACCCGCTGTTCTTCTTCGATCATTTCCAGATCGCGATGGCATTGGACCAGCTTGCGTGCGAGCCCGGCACTCCAGCCGGCCGGCTTTCGACTGCTTCCGGCAGGCGCTTCAAGCGCGAGGGGACCCATTTTCTCCAGATGGTCAAGGCTGTAGACCCGGTTGAGGATCACTCCGTCGATCGGGATGCCCGCCTGGTCGACCTCGTGGGCGAATGTCAGGAGTTCCGAGGTGATGTGGGGCTCCGGGGCAGAAACCAGAACGAATCGGGTTTCGTCTCCATGGAGGAGGTCACGGATCGCCTCCGCACGGCGTCGGAAGGCCGGGGCAATGGTCTCGAAATCAGAGGCCAACTGGGAGATGTCGCGCATCAGGTGCATCCCGGTCATTCGCTCCAGCGCGAGCACCAGGGTGGTGAGAATGCCCTGTGCGATTCGACTGGTGGCCGCACCGACCAGGCGCAGGGGTTCACTCAGGTAGTCGAGGGCATTGGACTCCAGCAGGGCGAGAATGCGATCCGGTGCATCAAAAAGCTCCAGCGCATGGGCGGCCGGAGGGGTATCCACGACCACCAGGTCGAAGCGATCATCCTCGGCGATATCCAGAAGTTGCTCGAGCGCCATATAGGAATCAGAGCCGGCAAAGGCGCCGGCCACGTTGCGGTAGATCGGGTTCTCGAGGATCGCCGTGGCCAGAGAGCCTCCGCCGGAAAGTCGGCGGACCAGATCGTCGAAGAGTCCCTTGGCATCAAGTAGTATCGCATCCAGAGTCCCCCGAGACTCCTCGGGGAGGGGGACGCGGTGCAGGCATCCGGGCTCGTCCGGTAGTTCGAGCGCATCTTTGAGGCGAGCGGCCGGGTCGACGGTGAGCACCACGACGCGCAGTCCCTGATGAGCGGCTGCCATCGCCAATGCGGAGGCGCTGGTCGTCTTTCCGACGCCTCCAGCTCCCAGCAGGACCACGACCCGGGTTCCGTCCAGCAGCTCCTCAAGCATGATCCACCAGGGATCGCAGGCCCACCTGAAGGGGGCCGAGATCGCCGAGGGCCATGCCTTCGCCGAACAGGAAGGGGAGTTCGATCGGCCTTGGTGTGGCGTTGTCCTTCAGTTGACCAATGGCATCCTGGGCACCTTGGCGGTGATAGCGGAAGAGGTCTCCGGCCAGCAGCAGGGCGGGATCGATGCTCTGGTCCTGGCGCGCGGCCTCGAGCGCTCGTTCTTCTCCCTGCGTAAAGCGTCGGGGCCATGCCTGGTTCAGAATGGGAGGCAGCAGCGATAGATGCAATTCTTCGAGTGTGTGCCGCAATTCACGGGCTTCGGCGATCGCCCAGTCCTCGGGAATGGCGACCACACCCACCGAGGTGCGTGCGGGGTCGCTCATCAGAGCATCGATGCGGCGCAGGGTCTCGGCCAGAGGCCCCAGAACGCTCAGGCTGGCGAGGCTGCGGGGGGCTGCGAGCAGCGGCACCGAGTGGCCGCTGGCAGGTGCGTCGAGAATGACGAGGTCAAAGCCGCCATAATCCGGGCCGCTTTCTTCGACAAATTCACGGACGCGGTGGAGCAGGGCTGCTTCGAGGATCCCGGGAATGGCAGCGCAGAGCACCTGAAAGCTGCGGCTCGAAAGCAGGCGCTGGGAAAGCATGCGAACGGGAATCAGATTTTCAATCAAGGCCTGAAGGCATCGATCTTCGTCGAGCTTGGCCGCCCACAACTGCTCCCGAATTTCGCGTGGTTCGTGGTCGAGACCAGACACCTCGAGGACCGAGGCCAGGCGGCCGGGGCGCGCGATCTCCACGAGAAGAGCGCGGCGGCCCTCAGCAGCAGTTGCCGCACCCAGAGCGGCCGCGACTGTTGTTTTTCCGACGCCACCTTTCCCGGTAACGATCACGAGACGACCGGTCGACATGGCGGTGGCGTACCTCCAGCCCGATCTGCTTTCAATCCGGGCAGCTGAAATTAGAGCGAATATCCGATTTCGATGGCGATTGTGTCCTGGCCCCGGAAGAATCTCCCGGCGCTGTCGGCCACAAATACGGCCTGGTCGGATTCGTCATGGCGGTACTCGCCACGCAGGTAGAGAGCATCGGAAAGGTAGACGCGCGCATCCAGGGAAACCCCCCACAGGGTCTGCGGAACCCCGGTGCGCGCGCCCTGGGCGTCCTGGAACCATTCGCCGCGAAGTCCGGTTTGCCAGCGCCCGGACGTGTAGCTGGCGATTCCGGAGAAGCCCGACCAGCTGGCCGGGGCTCCCGGTTTTCGCACGCTCGCACCGGATTCGCTGCCGTAATCGTAGTTCAGGCTGAAGTTCAGGCCCGGCAGCGGTGTCATCCCGATCACCACATCCACCACCCCTCGCTTGTTGGCGTTGCAACCGCGCCCGTCCAGGGGGGCGACCGCTCCCGGCTCGGGGAGGCAGGTTTGTTCGGGGCCGATAATACCATTGATATAGAGGCGAAACTTCTCGTTGGGTCGGATGGCGAGTTGTCCGATGGCGCTCGCGCTATTGTTGTTATCCTCGACATTGTTCCAGCCGACCACCGCGCCGCCGGTCAAGGCAATCATGTCGGTCACCTGAAATGTCGCATAGGCGCCGGTATGGGTGCGCGGGATCGCGTAGCCAAAAAGGAAAGAGCGGGAGAAATTGACGTTATCCCAAGGTTCCAGAACCTCGGCGCCAAGCAGGGTGGTCAGACGCCCGGCCTTGACCAGCAGTCCCTTGCCGAGTTTCACCTTGAAGGCGAGCCAGGCCTCCTGAAATTCGGCGTCATTGTACTCCCACGTGGTGTCGGGAACCACGCCGGTCCCATTCCAATCGGCCTTGATCCGCCGAGCAAAGCGCCCGGCGTCGAGTTTGATATTGATGCCCAGCTCTCCGAAGTCGGGGTCCGGGTTGATTCCCAGTTCGGCCTGAAAGATTTCGAACGCGACCGAATTGGCATTGGTGGCCAGAGGGCGCAGGGTATTTTTCCCGTCAAACGGGTCGTTTGCGTTCCAGATGTAGGCCGAGGAGAGTCCCAATCCGAGCCGGATCTCCCGGCTCTGGAGCGTTTCCAGCATTTCTTCCGTGCGCTGGTCGACCCAATCGAGGGGGGGGACAGCCATGAAGTCGGCGGATTGCGTCTGCGCCTGATAGGCGTAGCGCTCGGAAACACCGCCCTGGGCCGCGGTTTGCGCTCCCGCGCTGGGCGCCAGCAGGACGATGAGCAGAACCGTCAGAGTTGGATTCCGGGGAAGTGTTGGCATCATCGAGGATTGGTTTAACCCTTCGGCGGAGTTTTTCCGAGTCCTTTGTCCGGAATCCGTCATTTTCGGCCCAGAAAGGTTGGCTTCGGGGAAGCATCGGAGCGAGTTGTTCGCTAGGGAATAGTCTGCGGACAGTCGGGGGGCTCAATTCGTGGAGACCTTCGGTGAACTGCGATAAGGAAGTGGGGCCGAGGGCAAGTTGCAGCGGTCGCATGATAAGTATTAGGAGGACTCATCCGGAGTAGTTGTGATCGTCGTTGACGACACGGGAATCCGGGTGGTAACTACAATCGCCGTTCTGGAAAAGGTGCGCTTGTGAACTTCGATTTTGCCAATGTTCTAGTGTTGTTGCTGTTGGGGGCTGTAACAGCTGCCCTGATGCTGACCCTCGGCTCGTTTCTGCGACCGTCGAACCCCGAGCGTCAAAAACTGACCACTTACGAATGTGGTGAGCCGCCGACCGGTAGTGCGTGGATCAATTTCAACATCCGCTTCTACCTCATTGCGCTGATTTTCGTGATTTTTGATGTCGAAGTGGCCTTTGTCTATCCCGTCGCCACGGTGTTTCGACATTTTGTCGAGAACGGCCAGGGGCTTTTGGTATTCTCCGAGCTCCTCGTGTTTGTGGGCATTCTCTTTCTTGGATTGGTTTACGTCTGGGTCAAGCGGGATCTGGAATGGATCAAGCGGGTCGGAGAAGAACAACCAGGTATTGAAGGTCTGAGGTAATCGATCATGTCGTTGATCAATACGCTTCCTGAATCCGTCGTCACCACCAAGGTGGACGACTTGTTGAACTGGACTCGCAAATCGTCAGTTTGGTACATGCTCTTCGGTCTCGCCTGTTGCGGGATTGAAATGATGCAGACCGGCGGACCGCGATCGGACCTCGACAGGTTCGGCATGGTGCCACGGGCGACGCCGCGCGTGTCCGACCTGATGATCGTCTCGGGAACGTTGACGTTGAAGATGGCGCTGCGCACCAAGCTCCTCTACGAGCAGATGCCTGACCCCAAATATGCGGTTTCGATGGGAAGCTGTGCGAACTGCGGCGGTCTGTTCCAATTGGCCTACTCCGTCTGCGACGGTGTGGACAAGGTGATTCCGATCGACGTCTACGTTCCGGGTTGCCCGCCCCGTCCTGAAGCCCTGACCGAGGGGCTTCTCAAGCTGCAGGACAAGATCCAGCAGGAGCGCTGGCTGGTCAAGAAGCCCGATGCCGCCGAGGCTGTCGCGTAAGATGGAAGCTTCGGAAATCCACGAGATTTTGCGTGCAGAATTCGATCACGCGATCGGCGAGGAACTCGGAAGCGAGCGATGGCCGGTGGTTTCGGTCGAAGGGGCCCGCATTGCCGAAGTATCGACCTTTCTGCGCGATCGGGAAGACTTGCGGTTTGATTGTCTCTCGAACCTGACGGGCGTTGATCTGGCCGACGACAACCAGATCCAGGTCCACTACAACGTCTTTTCCTATCAACACCGCCACCAGCTTACACTTTGTGCGGGTACCGTTCGTCTCGACCCCTTTCTGCCCACCACTTGCGGGGTCTGGCCGGCGGCCAATTGGCTGGAGCGAGAATGTTTTGATCTCCTCGGTGTTCGTTTTGTCGGCCATCCTGATTTGCGCCGCATTCTGATGCCCGAGGATTGGGTGGGGCATCCGCTCCGCAAGGACTTTGTCGAGCCCGACGAGTATCACGGGATTTCGACACGCCGAGAAAGTCTGCTGAAACTATGAGCCTTCCCTCGATTGAACTGGACCTCGAGCGCGAGACCCCCGCGGGACTCGAAACCGAGGAGATGACCCTGAATATGGGTCCGCAGCACCCCTCGACCCACGGAGTTCTTCGCTTCGTGGTGAAGGCCGACGGCGAGGTGATGCGCCGGGCGATTCCCGACATTGGGTACTTGCACCGCTCGATCGAGAAGATCTCGGAGAAAGTCGGCTACCACGGCTTCATGCCGTACACCGATCGAGTGGATTACGTCTCGGCGATGCAATGCAACCAGGGCTGGGCGATGGCTTGCGAATCTCTCGGTGGCGTCGAAGTTCCTCGTCGGGGCGAGTATTGCCGCGTGATCGCCTCGGAGTTGGGCCGGATCGCCAGCCACCTGCTTTCGGTCGGGGCGACCGCGATGGATATCGGCGCCATTACGCCGTTTACGCACGGCATTCGCGAGCGCGAGAAGATCAACGACCTTCTCGAGGAACTTTGCGGCGCGCGTCTGACCTTCAACTATATGCGGATTGGTGGCGTTTGTTGGGACCTCCCATCCGGGTTTGCCGGGCGCGTTCTCAAGTACCTGGATGGCTTTGAGCCGCTGATCGACGAGTTCAATGAATTGATCTCGTTCAACAAGATCTATGTGGAGCGATTGTCGAACGTCGCCCCCATCTCGGCTGAAAAAGCAATTGCCTACAATTTGGTTGGGCCGAATCTGCGCGGCTCGGGTGTTTCCTACGACGTTCGCAAGGATGCTCCTTACTCGGTCTATCCCGAGTTCGACTTTGAGGTTCCGGTTGGAACTGGGACCAAGGGAGTCGTGGGGGACTGTTGGGACCGCTACTTTGTGCGAATGCAGGAGATCAAGCAGAGCTGCCGGATCTTGCGTCAGGCACTCGACGGGATGCCCGAAGGAGGCGTGGTTGCCAAGGTCGCGCGCACTTTCAAGCCGCCTGCGGGACAAGTCTATACCCGGGTCGAGGGATCGCGCGGCGATATGGGCTGGTTTGTGGCCAGTGACGGAACGGCTTTTCCGTTGCGAACCCATATCCGAACCGGTTCCTATTCTGCCATGGCGATTATCGAAGAGGTGTCTCAGGGTTTGATGATTGCCGATCTGGTCGCAGTCATCGCCAGTTTTGATATCGTGGCGCCGGAGGTCGACCGCTAGTCGCGGTTGGCCAGTCAAGGATCAACAAGAACGATGCAGGGATTTGCTGACAGCTTGCTGCAGGGGGGAATTCTGACCGGTCTGCCGACCGAGTTGGGATACGCCCTGGTTGTGGCCTTATTCGCCTTTCTGGTGCTGAACTTCATCATGCTCAATGCCGGGATCTTCAGTTGGGCCGAGCGTCGCGTCTGGGCCAGAATCCAATCGCGCGTCGGACCAAACCGGGTTGGCCCGCAGGGGTTCCTGCAATGGCTGGCGGACGGTCTGAAAAATATCATGAAAGAGGACCTCGTTCCCGAGGAGGCGGATGCGCCATTGTTCAAGGCGGCGCCTTACCTCGCGATGATGGGCTTTTTTGCGGCCTTCGCCGCATTGCCTTTCGCGCAGGGAATTATCGTGGCCGATCTGAATGTCGGGATCCTCTACATTACGGCGGCGACCGCGTTGGTGGTCGTGGGCATCCTGATGGCGGGCTGGTCGTCCAACAATAAATGGGCTCTGCTCGGCGGGATTCGCTCGGCAGCACAGATCATCTCCTACGAGATTCCCGCCGGCCTGGCGGTGGTGACGGTGGTCATCTACTCCGGCACGCTGAGCATGCAGGGGATCATCGAGCAGCAGGGATGGGCGCCCTGGAACTGGTATATGTTCGCCAACCCGTTCCTGACGATCGCGTTCTTCATTTTCTTCGTGTCGCTTCTGGCGGAAGGCAACCGTACACCTTTTGATCTGCCCGAGGCCGAGTCCGAACTGGTGGCCGGCGCTTTCACGGAATATAGCGGTTTGCGCAATCTGCTCTTCTTTCTCGTGGAGTGGGGCAACCTCTATGTGATCGGGGCCGTATGCGCGACGCTCTTCCTCGGAGGGTGGCAGGTACCGCAGTTCACCGACAACGGGTTTGTGATCGCGGTGGCCCAATGCCTCAGCTTCTTTATCAAGACCTACTTCCTGGTGTTCCTCTGTATGTGGATTCGCGGAACCCTGCCGCGAGTGCGGGTCGACCAGCTGATGACCCTGTGCTGGAAATATCTGGTTCCGATGACCTTCGTGAACCTGCTCTGCGCGATGCTCTACTTTGTGCTTTTCCCTCAAGGGAACCTTTTGGTGAGCCTGACGATGTTCGGGCTCGGTTTGGGGGTCCTGCTGTATTTCTTTCGCCGGGTGGCCTTTCATCTCCGTCGTGCCAAACCCGAAATTCACCTCAGCCCCTTTATCTAGGATCATTTAATGGCCGGTTATTTTGCAAATATTCGCGAGTCCGTCGCGACGATTTTCGAGGGGATGGCCATTACGGCTTCCCACTTCGTGCGAAAGCCCTTTACGATTCAGTATCCCGATCGCATTGATATCCCGATCCAGGATCAGCTGCCGTTCCGCTATCGCGGGATTCTCGATGTGGATCTCGAGATCTGTACGGGATGTCTGGCCTGCGAGAGAGCATGTCCGATCGATTGCATCGTGATCGAGGCCAAGAAGAACAAAGAGACCAAGGAGATGGTTCTCGAGCGCTTCGATATCGATATCGCCAAGTGCATGTATTGCGGGCTCTGCTCCGAGCCGTGCCCGACCGGATCAATTCACCACACGCCTGAGTTTGAAGGCTCGGACTACTCTCTCGAGAGTTTGATCCGCCGCTACGTCAAGGCTCCGGTGTCCGCCTATAAAGTGTCCAAGGAGCCGGAGATGGATCCGGAGGTGGGTCCGATCCTCAAGCGAGGATTACGCTACCTGGACGAATTTGCCACCCCCGAGGATGGCTGAGGGGCAGTGGGAGCATTGGTCTTGAATTACGAAATGCGCACGCAGCGGGGGGTCTTGCGTTGATCTATGCGGCTCTATTCTATTTGATCGCCGGCTTTACGATCCTCAGTGCTCTGGGCGTGGCCCTGTCGCAGAATGTGGTGTACGCCGCCTTCGCGTTGATGGGTACCCTGATTGGCGCCGCCGGCATCTATGCTTTCCTGGCGGCGGACTTCGTCGCGGTCGTTCAGGTCTTGGTCTATGTGGGCGGGATTCTGGTGCTGACGCTCTTTGCGATCATGCTCACCCACCAGATCTCGGACATCAATGTCTCGAACCGGTCGGTCGGTTGGGCACCCGCCGCATTGCTGGTGCTCGCCGCAGGCGGAGCGATGTCCTACGCCGTGATTTCCGGCGATTGGTTTACGGCACCGCTGGTCGAAGCCGCACCGACGACCTTCAGTGTGGGTGAGGCATTTCTGGGCAAGTATCTGCTGCCGTTTGAACTCGCCTCGCTCGTGCTTCTGACCGCGCTGATCGGGTCCATCGTACTTTCGCGCAAGGAGCTGAGGGACTGATGCAGTTGCCGGCCTTTGTTCTGGAGATCGGTCTCCACCATTATCTGCTGACGAGTCTCGCGGTCTTTCTCTGCGGCTTGTTCACCGTCCTGACGCGCCGAAACGCGATCGGTGTTCTGATGGGCATCGAGTTGATCCTCAACGCGGCAAATATCAATTATCTGGCCTTTTCCCGGTTCGGGGGTGGCTTGATCGACGGGCAGATCTTCTCGATTTTCGTGATCATGCTGGCCGCGGCCGAGGCGGCCATCGGGTTGGCGATCGTGCTCGGGATCTACCGCAAATTCGAGACCATTGATCTCGAAGCCACGGATACCCTGCGGGGCTGAGGAGGGAGCCGACCATGACAGATCCGATACACGTCGACTATCTCCGCTGGATAATCCTGATTCCGCTGATCGGTGCTTCGATCAACGGGTTGCTGGGTTTTCATATCCAGAAGCGCTGGGGCCGACCGGCCGTCGGTTTTATCGCCTGCCTGCCGGTCGTGGCGAGTTTTGCCCTCGCGGTCATGGCCTTCACCCAGTTGCTGGGTCTGGATCCGGACAAGCGGTTCCTGCTCGACGATATGTCGCGCTGGATCCATGTCGGTTCCCTGAAGGTGAATCTGGCCTGGTGGGTCGACCCTCTGTCTTCGGTGATGCTGCTGGTGATCACCGGCATCGGTGGACTGATTCACTTCTTTTCTTGGGGCTACATGGATGACGAGCCCAGTCTGTGGCGATTCTATGCCTATTTGAACCTCTTCATGGGAGCGATGTTGACCCTGGTTCTGGGCGACAGCATGCTCACGCTCTTTGTAGGCTGGGAGGGCGTTGGCCTTTGCTCCTATGCCCTGATCGGATTCTGGTACAAGGAAAAGGCCAACGCTTCGGCGGCCATGAAGGCGTTTGTGACCAACCGTATCGGTGACTTTGGTTTCGTTCTGGGCATGTTCGGTTTGTTCTGGCTGCTCGACGCGCACGGGGCAGGCACGCTGGTCTTTCGCGAGTTGCAAGGCTCGGTGCACCTGCTTGAGGGTGAGACCATTCTCGGTCTCGGCGCCGCCACCTTCATCACGCTGATGCTCTTTGTCGGCGCCAGCGGCAAGTCCGCGCAGATCCCCCTCTATGTCTGGCTGCCCGATGCCATGGCCGGACCGACGCCCGTGTCCGCCCTGATCCATGCTGCCACCATGGTTACCGCAGGCGTCTACATGATCGCTCGGCTGAATTTCCTGTTCGATATGGCTCCGGAAACTCTGACGGTGATTGCCTCGATCGGTACGGCAACGGCACTATTTGCGGCCACCATCGGTGTGGCGCAGTGGGATATCAAGAAGGTTCTGGCGTACTCGACCGTCTCGCAACTCGGCTTCATGTTCATCGCCATGGGCGTGGGCGCCTATGATGCGGGTGTCTTCCATCTTTTCACTCACGCATTCTTCAAAGCCTGTCTCTTTCTGGGTTCGGGCAGTATCATTCACGCCCTGCATCATGAGCAGGATATGAGGAATATGGGCGGCTTGAAGAAGTATATGCCGCTCACCTATCTGACGTTCCTGGTCTCGACCCTCGCCCTGTCGGGGATCCCGCCCTTTGCCGGGTTCTTCTCCAAGGATGAGATCCTCTGGAAGGCCTGGTCGAGCCCGCACGGCTCACCGATTTTCTGGGCTCTGGGCAGTATCGCGGCAGGGTTCACGGCTTTCTATATGTTCCGTCAGGTGTTCAGGGTGTTCTTTGGCGAGTATCGCGGTGGGCACCATCAGGACCATGAAGAACTCGACGAGCACGGCGAGGACCATGAACATGGCCATCACGGCTCTCATGAGCCGCATGAGTCGGCTCTGTGGATGACCGTCCCGCTTCTGATCCTTGCCGCGGGTGCTTTGTTGACCGGATTTCTCAATGTGCCGGGCGCGCTTGGTGGTTCGCATGTCTTCTCCACCTGGTTGGCGCCGGTGCTCGATGCCGGCGGAGGCCACGGCGCCCATGCCGCTGTGGCAGCGCACGGCGGGGGGCACGGTGTCGCGGCAGCGGCCAGCCACCTGGCACATGACGCTGCCGAGGTTGCTCATCACGTCGCCCACGATCCGTTCGAATATATCCTGATGGGCCTGTCGGTAGCCGTGGCGTTTTTCGGGATTTTCCTGGCCTGGCTGATGTATCAGAAAAAGGCCATTGCTCCCGAGCGGTTCAGCGAAATTCTGGCCGGCGTGCCGCATAAGGTTCTGTTCAACAAATATTACGTGGACGAGATTTACGAAGCGACCGTGATCCGCGGGACCGTGGCGATTGCCGGGATTCTCGCAGCATTTGATCGGGTTATCGTCGATGGAATCGTGAATGGCGCGGCATGGGTCGTGCGACAGGTATCGGCCCTTGAGGGTGCGTTTGATAAATACATCGTGGATGGTGCGGTAAATGGCGTAGGAGCTGTTTCCCTCTGGATCGGAGAGCGCGTTCGCGTTGTTCAGACAGGGCACATCTACTCTTATCTCTATGCGATCGTGATCGGCGTGGTTGTCGTCATGTTCGTCCGCTTGATGTGATCGGGATTAGGAAAAATGCCGGATAACGTTCTGACATGGATGATCTTTACACCCTTGCTGGGTGCTGTGGTGCTGCTTTGCTTGCCCTCGCGGGCCGAGAAGCTCATCAAGATGGTGGCCATCGGGTTCACGATCCCACCGCTATTGCTGGCAATCGGTATTTTTCAGGACTTTGATCGCACGACGACCGCGATGCAGTTCGTGCAGCGTGCCGAGTGGATCCCGGCCTTCAATATCCAGTACTTTGTGGGAATTGACGGCATCTCGATCACGATGGTGCTTCTGTCGGCGCTCCTCTGTCCGATCTGCCTGCTGGCTTCCTGGAATATCGACAAGGCCGTGAAGGCCTATTTTGCGCTCTTCCTGTTGCTCGATACCGCGATGATGGGTGTGTTCTGCGCCCTCGACTTCTTCCTCTTCTTTGTCTTCTGGGAAGTCATGCTCTTGCCGATGTATTTCCTGATCGGCATCTGGGGTGGCCCGAGACGCGAGTACGCCGCCATCAAGTTCTTCATCTACACGATGGTCGGCTCGGTATTGATGATGGTTGCCATGCTGGCTCTCTATTTCTACGCAGAGCCGCATACTTTCGACATGCTCGTCCTGGCCGAACGCGCGCCGACCTACTCGATCGCGTTCCAGCGAATGGCCTGGGTGGCTCTCTTTATCGGGTTTGCGATCAAGGTACCGGCATTCCCCTTCCATACGTGGTTGCCTGACGCGCACGTCGAGGCGCCGACAGCCGTGTCGGTCATCCTGGCGGGCGTATTGCTGAAAATGGGAACCTACGGGATCCTGCGGATCAATTATCCGATGTTCCCCGAGGCCACCGTCGAGTTTGCCTTCGTCTGTCTGGTCGGGCTCGGTGTCTGGAACATTGTTTATGGCGCCCTCTGCGCGATGGCGCAGACCGATTTGAAAAAGCTGATCGCCTACTCGTCGATCAGCCATATGGGCTACGTGATGTTCGGGATGGCGACATTGACCCAGCAGGGTATTGATGGGGCCGTCCTGCAGATGTTCAACCATGGCACGGTGACGGCGATGCTCTTCCTGCTCGTCGGTGTGATCTATGACCGAGCACATCATCGCGAGATCAACGGCTTTGGCGGAATCGCGCAGATCATGCCCTTCTACACGGGTTGGACGGCTCTCGCGTTCTTTGCCGCGATGGGATTGCCGGGATTGTCCGCATTCGTCTCCGAGGTGCTGGTGCTCATCGGCGGCTGGCAGAACTATCCGAAGCTGACCATCGTTGCCGCAAGTGCTGTGGTGTTGACCGCGGGCTACATGCTCTGGGCGATGCAGCGAATCTATCTGGGACCGCCCAACGAGAAGTATGTGGATCTCCCGGATATCAATCTGCGTGAAGTCGCGACGCTGGCACCTCTGGCGGTGATCGTCATCGTCCTGGGTGTCTACCCGCAGCCCATTCTGGAGTTGATCGACGTTTCTTTGACCCACCTCAATGACGTTCTTGTCGCAGCGAAGCAGGGAGGGGCGGCGGGCGCATCGGCCGCCGCGACCGCGCACCCTTAGGGTGTGAGACGGGACTGGACCGGAAGATTCCATGGCAGATCTAGGGAATATCGCGAGTTTCGCCTACAGCGTGCCGGAAATTGCGCTGGCATTGTCGGTGGTGGGGCTCTTCATCGTCGATCTTGTAGTCGTGAACAAGGAGACCGTCGGCAGACTGGCCCTGTTCGCCATGGGCCTCGTGGTGGCCCTGCTTGCCTTCTCCTTGCCGGAGGCAGGAGATATCCACTCCCTGTTCAATCGTCAGGTTGTGTTTGACGAGTACGGCCAGTTTTTCAAGCTCCTGCTCGCGCTTTGTGGGTTTGCGGCTGTCTGGATGTCCTTGGGATCCGAGGAAGTGCGCCGAGTCAATCAGGGCGAGTATTTTGCGATTCTGTTGGCCGCGACTCTCGGCATGCTTTTCATGGCGTCGGCAACCAATTTGCTGATGGGTTATCTGGCGCTCGAGTTCCTGAGCCTGGCCTCTTATGTTCTGGCCGGCTACGCGCTGCATAGTCGGCGCGCGAGTGAGGCTTCGCTGAAGTATCTGATCTACGGCGGCGTGGCTTCCGGAACCATGATCTACGGGATGAGCTGGATCTACGGTCTTACCGGCAGTCTGGACTTTGCGACGATCCAGAACACGCTGGCGGCGTCCGATGGATCCTCGATTCCGCTTTTCGTGGCGCTGCTCCTGACCATTGCGGGCTTTGGTTACAAGGTCTCGGCTTTCCCCTTTCATATGTGGGCCCCCGATATCTACCAGGGCGCACCGATTCCGGTGGCTACATTCCTTGCCGTAGGGTCGAAGTCTGCGGGCTTTGCCTTGATGATCCGGTTTTTCTTCACCGCCATGGCGATTCCCGCCGGCGACGGAGTGTATGAGTTGGTCGGAGGCGTGGATTGGACCAACCTGCTGTTGGCGATCTCGGTCGTGACGATGACCTTCGGAAATCTGGCTGCGCTGAATCAGACCAAAAGTGTAAAGCGCTTGCTCGCATACTCGAGCGTGGCCCATGCAGGATATCTTTTGATGGGTCTCGTGGTGCTGACCGGTGACGGCCTCAGTGCGATGTTGTTCTACCTCACTGTTTATTACCTGATGAATCTCGGGGCCTTCCTTGTGGTCATGATTGTGGCCAACCAGAGTGGTCGCGATGATCTCGACAGCTTCCGGGGACTTGCCTGGCGTGGCGGGATCTTCCCGGCTGCAGCAATGGCCATTTTCTTGTTTTCCTTGACCGGTTTGCCTCCCTTTGCGGGCTTCATCGGGAAATTCTACCTCTTTGCCGCCGTGATCCAGAGGGAACTTTACTTTTTGGCGATCGCCGGTGTCCTCAACAGCGTTTTGTCGCTCTTCTACTACGTGAAGATCGTCAGGGTGATGTTCCTCGAGCAGCCAGAAGGCGGGGAGGGGCCTGTCGTGACCGATCGCCACAACGGACTTCTTCTCGGGATTCTGGCCGCAGCGACTTTGATCCTGGGGATTTATTGGGCGCCTCTGGCCGATCTGGCGGATCAATCGGCTCATTTCTTCATCGGCTGATCCGGGAAATCAGGGGTTCGCGGCCGCGGAAGCGGATATCGAGCGTCGAGTTTTCCTGTGGTAAGGTAGAGCTATGTCGGATCGCTTTACCGTCGCTCTTGCGCAGATCAGCCCGCGCCTTGCCGATGTCGAGACCAACCTGGGGACCTATCAGGAACAGGTGCGTGAGGCTGTCGCGCTCGGCGCCGACCTCCTGGTCTTCCCCGAGTTGAGTCTGACGGGATACCATTTGAAGGATGACGTCTCCGAGGTGGCGACGCGCCTGGATGGTCCCGTAGCCAGCGAGCTGCGGGAGCTCTCTCGAGGCACCGCATTTGTGGCCGGGCTGGTGGAGGAGTCTCCGGATTTTCAGTTCTATAATAGCGCGGTGTGGTTCGAGGATGGAGAGATCCGACATGTGCACCGCAAGGTCTACCTTCCGACCTACGGGATGTTTGACGAGAATCGATACTTCGCTCGGGGAAATCGAATCGCGGCGCATGATGCCTCGGTCGCGCGGGTCGCAACACTTGTCTGCGAAGATTTCTGGCACCCATCGACCAGCTACCTCGCCGCGCTCGATGGCGCGCTGGGGATTGTCTGTCCCTCCTCGAGCCCGGCCCAGGGAATGGCGGAGGACGGGGACAGCGACGAAAATGCAAGGACCTGGGAGCTGTTCACGCGGGCGACCGCGCAGGTCTACGGCCTATTTGTTTTCTACGCCAATCGAGTCGGCTTTGAAGATGGAGTGGGTTTCTGGGGCGGCTCGGAAATTGTCGGTCCCGATGGCGAGGTTCTCGTCAAGGCGCCGTATTACGAGACGGCTTTGGTGTGCGCGGAAGTTGACCTCGCTGCTGTCCGGCGGCGGCGAATCGCTGCGCCGGTCCTGCGCGACGAGGATGCCGATCTGACCGCTCGCGAGTTGGCCCGTATTCTGGGGAGCCGTAAATGAGCGCCGCGGCAGTGGCCGGTCCGGAGTTCGAACTTCCGTCGAACCTTTCGCTTCTGGAGACGGTTCTGGTGAAGTTTCTGGCGGACGAGGTCGGGAAAACTGGTTGCGAGAAGGTGGTCGTCGGCCTCTCCGGTGGCGTGGATTCCGCGCTTTCGGCAGCTCTGGCGGCGCGCGCCCTGGGCCCGACCAATGTCCTCGGGGTTTTGATGCCCTATAAACTCTCCAGCGAGGAGAGCCTGTCGGACGCAAAGGCATTGGCGGAGGTCACGGGGATCGAGACTCTGGTCGTCGATATCTCCGAGCAGATCGACGCCTACTTCGCTCATTTCCCCGAGGCGGACGTGATGCGACGGGGCAACAAGATGGCCCGGGAACGCATGACGATTCTCTATGACCATTCGGCGCGCCAGGGTGGACTGGTTCTTGGCACGAGCAACAAGACCGAGTTGCTTCTGGGCTACGGCACATTGCACGGCGATATGGCCTCGGCGATCAACCCGATCGGTGATCTCTACAAGACACAGGTTTGGGCTCTCTCCCGGGCGCTCGAGGTGCCGGATTCGATTATCGACAAGGCACCATCGGCCGATCTGACCCCCGGGCAGACCGATGAGGACGACCTCGGATTTTCCTACGCCGAGGTGGACCGCCTGCTCTATGCGATGGTGGATCAGCGCTATGGGCGGGCCGAACTTCTGCAGGCCGGTTTTGCGGAAGATTTCATCGATCAGGTGGCCAGACGAGTGCAGCGTTCACAGTTCAAGCGCCGCCTGCCGGTAATTGCGAAGATCTCGGCGCGGACAATCGATCGCGATTTCCGCTATGCGCGGGACTGGGGTCTGTAATGACCGCTCCGGGGACGATCTATATCGTCTCGACCCCGATCGGGAATCTGGAAGACATCACGATACGCGCCGCTCGATTGTTGGGTGAGGTGGATCTGATTGCAGCCGAGGACACCAGGCGCACCGGAAAATTACTCGCGCATCTCGGGCTCAAGACCAGGATGGTTTCCTATCACGATGCCACCGAGTCTCGGCGCGCGCCTGAATTGCTGGAGCGGGTGAAGTCGGGCGCGAATCTGGCTCTGGTCAGTGATGCCGGGACGCCGCTGGTGGCCGACCCCGGGTTTCGGTTGGTCGCTCTGGCGGCAGCCGAAGGTGTCACGGTCGTACCCGTCCCCGGTGCCTCGGCGCCTCTGGCGCTCCTGGCGGCGTCAGGTCTGCCCACGGATCGGTTTCGATTCCTGGGCTTCCTGCCGGCGCGTGTGAAGGCTCGTCGGGATGCGATCGAGGCGCTGCGGTCGGAAACCGATACCTTGATTCTGTTCGAGACCGCCCGGCGCCTGCCGGCAGCTTTGGTGGATCTGGCCGAGATTCTCGGGCCGCGGCCGACCGTGATCGGTCGCGAATTGACCAAGAAACATGAGGAAATTCAGCGGGGAACGCTGGTTTCGCTGGAGGCGCATTTTCGCAAGATTCCCTCGATCCGTGGCGAAATCGTGATTGCGATCGCCCGATCCGAGGAGTCCATTGATGCCGTGGATCGCCTGGCCGAGGCGGAACTTCGGCTCCAGCAACGGATTTCCGAAGGGGAGAGCCCCTCGCGAGCGGCCCGGTCGGTCGCCCTGGAGCTGGAATTGCCTCGTAGCCAAGTCTACCGGCTTGCCCATTCTCCGAAAAACTCCTGAGATAAGTTTGCTCCGCGCGTTGAAGCGAGAGCCTCGGGAAACTAACGTGATGGAAGGATGCTGGAGCGCGAAGCAAAATTTCGGATTGGCGAGGTCGTTCGACACCGTTTTCTTTCCTTCCGGGGTGTGATTTTCGATGTCGATCCCACATTCGATCATACCGAAGAGTGGTGGGAGGCCATCCCCGAGAAGATCCGGCCCCGAAAAGATCAGCCCTACTATCATCTTCTGGCGGAAAACGAGAAGACGCATTATACCGCTTATGTTTCCGAGCAGAACCTCCTGATGGACGAGACCGGGGATCCGGTCACTCATCCCGAGGTGGTCGATATCTTTGGGGATCTGGAAGATGGCCGATACGAACCCCTCCACATCGAGCACTGATCGAACCGAAGAGGCCGAGCTGGCTCTTGTCGATGGTCCGGAGGCGGGATCGGTCGAGGTCCTTACCTTTGGTTGTCGGCTAAACGCCTACGAGAGTGAGGTCATGCGGCAGCATGCGCTGGCAGCGGGGCTGTCGAATCTGGTCATCGTCAACAGTTGCGCGGTGACCGCCGAAGCCGAACGCCAGGTCCGCCAGACGATTCGCCGCGCGCATCGGGAGAATCCGGACGCTTCAATCGTGGTGACGGGCTGCGCGGCACAGCTCGCATCGGAGAAGTTCGCGGCAATGCCCGAGGTCACTCGCGTTTTGGGTAATGCCGAGAAGATGGCACCGGAGAGTTGGTTGCCTGACCCTGAAAGACCGCGCGTGGTGGTTGCGGATATCCAGCAGGTTCGCGAAACCGCGGGTCATCTTCTGCCAGGCTTCGAGAGTCGCACGCGAGCATTTCTTCAGGTCCAGAACGGATGTGATCATCGCTGCACCTTTTGCATCATTCCCTTCGCTCGCGGTCCGGCCCGTTCGGTGCCCGTCGCCGAGGTCGCCGCTCAGGTTCGGGAACTTGTACGCAGTGGTGTGGGGGAGGTGGTCTTCTCGGGAGTGGACCTGACTTCCTACGGTCAGGATCTGAGTGCAGAGGTGACTCTCGGTGGTCTGGTCCGAAGAGTTCTGCGTGAGGTGCCGGAACTCCGTCGCTTGCGGATCTCCTCGATCGACCCCTGCGAGATCGACGAGGACCTGTGGCTTGCGGTCGCCGAGGAAGAGCGCCTCATGCCGCACTTTCATCTCTCTCTGCAATCCGGCGACGATATGATTCTGAAGCGGATGAAGAGACGCCACACGCGAGCGGAATCGGTCGCGGTGGCAAGCCGATTGCGCGATCTCAGGCCCGGCGCCGCCCTCGGCGCCGATTTGATCGCCGGATTTCCGACCGAGACTGATCGGATGTTTCAAAACTCATTGGCCCTGGTGGAGGATTGCGGTTTGGTCCATCTGCATGTCTTTCCCTATTCGGAACGTCCCGGAACCCCCGCCGCTCGAATGCCATCGCTACCAAAGGCGTTGCGCAAGCAAAGGGCGGCCGCCCTGCGGGAAGCTGGTGAAATCGCCCTGGCGGCGCATTTGGCCTCCCGAATCGGTTCGATCGAAGAGGTTCATATCGAATCCGACGGCCGTGGGCTGGCTCCTGACTTTTCCCGAATTACCTTTGATCCTGCGGCCGATCGTCTCGCGGCCGGATCTTTCGCTCCGGCCCGATTTCTCACCGTGGAGGGCTCCTCGATCCGGGCCGAATTGGTCTAGGGAGCTTCGGGCAACAACGCTCTGGCGGTATAATTCGCCGGAGGTTGGAACCTCTCGGGCGCGACCTCGGCCTGCGTAATCGTGGTGAAGGTGGTCTCGCGCAGCGCCCCGCGATCATCCTTCTGACGGGTGCGTAGAGGGATCCCCTTCACCTGGCGGAAGAGGTCAAAAGGGTGGTGCATCGAGGCCACCGGACTGCCGCCGACCTCATCGATCATCCGTGTCTGGAATTCGCCCAATTGTTCGAGTGCCCGCAGATCGGTCTCGCGGATCCCGGCGTCCTTCCACTTCTGGGCACAGATCTCCGCTGTTTCCGAACCAGCTTGGTCGACCACGAAGATCTCGCAACTTCGACCGGATACGCTGTCGGTGCGGCCTGTGCTCTTCACTTTGAGGGGCGGTGCTGGCGGGGCCGGTTCGGGATCCTGAAAACCGCCGATGCCACTATGGCCGGCCATCAGCTTCTCGGCCATCGCCCGTTGCTCGGGAGGCATTTCTTTCAGGCGGGCGAGAACTTGCGCG
The DNA here is from genome assembly GCA_965658895.1 of Binatia bacterium. Lineage (GTDB taxonomy): Bacteria > Desulfobacterota > Binatia > UBA12015 > UBA12015 > UBA12015. Next base: position 22,043 of record CBFHUR010000031.1, read on the forward strand.
CGAGCGGCTGCCTGTCGTTTCCGGATCTCGTTGCCGGTCTCGGCATCCAGCTTCGTGATCGATTGATCGGCGTGATTGACGATCAGAAGAACTTGCTTCTCGCCATCAAAAATCATCGAGATGGGTGGGCGGCCGTCACCCGGGTTCTGGACATCCATCCGTAGCCGGGATCCGGATAGCTCCAGCTCTGTCCGCACCGGTTGTTTGCCGGTTTGTCCATCGGTGCTCGTGGTGGTGGCCCGCACGCCCGCCTGCGCTGTCGCGGCGCACGCGAACCATACCGGGACCAGAGCGACAAGAATCTTCGTTCGAACGCATTCCATGCCTCTGATCATCGCATGAAATCCGACCCGTTGGCGAGAGTCGCCAGCGGCAAAACCGACGAAGTTCAGTCGACTTTGACGACGTTTGTGGCTTGAGGGCCCTTGTCGCTGTCGGAGATTTCGAATGTCACTTCTTCTCCTTCGGCAAGAGCCTTGTAGCCATCTCCCTGGATGGCTGAGTAATGGACGAACACTTCGGGGCCTTCATCCTGCACGATGAAACCATAGCCCTTGGCGTTGTTGAACCACTTGACCTTTCCCTGTGGCATTTCGATGTCTCCATGTTGCGTGAGCCGTATAAACTTTGGCTCTCAAGAAATTGGATCTCGAAGACTAGCAACATCGGCGGAAAGGGGGAAACGATCGAATCGATTTTTTACGCTGACAAAATGACGGTTTTTCCTACTTTTCCAGACGAATCGCGAGTTGGTAGATCGCGCGGCCCCGGCGCACGGTCAGTTGAGCGCTGTTCTGGCGTCGAATCTTGAGGATCGCCTTGCGGAAATTCCCTGCATCATCGGTGGGCAAGGAGTCGATCGCAAGAAGGACGTCTCCCGCACGGATCCCGACACCGGCGGCAGGTGAACGTTCCCGGACGCTCGCAATCCGCAGGCCGCCACGAGATCCCGGTTTCCCGGTCCGCAGGCCAATGCGACGGCCCGCCGTCCGTTGGACCACGGCGTCGGTTGTGGCGCTGGCTTTCACGGCCACCTGCGACGGTACGGCGTCTCGCAGGACGGTTACGGTCAGCGTTTCCCCCTCATGGGCTCGGGCAAGGCGCTCGGAGAACTCGGCCGCATCCCGAGGCGATTTCCCTTCGATTCCGATCAGGACATCTCCACGCCGGATGCCCGCTGCTTCTGCCGGGCTCTGCTTGTCGACGCTATGCACCACCACGCCGCGTTGGTGGGGGATCTCGAGGGCGTCGGCCAGTGCCGGCGTCAATTCCTGCAGATGCATGCCCACATAGCCGCGGCGGATTTCGCCGAATTCGATCAATTGCTCCACGACGCGATGCGCGCGGTCGGCAGGAATCGCGAAACCGATATTCTGCGCGGCTCCGTAGATTGCCGTATTGATGCCGATCCACTCGCCGCGAATGTTGAGCAAGGGGCCGCCGGAGTTCCCCGGGTTGATCGATGCATCGGTCTGGATGAAGTCCAGATAGTTTCGATTCGATGTGCGCAGAGATCGCCCGGTGGCACTGATCACGCCGGTCGTGACCGTATGCGAGAAACCGAATGGGTTACCGATCGTGATCACGGTTTCTCCGATCAAGGGCGGCGCATCGATTGCCAGACCGATTGTCGGCAAGTCCTCGGCCTCGATTTTCAGGACGGCCAGGTCGGAGTCTTCATCGCGGCCGACGACTGTCGCGGGGAATTCGCGCTCATCAGACAGGATCACCCGGATTTTCTCGCCTCGCGCAACAACGTGGGCATTGGTGACCACATAGCCATTGCTGCGAACGATCACCCCCGAGCCCAGGTTCTTTTGCTTTCGGTGGCGCTGCCGGTGGGGGGCTTCGAAGAAGTCGGAGAAAAACTGATCGAAAAATGGATCGCGATGAACCTTGATGATTTTCTCGGCCGAGATGTTGACCACGCCATCGCGCACTTTCTCCACGGCGGTGACCACTGGCGTGACCCGATCGGTCTCATGAGTCTCCGCGGGCCTGGCCGTTGCGAGATCGAGGAGCACGAGTGTGAGGAGAACAAGTGCCGTCGAGGTCGGACTCTCCCCGAGAGACCGGATTCGCTCAAAAAGGGAAGGGACCTTCATCGGGCTTTCACGGCTTTTTGAGGCACCACCCGAAGGGCCTCGCGAGCATCTTCGACATCGAGATAGGTATAGCCGGAAAGACCCTGTTCATAGCGTCGCCGCAGTCGTGCGGATTCTTCGACGGTGATGCTGCCTTTGCGCAGAGCGGTCTCGATCGCCCGCCGCGCTCGCTCGACGAGTTCGGCGCGCGAGAATTGGACGTAGCCGAGGACCTCCTCAACCGAGTCGCCTTCCACGATGTGCTCGATTTCGATCCGGTCATTTTCGCCGAGGCGCACATGGACGGCGTCGGTGTCCCCGAAGAGGTTGTGCAGGTCGCCCAGAATCTCCTGGTAGGCGCCTACGAGAAATACGCCGATATAGTAGGGGGCGTCGTTCGGCGCGTGGAGTGCGAGGACGTTCTTGACGTCTTGTCGATTGATGAATTCGTCGATTCGCCCGTCAGAGTCGCAGGTCAAATCCGCAAAAACCCCACGCCGGGTCGGTTCCTCATCGAGGCGATGGATGGGCATGGTGGGGAAGAGCTGGCGCACGGCCCAGTGGTCGGGTGTCGATTGAAAGACCGAGAAGTTTCCGTAGTAGGTATCCGCCATGGCCCTCTCGAGGCCCTGGAGTTCCTCGGGAATAAACTCGAGAGTCGCGGCCAACCTCAGGATCTTCTCGCAGCAGGACCAGTAGAGCCTTTCGCTACGTCCACGTTCGCGGAGGTCGAGATAGCCTAGCTTGAACAAGGTCAGGGCTTCTTCCTTTGCGGCGGTGGCGTCGTGGAAGGATTCGATCAAGTTGTCGCGAGTTGTACTCTGGCAGGTCTGAAAGAGGCTGTGGACCACCCGGTGGTCCCCGGGAGCGGGTTCTTCGGCGCCTCCTCGAGGCAGGACTTCGTTCACGCCAAGAACATTGAAGATCAGCACTGAATGATGGGCGACCATCGCGCGCCCGGATTCTGTGATGATGTCTGGATGCTCGACGGATTTTTCATCACAGACCTCGGCGATTGTCGTGACGATATCGCGGGTATATTCCAGTTCGCTGTAATTCATCGAGGAGCTGAAATTGGTTTGCGAGCCATCGTAGTCGACGCCGAGTCCCCCGCCGACGTCGAGATATTTCAGCCGGGCACCCATCTCGGTGAGGCCCACATAGAAGCGAGCGGCTTCTTTGACCGCCTCCCGGATCGCGCCGATCTGGGTGATTTGGGAGCCAACATGGAAATGCAGTAGTTCCAGACAGTCGAGCATCTCATGCTTTTCGAGCGTGGCGACGGCCTCGAGGATTTCGTCGGCAGTCAGCCCGAATTTGCTTCGATCACCGCCGGACTCGACCCACCGTCCCGCGCCTTTGGCGGACAGCTTGGCGCGGATGCCCAGATGGGGGCGAATGCCGAGATCCCGTGCGACCTCCAGCGCCAGATCCAATTCATGGAAGCGGTCGAGGACGATAATGGGTTTACGCCCGATCTTCTGGGCGAGAAACGCGATCTCCATATAGGCGCGATCCTTGTACCCATTACAGATCATCAAGGGGTCGTCGCCATCCATGATGGGAAGGATGGCCAGAAGCTCGGGCTTGCTGCCCGCCTCGAGTCCCACGCCGAAAGGACGCCCGAAATCGAGGATTTCCTCGACGACGTGGCGTTGCTGGTTGACCTTGATGGGATAGATTGCTCGGTGCTGGCCGCGGTAATCGTTGGTCGCGATTGCGTCGCGGAACGCGCCGCAGAGGCTTTCGATCCGGGAGGCCAGAATATCGGAAAATCGAACCAGAACCGGCAGATTTACGCCTCGATGCCGCAGGTGTTGGACCAGTTCAGAGAGGTCGATGCCCGGTCCTTGGGCGCCCCTTGGTCGGACTTCCATATTGCCACCGGCGTTGATGGTCAGGAAGTCTCCGCCCCAGGCCTCCACATCGTAGAGCTCGGCGGAATCGGTGATTTTCCAGGTCGCCACAATTTTCAAGCTACCTCTAGGGCAGGCACCCCGCCAGAAGGCTTCGGCGAGCCGTGTCCTGTCTGCTATGCACCATCGCAGCCCCTCCGGGCCAGGGATTATTCTGGATGTCGCCATTCTCATTGATCGTGCCTGCCTTTGAAGAGGCCGAACGCCTCGCGCGGACTCTAGAGGTCCTCAAGGGGGCTTCGGACCTGCTCGGCCGGGAGGTCGAGATTTTGGTGGTCGACGACGGGAGCTCTGATGGGACCGCTGGGGTGGCGGGTTCCTTTCCCGATGTGCGTGTGCTGCGGCTTCCCGAAAATCGCGGCAAGGGGGTAGCTGTTTCTGCGGGTGTTCGCGCCGCATCGCATGACTTGATCGCCTTTACCGATGCCGACTGCCCCTACGATCTGCAGGCGCTGGACGCGATGTTTGCCTCGATTGAAGCGGGGGAATGCGATGTGGCGATTGGTTCCAGGGAGTTGGCGGAGTCCGAAGTCAATCTGGGCTATGGGTGGCTGCGTCGGTTCTCGGGAAAGGTGTTTTCCTGGTTGACCTGGTTGGTGATCGGACTTCCGTTTCGCGATAGTCAATGCGGACTGAAGGCCTTCCGCGCGACAACGGCGCGGAAACTCTTTGCCATGCGAACCATTGAGGGTTTCGGTTTCGACTTTGAAATTTTGGCAGCCGCCTTGACTCGTGGTGACCGTGTCGTCCGGTTTCCGGTGCGTCTGACTCATTCGGATGACTCCCGAATCCGCCTGGTTCGGGACAGCTTGACGATGGCCAGTGATCTCCTGCGCGTACGGCGTGCCTTGCGACGGCGCGCCTATGATTTTCAGCCCGATAGCCGCGCCGAGCATCCTTGCCCGCTTTGCGGCGATGTCGACTTTGAACCGGTGGTGGCCAAAGATGGATTTCGGATGGTGGCATGCCGGGGCTGCTCGCTCTGGTATCTGAATCCAATGCCGTCCGAGGAGCGACTCGCTTCCTTGTATGGCGAAAATTACTTCGCCAACGATGAAAGTCTGAGCGCAGGCTATGAAGACTACGGCACTCGAGGCGAGGACTTCCGCGAGGTCTTTGCCCATCGACTCCAAGGCCTTCCTCCCGGTGCCGGCGGAGGTCGGCTGCTCGATGTAGGGGCGGGCTTCGGCTACCTGCTCGATGCGGCTGCCGAGAATTTTTCCGAGCTTTGGGCCGTCGAACGCAGCCCGGAAGCTGTGGCTGCCCTGCACGGCAAGGGAACCGTTCGGGAGGGCACTTTTGCCGATGTCGAGCTGCCGAAGTCCTATTTCGATGTCGTCAGTATGCAGGATTGCCTGGAGCACTTCCGCGATCCCCGGGCGGCATTGGTGCGGGTCGCCGAGGTTCTGCGACCGGGGGGCTGTGTTCTTTTGGTCACCCCCAACGTCGAGAGTCTGCTCGCTCGAGTGCAACGCCGTTCGTGGGTGTCGCTGAAGTTTCCCGAGCATGTGGTGCTCTTTGGCCCGGCCACGCTGCGTCGCGTTCTTGCCGAGGCGGGCCTCGAAATCGAGAGCCAGCGCCCCGCGGGCCAATACGCCCGGCTCGATTTTCTCGTCTCCCGCGGGTTGAGCGGATTTCCCGCGCTCGCGGTTCGTTTGCAGCGGCTGCTGAGCCGCCTGGGCGGCGCCCGACTGCGTTTCTGGGTCGGGTCGGGATCGCTGGTGGTTGTGGCACGACGGCCCGGACCGTAGGCGTCGGAAACCGCTCGGGAAGGGGTGCCCTAGGACTGTGCGGCCTGGGTGATTGCGATCATCCGCTCGAGGGCACGCCGGGCGTCCTGGACGACCTCGGCTTGCTCCTCCGGTTCGAGACGCTCGCGCCGACCGGTGACTTCATCCACGCTATCGCCGGGCAAGACCCGATTCAGCTCGGGGATCTCCCCGCGGCGCAGCAAATCGAGTGTGGCGACCAGATGTGGCGGGTCATTGCGCGACATGGTCGCGCACCCACATCCCATCGAACTGAACTCCGGGCTCGGGATATCGGCGACGTTGACCAATTCGATTCCGCGCAGGGCGGCCTGCTCGCGAGCGTTGCGGACAAAATGTCCCTCGGTGCCAATGGCCAGCCGGTCCCCCGGCTTTGCCTCGAGAAGCGCATTCCAGAGATATTTGGTCGAGCCGGCGCCGTCGGCGGCATCCACCACGACCTTGGGGCATTCGGGATGCACCAGGACCCGGTAGCCCTGTTCCTGCCAGTATTCGACGTGGCGCGGTTGGAAGACGGTATGGACACCGCAGAAGCTGCCCCAGAGGATCATCCTGGATTGATCGAGCCGTTCGCGTTCGCCCGCACTCATCCGGCTTATGGTTTGAGCGGTGCCCTCAAGGCCGCCGCCCCATTGAAACAAGGAGTCACTCGGCAGGCCACACCAACCGGCGACTACCTCGCCGAGATGTCGGTCGGGCACGAAGAAGATCTTGCGGTTTTGTTCCAGGGCCCACGTGACGATCGCCTGCGCATTGGAACTGGTGCAGACCGCGCCGCCGGTTCTGCCGGCAAGTGCCTTCACGCGACCCGAGGTGTTCATGTAGGCGACCACCAGAATATCGTCGCCGTATCGGTCTCGCAGGTCTTCATATACCGGCTCGACCATATGGTCCTTGGCCAGCATCTCCATGGTACAGCCGGACTTTGGATTGGTGATCCAGACGTTCTGGTCCTCGTGTGCCAGCAAGGCGATCGATTCGGCCATGAAATGGACGGCGGACTCGACGATCACTTTTTTCTCGGGGTGATTTTTTGCCTGCAGGGCGAGTTCGTAGGAGTCGGCAATGCGACCGCCGTAGCGTTCGACCAACTTCACGATCTCGCCGCCCATATAATAATGGGCCAGGAGCAGGAGCTCTTCTCCGAAATAGTCCTGAGCCGGCCTGATGTATCGATCCATCCACGGCAGGACGGTTTCGGGTGTCCGGTCGGGGAGTGCCAGATACTCCTCCGCGTAGGCCTTGAATTCTTCCTGATACCAGTCGAGCGGGAGGTCCTGCTGACACATGGGCATGTCGGGCACGAGCTGGATTCCACTGGAAACCGGGAGTGTTTCGGAATTTGGCGCAACCATCCTGCCTCCAGCATAACGAGGCGGGAGCTATCTCGCGAGACCTCGCTTCGGGCTCAGTCCGCAGCGCCGAATGTGGGTCTTCGAAACTGTCCGGCATCGAGTAGCGGCAGGGGGCGGTCGAGCCCGTAGCGCTTGCTGCTTGCCGTGAACAAGCTCTCGACCTGAGCCAGGTAGGCCGCTGAGAGATGGGAGCCCTGCGGTTCGGCTGCGGCCGCGCTTCCGATGCCTCGGAGGCCTTTGTCGCTCTCGGCGTAATCCTGCCGGAGGGATTGGTTCCATGGGTGGGTGGCGGAAGGGGCAGAGAGGGATATTCGGCCCGTTTGGGGGGGCGTCGCTGGCGGGCAGCGATCGCGGCTGGCTCTTCTTTGTCTGGCGGGCCGTGAGCGCTTCGGCTGCCCATAGGACACTTTTTTCTCCATCATCGGGCGATCGGTCCGAAGCCAGTTCCAGAATTCAGGGTCGACTTCGTGCGGAAGTCCGCCAGCATTCCAACCTGCATTTCGCGCGCCCGCCTGTGCGGCCGCCCCGAGGATGGCAGGGATCTCCGAATCGTTCAGACCCGGGAGGATCGGGGCGGCCACAACGCTGGTGGGGATTCCAGCGTCGGCGAGGCGCCGGATTGCCTCGAGTCGGGCGGCCGGAGGAGTGCCGCCCGGTTCGAGGCGTTCTGCGAGTTCGTTGTCCAGTGTCGTGATGGCAATATAGACCTGCACCGAGCGACGGCGCGCGAGGCCGGCGAGCAAATCGAGGTCGCGCAGGATCAGGTCCGAACTGGTGTGGATCACCACCGGATTTCGAGCGGCGGCTAAAATCTCCAGACATCGTCTGGTCAATCGGAGTTGCCGCTCGATTGGCTGGTAGCAATCGGGAGCGCCGGCGAAGGTGATCGGTGCGGGGCGCCAGCGGCGGTTCGCAAGTCTTTCCTGCAACAATTCGGGAGTGGCGTCGTTGACCACAACGCGCCGGGAGTTCATGTGGGTCGAGTTGCGATAGGGATGGATTTGCCAGACACGGTCGCCGTAGACGCCGCAGGTTTCGGTAAGGATCTGGCGCGACTCGGAGTGCAGGAAGTGGGTCCGCGCGGGACGGGGCTTATCCTCGCGCAGGTCCTCGCACAGGTCCTCGCACAGTTCCTCGCGCAGTTCCTCGCTTAGTTTCTCGCGTAGAACCTCGAGGGCCGAGATTTCGGTCGTGGCCGCGGTTGCGTGGGTGGGGTCTTCGGGCGGGTGGGGAACGTAGGTGGGGGTGTCGAGGTGTTCGGGACTTTTTTGCGCCTGGGGCGCGGGAGGCGTCTGAAAATCGATCATTCGCCTTTTATTCGCCCTTTTCGCTCCCGCGTCAAGCCTAAAGCGAATAAAAGGCGAAATTAGCGAAAAACCTCCTTTCGGTGGGGCTTGACGGGAGTACCTCTGTTCTGGCACCGACAGATGTATGACCGAAAAAATGGGAGTTGTTCCGTTCTGGCAGGGCTATGACCGCAAGGAAGTCCTGAAAATCGCTCACATCGCCGAGGACCTTGGCTACGAATCCATCTGGATTCCGGAAGCCTGGGGCTATGAACAGTTCCAGCTTCTGGCAGAGATCGCGCGCGAGACCACACGGATCAAACTCGCCACAGGTATTGCCAATGTGTTCAGTCGCTCGGCCGGTCTTCTGGCGATGAGCGCGGCCACACTCGACGAGATCTCCGAGGGCCGCGTGATTCTGGGCCTGGGGACCAGCGGGAAAAATGTCGTCGAGAACTTCCACGGAAGACCCTACCGCAAGCCGCTGACGCAGCTGCGTGAGACCATCGGCATCTGCAAGTCGCTCTGGCGTGGTGAGCGATTGACGCCCGAGCAGAGTACGTTGGCGGAACTGCGGCATTTCAAACTTGCCATGGACCCGTTGCGGGCGGACATCCCGATCTATGTGGCTTCACTCCAGCAGAAAGCATTGCGCGAGGTCGGCCGTCTGGCAGACGGATGGGTCCCGACGTTCTGGCCCTACAAGCACTTTGATGAGGGCCTGGAATGGATTGCCGAGGGTGCACGCGAGGCGGGCCGTGATCCGTCCGAGATCGAACTGGCACCCTTTCTGGGTGTGGTTCCGATCGAGGATGCCGATTTTGCCCGCAGCGCGCTCAAGCCGATGATCTCTTTCTATATCGGCGGGATGGGCACTTACTATCACGCGATGTTCTGCCGGTTCGGCTACGAAGAGAATGCGGATCTGGTCCGCGAACTTTATGTTGCCGGCAACAAGAAGGAATCGATTGAAGCCGTCAGCGATGAGCTTGTCGACGAGATCGCCATCGTGGGTGCGCCGGAACAATGTCGCGAGCGGTTGGGGGAATGGCGCGCCAATGGGATGGGCCATGCGTTGGTCGGTTTGAATCCTGGTGCGACAGCAGAGTCTGCCGAGTTTGTGCTCAAGGCCGTCGCGCCTCAGGGCTGAATCCCGGAGCGCGTATCGGTGAATCAAAGCCAGGTGCGCGCCCGGTAATAAGCCAGCCCGAGCCACTCGTGAAGTGTCTGCGAGACGAGACTGGCTCTGGCGGGAGGTTCTCCTTCGATCCGGTCGACCGGGGCCGGATGGATTCTGATTTTCTGGGCCGCAAAACAAAGTCGAGCCCGCCGCATATGCAGGGCACTGGTGACCAAAGTTGCTGCCCGGATGCCGCGCTCCTCAAGCAGGATCGCGGCTTCCTCGGCGTTCTCCGAGGTGCGGCTCGAGAGCCCCTCCTCGATGATCTGCATGCCGGGGACGCCAAGATCCTCTGCCAGGACCGCCATGGCCGCAGCACTCTCCGGACGCCCCGGTCTGCGGGGGCCCCCGCAGACGATAAAAAGCGCCGTCCTGTTGTCACGGTGAAGATTGGCGGCATGGCGCAGGCGGGCCTGACTGGTGGCGTTGAGTTCTCCGGTGGAGCGGATCCCGCCGCTGAGAACCACAATGGCTCTCTGGGGCCGGAGATCCGGCGGCAGCCGCAAGGGTCCAGCGAGTAGCTTGCCCAGCGGATCAAGCCCGTAATACAAGGCTTTTTCGCCGAGTGCCTCGATGTTTCTCTCGAACCAGCGCCGGATCCGAATTTCTTGCGGGCTGTAGCGTTCCCGGGGGGTTTTCTTCGCCATGCAGCCTTGTTCTAGCGCAAAAACGGCTTTCGAGGCAGTCTTGGATTTGGCTGGATTATTCCTTCGGGCAGAAATCGCCGAAGAAAGGAAAACGGGCTGCTGCGTGCGGTCTGTACTTGCGATGAGACGTTCTGACCTAGACAAAGAGATTCAATGTTCCCTTCCCGGTGGGTCTGGCGAAGCTGGTTCCAGCCGATCCCCGGCATTCAGGAGTAAAAATGGATCTCCCTCGTTTTGATCAACCTCCGGCCGTCGTGCTGGGCCTCGGACAGAACGGCATGGCTACCTGCCGCGCTCTCGGGCGAGTTGGCGTTCCGGTCATCGCGCTCGATTCCGACCTCGATCAGGCGGGTGCGCAGACACGCTACGCGACAAAAATCCTCTGCCCGGATTTTCAGAAAGGCGGACCGGGGCTTGTGGCCACGCTGGTCGAGCTCGGGGAAGCCCTGGCCACTCAGGGGCATAAGGGAGTCCTTCTCCCCAGCGGAGATCTCAACGTGCAGATCATCTCCGAGCAGCGCGAGGCTCTGGAGCCATACTTTCTGTATCGTCTGCCCGAGAAGGAAGTCGCCCGCCTCTTTCTCGACAAGAAATCATTCTACAAGATCGCCATGGAGCGTGACTTTCCGCTCCCGCGGACGTATTTTACCGACGAGTCGCATGACATCGACAAAATTCTCGCGGAACTTTCCTACCCCGCGTTGATCAAGCCCTTCCAGCCCAATGCGGCTTGGCGCGAAACTTTCGATACCCGTCTGTTTCTCGCGGATTCCGCCGACATGCTGCGCCAGCTCTACGACCTGACCTATCCAGTGCATCAGGATCTGATCATTCAGGAGTACATGCCCGGCGATGACAGCCAGGTGATGTGGGGGGTGACCTATCTCGATGCCGACCAGAACCCTCTGGCTGTGTGGACTGGCCGCAAGCTGCGCATGTACCCGCGAGGGTTCGGTACCGCGACGCTCGCCGAGAGTCGCCGAGATTCGTGGCTGGCTGAGGAAACCGTGCGCATCCTCAAGGATATCGGGCATGTGGGCTATGGCGTGGTCGAGTTCAAGAAAGATCAACGAGACGGTTGCTTCAAGATCACGGAACCAACCGGTGGCCGCACGTGGTTCCCGCATTCCGTGGTCACGGCTTCGGGCATCAACCTGCCGCATCTCTGGTATCGCGAAGTTCTCGGGGAGTCCCCGGATCCGCAAACCGATTTTCAGGAAGGTTTGAAGTGGATTCATGAGGAGCGCGATCTCAAGACGGTCATGCTCTATTTCCTGCCGGAGAAACGCTTGACCTGGTGGACCTGGCTGCAGTCTTATCGGGGCCGGCGCACCTATGCTTATTCGGCTTGGGATGATCCGGGACCGATTCTCAATTCCATCGGCCGGATCGTGCAAGCCGGCGTGAACCGTCTGCAACGTCTCGTGAAGGGTCGAGGGGACTCGGAGGTCGCTCGGGTGGAGAAGAGTCGTCCCAAGGCGATGGATGAGGTTCTGCTCGCGGCGGATCCCACGGTTGGTCGTGGCATCCGGAAGGTTTCGGTGGATTGATGGCCGGGACCAAGGGACAAGGTGAAGGCGGTCGTTTGCGGGAAGGGCCCGCGCCGGAATTGCGCGAGGCGGCTTATGGTCTCGAGATCGCCGATGCGCCGATTCTGCACAAGGGATGCAGTCTGGCGGATCTCGCGCATATTTTGATGATGCTCGAAGCCGGGGTTGTTCCCGAAGCTGCCGGTCGACGGCTGCTCGAGCAGTTGCTGGTACTGCACGAGATCCCGGTTGAGGAATTCCCGCTCGATGATGCGCTTGAGGATGTTTATTCCAATCGCGAGGCGTGGGTTCGTGTGCGCGACGAGGAAGCAGCCGGTTGGTTGGGGGCTGGTCGTCCTCGCCGAGAGCCGGCGACGATCGCCTACAGGTTGGCCGTCCGCGACCGCTTGTTGGGTCTTTCCGAGCAAGTTCTGGGGCTTGTCGACGCCCTGGTCTCGCAGGCGCGACTCCACGTGCGCACGGTCATGCCGGATTACACCTATTTGCAACCGGCGACACCCAGCAGTCTGGCGCATTATCTTCTGGCGTTCGCCTACCCGGCGCTGCGGGATCTCGAGCGGCTCGAGCAGGCCTACCGGCGGACCGATCAATGCCCGGGGGGCATCGGGAATATCAATGGCACCCGTCTCCCGGTTGATCGCGAGCGGCTGTCGGATCTCCTCGGTTTTGCGGAACCGATCCGAAACACCCGGGATGCGATGTGGCAGGTCGACCAACCGCTGGAGGTGATGGCGGATCTGATGTCGGTTTTTCTCCATCTCGACCGACTCGCCGAGGATCTGCAGATCTGGAATACCAAGGAATTCGGGCTTGTAGAGCTGGCAGATCGGCATGCGCGCATCAGCCTGATCATGCCGCAGAAAAAAAACCCTTACGCGCTGGCCTTTGTTCGTGGCATTTCTGGGACCATGATTGGCAAGATGGTTTCCATGACGGCGGTGGGGAAAAGCCCCTCGGCACAAATGGATAATCGTATTTTCGCGATCGGCGAGGTGCCGCGATCTCTCGATGCCGGCATTCGCACGGCAAAGCTTCTTGCCGAGGTGGTGCGCGGGCTTTCCTTTGACACCGAATTGATGCGCGAGCGAGCTACCGAGGGCTTCATCCACGCTACCGATCTCGCCGAGACGATCATGCAGGAAGAAGGAGCAACCTATCGGCAGGCCCATCGCCTGGTCGGTCTCGCGGTTCGCGAAGCATTGGCCGCTGACCCGGGAGCGCGAGATGTGCCTGGCGAGATTCTGACCGCCGCGGCGCAAGAGGTCCTTGGACGTCCGCTGCAGATGACGCCGGAACAACTTTCGGCACTGGCAAATCCGGAAGCCGTGGTGCAGACGCGCACCGGCACGGGTGGGGCGGGCGCCGAGGCGGTGGAGGCGATGCTGGAGGAGTGCCTCCAGGAAGCTCGCAAACATCAGAAATTCTGCGCGCAGGAGCGCCAACGGGTCGCGGACGGAGAAGCCCGTCTGTTGGCGGAGGCGCGGCAGCGCGCCGGGGCCGAGTCCCCCCAGGTTCAATGAACTCGATTGGAGATCACGCCATGATGGATTTTTTCTCGCTTCCTTCACGAAGTCCCAAACCAAGAGACGAAGGCATTACGCATGTCATCGATAAAGGTATGGGGTTGGCTCAGGCCGCCGATCTGCTGGCGACCTGCAGCGAATATATCGATATCGTCAAGCTGGGCTGGGGTACCGGCTATGTCACACAGAATCTGGCAGAGAAGGTAGCTCTCTATCGTGCCGCGGATATACCGGTCTGCTTCGGCGGGACTCTGGTCGAGGTCGCGATTCTGCAGGGCAAGCTCGATGAGTTTCGGGAGCTGGCTCTTTCGCTGGATCTGTCCCACGTCGAGATCTCCAATGGCGTGATCGACATGTCGATGAAGGAGAAGGCTGGATATATTCGTGAGCTCTCGAAGGACTTCATCGTGCTCACCGAGGTCGGCAGCAAGGATTCCGAGAAGATCATCCCGCCGTTCCGTTGGGTCGACATGATCCAGGCCGATCTCGACGCGGGTGCATGGAAAGTGATTTGTGAAGCGCGCGAAAGCGGAACCGTCGGTTTGTATTTCGGATCCGGGGAGGCCCGTTCGGGGCTGATCGACGAGATCTGTGCGAAAATCGACCACGCAGATCTGATTTTCGAGACACCGCAAAAAGTGCAGCAGGTCTACATGGTCAAGAAGTTGGGTTCCGAGGTGAATCTGGGGAATATCGCAACCACGGAAGTGATCCCCCTGGAAACCCTGCGTCTGGGTCTTCGCGGCGACACGATGGGCGACTTTCACGATGTCGATATCTGGAACAAGCGCCGTGATGCGGAACTGGCCGCCGAACTGCCGAAGCCCGAGCGCCGCGAGCGCAAGTCGCGCAAGCCCAAGCTGACCCGGATTCGCTGAGTGCTCTGACTCGGGGGTCCATTCCTACTCGATATGGACCACGATGGCGCTGGCGTTGTCGCGTCCG
>CBFHUR010000032.1:0-35949 GCA_965658895.1 Binatia bacterium
TCGCTGCAGCGGGACGGCATGATCGACAACCTCTACACCGGCAGCGATGTCGGGGGCGACACCGTCGACGGCCGCGACCTCTACAGCATCCGCGGCACGATCGCGGCAGAAATCACGGAATCGACGAGCGCCTACATCATGTGGGAGCGCTTCAGCGAAAACGACAACCGTGCGCGCATCACCAACCAGCGCTGCAACCCGACATCGACCCCCCAATTGGGTTGTGATTGGCGCGGCACGGTCGACACCATGACCGCTGAGGGCGCCTATCCGCAGGCGGTCGCCGGAAGCCTGTTCTCTGCGTACGGCGGTCTCGCCCCGTGGGGCAACGGCAAGCCTGTCTTTGATGGCCAGGGCAACCAGATCTATGCCGGCCTGGATCCCAACCCCTACCAGACGGCATCTCCCGAAATCCAAAAACGTCTCAATGACGATTTCCGGACCGTCTACACGGACATGGACCCGATCTACAAGCAGGAAAGCAACCTGTACATGATGAACATCGATCAGGAACTTCCGTTTGATTTGAACCTGAATCTGCTCGGTGGCTACTCGGGCGGTACGTTGTTCTCCTCGCAGGATTACAACATGGATGTCGGCGCGACCTTCATCCCGACCGAGACCTATCCGCAGGGTGTCCTGCCGGTCTCGGGCCCCAAGCCCTTCAACAACTCTGACGAGAACCTTCAGGGCATCTATGCCAATGAGGTCTTTCGCTGGTCGGATCGCACCTTCGGCTACGACCAGAGCTGGGGCGAGAACTACACATGGTACGGCGAAGGCCGGATCAGCTCGGACTGGGAAGGGATGTTCAACTTCCTCGCCGGCTTCAACGGCACCTCCGAACACAGCGAGGGCGGCTATCGCGTCCTCTCCAACACGCTGGAAGCGGTGGCTGTGAACGCTACGCCAATCCTGAACCCGCAAGGGCCCATCCCGCCTATCGGCGATCCGCCCCTAGGGGGCCTCTACCCAAGCTTCTTCGACAACGCGACCAAAAGCTATGATCGCACGGGTATGGGCTTCTACACGGAACTCTATCTCGACGTGACCGCGGCCTTGAAACTGACCGGTGGCTTCCGTTGGAACTACGATCAGAAGAGCGTGGTGGACCGCTCGACATTGTTTAATTCACTCGCGGGTGGTGGCGCCGTGGGCACCCCTCCAGGCAAGCTATGCCTGATCAATACCGACCCGCTGGCGCAGACGGAGCCTGCGGGCAACGCCCCTGTGTTTAATCCCCTCCAGCCAGAGGGTGAGCCTCTGGAGTTTGGTGGAGCTGATCTGAACTGCGCCATCTTCAGTGACGGGACCGATCTCACACCGGTAGGACCCAGCTTCCCGGGCGTGACCGACTTCCCGGGCGCCCAGGATTGCTTCATCGACGTGGACGGTAACGAGCGCTGCTACCTTCCGGGGCAACAGATCCCGACGAACAATATGGCTCGCATTCTCAAGGGTTCGCCTACCGAAGAGACGTGGAACGCCTTCACGGGTCGGTTCGTGATCGACTATGCAGCCGAGTTGCCCTTCACGGACGAAACTCTGACCTACTTCAGCTGGTCACGAGGCTATCGTCCCGGCGGCTTCAACCCCGCAGTCAACCCGGAACAGCCAGGATTCGGCGGAGTCGCCGATACGTTCGCACCCGAGTTCGTGAATGCCTATGAAATTGGCGCGAAGAACTCGATTCTGGACTGGGGCCTGCAGGCCAACCTCACGGCCTTTTTCTATGACTACAAGGATTATCAAGTCTCGAAGATTGCCAACCGTACCGCACTCAACGAGAACACCGACGCCTTGGTCTGGGGTCTCGAGCTTGAGTCGATCTGGGTGCCGCCGGTCCTGCCGGGCGCTTTGATCAACTTCAACTTCTCGTACCTGGGAAGCAAGATCTCGGAGGACTTCAAGACCGCAGATCCGCGTGACCCGAACGGCGAGCGTCATTACGAGCAAACCGGGCAGACCAACCCCAACTATCTGGGCAAGGACTCCATCTTCGCGCAGCCCTGCGTTGTCGACCGAGAGAAGTTCTTTGATGCCTACTTCGATGGGCGGCTGGATGGCGTCGGAGACGGTGGTTACAACTACTTCGTCAACGAACCGATCACCTTTGCCAACGTGGTTCACAACGGCGAAGAGAAGCGGGCGCCCACGTTGCTCAACTGTGGAGCCATGGAATCGGTTCCGAACGCATCGGGCGAGGCCGAAAACATCTCCAGCAACCCGGAGAATGGCAAGTCGCTCGAGTACGAGTACAACCTGAAGGGCAACGAGCTGGCGAACGCACCTGAGTTCTCGTTCAGTCTCGGTGCTCAGTACACGTTCCCGATCGAGTCTCTGGGAATCGACATCACACCTCGTACGGACTTCTACTGGCAGAGCGCCATGTGGGGTCGTATCTACAACGCGCCTCTGGACAAAATTCCGTCCTGGTACCGTTGGGATGCCCAGATGATCTTCGAAGATGCTGAAGGTCGCTGGTTCATTCGAGGCTATGTGAAAAACATCCTCAACGACGACAACGTGACCGGCATGTATGTCTCGGATGCCGCGACCGCCAACTTCACAAACGTGTTTACCATTGAGCCACGCCTCTTCGGCTTTGCCGTCGGAGCGCGACTCTAAAAAGCGCGTTTGCTTCGCAAAGAGCCCGGGCCCTCAAAAGGGGTCCGGGCTTTTTTTTGCCCGAGACCCGTCGCCCACAGCGACATCTTCGCAGCCGGGCCCATGCCATCGCCAGCAGCGAGCGGTAGACCCGGCAACACAGAGGTGATGCAAGGCCGGCGCAACGCGATCTTCAGGGCAGATAGGCCGCAGCCAGGGTGCGGAAGGCTTCCACTTGATGAGCCTGCCAGTCCTCGTCCCGCCCCAATTCAGCCGCCAGAATTGCGGCAGCGTCAGGCGCCGCCTCCATCGCCGCACGCGCATTGAGCAAAAGGCAGCGCGTCCGGCGCGCCAGCACATCATCGAGGGTCCGCGCCATCTCGAAACGGGCCGCCCAGGCGATCTGCCCACGCGCATAGGGGAGGTCCGGATGGAGGAGATCGGCCCCTCCGGGCATCTCGGAAAGAAACGTCTCGACCGCAGAAGCATCAGCCCCGTACATCTCCATATGGCCCTCGACCGGCAGATCGGGGTCTGCACGGTCCATCCAACCGTGCAGACGAAGATCTTCAGTTCGACAAGGCCGCTCCTCCAACCCGGCAATCGTGGCGGCATCGTTGACGGTATCTTCGGCCATCTTGCGGTAGGTCGTCCATTTGCCGCCGACGATTGTGACCAACCCCGACTCGGAAATCAGGACGGAATGCTCGCGGGAGATCGACTTGGTCCCGCCGGTTTCGGCATCGGCCTTGACCAGGGGGCGCAGTCCCGCAAAACAGCTGAGGATATCCTCCTGTCGGGGGTCGCGCTCCAGATAGCGTCCGGCGTTGCGCAGGATGAACTCGATCTCCTCCACCATCGGGCGCGGCTCGATCGCGGCCTCGGGCACCTCGGTATCGGTCGTCCCCACCAGACAGCGGTCGTGCCAGGGGATCACAAAGAGCACTCTTCCATCGTCGGTCTGCGGCACCATGATCGCTGTATCGGAGGGTTGAAAACTGCGATCGAGAACGATGTGCACTCCCTGGCTCGCGGTGACGGTCACCCCGGCGCGCGAATCGTCGAGTCGACGAATCGAATCGGTGAAGACGCCGGTCGCATTGATCACCACCGAAGCATGCAGGTTATGTTGGCGACCGGTCTCGGCATCGGTTGCCGCCACACCAACGACCTGACCCTCTTTTTTCAGCAGACGGTCCACGGACATATAGTTGACCATCGTGGCGCCCTCGTCGGCCGCGGTCATCGCCAGAGCAAGAGCGAGTCGCGCATCGTCGAATTGGGCATCATGATATTGCACGCCCCCGAGAAGGCTCTCGGTCTGGACGTTCGGGATTTTGGCAATGGTCTTTTCCCGGTCCAGAATCCGTGAACGGGCCAGATTGAGCTTCCCGGCCAGTCGGTCGTAGAGCTTCAAACCAACCCCGTAGAACGGGCCTTCCCACCATCGATATCGCGGGACAATAAAGGCCAGATCGTGCACCAGATGCGCCGCATTGCGGCAGAGGAGGCCGCGCTCACGCAGGGCCTCGAGAACCAGGGAGACATTCCCCTGCTGGAGGTAGCGGACTCCCCCGTGGACCAACTTGGTCGAGCGACTCGAAGTCGCTTTGGCAAAATCCCATTTCTCGAGCAAAAGCGTTCGATAGCCGCGGCTCTGAGCATCCACCGCGATCCCCAAACCGGACGCGCCACCGCCCACGACGATCACGTCCCACGGGCCATCCTCGAGTGCGTCTATCATCCGATCGCGATTCACAGAGTTCCTCTCACACAAAAAACGACCATCGGCACCTCAGGCGGGGACGTTGTCGGGCACAACATGCGCCAAATGGCGCTCCAGCACCCTGGCGGTCTCGTCGAAAATCTCTTCGCCATAGATAGGGTCGTCATGATCCAGCACGAACGTCGCCCGGTAGGGAGTCCCGTCCGCCCCACGGATCCGGCGGATTACCGCCGGCGCCTCCGCCAGACGATCGCCATGGCCCTGGAGCAAAAGCCCCCGAAAAGAGGCGTAGTGTCGGCCTTCATCAGCGACCACCCTTCGCAGGAAAGCGCCGAAACCCGGCCCCAGAAGATCATAAAGCTCCAGATTGCCGCGGTACCCTCGTACGGTCGCCAACTCGTCGTAGGCCAGCAGGCAGAGGATCTCGAACTCGCTACCGAAAAGGTGAGCAATCCCGGAGAAATCTGGCTGGCGGGCCTCCAGATCGGCCTGCAATCCCGGCCGAAAGAGTTCGCAGACGCGCCGAAAGGCCGCATGATGGGCCTGCTCTTCGTCCGCCCATTGGTCGAAAACCTCCTGAAAATCGGACGAAAATTCGATCGGCAGAGTCCGAATGAACGCCACCAGGAATCGAGCATCATATTCCGTGACCATATCATCCAAAAGCGTCGCCTCGAGGCGCCCGCGCGCCTCGGGCGCCATCGCCATGAGGCTGTCTCGTAAGTCGGGCTCCGGCGGGAGCCCTTGCTGCGGATCGACCGGAATCATCTAACCGAAACGGTGGACGTTGAGCACGGCACGCGCAAGGTGTAGCCAA
The DNA here is from genome assembly GCA_965658895.1 of Binatia bacterium. Classification (GTDB taxonomy): domain Bacteria; phylum Desulfobacterota; class Binatia; order UBA12015; family UBA12015; genus UBA12015. Next base: position 5,151 of record CBFHUR010000032.1, read on the forward strand.
GCAATTGGTGACGGAGCAGCGACTTTCTCGCCGACTCGGAGGAATCCTCCTGCGGTTCGGCCAACAACACGTGGGACGCCACATCCCGTACCCGATTCGCACCCGATTGCGTCGGTGGGTCGGTCTGCCGCCCAAACCTCCGCCGCGGGTAGCGTCCGAAGAGGGCCTGCTCGACACCACGGGCAATCTCGATACCCTCCCGGCGCACATCGACATCCTCTGCTTTCCGATCATCGACTGGGATTTCCGCTTTCAGAGGCCCCAGCAATTGATGCGAGCGCTGGCCGCTCGTGGCCATCGGGTCTTCTGGGTCGACCCCGGATCCGTGGTAGAAGGCGCCCATCTGAACCCCGGGGCACCCCCGAAGCTCTCGCGGATCGAGCACAATATATTCCGGGTCCAGCCGGGGATGGCCACGCCCTGCAACGTCTATACCGACCCGTTGAGCGACTCGAATCGGGAAGCATTGATCACTTCATTGCGGGAACTGGCCCGTCGCGAAGGGATCACGACCGCAGCCTCCATCGTGCAATTGCCTTTCTGGACGGAAGCCGCTCTCGCCCTGCGCCAGCGCGGTTGGCGAGTCCTCTACGATTGCATGGACGACCACGAGGGATTCGAGACCAATGACCCGGCCATGACCCTTCTGGAACGGCGCCTCGCGGAACACGCCGATGCTCTGGTCGTCACTTCCCGCGCCCTCGAGAAGAAGTTGGCCTTTGCCCCGATGCCGGTCAGGCGGATCCCCAATGCCGGTGACTTTGCCCACTTCGCGCGACCACCGGAAGAGGCCCCGCCGGACTGGCCCACCATCGACGGCCCCGTCATCGGATACTTTGGCGCGATCTCGGCGTGGTTTGATTTCGACCTGCTGCGCGAGGCCGCCGCACGCCATCCGGACTGGACCTTTCTGCTTATCGGATCCACTTTCGGGGCTGCCGAACATGGCGATCTGGAAGCACTGCCCCATGTGCACTTCCTCGGAGAAAAGCCCTACGCCGAGTTGCCCGCATGGCTCGCGCGTTTCGATGTAGCCGTGATTCCCTTCCAGTCGATCCCGTTGATCGAGGCAACCGACCCCGTAAAAGCTTATGAGTACATGGCGGCAGGCAAGCCGGTCGTCGCCAGTGACCTACCGGAATTGCGCCCGCACGGCGACCTCTTCCGTCTCGCCAGCGATCCGGACTCGTTCACACGGCAAATCGAATTTGCGCTCGAGGAGTCCGGAACCACGGCCGTCGAGGCACGCCATGCGTTCGCCCGGGAAAACTCCTGGCAGACGCGAGCCGCAGATATGGCGACGACGATCGAGGAGATGTTTCCTCTTGTCAGCATTGTGATTGTGACCTGGAACAATCTCGGGTTCACAGCACAATGTCTGGATTCACTGCGCGCCAATACGGTCTGGCCGCGCTGGGAGGTGGTGATTGTCGACAATGGTTCGACCGATGAAACACCGGAATACCTGCGGGGAATTGCAGCCCTCGATTCACGGATCACCGTGATCTTCAATTCGGAAAATCGAGGCTTTGCTGCGGCAAACAATCAGGGCCTCGAGCGCTCGGCGGGCGAGTTTCTGGTACTGCTGAATAATGACACCATCCTGCCGCGCGGGTGGCTGAGTCGCCTCCTGCAGAATCTCGAGAGCGATCCCGAGATCGGTCTGATTGGTCCCGTCACCAACAACGTATGGAATGAAGCCCGGCAGGAGGCCGGCTACGGGGATCTCGGCGGGCTCGCGGACTTCGCCCGCAACTGGGCCGACACGCACGAAGACCGCCGCTACCCGATCGATGTTCTCGCGATGTATTGCGTCGCCATGCCACGAAAGGTCTATGCCCAGGTTGGCGAACTCGACGAACGCTACGGGATCGGCATGTTCGAGGATGACGACTACGCGCATCGGATCCGGGCTGCGGGCTACCGGATAAGCTGCGCCGAGGAGGCCTATATCCACCATGCCGGGCGAGCCAGCTTTCGAAAGCTGGCGGACGCCAAATACCGCGCGCTGCACGAGAAGAACCGCGAGATCTACGAAGACAAATGGTCCTGCACCTGGCGCCCTCATGAGGGCGATCGAAACCGAAACCACGAATTCGCGGCAGAAATCGAACGAACCATCGCCGCGGGACCTGGTGGAGAAGTCATCATCTTTCCCCCCAATATCGGCTGGGGGATTGACCTTTTTCAACGTCCCCACCAACTGGCAAGAGCGCTGGGCGCGATGGGCCATCTGGTCTTCTTCTGCCTGCACGATTACGACGATCCGACCGGCCCGCAACTACGCGAGATCGCGCCGAACGTGATCCTGAGTTCGGTCCCTCTTTGCGCCTTCGACGCCGTGCGCGCGCCGATCGTCTTCACCATGCCCTACAACGGGTATGAAGCGGCCTACTTCCGCCACGCGCGCGTTGTCTATGAGTCGGTTGATGTTCTGGAAGTCTTTGGTGGCGTGCGCGAGCGCCTCGAGCGTGAACATCAGAGGCTGATCCGCGAAGCCGATCTGGTGGTCGCGACAGCCGACCAGCTGGCAGAGGAGATCGTCGGTACCCGACCCGACGTCCTGCTGGTGCCCAACGGCGTCGACTTCGACCATTTCAACGCTCCGGGGATTCAACCCGACCCGGCCATCCGGGGCCTTGGGGAAAACATCATCGGCTATTTCGGTGCTCTGGCGCGGTGGATCGATTACGATTTGATTCTTCGCACGGCCCGAAGCCGACCCGATTGGCATTTCGTTCTGATCGGCCCCGACCACGATGGCACCGCAGCCGCCAGCGGTCTGGGCGCGGTGCCCAATATCCACCTGCTCGGTCCTCGGCCTTATGCGGACCTCCCCGCCACTCTCGCCGCATTTGATGTTGCGACGATCCCTTTTATTGTCGATGACCTGACCAATGCCGTCTCTCCATTGAAGCTCTTTGAGTATATGGCGGGCGGGTGCCCCGTCGTGACGACCGCCATGCATGAGTGCCGCAAGGAATCCGCGGTCCGCATTGCCGAGACCCCCGAGGATTGGATCATCCAGATCGAGGCAGCTCTCCGCGAGGGAAGATCGCCCGAAGAGGTCCGCAAGCTTCATCGAGCCGCTTCCCAACAAACCTGGGAAAAACGCGCCGCGACAATTCTCGATCGACTCCCGCCTAGAAAAACTCTCTGAAGCGTCGGCGAAGGCCCTCCCAGAAACCGCCGCTGGCAGGGCGCACCTCGCACGCTTCCTGAATCTCGACGGCCAAGGTGCCCTGCTCCGCAAGAAGTCGCCGTTCAAATTCCTCGAGATTCATCACCGAACCCGCCGCCACCGCCGCGCGCAACAACGCCGCATGCTCCGAGACCATTCGATCCGTGGCGAGCAATTCGCGCAGAGTGTTCGCCCGATGCCGGGCGCCCACGCGAAGGTCCTCGATATTTTCCGCAGCCTCCCGGATCGCGGCCGCCAGCGACTCGACCTCGTCGGCTGCCGGTTGTGCCGCCGCGCGGAATTGGATTTCCGGGAAGGTCCCCTGTGGATCATTCGGTGGCCTTTCGTAGACAATCCCCGCGCGGCGCTCCGGATCCTCACCCAGAAGAAACCGCGCATCGCCGGTCGGCGCCAGCACCGCGGGGAGTCCCGCCTGCAGCGCCTCGACTGCCGCCAGGCTCAAACCTTCAAACATCGAAGGTTGTACAAAGAGATCTGCGGCCGCGAGCAAATCCGGCACATCCGAACGTTCTCCCAGAATCCGGAAATGCGCCGTCAACGACAACTCTGCGAGTCGTTTCTGCAACTGGGCCGCGTAGATCGAGTCGGCAATCCCGCCCGCCAACAAGACTTCGCAAACAAGACCCTGGCCTGCACAATGGGCGACCGCCTCGGCGAGCAGAATCTGTCCCTTGACCGGGTCGATTCGACCCACCAGAACCAACGTAAACGCGTCGGGGGCCAGCCCCAGACGGGCACGCGCCTCTTGTCGGCCATGCGGCGATGGCGCCTCCCCCAGCCGATGCACCGCATTGCGCACGATAGCGATCCGTCCGGGATCAATCGAGAATCGCGCCGCATGAAAATCGGCCACGGTCCGACTGACGGCCACGTAGCCGTGCACCAGAGGGTCGAGCGCACGCACAGCCTCCTGCACACCCGCGCCCATCCAGCCGTACTCATTGTGCACGGTCATCACGACCGGAATGTCCTGAGCCGCTGCCGCGGGGATCCCCAACCAGGAATAATGCGCCGACAAAACATCGACCTGCTGGTCCGACAACAGGACCGCCAGCTCACCTTCTCGATCCAGCTCACCCAGAACAAATACTTCGATTCCCTCGGCCGCCAGCTCCTCTGCCAGCGCCCCGCCGCGCTCATCACAAATCACCAGAGTCCGGAACCCCGCGGCTCTCAGATCGCGAGCCAGACTCGCCACCACATTCTCGAGTCCTCCGCGCGGCAAGGCAGGCACCTCGAGCGCGACGCATAAGGACGTCGCGCTTTGTTCTCCCGGCGAAACCGCCCGAGCGATTCGGCTTTCGATCGCACTCGGATCCTCGGTCGGGCGGCCCTCTCCTTGTGCCCATCCGGCGAGCCAACGACACTGCGCTTCCAGCGCCACGCCCGCCTCTCTCACCCGAGCGAGGCTGCTCGCACGCGCATGTCGAGCCACCCGAACTGACTGCTCCCCCGCGACCATCGGGGGGCCTGCATCCCACCCCTCCGCAACGGGCGCGGGCAGCAGGGGAAGAGTGGGCGCCGGGATCGAGGAAAACGAGCGCACCATCCCGCTGCCTGAAACCGCCGAAGCCTCGCCCGTGAGAAGATCGGCCGCCTGGCGTAATTCGGTAACGAGAGGCGCCGCCGGGTCACCCGTAGCCCTCGCGTCAGCAAATTCTCGACGCACTTGTGCTCGAGCCGAACAAGCCGCCCACCGGCCACCGCCCAGACGAAAGCAAAGAGTTTCGAGAAGGTTGCCTCGAAACACCGCATCGGGGAACGCCGCGCCGAGAAGACCGCCCCGGCAGCGGACCAGAACCTCGTCGAGAAAAACTGTCGGATAGCTGGTCACCACCGAGGCGATCACTTCTTCGGGCGACATCGCGGCATCGCGGCAAAGGACGGCCTGCACCCGCTCGCGACGAACAAACGCCTGCGCGACGGCAAAAGGGGTCCCACCCGCCCATCCAGCAAGAAAATCGACCTCGTCTTGCCATCTCGGCGTGGTCTCGATCGGGATTCCCTGATCATCCAGGCCCTCGGCGCGAACGATCAGGGCCGCCGCCGAACCACCATCCAGCGCGCGCGAACCACACAACAGGGCGTCCGGCGCGAGCGCGCATGCGGGGTGCAGAAATACAATCGTCGTAGCTCGGGTGGCGCCGATTCTATCGGCGAGATCGCCATCGTGAACGGAGAAGACCTCGGCGGCAGGCAGCGTCTGATCCACCAAACCCTGCGCGACCGGATCGACCGTGCCCAGAACCAGAACGGCCGGAGCCCGGCAATCCTTTTCGCTATCACTCCCCACAGACCTGCAGTGTTGCATCCCTCGCGGCAGCACGCGAAGCTCAGGACGTGGAAAACCCGAAAGAGAATTCCCCAATTCTGGTACTCACGGAGGATTCGGCCATTGAATACCTGCGTGCACGCGGCCTGATAGATGCCGAGACGCAGTGCACTACCGAGTCGGCCGGGGACGGGAATATCAACTGGGTTCGCCGAATCCGAGCAAGCGACGGCCGCAGTTGGGTCATCAAACAAGCCCGGGAACAATTGGAAAAGTTCCCTCAATATCGGGCCGATACCCGCCGGATTCTGGTCGAGGCTGCCTGGCTTCAGCAAGCCGCCTCGGTCGATCGTGACGCCTGCTGCCCTGAAATTATCGATTTTGACCCGGATCGTCGGGTCCTGGTTCTCGAGGACCTCGGGCTCTGCCCGCGACTCGACCAAGAGCTTCTGACCGAACGCAATCTGGCTGTTCCGCTGGAGACCATCGGCGGGCTTCTGGGAAGGCTTCACCGCAAGACCTCCGACGACGCCAGCCTCGCGGCAACGTTCCGGAGCACCAATATGCGCGAACTTCATTTCGCTCATATTTTCGAGCTTCCGTTCTCCGAGAACGATTTTCCGCTACCCGAGCCGGTGCGCGAGCGCGCCCGCGGGCTGTACAAGGATGAAGCGCTCCAGAAAGAAATACAGGCGCTTCATCAAAAATGTTGCACCGAGCAAGAGGTTCTGGTGCATGCCGATCCGCAACCCGGCAATATCCTGCTGCCTGGCGAGAGGGTCAAATTACTCGACGCGGAAATCGCCCATCTCGGATGCGCCGCATTGGACCCCGGGATCGTCCTGGCGCACCTCGCTCTGGGTGCGATCGCACTCCAGAACGATTCCTTGCTCGCCCGACGCGCCCAGCCCTTTTGGGAGAGCTACCAGGCCGATGCGGGAGAAGTTGCCGACTGGGAGACCACCGTCCGGATCGCGGGAGTCGAGATGTTGCGCCGCACCATCGGCGCGGCCCGAGTGGCGGCTGTCGGGGAAGTCGCCGCTTCGCTGACCGCGATCGAAACTGGCTGTGCCTGGCTATTGCATCCGGCTCCCGGCATCGCCAGACTCGACATTCGATGACCAAAATCATTCTGGATACCGATATCGGCACAGACGTTGATGATGCTCTCTGTCTCGGACTGGCGCTGGCCGTCCCTGGTGTGGAATTGATCGGCATCACGACGGTCTCGGGCGATACCGATTGCCGGGCGAGGATTGCCCGCAAGCTCACGCGACTGGCCGGTCAACCCCAAATCCCCGTCTTTGCCGGCGCGCAGGATCCGGTCGACGACCAGAAGAGGTTTTTCTGGCACGGCCAGGAAGGTGACGGGATTCTGGATGAGTCCGATGACGATCCTCTCCCGGAGGAAAGTGCTGGCGACGCATTGATCCGACTGATCGAGGCCAACCCCGAGGCTCAGGTCGTCGCTGTCGGCCCTATGACCAATATCGCCCGATTGATTCGGGAGGCACCGCAGACGGCCGCCAAAATCTCGAGGCTGACCATCATGGGCGGCCATCTCAAGGAGATCCGGTTTGGGGAGAAAAGCTTTCCCTTCGGGATCGACTACAATATCTGCTCGGATCCCGCCGCCGCGACGATTGTTCTCGAGGCCGATATCCCGACCCGCCTGGTGACCGCAGACGTCACCCTCCAGACCTGGCTCACGCCCACCGATCGAGACCGACTCGCCGAGGGGGCGGGTCCCGCACGCGCCGCCATCCTGCGCGCTCTCGACCGGTGGACACCGATCCAAAGATCTCTGTTCGAGGGCTTTGTCGGGGATCTGTCCGGCAATGCCGCGTTCCTGCATGACCCACTCGCTCTCGCCTGCGCACTCGACGAATCCCATTGCACCTTTGAAGAACTCGGCGTCCGCACCGGCTGGGACGGGGACGTTTTTCGAACGTTCCCCGACCCGGAAGGGCGGCGCATGCGCTGCGCCACCGCGATCGACGGAAAGAAATTCGCAGCCTCGTTTGTCGAGGCTTTACGCGTTCTCTGAACCCGTCTCGTCGGCACCGCTGCCGAGAAGCTGGAAAGCTTGCTCCAATCCGGCATGGTCACCCAATAAAACCAGAATATCCCCGTCCCGAATTATGAATTCGGGGTCGGGATTGGCCGTCGAAACACCGCCGCGCACAACCGCGATCAAGGTCACGCCGGTCCGTTCGCGCAAATGCACCTCGCGAACCGGACTGCCGGCAGCCGGCGAGGACGGCTCGACCAGATAGGTCTCGGTCATTGCCGCAACCAGCAGATCCTGCACATCACGTAGATGTTGTCGCGGCAGGTCGAGACCACGCAGCATTTCGTATCCATCCTGACGGATCAGGGAGATTTGCAGATCGATCACATTCCTCGGGATATGCAGGCGGCGCAAAACCCGGGCGAAGATTTCTACCGAAGTCTCGAACTCCTCGGGAATAACTTCGTCAGCGCCCAACGCCCGCAACGGCTCGATCTCCGCCACATAGCGGGTCCGCACCAGAATGACCGCCGTCGGATTCAGTTCACGAACCAATCCGGTAGCCCGTTGGCTTGCCACAGCGTCCGAGATCGCGATCACCACAATCGATGCCCTGGCCACGTCCAGAGTTTCGAGAACCTCACGACTGGTCGCGTCGCCGAAGACAATCTGTTCACCCCGGGCACGCCCCTCGGCCACGCGCACCGGATTCAACGCCGCGACCCGGTAAGGCACGCCGGTCTCGCGCAGCACCTTGGCAAGATTTCGACCATTGAGACCATAGCCGAGAATGACCACATGCCCCTCGACCGGAGGCTCCTCGGACAAATCACCCAGCGTCGAGCCATGGCGGCGCTGCCACCATAGCCCCAATCTCTCCGCTGGCCCCAGCAGCAGGGGAGAAACGCCGAAGGTGATCACCGCGATCCCGACCAGGAGTTCCTGAGATCCCGGGGGCAGAAGCCCTGTGGGACCTGCCATCTGCAGTAAAATGATCGCCAACTCTCCCAATTGCGAGAGTCCGACCGCAACCACCAGCGCGAGACGAAAGGAGCCGAGGACGGGCAGCAGAAGAACCAGGAAGATCAGAACTTTCCCCAACATCAGCCCCGCGGCTCCCAGCAAAACCTCGGCGGCATGAGCCCAGAGAAACTCGTAGCCCAGATGCATCCCGATCGAGATGAAGAAAAGGCTCGCAAAAACATCTCGCAAGGGCGCCATATCGGCAAAAACCTGATGCGAGTAATCCGAATCAGAAAGCACCAGACCTGCAATCAACGCCCCGACCTCGAGCGATAGCGACATGCTGTCGGCCAGCCAGGCGGTCCCCAGACAAATCAGAACCACCGTCACCGTAAAAAGCTCGCGCAGTCCCAGACCGGCAGCCATCCGCAGAAGTACGGGCAAGACGACACGGGCCAGAGCCACAATGCCCACCACAACCACGCACGCGGTTCCAAGAGCCCAGGCGATTTCGCCAAGATCAATCCCCTCGGGGCGCCCGAGCAGAGGAATCAGCAGAACGATCGGAACAACCGAGAGGTCCTGCAGGACCAGGATCCCGGTCGCCACCCGGCCCTGCGGGGCGTCTAGCTGGCCGCGATCCGCAAAAAGCTTCAGGGCCACCACAGTGCTGGAATGCACCAGGATGAAGGACAACAAAACGGCTGCCGGAGCCGGCCAGCCCGCGATGCGCGCCAGACCGAAAGTGAGCAAGCCCATCAGAAAAATCTGCCCAATCCCGGCTAGCAAAACGCGCCAACCCAGCCGCGCCAATTCCGCGACCGAAAGCTCGAGGCCGATCGCAAAGAGCAAGAGAATCGCACCCGCCTCGCCCAGCCTCTCGACAACCTCGGCATCGTGAACCCAGCCGGTACCCTCGGGGCCCAGCAAGATCCCGGTCAGGAGAAATCCGACGAGACTCGGCACTCCGACCCGGTGACAGACAAATACGATCGGAATGGAAGCCGCGAGCAGCAGGACAACATCGCGAAGTTCCATGTTCGTTTTCTAGATTTATTGCTGACCACATGCAATGAGTCGCTAGACTCGCCGCGCGACCGCCCCCACGCCGGCAAGGCATGGCATCGATTCCTTTTCCCGGCCATGTGCAGCACGGACGCAGCAAACTCATGGAAACCCTTCATTTGAAAAACTCTCGATTGCATCTGGCGATCGAACCCGGTGCGGGCGCCAGTATCTCGAGCTTTGCCTTGTGCCGCGACGGGCAGTGGGTCCCGGTCCTCCGCCCGACGCCCGCCCAAGATATCGCGACGGGCAACTCCTCGGCCATGTCCTCCTTTCTGCTCGCCCCATTTTCGAATCGGCTGACCGACGCCCGCTTTTCTTTCGAAGGACAGGACTACCAACTCCAAGCCAATGCCGACGGCGGTTTCGCGATCCATGGTTGTGTCCGCAAGCGCCCCTGGACACTGCGGGAGCAGACGGCCGACCGGTTGCAGTTATCGCTGCGCACCCATGAGTTCCCGGACCTGGACTTTCCCTTTCCCTTTGAGGTCCTCGTCACCTACGAGATCACCGAGGACACGCTCAGCGCCTCTCTGGCAATGACCAATACGGGCTCGGCTCCCATGCCCGCGGGACTGGGCTTTCATCCCTATTTTCAGAGGAGCCTTTTCGACCCCGCGGAAAACGCGGAGCTCCGGTTCTCGGCCACAGGCGCCTACACTTCATTGAGCCCGGAGGAAGCTGCCGCACCGCTGCAGCCCGAGCAGAAATTCTCGCCATCCCGAGCCATTCCGCCTGAGGGTTTCGATACCTGCTTTGCGGGCTGGGACCACGAGGCCGATATCCGGTGGCCCGCCAGTGGCATCACCGGCGAACTCCGGGCTGACCCGACTCTCGGACATTTGATCCTCTTCACCCCACCGGAAGAATCGTTCTTCGCGCTCGAACCGGTCAGCAATGCCAACAACGGCTTCAACCTTTTTGCCCGGCACATCCCCGATTCGGGGGTGCAGGTTCTGGCACCGAGCACGACCCTGATCGCCGGCTTTCGGTTGCGCCTATGTTGAAAGAGCCGGAAATCATCCTGACCGTGGCGATGTCTGTCGAGACACGTGGGCTGCAACATATTCTGGAGGATCGCCAGACCCTGCAAAGTGCCGGCCTGCGAGGCGCCGGCGGATCGATCGCGGGCACTTCCACCTGGATTGTCGAGACCGGGGTCGGGCCGAGACCGGCGCGCGAGATGACCGAAAAGGTCCTCGAACTCGGCCCGCGGGCGATCGTAGCCACAGGCCTTGCCGGGGCTCTCTCCCGAGCCCTCAGACCCGGCGCGCTGATCCTGCCTCATGAAATTCGATCCCCCGCCGCACCCGAAGGGCCCGGGATCTTCCCGGCACCCACGCTGCTGGCCACGGCTCGAGCGGCGGTGGGAGGTAGCCGAATTTCGACCAGCACCGGCATTCTTCTGACCGTTGACCGCCCCGTGCACCGCCCCGTCGAGAAATCCGCGCTGGCCGGGACCACCGGCGCCTCGGCCGTGGACATGGAAAGTGCAGCGATTCTTCAGTCGGCTGCGGCGGCCAACGTGCCCGCATTGGTGCTGCGAGGGATCTCGGATGGCGCCCGCGATACCCTTCCCACCTTCGAGGGAAAGGACCCCACCCGCCTGCGGGGGCAGTTGGCCATCGCCGGGGAGGCGCTGGTCAGCCCTCGAAAGCTGCGAAACCTCCTTTCGATCGCTCGCGGCACGCGCCGAGCGTTCAAAACCATGGGATTTGCCCATGCCGCGCTGGTCCCTGCGCTTGCCAGAACGCTGCAGGATGGCTACTGACAAAAGTGTTGGCGTTGCATCGGAACCGTCCGATTCCAAGGCTGCTCAGGTCTTTTGAGGAGGCATAATCAATGAGGTTCCCGCTCCATATCGCAACGGACATGGCCAAATGGCAATTTCAGAACAAGGTTGCCGGCAACGAGCGCTATCCGATCGTTTTGATGCTGGAGCCTCTCTATACCTGCAACCTTGCCTGCATCGGCTGCCTGCCCGAGCGACATACCGGCAAGCTCGCCGATCGCCTCTCTCTGGAAGATTGTCTGAAATCGGTTGATGAGTGTGGCGCACCGGTCGTCTCCATCTGCGGCGGAGAACCCACTCTCTATCCCGAAATCGTGGAACTGATCGAGGGATGTATCGCTCGCAAAAAGCAGGTCATTCTTTGCACCAATGGGCTGGAGCTGGACGACTTCTACGCCAAGGCCAAGCCTCATAAGCGGCTTCTGGTCAACGTGCATCTCGACGGCATGCGCGAGACCCACGACATGGTTTGTGCCAAGGAAGGCGTCTTTGATGCCGCCATCGAGGGCATCAAGGAAGGACTTCGCCGCGGCTACGCCGTCTCGACCAACACCACCGTCTACCGCGAAACCAGCCTCGAGGAACTTGAGGAACTGGCAGCTCTGCTGAGCCCGATGGGCGTCCAGGGAATCCTCGTCTCGCCCGGCTACCATTATGAAAAGATCACCGGTGGCGAAGAACATTTCATGTTCCGCGAGGAGATCGAGAAGAAGTTCAAACGAGTCCTTCAGCTCTCGAAATCCTACGCGATTTCATCGACGCCGCTCTTTCTGGAGTTTGCCGCCGGCCTGCGCGACTACCCCTGCACCCCTTGGGGGAACCCGACGCGGACTCCACGCGGATGGAAGGGCCCCTGCTATCTCGTCGGCGAACGCTTCTATCCGACCTGGGAATCCTTCTGGAACGACGTCGACTGGGACTACTGGTCAAGCCGCCAGGACGAGCGTTGCCTGAACTGCAAGATGCACTCGGGGTTTGAGCCCAGCGTCGTCCGCCATCTCGGAAACAGCCCGGCGGATATGCTGAAAATGGCCTACTATCAATTCGGGCCGCGGCCCGGCGGCAAGCCCACCGAAGTCCCGGTCTGAGCAGGCCATCGGCCTGCGCTGCGGCGGCCGGGAAGCCCCGGCCGTTGCCTCAACGGGAACGTGCCGAACCGGCGCCCTGGCGGCCCTTCCAATAGGCTCCACGGCCCCGAGAATGCCGCCAGGCAGAATCAAAGGTCATCGCTCCGTAGAGTGTCCCGGCCAGAGGCAATGCTAACGAAAGCCAGGGGCTCCGCCCGTAAAGCGCCAAGGTCGGAACGAAGGTGGCCGCGAGCAGCAACCATGTGGCGATCCCTCCGAGCGCCACCCCGGTATTGCCGCCCAGCACGCCGACCACGACGGCGACCACCGGAAGCAGATAGACCAGGCTCAGGCCCATCAGCGTGCCACAGAGCTGCGCCCAGGAGTAATTGAGCTGGGTAAAGGCACTGCGCGCCACCATATCCCAGACCTCCTGCAAGCCGACGTAAGGCCGGATACTACGCTCGGTCCGGGTCAGGCCCAGCCAGATTGGTCCCTGCTTTTTCAGGGCACGCCCAAAGGCACAATCGTCGATAATCTCACCGCGCAGGGGGACCACGCCGCCGGCGGCTACCAGGGAACTCTTGCGCACCAGCATGCAGCCTCCGGCCGCTGCAGCAACTGAGCTCTCGGCATCGTTGACTCTCGGAAACGGGTAGAGCTTTTGAAAGAAATATACGAAAGCCGGGATCAGCAGGCGTCCCCATCCTTGTTCAGCCTCCAACCTGACCATCAGCGAGACCATTCCCAAGCCATGTGCTTCGCCGCGGGCCACCAGGCGACGTAAATTACCGGGGGAATGCTCGATATCGGCATCGGTGAGCAGGTACCAGGTGGCGGGATCTCCGTCCGTATACCGGGCGGCGGCCGCAACGCCGGTCTCGAGTGCCCACATCTTGCCCACCCAACCGTCCGGGCGCTCGGGTGTGGGCAGAACCTGCAAAGAAACGGCCCCACCGATGCTGGCCGCGTGCGCGCGCGCGATCTCCGCAGTCCCGTCCGTGCTCTCATCGTCGACCAGAATGACCGAAAAATTCCCGGGATATTCCTGGCGCAGAAGTGAACCCAAAGACCTCTCGATCACCGCAGCTTCATCCCGCGCGGGGACGATGGCCACCACATCCGGCCAGCTCGGAGGAGCAGGCTCATTTCCTTCCAATACCTGATCACCGCACCAGAACCGCCCATGCGCGAAGGTCAAATAGACCCAGGCCAGAAAGGAAAGCACCGTCAGGAATGTCAGAATCGTCATGCGGCCGCTCGGGACACCGCCGGAGAAATAGTTTCCAACATGGCCTCGGCTGCCATCCGGCCACTGATCGTCGCACTCTCGAGCGTCGCGGGAAGCCCGGTCTGCACCCAGTCACCAGCGAGGAACAGCCCCGGCACGCGGGTGCGCACGGGCGGGCGCTTGGCATTGGCCTGCGGCGTGGGTGCCATGGTGGCATGCTTTTCCCGCACCACATGCATCGCTTCTTCCGAGATCCCGTGGACTTCCGGCAAGAATTGCTTCAATTCGCGAGAGACGATCGCCTTGACCTCGGCATCGGGAAGCCCGTCGAGCTCCCGGGCGCCACTGGTGACGCACGAAAGCAAGCCGGCGCCACCGCGTCGGTCCTGCCGGATCCGATCGGAGTTGAATACCCACTGCGTGACCGTGCCGACCAGGCCTACGACGGCAGGCAGGTCGACCGGGGCCGGGAGAACCACATGTGTGGAGACGATGGGCGCTGTTTCCTGCAAGCACGAGGGAATCTCTCCGATCGCCTCGAGCAAGGGGCGGTCGCCGAGGGTCAGGCGGCCCAGTGCGCGGGGGGTTGTCGCCAGGATAATCCCGCGGGCGCGGCGCAGCTCGCCGTTCTGCAGGTGCACGCCGAGGATTCGGCCTTGCGGATCGGCCGCAATCGAGCGAACGGCTGTGCTGGTCTGTACCTCCACGCCCGAGGCCACGAGGGCTTTCTCCACAGGAGCTCCAAAAAGCTCCGACAAGGGGACGCCGGGAAGAACAATGGCCGCATCCCCCGCACGACCGAGAAAGGCGCGCCGGACGACCTCGGCAAAAAGAGTCGCGGACGCGACACACGGGTCATCATTGAGTGCGGCCAAGGCAACCGGATACCAGAGAATCTCGCGGACTCGCTCGCTCTGGCCCGCATGAACAAGCGCCTCTTCGACAGTCTCGCCTGCCATCGCCTCGGGGTTCATCCGCGCCCGGAAGACAAATGCGAGAGCACCACGCGCAGCCTCAACGCGCTCTCGGATCGAAAGCAACGAAAAAGGCCCGAGGGCCCGGAGCAGATGGAAGGGAGCCGGCATCCCACCGGCGGTAAGCATCGCGCGACGGCCAGCCTCTCGCATCTCGAGTTCGATTCCGCGCTGCCGATAGAGCTGATCACCGACGCCGACACGGTCGAGCAAAGCGAGCGTTTCATGGTAGCACCCCAGAAGAGCGTGCTGGCCGTTGTCGATCACCGCCCCGCCCTTTTCTTCGAACGAAAAGGCGCGCCCGCCGAGAAAAGGTCGCTTCTCGATCAGCACGACCGGGGAGGCCGCGTCCGCCAATGTCAGGGCGCTCGAGGAGCCTGCCAGACCACCCCCGACCACCAAAAAGGGATCTCCGCCCATCAATTCACCGCAGGAGCCGCCGCCAACCACGTCCGGGCAGCACGCCACGCGCGACCCGGCTTCGAAATCCGAACCTCGCGTTCGAGGACACCGGACTCTGCAGCCGCGACCCGATCCAGAAGTGCTTCATAGACAGAACGCATCGCCTCGGCAGGTTTCAGCGCCCGCCGCACGACCGGATCCCGCGGCGCCAACGATTCGGCCAGTTGATAGAACTCGCGGGCTCGCGCCACCTCCATGCGGATCAAGGCGTCGAGTTCCGGCGTGCGTCGCCTCTGCAGAATCGACTCCTCGGTGCAGCCATGTTCGCGGAGATCGGCCAGCGGTAGATAGATACGCCCTCGCTCGGCATCCTCGCCAATGTCGCGGAGGATATTGGTAATCTGGAAAGCTTTGCCGAGCGCGATCGCATAAGGATCCGCCTTGCCCATCGGCGCTCCGAAGATCCGCACGCATAGGAGCCCGACTGTGGAAGCGACGCGGTAGCAATAGAGTTCCAGATCCTCGAAGGTCTCGTAGCGATCAACCGTCAGATCGGTCACAACACCGTCGATCAGATCATCAAAGGGTTGTCGCGGCAGGGCGAAAGAGGCAATGGCCCACGCGAGCGCTCGACCGATGGCATGCGCGGGTTGCCCATCAAACGCACGATCCACCTCACGTCGCCAGGCGTCGAGGCGATCGCGGGAACCAGTCGCGCCTGCTTCATCGGCAATATCATCGGCAGCGCGACAAAATGCGTAGACGGCCGAGAGGGCATCTCTTTCCGCCCGCGGCAGCAGAAGGAAAGCAAAGCGAAAACTGGACTGGCTGCGTCGCAGAACGTCACGACAAACCGCCAGGTCAGCTTCGAGTTGCTCAAGACCGGCACGAGTGGCTCGCGCCTCGACATCCGTCAACATTTCTCTACCTCCGCAAGAGCCATCGCTGCAGAACGCGTCTGCCGCGGCGGCTGCAGGGCTCGCAAGAAAATTTTCATCTGATCCCATCCTCCAACCACAGGTCGCTTGCGCAGAAGCTCGTCGACTCCACCCTCGATACTTCGGACGATCGCCAGCCCCGCTTCGGTAAAACAACGAATCTCGAAGGCCGCGCGTCTGGGCAGCAAGGAGGCGAGTTCGTAGCCACATAAAAGAGAGCGGCGAGCTCGACCGATTTCCATATGCATCAAATCTCGAAAAGCCGGATTGGCCTCGCCACCCTGCAGGGCAAGCCGAGCGCCCGGAAAGGCATCGAGATCGGCCAGCGGGAGCGTGCTCCGCCCCCGCGGCAGGTCCACCGACAAATCCTGCCAGAAATTCGCCAACTGCAAACCCGTGCAGACCTCATCGGAAAGCGCGTCCGCGGTTGGATCGCGTACATCGAGCAGGCGCAAAACGAGCCGACCGACCGGATTGGCCGAGTTCGCGCAATAGGCCCGCAAGGACCGATAATCCGGATAGGGCGCAAAGGCCGCGTCGTAGCGGAAAGCCGC
Source organism: Binatia bacterium (assembly GCA_965658895.1). Classification (GTDB taxonomy): domain Bacteria; phylum Desulfobacterota; class Binatia; order UBA12015; family UBA12015; genus UBA12015. The sequence goes on from CBFHUR010000032.1 coordinate 21,622, forward strand.
CAGGAGATCGCGCAGGAGAGCCACCTCGAGGTCTTTCTCGCGGACGGTATGCGCGGTCGCGAGAAAAACCGGTTCATCGCTCTCGCCGGCGAGAGCCCGATCCAGCTCGTCCTCCCAGCGGTTCAGGGCACCCAGGCGATCTCGCGGGGCATCCGGTTCATCTGCCAGATCATCCGCGCCGCGCGCGAACGCATAGAGGGCCGCAAGGTGGCGACGGGTTTCCCGAGGCATCAGCCAGGAACCGATGCGAAAATTCTCGTAATGCTCGGCCGCGATCGTCTCGCAGCGAGCGTAGGCTGCATTCAGCTCATCCACGAATCACCGCACAAACGACGCCCCACGCTCCTGAGCGGCATAGGTCCTTTTCTCATCGGTTGTGCCGGAGAAATAAATCGGGCCCGAAAAATGCGAGCCGGGCTTTTCCGGGTTTTCCATCGCGCGCAGATCGGGTTTGGCGTGATGACGTTCATATTCGGCCATCGAAACTTCCTTGCGACGATCGATCATTTCTCCGAGACCGATTTCTTCCGCAATCCGGGAGGCACCGGCCACGACGCGACCGGCGAAAAACTCCGAACAACAGCCGCTACCGTAAGAGAAGAAGCCCAGAAGCTTGCCCTCCAATTCCGTGGCTTCGCGCTCCAGAAGACCCGCGAGGCCGAAGTACATCGAAGCGGTGTAAGTATTGCCGATCAACTGGTTCGCCCACAGCGTCGGATCGACCCGAGCCTGCGCATCGCGTTCCACCAGATCGGTCAGATCATCGGGAAGCTCGGCGGAACGAGCCGCATGAGCCTTCCAGTCCGCCACGACCATTCGCGCATGCGCCTTGGATGCCATGCGAGGGAACGGTGCATGAAAAACCAGACGCGCGAATCGATCCGAGAGCGGTTTGTCGGCATCATCACGGCCTTCCTGCTGGCGCGCATAGTCAGCAAAGGCATGGTCGAGTGCTTCGAGATAGCAATCCACCGAGTATTTGCCGTCCACGATCGCCTGGGTCTGATCCAGCGGGCGCCAGAAGTCATGGACTTGCCCGGCGAACACGCCGGTACAGCTGCGATCCATCTCCACCAAGGCCGGATCCTCGGAGACCACCAATGCCACCGCACCCGCCCCTTGCGTCGGCTCACCTGCCGACCCCGGAGGATATTTGGCGATATCGCTGGCGATCACGAGGGCCTTGCGGCCCCGCGCGGAACCCGAGGCAATCCAATCCATGGCGGTCAAAAGGGCTGCCGTGCCACCGAAGCATGCATGCTTGACTTCATACGTACGACAATTCGAGGGCAGACCCAGCAACTCGTGCACAAAGATCGCTGCAGGCTTGGAGTGATCCACACCCGACTCGGTCCCGACGATACAGAGCCCGATCTCTTCGACCGACACCGCATCGCCAAGTGCGCGCAGGGCAGCATTCGCCGCCAGAGAGACCGTATCCTCCCACGGTGGGACCACGGCCATGGCGTGAACACCGAGGCCCTGCTTGAGCTTGCCGACCGGAATATCGCGGGCGTCGGCCAGAACCTCTGCCGGAAGAACCTCCGAGGGGATATAGGTGCCAATTCGGTCAATTCCAATCCTCATCCGTCTTGCTCCACTCTCTCTTGCACCGAGGAACCCTGCTCCTCAGCCAAAGCCACAAACCGCCCCAAGGCCATCAGGGGGAAAAAACATCGATACCCGTCGTAACGAAGGTAGAAATGATTCGGAAAACCGGTCCCGGTAAATTCAGGTTCCGACCAACTCCCGTCGCTCTCCTGAGAGCGACACAGAAAATCTACCGCATCTTCCACCGCTTTGCCCGACTGGCCGTCACCAGCGAGAATTCCCATCAGGGCCCACGCCGTCTGGGATGCGGTACTTTCGCCCTGCGAACGAAGCGAAGGATCCTTGTACGAGCCACACGTCTCGCCAAAACCCCCATCTCCGTTCTGTACGGATTTGAGCCACGAAGTCCCACGCGCCAGCATATCCTGATCCCCGGTCGCGTTGATCGCGCGCAAGCCGAGAAGAGCGGACCAGGTGCCGTAGATATAATTCACACCCCATCGCCCCCACCAGGAGCCGTCAGCCTGCTGGGTTCTGCGCAAGAAGCGACGCGCCGCCACGACTCGATCTTCATCGGCCGAGGCACCCGTCTGGCCCATCAGTTCCAGCAATCTGCCTGCCAGATCCTCGGTGGGCGGATCGATCTGGGCCTTCATGTCGGCAAAGGGCAATTCATTAAAGGCATGGTTGTCGTTATCGACGTCAAAAGCCCCATAGCCGCCATCGCGGCTCTGCATTCCTACAGTCCAGGTGTAGCCGTCGCGGAAGCATGCGGTATCGGCTCGCCCTGCCAGATGCAGGGACATGAGAATGACCGCCGAATCATCCACATCCGGGTAGAAATCGTTGGCATACTCGAAGGCCCAACCCGCGGCGGGAAGGTCGGGCCTCTTGACCGCCCAATCGCCCTCGCGACGGATCTGCGCGTCCTCCAGCCAGCGGACGGCCGAGGTCACTGCCTCGGAATCAGGGCTCTCACCTGCGTCCAGAAGCCCCCGCACGATCAAGGCGGTATCCCAGGTGGGAGAAACACAGGGCTGGAAGAGCAGATGTCCGTCGCGCTCGACGAGAAAATCATCGATCGCCTGAACGCCTGCGACCACGGCCGGGTGATTGGCCGCGCAACCCATCGCGCGAAGTGCGAGGACCGAGTTTACCATGGCCGGCTGAATGCCGGCCCAACCGCCATTGCAGTCCTGGCGCTCCAACACCCAATGCAAGGCTCGCTCGAGGCCGGCGCGACGCCAGGACGTCGGCAGCAAATCCAACAGGCGGAAGACCTTGTCGGCCTGCACGAAGAAATTCTTCCAGGAGATTGTCTCTTCCGCCTCGGGGAAGGCGAAATCAGCCGCCTCCGGCGGTCCTACCCATAGTTCCGAACAGCCCAATTCTTCGGGAATCGTGACCGATGGGCGGTGCTGGCCAAGAATCAACAAGGGGACGACGGTGGAGCGCGCCCAACTCGACATATTATAAATAGAAAACCGGAAACGGTCTGGCAGGAGCATGATCTCGGGGGGCAAGGCGGGCACACCCTCCCAGGGAAACTGCCCGAAGAATGCCAGAAAGAATCGTGTGAAGACCTGCGCCTCCGCCAGACCACCGTTGGCATGGATGAAGGCTCGCGCCCGCACCATGGGCTCGTCTTCGGCATCGTAGCCGAGGAGTTTCAGAGCGAAGTAGGCCTCGATACTGGCCGAGAGGTGACCCGGTCCGCTGTAAAACAAGGGCCAACCACCATCAGGCCCCTGTGTGGAAAGGATGTGAAGACCGATCCGCTTTTCTTCCGCCGGCATCTCGCGCCCGAAAAGACGATTGAAGAAAATATATTGGGCATCCATGGTGGCGTTGGCCTCCATCGAGAAATGCCAATGTCCTTCGGACGCCTGGCGGCGCAGGAGAAACTCCCGAGAGCGTCCGACCGCCTCCCGGGCCCGGGCAATCAGCCCGGGCGATATTTCCCCCCGCAAATGTTCCGCGACCGCAACTCCCATGATTCCCCCTCACCGATGCCGCGGGGAAGCCCCGACCGATCGGTCAGGAACGCGAATTACAACCCCGGGGAAAGCATGTCAACTTCCCGACCGATCGGTCAGGAACCGCCCCCGGATCGACTCGTCGATCGCTCCGCTTTCCGCTGGGGCAGGGGTCTCTAACTAATTGATTTTCCAAGTAAAAACTGGGTTCTGCCGGCCGGGCTCGATCACATGGAGCTGAACGCGCGGAGCATCCGGCGGGCCCAACACATCGACGAGAACGAAGCCCGTATGCGCATGCGCAAAAATCGTCTCGGGAATATGGGTCACCGGACTGACTTTTGCCTCGGAACCGGCACCGCTGCCCACCTGAATATCGGCCAATCCGCTACCTTCGAGAATCTGCAGGGCATGGTCGTGGCCAGCGGCGTAAACCGTGGGGGGATGCTTGCGCAAAGGACCCGAAAGGCGCTCGATCATCGTTTGATAGGTCGGGTCCTGAAGATCCTGGAGGTACAGCCCCATCGAGATCACGGCATCTTCCACCAGATCGGCTGCCGCGCCCCGACTCATCCCGCCATGACTGCTCCCCGAGCTCAGGGGATGATGGGCGGCCACCAAAACGACATCGTCCGCATGCGCCGCCAACGCCTCTTCCAGAGCGGCCATCACTTCGTCCGGAGTATTCCGCCCCGGACAATCTGAACGTTTGTCCTCGGGAACCCACCACCACTGCGTATCCAGAAGAATCGCCACGACCGCACCGCGGCCATCGGGGGCCGCTCCCGGCGCCAGTTCCACAATCGCCGGGCCGGGACACCCGCCGCGCGGACGGAACCGAGCCCCGCCGGCCTCGATGAACTCTTCCTGATTATAAAGCACAGAGGCCCGCGTCGGATTCAAACCACCCCAATCATGATTCCCGGGCACAAAGACCTTGTCTGCGTTTGTCGCGTCCAATTGCTGGCGCAGGATGCCTTCCCCGCGCTCGCGGTCGTCGTCTTCGAGCCCGCTGAAATAGAGATTGTCGCCCAGAAAAAAAACGCTCGTTCGGTCGGCTTCGGCATCTCCCCAAACACGGAGCGCATCATGGGAAGGTTCGACTGCGGCCGGGTCCCCGGTATCGCCGATCAGAATCATCCGGTAGCGCAGATCTGCAGGACGCAGAACCGCTGGGTCGTTCAGAAGGTTCGCTCGAATATAGGGAGGACCACTCGCGGGGAAATTCGGTCCCGACAATCGCTGCTTGCCGGCACAGCCGACGAGCAGGGCCAGAAAGAAAATCGGGAGAGCCCATCGAATTTGCCTGCAATCCATAGCGGCATTCGTACTACAGGCCCCTCAACCCTCCAAACGTCGTCAACCAGTGAAACCCTTGGTATAGGGCAACTTCTCGGCAACCGAGCGAACCTCGGGAAGGGCCGAAAGCAGAGCCCCGGTCGCGTCCCAATTTCCGCTGAGGAATTGCTCACGCGCCGACGCCGGAAGGTTCCCCGAATAGATCGTCTCCCCGTGACGGACTTCACCGGCGGCCACATCGACCTCGAGTCCAACTTCGGGATTCTGCTCGACCGCCGACATCAATTTCTCGACGTCCTCGGCCTCGAGCGTCAAGCAGGGGATCCCGAGAGCCACGCAATTGCCAAAAAAGATATCCGCAAAAGACTCGCCGACGATCGCATGAACGCCCCAGCGATGCATCGCCTGAGGCGCGTGTTCGCGAGAAGATCCACAACCGAAATTCTTGTTGACCACCGCAACCTGCGGACCTTTTGCCCGATGCTTGGGGTCGTTCATCGGATGGTCGACCTCGTTGCCGTCCGCATCAAAGCGCACATCGTAGAAAGCCAACTCTCCCATACCGTCAAAGGTGATGGCGGTCATGAACCGTGCCGGGATAATCCGGTCCGTATCGATATCATTGCCCCGCAGGGGCACGGGGTGGCCGGTGATACTCGTCACCGGTCGCAATTCAGGTCTCGCTGTTTCCGCCATTGAACCTATCCCTCCGCAAGAACCTGTCGGACGTCTGAAACTCGTCCGGCAATCGCTGCTGCCGCCACCATGGCCGGGCTCATCAAAAGCGTCCGACCCGTCGCACTGCCCTGGCGCCCCTTGAAATTACGATTACTCGAGGAAGCACAAACCTGATCGCCCTGTAATTTGTCAGGATTCATCGCCAGGCACATCGAGCAACCTGCCAGACGCCACTCGAAACCGGCGGCCTTGAAGATCTCATGCAATCCCTCGGCCTCCGCCTGTCGCGCGACCTCCTGAGAGCCCGGGACAACCAGCGCCTTGACTCCGGGGGCTACCTTGCCGGTCCGGGCAATCGCCGCAGCCGCGCGCAGGTCTTCGATACGACCATTCGTGCACGAACCGATAAAGGCTACGTCGATCGGCGTGCCGTGAATCGCATCACCCGAGGACCAGTGCATATAGTCGTAGGCATCGGTGACCACAGGCGCCTCGTCGGCGGAGAAGTCCTCCGGCGCGGGGATATGCTCGCCCACACCAATGGCCTGCCCGGGATTGATTCCCCAGGTAACGGTTGGGGCGATCTCGGTAGCATCGATCGAAACTGTATCGTCGTAGGTGGCATCCGGGTCCGAGGCGATCTCGCGCCACCAGGCCACGGCCTTCTCGAAATCGTCTCCCGAGGGCACGAAACGTCGACCCTTGAGGTAGGCAAAGGTCTTTTCATCCGGGTTCACATACCCGCAACGGGCGCCACCCTCGATCGACATATTGCAGACCGTCATGCGACCTTCCATGGTCATCTCATCAAAGACATCGCCGGCGTACTCATAGGCGTAGCCCACACCGTGCTTCACACCGAGCTTGCGGATGATATGGAGCGCGACGTCCTTGGGATAAACGCCCTGACGCAGCTCGCCGTTGACCTCGATCCGTCGGGTTTTGGGGCGCTCCATGGCCAGACATTGTGTGGCGAGAACGTCGCGCACCTGGCTGGTGCCGATCCCGAACGCGACCGCACCAAACGCGCCATGGGTGCTGGTATGACTATCGCCGCAGGCGATCGTCATGCCCGGTTGGGTCAATCCCATTTCGGGACCGATCACATGGACGACGCCCTGTGCACCGGAGGCGGGCCCGAAAAACTGAATCCCGTATTCCTCGGTATTGTTCTCCAGAGCGGCCATCATCGTCTCGGCCTGCTCATTGGCCAACGGGCGCGTCTGGTCGTCGGTGGGAATGATATGGTCCACCGTCGCAAAGGTCCGGTCCGGGAACGGGACGGGCAGCCCGGCTTCGCGAATCATGGCGAAAGCCTGAGGGCTGGTGACTTCATGAATCAAATGGAGTCCGACGAACAATTGAGACTGCCCGGATTCCATTTCGCGGACCGTATGCAGATCCCAGACTTTATCGAGAAGACTTCTACCCATGGCTTTAGGGATAGCCATCCACCGCCATCGGCGCAAAAAAGAGCCTTCCGGGACAAATTCCGCTAGGATTTCCCGGGGAAATGATCTCGATGGAAGACGATATTGTGGCGGTCGGGGGGACCTTGGACGAAACGACCCTGCTGACAGCATACCGAAAAGGCATCTTCCCCTGGCCCGCCGAGGGGTTGCCGCTACTGTGGTATTGCCCGCTCGAGCGCGCGATCCTGCGCTTCGAAAATCTGCATGTCGGCCGAAACCTGATGCGGGCCCGGAAGAAATCGGCCCTTCGCTTCTCGATTGACGAGGCCTTTGATCGTGTCATTGACCAATGCGCCGCCATCGCGCGCCCCGATCAGGACGGCACCTGGATCACGCCGGAAATGGTGGCGGCCTACAGCCAGCTGCATCGGCGCGGAATCGCCCACAGCGTGGAGGCCTGGGATGGCGAGACATTGGTCGGGGGCCTTTACGGAATCGACTGCGGGGGTTCGTTTTCGGGCGAGAGCATGTTTCACCTCGCACCCGACGCCTCGAGGCTCGCCCTGCTCTACCTGATTGACCACCTGCAGGATCGTGGTTGCCAATGGATCGATTGTCAGGTCATGACGCCTCATTTCGAGCGTATGGGAGCAGAGGAGATCTCGCGCGACGCCTTTCTCCAGGAGCTGGCGGCAGCGCTCGAGGCGGGCCGAAAGTTGTTTGCCTGAAATCGCCAGCCGAAGCGATCGCCTCGCCTTACCCTTGTTTCGCAGCGCTACCAGAACCGCTGCGTGCTCGCGCGAACACGAGTGCGGCCGCAAGATGGCCACATGCTGATACGTTATGCGATTCTCGCCGCGCTCGGCGCGGCTTCCGAGGCTTCCGTGGCTTCCGTGGATGCCTTGGCCTCCGAGGAATCCACGGAGTCCGGGAACGCCGCGACGCCCGAGGCCGCCGGAACACCTGCCGCAATCTTCCGCCGGATCGCCCCCAGTATCCTGCTTGCATGCCCCCTGAATCTCGCGCAAGTGCGCAACACGCTCCATCGACTCGAAAAAGAGGGACTGGTCCGAAGCATTTCCTCTCGCGCAAATCGCTCCGCACTGTCCCCGACTCGAAAAGGCCACGACGCATTCACCAAATGGTTACGCCTGCCCCCCGCGCGCTCCCGCCCGCTCGACTCACGCCTGGCGCGCATGCAGACAGCCTCCGAATTCGCAGACCCTGGATTCCTGATCGCGATCTGCCGCCGCGACATCGCTTGCCTGGAACAGCGACAACGGTGGTTGCGGACATCGCCATGCGCCGAACCGGGACCCGAACCGGCAACAGGGCCTCGTCTGGATTACCGAGCCACGCTGCTCGCCATGGCGATCAAGGAGATCGAAATCGAGCAGAAATGGCTGGCCGCAATCTGCTCGGCGAGCCTTGGAAAATAAAGGGAAAAATGCGATTCCCGGGGCCGTGACGACCGAATCCAGCCTCGCGGGAGGGCGCCCGGCGCGGCAGCGAGAACCGGCCAGCACTTGATCAATCTCTGTTCTCTTTACTTGAGGGTTCTGATTAAAAGACCCTCGCATGGAGCGAACGGATCCCGAGAGGCCGCCACGCAATTCATCCTGGTGGACGCGGCGCTGGACGCAGGCCCGCATGCGCGCGTATCTGCGACATGCATTGGCGGCCGCACAGCGACAGCGCTCAGGGCGTATCGATATTGATTTCCATGACACCGTCGATGCCCATCAAGACACCGCCGCCGCCTGGCTTCGCGAGCACGAAGCCACATTGGTGCCCTCCGAGGCGCAACCGCCACCGGGGATCGTACCCAATCTGGCCATTCTGATTCTGGTCGTGGGAACCCGAGGCGATGTTCAGCCCTTCGTCCCCATTGCCCAGAAGCTGATCGCGCATGGGCACCGGGTCCGACTCGCGACCCATGAAGAATTCCGGGAATTTGTCGATGCAGCCGGCATCGAGTTTTTTCCGCTCGGAGCCGACCCCCGCGAATTGATTGCGTATATGGTGCGTACCGGGGGCAGTGTGCTGCCAACCAACGTCGAACAATTTCGCGAGGATGTGCCGAAAAAGCGCGAGATGATTACCGAGATCCTGGAGTCCACCTGGCAGGCCGCCGTGAGCGAAGACCCCGCCCACCCCGAGCGCGGTCCATTTGTTGCAGATGCCGTGATCGCCAACCCGCCCTGCTTCGGCCACATTCACGTTGCAGAGGCCCTGCACGCGCCTCTCCAAATCATCTTCACCATGCCCTGGACGCCCACGACAGCATTCTCCCATCCGCTGGCCAACCTGAAACAAAGCACACACGGCCCGGTAGAAAATTGGCTCTCCTTTCTGACCATCGACTTTCTGACCTGGGCGGGATCGGCCGATCTCATCAATCGATTTCGCGAAAATACACTTGGAATTGAACCCATTCTTCTCGGCGAAGGGGGCTCGAGCCTCCTCCAGGACAATGAGGTCCCGACGACTTATCTCTGGAGCCCGGCCTTTGTGGGCAAACCGCCGGATTGGGGCGATGCGGTTGATATCGCCGGATTCTGCTTTCTCGAACAGGCCACCAGTTTCGAAGCCCCCCGCGAGCTCACCGATTTTCTCGAGCAAGGTCCGCCGCCTTTTTATATCGGCTTTGGCTCGTGCGTGATCGAGAACCCCGACGAGGCCACAGCCATCATCCGCGAAGCCATCCACCTCGCCGGCATCCGCGCGATCCTGTCCCGGGGCTGGGCCGGGCTCGGGGAAGGCATCGAAGATTCGGAGATTCTCGTCGTCGGGGACCTGCCGCATGATTGGCTCTTCCCGCACCTGGCCGGCATTTGTCACCACGGGGGTGCCGGGACTGTCGCCGCCGGCCTTCGAGCGGCTCTGCCCACGGTCGTCGTCCCATTTTTCGGAGATCAATATTTCTGGGGATCATGCGTCGCGCGGGCGGGTGCCGGGCCCCAGCCGATCCCCTTTACCGAATTGAATCCCGAAAAACTCGCCGAGGCGTTCCGGTTTTGCCAGACAGAGGAAAGCCATCAGCGCGCAAAGGAGATTTCCACCGGCATCCATCAGGAAGATGGCGTTCAGGCCGCGGTCGATGCCTTCCACCGGCATCTGCCGCTGGATGCGATGGCTTGCCAACTGGACCCGAGCCACCTGGCCCGTCGCTATTGTGAGGACTGCCGGCTTTCCTTTTGCCTGAGCTGCGATGCGCTGGTCCACGAACACGAAGACCGCAAGGACCACGATCGAACCCCCTGGCGGTGGGTCGACTGGGGCATTCGCCCCCCGGAAAATCTCGCCGAAGGAATCGAACAAGGTCTCGGACATGCCGCCGGCGAACTTTTCCGATCCACAAGGGATGCGGTTCGGAGTCCGATCGAGGGTGCCCATGACGGCGGCGCTCTCGGACTGGCACGTGGCCTCGGCGAAGGCCTGCTCGGCCTCCTGCAGGGGCCTGTCCGAGGCGGGATCGCGATCGCCAAAAAGGTGGCCGCTGCCGTCGAGCCTCAATCAGCGGCGGCAGCCCATGCCTTCAATGTCCTGCATCGCTCTCAGGCCGACCATCCCGAATTCGACGCCGACGAAAAAGCAAGGTTGCTTCGCGTTTTCGAAGACCTCTCCTCGGACTAGAAAAGATCTCCCTGTGCTCCGGGTTCGGCAGCCCGCAGCGATCCCGCCGGGTCCAGACACATCGGATCATCATGGCGCGGGTTGTTCACCCGGGAGCTTACCGCCATGAACTCGAAGTAATCCTCCGCGACGGGTCGGCAAAGCTTGGTCAGGGTCTCCACCGAGGTGTCCGGCGCCAACCACCGATCCCAATCCTCCGGTGCCAGAACCACGGGCATCCGATGGTGAATTTCCCGCAGAGTATCATTCGCGTCGGTGGTGAGGATCGCCCCGGAGTTCTCGACTTCGCCATCAGCGCCTGGCCGCGACTCGAAGATTCCGGCCATCGCAAAGATCCGCCGATCCGGCCGGCGCATCAGCTGCGGCACCTTTCGAGCGCCCACCTTCTTCCATTCATAAAAACCGTCGGCCGGAATCAAGCATCGGTGCTCGCGGAAGGCCTGCCGAAACGAGGGCTTCTCCGCCGCGGTCTCGGAACGGGCGTTGATCATGCGTGCGCCAGCCTCGTCGGGCTTTCGCCACCGCGGCAGCAACCCCCAGAACAGAAAGTCCAGAGCGCGCCCGGACGAAGCATCGCTGCAGACCGCGGGGATCTCGGTCCCCGGAGTGATATTATAGCGCGCAGTCCACGAAACCTCCGGCATCATGACGTCAAACGTCGGGCCGAGAAGCTCTCCGGGCGCCGTCAGAAGATAACGCCCGCACATCAGCCCGCAGGCGCGGCAGCCCCCTCGCCCATTTCCAGAGCCGTCGCCTTGGCCCAACGATAGTCAGGCTTGCCGCTCGGGGAGCGCACGATCTTCGCCACAAAATGAATCTCGCGAGGAACCTTGTAGCCGGCAATCTTGAGACGGCAGGCCTCCTGGACCGACGCCAATTCCGGTTGGCAACCTTCGCGTGGCTGGACGACCGCACAGACCCGTTCTCCCCAGCGATCATCCGGGACACCGACGATGGTGCAATCAAAGACTTCCGGATGACTTTTGACGGCGGATTCAACCTCCTCGGGGAAGATCTTCTCCCCACCGGAGTTGATCGAAACCGACCCTCGGCCCAAAAGCGTAATGGTCTCGTCGGCCTCGACCTGGGCGAAGTCACCCGGCATCGCATAGCGCTTGCCGTGAAAGGTCTTGAAAGTCTCCGCAGTTTTCACCGGATCGTTATAATAACCGACCGGAATATCACCGCCGCGTGCCAACTTGCCAATCTCGCCCGAGCCGGGCTTTACCGGGTGGCCCTCTTCGTTGAGGACTTCGGTGGATCCCAGTTTGCGCACCCGCGGCCCACCCTGCATCGCGGTCTTGCCCTTTTCCACAAAGATCATGCCGTTGTTGCCGCTCTCGGAGGAACCGATCGCATCGATCATCATGAGATTGGGGAAATGCTCGAAGAACTCATCTTTCACCGACGGGGAAAAGGTGGCCGCACTGCTGGTCAACAAAAAGAAGCTCGAGAGGTCGCGGCCGTGCTCGGCGGCCAACGCCTCGACCATCGGACGCCCCATCGCGTCGCCAGTGATCATCATGGAATTGATGCCCTGGGACTCGACCAGATCCCAGACCAGATCCGGTGAGAATTTCGGAATCAGGATCACTTTATTGCCCACGAAACTCTGGCTCATGCAGGCCCATTGGGTGGCCCCATGCATCAAAGGTGCGATCGGCAGAAAGACCATCGGGGTATCACCGGCTTTCGCCACCATCTCTTCGGGCTTCTCGATACGCTCCCCTGTATTGGGGTCGATCCCGCCGCCAAGCGCGAAGATCACGTCTTCGTGACGCCAGACAACACCCTTCGGCATGCCGGTCGTGCCGCCCGTATAGAGAATGTAGCGGTCGTCGGGCGAGCGCGTCTCGAAGTCGCGCTCGGGATGGCTGCTCTCCATCGCCGCCTCGAAATCCTGCGCGTCCAGACCCGAGGGTTCGGCGGCCGAGCCGTCCTCGATGCAAATTAACGGGCCCACGTCGGGCATGGAATCCTGCACGCTTGCAACCAATGGCGCGAACTCGCGGGCATAGATGAGACCCTTGAGGTCGGCGTTGCCGACAATATAACGCAACTCATCCTCGACGTAGCGGTAGTTGATATTGATCCAGACAGCGCGAATCTTGAAGATCGCCCACAAGGACTCGATCCATTCCACCGAGTTGTAGCCATAGATGCCGACATGGTCGCCGGGCTGAATGCCGGCTTTCTGCAACACATGCGCCAATCGATTGGCACGGGCCTCCATCTCGGCGTAGGTGCGGGACTTGCCCTCACAGAGCAGATATTCCCTGTCGCCAAAGTGGTCGACTGCATTTTCGAACAGATCCGCCAGATTCATTTCCATGGGCGTATACAACCGTTCCCGGCGCTCACCCTCAAGCGAAAAGGGAGCAAAAAAAAGCGGAAGGCGCCTTTCGCGCCTTCCGCTTTCCCGAGTGGAGCAGATGGGATTTGAACCCACGACCCCCACGTTGCGAACGTGATGCTCTCCCAACTGAGCTACTGCCCCGGGAAACGGCCCTCGAACAGAGCCGCAGGTGGTCGATCTACCAACGGGTCGCCCGTGCTTCAAGCTCGGGGGCCCACAACTGAATCGCGAGGTTCCAGCCCGGTCAATTTCCGCCCACCAACCAGATGCTGCATAAAAGCCCTTGCCAAGGTCCGGAGGAAAGGGGAAATTTGTTCCCACGGGCTCGCTCAGGCCCTGATTCCTGAAACAGCAACCTTCAACCTCACGGTCCCCCATCCGGTTACGCATGTTACCCAATTCATACAAAAGTCGATCGATTCTCGTTCTCAGCGCGTTGTTCCTGACCCTGCAGGCGGGTGCCGCCGGAGCGGCCGATACGAGCTGGCTTCTCAAGGAATACGCCCGAGAGTCCGGAGAAATCGGGCACCGCATGGCCGACCCCAAACTTGCCGATCAGGCCACTTGCCTGCTCGAACAAATCCCCCCGGAAATTCCTGACCTCACACGCGAGAACCAACGGCGATTGCGTGGCGCTCTCGATCGGATCGCATTTCTCAAACGGGGCCTGCCCGAGCGCGCGGCCGCAGAAAATCGCAACCTCGAGCGGGCGGCCGATTGGCCTCAGGCCGATTGCACAATCGCCGCAGAGGATCAGGCTTCCTTTGCCGAACTTCTGGCCGAGATCGGTACCGCGACGGCTGCTGAACTCACGCTGATTCTGGCCGAAGAAGGATGTTATGGACCCAAAGTCGAGCCGGTAGTCTCGACCGGTCTGGTCGTCAACGGGGAGTGCGCGGGCTTTGCGGCCGACTTTGGTGGCGGCGAGGGAACCATCTGGGTGGACAAGGAAGCGGTGATTGAATGGAATATGCCCGCGGGCGCCATGAACAATCCCACCCTCTGCGTGCCGCTCATCGCGGCATTGCAGACAGCCGAGTTTCTCGCCGCGCAGACAGCCGCTTATCTAGGGTGCTGGAAAGGCGCCTATGTCGATGCCAGCTACGATCGTCTCGAGGTGCTCCGCGATGAGATCAAGGAGCTCCAGGAAGAGGTCGAGTTCCTGACGGCACTTGAGGTCGAAACGCAGCTTCAGATCTGGAGCGGCTCCCGGATCGCGTACCTCTATCTTCCGGAAGAGCTCGGCGGCATTGCCGAAGACACCACATCGAAGACGGAAAGCGCCTTTGAGAACACCAAGGCTGCCGGCTACATCATCCACCCGCGAGTTCAGAACCGCTTGACGGAAGCCAATGCCAAAGAGGAATCGGGAGACCTGAAAAAAGCATTCGATCTCTACATGAAGGTCTACCGCGACTCG
>CBFHUR010000033.1:0-32319 GCA_965658895.1 Binatia bacterium
AGGATCCGCAGGAGTTCGGCGTTGACCGCCGGAGCGCTTCGGAGTCTGGAAATTTTCTTGGAAGCGTTGCCGAACGTGGCCTTTTTACCTTTAACGGGTGCGATCTCGATCCATTCGTCAAAACCGCGCTCGAAGCCTCCCGGTCTATAGAGGAGTTCATTGGCAAGAATTCCGATCGTACGATAGCCAGCGGCACGCATGCCCTCGGCAAGGGTTGGCAGGGACCCCGGAATGCAGGGATCCGAATCTCCCTGGGCCATTCGGGCAAGCCCGCACCAGGTCTGCCCATTCCAGTCCAGAGTTCCGCCTCCTGATTTCTCCAGGCTGGGGGTGCGGCCGGTGAACAGGGCGGCCATGGACATCGTGGTCTGGTGAAAGGAAGCTGTCGCGGCATCGAAAACCTGCCCCTCCGCGGCCAGACGCTCCATGTTGGGAGTCCGCAAGGCGTCCCCATAGAGCGATACGTGATCGCGCCTCAGGGTATCCACCACGATCAGAAAGATGTGCTTCCAATCGGCTGATTGCTGGACCAGGGGGGCTGGCCTTGAGGGTTGCGAGGGTTGCGAGGCTTCCTCGGGCAGGAGGTTTCGCCCAACGAGCACGGCGACCAACAGGAGGCCGAGCACTACCAGAGACTTGACTCTCATGCCGAGCACCTTTCCGATACAATCTGATTCGCCGGAAGCCAGAAAGGCCCACGAGACCCGCAGGACCACCGAAGCCACTTCCCTTGCGGCTGATTTGCAACGCGCACCATCGCTGAAAGAGTATCAGACCCGGCCCGTCAGGTCCCATGGTCATTTCCCGAATTCCCGCGGGTGCTGCACCACCGGCTTCCCGACCGCAGAAACTTCCGACCACAACACCCGCAAGGCGGCTTGCTTTTCTCTCCGTTGCTGGCAACGTACCGAGCATGAGTGGTGTGATGGGGTTACGGCCATGAGTCCGGGAACCGCTGCTGGTCGGGTCGCTCTATTCGCATTCGCCTTCGGCTACATGAGCCTCGGGATCCTGCTCCCCCTCGAGTTGCTGGATGAGGGATTTCTCACCTACGGCTCCTGGCGGGTTGCCCGGGGCGAGTTGCCGGTAGAGGACTTCGAGATTTTCTACGGGCCCTCCATCTTCTTTCTCGGGGGAGGCGCGTTTTCGATCTTCGGCGAGGATCTGGCCGTGCTGCGCATGCTGCTCCTGACCATCAAGGCGGTAATCTGCGTGCTGGTCTATATGGCAGCGCGCCGCGTCTCGGGTTGGTTGCCCTCGCTGGGCGTCTTTCTGATTCTGACGGCACTTTGGGGGGCGCCCTTTCCCATTCTCACGACGATCTATCCGAGTTTCGTCGGGACGATCCTCTGCCTCGGTGGCTTCCTTGCGTTTCTCGCCTTGCGCGGCCGCCTTCTGGTTGCCTGCACCGTTGCGGGCCTGATGTTCGGTTTTGCGACGACGTTCAAGCAGACCGCCGGAGCCTTCGGCTTTCTGGCACTCGCCCTCTATCTCCTGACGGAATCAGCGGGCCCACCGCGGCAGCCATCGGCTTTCCTCAAGGGCATCATTCGGACGTCGCGATGGGCCGTCCTGCTCATCGCAACCTCGGTCGCGGTCATCTACCTCCTGCCACGTAATCCGGCAGCCAATTTTGTCTTCCTGATCGCACCGGTTCTCTATTGCATCGCTCTTCTCGCGCGGCAGGAGTTCCGCCGGCCTCCGGAGATGGGAGCCCAGCTGCAAACATTCCAGGCGTGGGTCGTCCTCTCGAGCAGCTTTCTTCTTCCAACCGCTTGCTGGACAGCCTTCTATTTCAACCGCGGCCTGGGTCAGGCCTTTCTCACAGTATCCGGGCTTCCTGCCGTCGTGAGCTGGATCGAGCCTCTGCCCCTTGGCACGACGACAGGCACCCTGTGGGTGGTCGCGCTGGCCTCGGCGCTCGGGGTGCGGTGGCTCTCGACTCGGGATACTCCCGGCACGCCAGCCTCCCTATGGGGCAAAAGGTTCCTCGGTGCAGCCTCGCTGGCCGCCCTTGGGGCGCTGGTCTTCCATACCCGGGACGAGTTCGGAATCAGACCGTGGACCCTGAGCCTGTCGGATCTCTGGGTTCTGGGGCCGTTTGTGGTCGTCTGGTTCTCCCTGCTCGAAGCTCGTCATCTGATCGGGCGCGGCCTCCGGGCCCAACTTTCTTCGGCCGACCAGGCCTTTTTGGCCTTTACGATTTTCGCCTCATTCGCGCTGCTTTCTCTTTATCCCGCTGGCGAAATCTGGCACGGGGTCGCTGTCGTCCCGATCATCCTCCCCTTGTTCGCCCGAATCCTCGATCGAATCGGGAACCCCTCCAGGCAGGGACCTGCGCGAACCGGCGTCTTGCGTTTCGGAGCCGGCATGATCGTCGTGCTTGCGGTGCTGGCAATCGGCATTTCTCCCGTACGTGACCTGCTGAGGAGTCGAACCGAAACGCCGGCTTCCATGAGTTGGTTGCCGCGCGCCACGGAGATCGGATGGATGGGGGGATTTCCCAACCAAAAGAGATTCCGACAGACAGGCCGGGTCATCCAGCGCGTCAACAAGGAGGCCCGCCCGGACCAGCCCGTATTCGTATTTTCGGGTGAGCAGCTCTTCTACTTCCTGCTCAACCGAGCCTCGCCTCTGCAAGAATACGAATTCACGCTCTATCTCGTCGCCTTCGGATTGATCCCCGACGAGAGAGCGCGCGAGCGCGTGGACGAAGCACTGGTCATCGAGCGCCTCCGCCAGACTCGACCGCTGCTCATCGATCAGCCGGGGTCCAGCTTCACCGAAAATCTCCGGACCGCCTTCCCGCAGGTCGCACGATTCCTCGATGCCAACTATAAAACTGTCGCCAGACCTGGTGTCTATCGGGTCTCGCGATATCGTCCGACAACGGTGGACGCCCAGTAAGTTCCCGACGCCTCCGACGGACCATGGACCCGAAGCACAGCCGTCCGGGCAGGCACTCAGAGGCCGGGCTTTGTGGCAACAATCAGAAAGCGCCAGCTTACGACCCCGGTCAGCCAGCGCAGCATGCGAACCCGACTGGATACGCTCTCGATCCCGAGCAGAAGTTTCATGAGCCGGGGGGATCGGCCGAAGGCCGATCCAGCGTAACAACCAGTCAGCGGGTAGGCGAGGAAATCGGTCCGGCAATGCGTATATGGCATCCCCAGATCCCGCAGCGTCGCAAAGACCCGGCTCTCTTCGAAGAAGTGCTTGTAGTGCTGATCGATCGGGGATTCGTATTCGACTTTCTTGAACACGATCGGGTCGAGGATGCGATGGACCAGTCGGCTGAAGGGAGAGGATACGGGCTCGAAAAGAACAAACGAGCCCCCCGGTTTCAGGGCACGATAGGCATCGCGCAAACCCACCTCGAAGTCGATGAGATGATGGAGAGCACCGTCGTAGATGAACGCACTCACGCTTTCATCCGGTAGCGGCAGGAACTCTCCATCGGCGCGAAGCGCAAGCAGACCCTTTTCCCTGGCTCCGGCGGCGGCCTCGGACACGTCGATGCCCACCAGCGTTGGTCCATGGGGACCGCATCGTCCCTGCAGAAATTCGAGCAGATGTCCCTTCCCGCAGCCGATCTCGACCACCAGACCCGCGGCATCCAGGTCCAGACACTCCGCGATCCGCTCGAATTGCCGCTCGAAGACTTCCCGTGCCCCTTCCTGCTGCCAGGGGACGTCGAGCAGATCCTTGCCGACCTGATTTTGCCACTCCCGCTCGAGGCGGCGAAACTCGTCAGCTTCAGCACCTTTCGTGAGCTTCTGATTCTCGTGTTTCAAACGGGAGGCCTGCCTTCCTGAAGCCTCCCTGCCGAGAGGAGTCTGGTTTCGTCGAAACGTCTTCGTACCATCAGGCGCAGAACTCGGAGAAAGGTTCCGGGAGTCTGGTATCTCGACCGGACGTGCGGGTGGATCAGGTCACGGCTGAAGTAGTTGACCGGGACTTCGATGACCCGCTTGCGAGCGCGAAGGACTTCGATGATCATCTCCGGAAAGATCTCGACCCCGGGGCTTTCGAGTTGGTCTCGGATCAAGCGGTAGGTGTTCGCCCAGATCCCGCGATAAACGCAGCAGATATCGGTAAAGCGTGGCTCCAACCGCCACCAGAAAATCTCCAGCAGTTTGGCCAGCGCCAGATGGGCAAAGCGCACGATGCCTCTCATATTCGAACCCTGCTCGATCATCTGGCGCGTCGTCCGTGTCCCCGTCACAAGGTCCGCATCCTGCAGATAGACGAGCAATTTCGGGATATCGGCCGGCGAGAAGGTATCGTCCGAGATGGTGGTGATGAGAATGTCGCCCGTTGCGGAATCCATGCCGAGTCGGAGCATTTCGCCAAGTGGCGCATCTGGCTTTTCCGGGATCAGGACCTGGACCTTCTCTTCCTGCGCGACCCGGTCGAGAGACGACGTGGTCCGACCGGCGACCACGATGACCTCGGCAATCTCCGGTCGATCCACGAAGGGCCGGATCCCGAGGGCTTCGGCCTCATCCCTGCCCTCGCAAACGTAGATCAGTGAAGTCTTGCGATCCTCGAAGGATCGTTCGCGCAAGAGGTGGTTGGCAAAGTTGAGTTCGTTGCGACTGTTCACGTTGACGTAGCGGCCATGGAGACAAAGGGCACCGATCTGTTCGCCCGAGCGAGCCAGACGATCGATCCAGGTCGTCCAGTCCCCCGGTCCCGGGGCGCCATCGGCAAACGTCGCTGCCAGAAGGCGCTGGGCTTGCGGCGAGACAAGGTAGGTGCCGGTTCCCATCTGCAGACTCGTCACCCTCTCGGGCTTTTCGCGCAGTGCCTTGATCCGGTTGCCGTCCAATTCGACTTCGTAGTTGTTCCGCACGTGCTTGGGGTATTCCGCCTCGATCCACGTGCAGGTAATCAACGCATCGTGTGGGCCGGCCAATTCCGCGTGATTGGTACCGGCGTAGCATTCGTCGGCAAGGGTCACGCAGCAGGGTCCGTCGAACTGGCTGCAGCCAAGGTGGATCGAGTAGGCAAGCTCCAGCTCCAACCGATCATTTTCGACGTAGAGGATTTCCACCCCAAGACGCGAACCGTCACCAAGGTGCTCACGGATCGCCTCTCCGAGATGCCCGACCACGATCGCAATCTTCCGGATCGCCAACTGATCACGCAGCAGAACCACATTGCGTTCCAGCAGCGACTTCCCGTCGACTTCCAACAACGATTTGGGTATCGTCTTCGTGTAAGGGTAGGCTCGAACGCCGCGACCGGCAGCAGGTATGACGCCGTACAGCTCAGGCACGGCCCGAGAGTAGACGAGATGCCAGAGGCGCGCAAGCAGGTAAAGGGAACTACGGACATCGTGATCCCGACATGCAACGAGGCCGCGACCATCCCGGATCTGCTGCGTCGACTGCGCGCGGCCTGCCCCGACGCGCGCCTGATTTTCGTCGACAATGCTTCGACCGATGCGACGGTCGACTTGCTGCGAGAGGCAGGGATCCCCGACATTGTGCAACACGCCGAGAACCTTGGATATGGCCGATCCCTCCTCGACGGGATGCGACACGGCGATGGCGAGCATGTCGTGGTGATCGATGCGGATCTGGAATACAGCCCCGAAGATATTCCCGCCATGCTTGCCAGGTTGAATGATGCCGACGCCGTGATCGGCTCGAGATTTCTGCAAACCGGTGCCTCAGCCATCGACATGCAACGCTACCGCTCGCTTGGCAATGGTCTGGTGACCGGATTATTCAATCTTCTGTTCAGGCAAAACCTGACGGACCTCTATACAGGTGTGCGGGCATTCAACCGCAGCACCCTGCCCCTCGATGACCTCCAAAGCTCGGGATTCGAGTTCGTGCTGGAACTGTCGGCGCGGCTTGTCTCTGCCGGGGTCGAGATTGTCGAGACACCAGTCGAGTATACACCTCGGTCCACCGGAGCGTCCAAGATGAAACACCTTCCCGAGTTTCTCAGGTTCGGACGCCGCCTGATCACGCTACGCGCGCAATTGGGCGGATCCCGGAGCAGGTGAGCATGGATTTGTTGGTCCGCCGCATGCTGCGGCTGGTCGCGTTGATCGCATTGACCCTCGTCGTTCTCGAAGGTGCCTTGCAGGGAGCGGCCTGGGTGGTCCGGCAGGCAGACAGGAACGTCGAGAACAGCTGGCAGGGCGACGGCCTGAGGATTCTCGCCGTCGGAGACTCTAACACCTATGGCCTCTACCTCGACGAAGAGGATTCCTACCCAAGCCAGCTCGAAGCGCTCTGGAATGCCAAGCGTCCCGAACAAGCACAGATCGAGGTCCTGAACCTCGGGTACCCGGGAAACGGAACAGCGGCGATCCTGCAGGACTACAAAAGGCTGCTCGCGACGCTGCAACCCGACGTCGTACTGCTGCTCGTGGGGGCAAATGACTACTGGGCACTCCCGGCCGCGGCGGATTCCTCCTCGGACCAGCCAGGTAGCCGGTGGAAGATCCTGAAAGAGTCCAGACTCTATCGCCTCTGGCGCATTGCGCGCGCCGGCAATGACAGTCCCCGTTCGGAAACGCTGGACTTCCGCGCACCGGAGGTGGAGGACCAGGTCAAGGACATGATCCGCCGCCACCAGAATGTATCGGAGACAATCACGGTGTCGGGCGAGAAATTCTCGTTCGGTTTTCGGGCCCGCGGAGAACCGGCGGCTCGCGAGGAGGGCGATCGAGTTCTGGCAGAAAACCTGCGTAAGCTCGCAGCGATTTCACGCGAGTCCGGGGCCCTCCTGCTGGCGCTCACCTATCCGTCGAGCGAGGGCCTCTACCAACTCGCCAACGAAGTGATTCGAGCCGAAATGAAGGAGCAGGACACACTGCTTGACGTGAACCGAGACTTCGAGACGGTGTGCCGCAAGGAGGCGGCCTGTGCGCCGCTCTTTCTCCCGGACCAACACCCGACCCGCCAGGGCTACGGATTGGTTGCGGCAGTACTGGAGCGAGAACTCGAGGCGCCGCTGAGAAGACTCAAGGTAGCGGATCAGGCCGAAGACCGGGCCCCCTAGATCGTCGCCCCCGTGATGGGCTCTGTCAGGATCGATCCGCGCCTCTCCCTATTCCACGCCTGTCGGATCCTCTACGCGGAACAGGATCCAGCGCCCTCTGGGACCCAGCGCTTCGCGGACAAGCGCCCCATCCGCGGTATTCGCCAGCTTCTGCCAGCGCCGGCGCTCTGCCGGCGGAAGAGCTCGTGGATGGACCACCACATGCGTCAAATCCGTTCTACGCACCAGCTCGGCCAGACTCTCGGGATCAGGCAGCTTCTTTGCGAGGGCAACCCGATCTGGATAACCCGACGGCCAGTAGCCGTTGTAGCCGTTAATCAACGGCCGTTGATGAAAGATCGCACGGTACATCGCGTCGGAGTCTCGCAAGGGGCGAAGAGGGTTTGTCGGAAGCTCCAGAACGGTCCCGGATCCCGAGTTCAAGGCTTGCACCAGGCCCGAATCGCGGCCCGGTGCCTTGAACAACGGATAGGAGAGCAGAGACTGGCGCACCGGGGGCCCGACCGGAGAGGCGATTCCCCCGAAGGTCTGTCCGACCCATGCGGCACCGATGGCCAGGGCAATGGACGCGGCGATCGCGCCTGACGGCCATGCCTGCGTACGTGCGGCAAGACGCCGGACGATTTCTGCGGTCGCCAACCCCGCCAGCATACACAGACCGATCAGCGCACTGATCCCCAGCCGCGCCGGTACACGGAATCGTTCATAAACCGGGAAAATATCCGCGACCCATGCGTGCGGCATCTCGACGATAGTCCCGAACCAGATGATCCTCGGGGTCAGAGAGATCCAGAGCCCCACCAGAAGAAAGACCATCGATACAGCCGCGATGCGAGTAGCGAGAGAGCTACCTTCCTGGCGCCACCGAAAAAGCAGGAACAGGCTGCCCACAATGACCAGCGGCGTCGCCAGGATCGGTGCGGAGACGGGATGCCCGGAGTGATAGAAAGCCCAGGGGAAGGCAGTCGGCTCCTGTCCCAGGCCGACCCAGCGAGTCTGTGCTGCGAGATCCGGGTTGAGCGAAGAGATGTAGGCATACATCGCATAGAGCGGAGCGAGGATCACGACACTCATCACCAGGATGAGCAGAAGCCTCCACCCGTCTGCCCGTCGCGAGCGACTGGCCAGGTTTGTCACAGCGACAACGCCCAGAGCAGCAAGCAGCGAGAAGGCCATATAGGCGACGTCAGGCAGGCATTGCACCACGATCAACGGAAGCACCCAGAGCGCTGAGCGAAAGCTGCCCCACGGTTGTGCGACACGCAGCATCAGAATGGGAAAGAGAAACAGCAGCGAGTAGTTCGGAACGGATGGAACAAAGGTCCAAAAGAGCCAGCGAGACATCAGAAAGGTCCAGGCGGCCACAAATCCTGCGGCATTCGAACCCGTAGCGCGACGAAGCACCAAATGGAGAGAGAGCGCGGTCGCGGTGCAGCCGACAAACAGCAGGACATTCAGTGCCAGCGTCGGATTGCCGGACGCCAGATAGGTCGGGGTAAAAATCGGCAATGCGCCGATCGCTGTCTGGCCGTAGAAAAGAGAATGCGCCGCGGGGAAAAAGATCCCTGCGTCGGCATAGGAGCCGATGGACTCGAACAGGGCGCGGCTCTGGTGGGCCATGGACCAACCAATATGCAGAAGGTCGAGCCGGGCCATTGACGAGTCCGGCAGGTGGGTGGTGATCTGTGCTGCCAGCGGCCATGTCTGGAGGACCGTTACCCCGAGGTAAAGCAGTGCCCATCCACAGATTTCGATGCCGCGCGGCAGTGGATGCTCCGGCAGGAAGTCGCCCGCTCGCTCTCCCCTGCCTAACAAGGCTGATATCCTCCGGGCCTCGGCAAGTGGTGTCGCCAGACAGGCCATCCGATAAAGTGGGCGGCACTTCCGGCAAGCAGGATCTTCGAGAGGAACGCGAACAATCGCACCTGGCGCCGCCCTGCGCCGCCAGAAACTGCTGCCGTCATCGCAACGATCTTGACGGCGGTCATCATTGAGTGGGACTTCTCGCCTAATGCCCTCTGGCGGTCAACCCCGAACGGACGCGACGCCACCTCTCATGGACGAGGCCTTGCGCAACAACAGCGACGCCCGAAAGCGATTGCGGTAGGTACATGTTTCCGGCAAGACTTCAGGATCGGCGGGTACTCGGGCTCTCCGCGAGGAAGGAATATGAAAGCGGCAACCCAAAACTCTGGCTGGTGGGGGGCTTACCCGAGTTCAGATTGCCTGAGCGAGTTGAGCTGGCTTCGCGTTTCCCATGGCATGGAGTGCCGGTGTCGATGAGCCCCGCTTCTACCGATCTCGAACCGCAAGGGGCATCGTGGCAGGAACTCACCTGCTCGGCGCTTGTCTACCTCGGCATCGCCGTATGGTGGCTGGATCCACTTGTCTGGTTCATGGACGATCACCTCACCGGCCAAATGGGTGGAGCCCCTCTGGTTTTCGAAGATCTCCAGCTGATCGTCTGGGCTCTCGCATGGGGGGCCCGGGCATTGGTAACCGACCCCCTGGGAATCTTTGATGCCAATGCCTTCTACCCGATGCCCGAATCCCTGACATTTTCGGAGCACTTCTTCGGTCTACTCCCGTTATACGCGCCAGCTTACTGGGCCACGGCCAATCCGATCCTCTCGGCGAACATTACGATTCTCGCCATCTTCGTCCTGCGCGGACTCTCGGTTCAAGTTCTGCTGCGTCGCTATACCGGCCCCGAGGCGGCCATTCTCGCGGCGCTCTTTTTTGCCTTTTCGCCGAGCGTGGACGAGAGGGTCGTGAAGTTCTACCTGCTCGCGAGCTTCGGCCTGATCTTTGCCTTCTTCTTCATCGATCGTCTGCTCGCCTCGGCGCGCTGGCGCGATATGTTGGGACTTGCGCTGATGCTCAGCATGCAGGCAGCGACGTCGGTGTATCTTGCCTTTGCCGCGATGTTCGGAGCGATCGCGTGGACGTTGCCCTCGCTGTGGTTTCGCCGGTCGCAACTGGATGCGCGCCGGATCCTCGCCCTCGCTGGTGCGGGTCTTCTGGCGGTCGTCATTCTGCTACCCATGCACCTACCCTACCTGCGTCTCGCACTGGGCTCGGAGCTTCCCGATTACAATCAGGGCGCTGACCCTGGGTGGAGCATGTCCCAGTGGCGCACTCTATCGGTCATCAAGAACTTCAACGCCAACTGGGTGCCGTGGTTCGTATGGTTGTTTGCGGCAGTAGCATTCGTTCCCCGCCGCCGAATGCCGCTGGCACCGATCGTGGGCGCATCTTTTGTGGGAGTTCTCGGTTTCGTTTTTGCCGCCGGCCCAAACGGCCTGCTGCTCGGCATTCCTACCGGATGGGCCTACAGTCTTGCCGCTGATGTGATCCCCGGGATGTCAACTGTTCGCAGGCCGCCGCGTTTTCTCGTGCTGGCCGAGATCTCGGTTGCCCTGCTTGCCGGGCTGGGGGTGCAGGCGGTTTTTTCCCTCATAGGTCTGTGGCCCAGGCGGATCATCGCCTTGGTGATCGGCGTCTCCTTTGTCGCGCTTCTGGCACCCGAGCAACGGCCCCTCCGAGAGATCGATCGGGGGGCGGATCCCGGACATGTTTATCAGGCACTTGCGGAATTGGGAGACGGTCGAGCCGTACTGGAACTTCCGAAGGGAGCATGGGGTGTCACGGCAGCGCAGCGAATGCTGGGGAGCACCACCCACTGGCAACCGATCGTGGATGGCTATAGCGGTCATCCCCCGGAGTCAGACGATCTCATTCACGGCCTGGCAGCCAAGCTTCCCAAGCCTTCCACGCTCCAGAGTCTTGTCGACACGGTAGATATCGGATGGATCGTGGTGCACCGGGAGGAAATCGGTCGCCGGGCCCGCTACTGGCCCCGGCGGGATCTACCCGGCCTGAAACATGTCGGTCAGTATGGGTGGAGCGATCTCTACCGCGTGGAGTTACCCATGCAGGAGAGTCGGCGCGATCTCTTCCTCAGTCGTACCCTGACCTTGGAAGGCAATTCCCGGGCAGATCTGGGGGAAAGCTGCCCGGGCAGCATCGAGCTGCAGAGCATCAAGCGCGCTCCATGGAATCAGAACAAGCTCCTGATCAAACTGCGCCTTCAAAACTCTGGAACCCGAGCGTGGCCTGGGCTGGGCGCCTACACCTCAAGCCTGGTGCGCCTCCATATTTGCGACGCGAAGATGAAGGCCTGCACGGGCAAGGGAATTCGGCTCGAGGGAGACGTGCCGGCGCACGGCCATCTGAATCAGAAGGTGGGAAAGACAAATGGCCGCCGCCCCTTCCCCAAGCGGCTGCGCATCGAGCTGTTTCAGCAGGGTGGCCGAAGCCTGAAGGCCTGCGGGGTAAAGCCGCTACTTGTCTCGGTTCCACCTCGCAAGAATTAGCCGGACGACTTTTGCCGCCGCCGGCCGGCATTGGTCCGGACCCGACCCCGAAGAGACTCGGCCCGGCCGCATCGGCCGGAATCTGCGGGTTCGGTCAGTTCCCGCGCACCAACTCCTTGTTTCGTTCCGTGCCGTCCGCAACCGAGCCTTCATACGTGGAGGTTCCGTCGTTTATGGAGAGACCCAGCGGACCGGCCTGCGGAACCGGCACATCGAGCTTGTTCATCGCGATTCCTCGGTCAGGGCTGCCCGGATGTGGCGATGCTGTAGCGCAGAAGACCCAGAGTGGCCCACGTGCTCCCCCAAAACTCGTAGACGTAGTCCGTCTGTTCGTTCGGGTTCTGGCTCGAAAGGATGCTTGGCGTCTGCCAGGAGCCATCCGAGAGTCGCGCTTCAAGGCCCACAGACGCGGGTTTCGGGTTGACCCAAATGCCGCGACTGCGGCAAAACAAACCTCACGCCCTCGCTAGCCTCGAACAGGGACGTCTGTCTTTTTACGATCCTGCACGATACGAAGTTTTTATGTTCTCGAAAGTCCCGCACCAGAAAGCCATCGGATCTGCCATCTGCCTGACTCTGTTGCTGGCTGGCGCCGGCTGCTCCCGGACGCCCGCGCCGCGAGAGGGGGATGTCGGGCAGACCGATGCCGCCGCCATCGAACAGAGGCATCGGGAACAACAGAAGGCTGCCGAGATCGAACCGAATCCAGTGACGGCGACAGTGACAGAAGCCATCGTCCGCGAAACCAAACGAATCAATTCCGTTCCAGGGCGAACGGGCATTCTGGCCGAAAGCTGGCAGTATTCCGTTTTCGCCGAAGAAATCATTATCCGCGACTTCTTTCAGGACCGCAGGAACGGGTTCTTTGTCGACGTCGGCGCCGCGTGGCCCGTCTACGGCAGCAACACCTACTACCTCGAAAAGCACCTCGGATGGACAGGCATCGGGATTGACGCACTTTCGGATTTTGCGCCAGCCTGGGCGGAAAAGCGCCCGCGCTCGAAATTCCTCGTCTATCTCGTGACCGACAAGGCCGGAGGTGAGGGGCGGTTCTTCAAATCCGCAGGACTGGGCATCTCGTCCACCGATCGCAAACATGCCTCGGGAGGCATGTTTGGCGTCGAGGTGGAGCCCGAGGAAATTTCCGTCCCGAAGACGACCCTGAACGATATCCTCGACAGTCAGGGCATCACAAAGGTCGACCTTGTATCCATGGACATCGAGGGCCACGAATTGCCCGCGCTCCGGGGTTTCGACATCGATCGATTCCAACCCGAACTTCTGGTGATCGAGGGAGGGCGTCCAGCGGTGCGCAAATACTTTGAACGTCACGGCTACGAGCAGATCAACCGCTACCTGGAGCTGGACAGAGGCAACCGGTACTTCCGGCGCAAGCCGAAACCCGACGCGCCGGCTGGAGATTGAGCTGGCTGGCGCACGCAGCCTGCATCGATGAACAGATGCGCCGGGCCATCATTTCGTTACCAAGCTTGCGGAGAACCCCCTTGTCGCGGAAGAGACCGTCCGCATCGCATTGACCGCACGGCAGCGTTGAGGCAAAAGGCCCCTCATGCCCCCTGCCATCCGGCGCACGCTAAAGTTCCTCTCAAACGTTGCCCGTATGGCGGGCCGTGGCGGGATCGCACTTCTCGTCCTGCTCTTGTCGATCGGCAAGCGCCTCGGGATTGCCGTGCTGCTCCTTCTCTTGTCGATGGCGGCACTGGAGGTGACCTTGCGCGCGCTTCACCCGTATATTCTTCCCGTGAAGATCAGCAACGAGATCGCCACCGGCTACCGGCTCGGTTGGGACGGAATCTACGAATGGCGTTCCGACCTGGACTCGATGTTCA
The DNA here is from genome assembly GCA_965658895.1 of Binatia bacterium. Lineage (GTDB taxonomy): Bacteria > Desulfobacterota > Binatia > UBA12015 > UBA12015 > UBA12015. Next base: position 13,250 of record CBFHUR010000033.1, read on the forward strand.
TGAAGCCGAAATTTCATCGACAGATGTGGTTCAACGGCTACCAGTGGGAGCATCAGACCGACGAGCTTGGCTTCCGCAATCCCGAGACCTACGAGCAGGCCGACGTCGTGCTTCTGGGCGACTCGATGATCTATGGGCACGGAGCAGAGGAACAGGATACCGTGCGCTACTATCTGGCTCGGGATCTCTCCATGACCGTGGCCAATCTCGGCATGCAGGGGGCCGCGATCCACAACGAGTACCAGATTCTCCGCCACTACGGGCTCAGTCTGGATCCTCGATTCGTGGTCGTGTTCTTCCTCGCCAACGATGTCTCCACGGATCTCCAGAGCTACCTGACCGACGACGAAATGCTTCGCTTCATCCAAAGCCCGCCAGACCAGCTCGAGGTAGACTACTTCGAGCCCCTCCGGCGTTCCGATACCGATCGACTGCTCGACGACTTCAAGTCTTTCTACAGCGTGCGGGCCCTGGACATACTGCGTCGACTCCTCGGCATCGGTGTGCCCGATGCATCAGCCGCGCGCATCCACCGCTGGACCCAACGGGAGTCGCTCGCGATGTTCTTCAATGGAGAAGCCCTCAAGCGCATGGACGCGATGGCGGCACAGCAGGGCGCGCAACTGCTGCACGTGTTCATCTATACTGGTGGAACATATTACCGGGGAGAAGACGCCTACGAAGAATCGCTCCGTGAGGTATGTCGGCGCAACGGCATTGGGTGGCTGAGTCTGCGCGAAGCCATGCAGTCCGTTCGAGACCGTGGTCTCGACCCCTTCCTTCCGGGGGACGGGCACTTCTCGGCCGCCGGCGCGGAGGCTGCCGCTGCCGCTGTCGCGGAGTGGATCCGCTCCCGCGAAACCGGCCTTGACGGCCTCGCGCCCGACAGCCCTGAACAAACCCGAGAAGGAACGTTCCCACCTCTGCACTGAGGGTAGGAGACAGGAACGCCCTTTTTGCCCAAGAGGCGCTCTATTCGTTCGTCCCGGTTCTGCCGGATGGCAGCGTTTCCCGCCTTTCCCGCCAGGGGCGGAGCCGCTGGGCGGAACCCTTCGCGGCTCTATTTTTCAGGGAGAAACCACTTCGAGATGAACCTCCAAAGCCTTGGATCCGACTAACTCAAACCACGAGATATGCTCAGCCACCAGATCGACGCGGAGGTCGGCAGGCCCCGGCTGCTCGCAAACCAACTCAACCGGGAATTCGACCTCTTCGCCAGGGCCAAGGCTTCGCGGAAAAAGGAAGCGTCCAAGTTCCATCGGGCGTCCAACTTCACCCGATTCACAACCGACGGCGAGATTAACGTTACCGACATCCTCTTGCTCGCCGCAGAGCCAACGCGCGCTTCCAATATTTTTGACGCGAACTCGCAAAGCAAAGGGCTGACCAGCCACGACAGAAGTGGGGGCATCCACCAGTGAGATTTCGTGGGCGAGTCCCTCGACCCAGCGACTGTCGATCTCCAATGGGCCCTTCGCCATATAAATAAACTGCTGATTCACCAGAGTTTTCATGGCACCCAGAAACAGACGGCGCAGGGCATCCAGGCCAGGAAGGCCTCGGAATCGAGTGATCTTCCCAACGCGGCTCGGACTGAGCGCGATTCGATCGTCAAAGAACGACAATTCGACCCAGGTACGCGTGAAACCTGCAGCAAGAGCCCAAACCTCAAGGTCCTCGACAACGATATCATTTTCGAGAACCTTGAACTGGCGCATCTCCAACTGAGATTGTGCACTTTGGGAGTGATAAGGACCAGGTTCGGAAAAGCCAGCGATGCCTCCCGGCTTGAGCACACGCGCGAATTCCGCGATCACCTCCTTGGGATTGGCAACGTGGTGAAAGGCATCAAAACTGATAATCCGGTCCACCGAGGCATCTGGCAAATCAATTCGATGCCCGTCAAACACGAGAAATTGCGGCGGCCTCGGCATGAGCGCCGGCGGAATATGTTCATACCACTGCTTGCCGAGCTCAAGAGCCTTGGCCGAGGCATCGACGGAGACCGTCGCGCAGCCCATCTGCGCCAAATACCGCGAAAGCCAACAGGTTCCCGCTCCGAAATCGAGCACCGTCATACCGCGACGCGCCTCGAGTCCCTGCAGTAACGTCCCCAGACTGCGGAGCAGACGCGGGCTATCGGCAAGGCTCGAGAATGGCTTGCGCATTTGCTCGAACGTGAGGTCAAACTCCTCAAAGTAGGAGTCCGCGGTCGCACAAAGACCATCTACGCCGAATTCTTCAATCAAGTCCTGCGGTTTTATGAGAGCCATCGTGCCCCGTTTTGGCTCAAGCAACCAGGCACGTCAAACACACCTGACGGCAGGAAACATGAAGACCCTCTTGCCCAAGCGGCGCTCCATTCGTCCCTACCGATTCTGCCACCGGCCGCATTTCCCGCCCGCATTTCCCGCCCGCATTCATCGCCGAGCTCGCCGAGACCATCGAGAAACACAATCCCTGAAATATTACCCTGCACAATGGCGAGCTGAACGTCACCGTGGGCGACAGAAGCATTGGCTGCAGCCCGCAGCTCACGGCCGTCGGCGCCATTGTCCAGCCCCGAGAGAGCCGAGCCGATTGAATGTGACGAGGGCTTGCCTCGGGTCAATGATTTCTTCTAGCTAAAGCCACGTGCTTTTGATTTTGGAGAACTCGGGGAGCCCCTCCCGAAAACGCCGGGGACCGGCTCCTCTTGCTGGCGCCCGGATTCTCATTCTCTTCACCTTCCTGGGCCTGCTCGCCCACTGCACGCCCACCCCACCTGACGCGTCGCCGCGGGGGGCGATCGGGCGCCTGAACGGTCATCCTCCCCTTCCCGGACTCTCGGACGTCAGGCCGATCAAGCCCGTTACGATCGGAGAGCAAACTCGTCAGGCCACGGTACTGGTCAGCGGGGGTTCGCTGACGCTGGAAATCCCCGATGGAAGCAGGCGCATCGCCCTGAGCGCTGTCGAGCTGGGTGCCCCGCGTTCAGGCGCAGAAGCAGGCCCTCCTGCCGGCGGGCTCGACCTCCTTGTCGAAATCCATTCGCCTTCCTCGCAGGAGGCCTCCTCGACAACCAACTGGGAAACGCTGGAAAAAATCCGACTCGGAGAAACGCCGGAATGGGAGGACCTTCTATTAACGCTGCCCTCTGGCGGCAGAAGCATCCGAATCTCGAATCCACCCGCGCCGGAAAGCGATCCGGCGCGGCCCGGCCTCATCGCCGTGGGCTCGGTGGTCTTTCTGGGCGCCCCTCCCAATGCAGACTCCCCGCCAAACATTATTTTAGTCAGTCTGGACACCCTAGCCGCAAGCGCGATCTCCGGGCTCGGCGGCCCTCCGGGTCTGACCCCCGAAATCGACCGAATCCTCGGCCAGTCGCGTTCCTATGATCAAGCGTTTGCCCCTGCCGGGAGGACCCTGCCCTCGCACGCAGCACTTTTCTCCGGGCTTTATCCGCACAATAACTTTGGCAGGACAGGACAAGAAGGTACCTTTGACTCGCTGGTCCCCCTGCTCGCCAACCAGGGCTACCTCACCATGGCCATCACGGAGAACGGTTACGTCAGCAGTCGATTTGGTTTCTCTCAGGGATTCGATCAATACGACGGCAGCGATCTCGAAAAACTTGCAGGAGACGCCCGACGGACCTTCGACGAAGCGATCCGCATCTTCGAGGCCTATGCCCCTCACGCACCGCTATTTCTCTTCGTCCATACCTACGAGGTCCACAACCCCTACACACCACGCCAGGAGGTCCCCGAAGAAGTCCTGCCCGAGCTTTATGGAGAAGACCGCCGGACCATGTTCGAGATCATACCCCAGTGGGAGTGGATCGCGTTCAAATCCCGAGAGATCGCAGAGGCCGACTTCCGCCGCCTCCAGCTTCTCTATCTGGCCGGTGTCTACCACCTCGATCGGCTGGTCGGAGACCTTGTAAAACGCCTCGAGGCCCTCGACCCCGACCGACGCACTCTGATTGTCCTGACCTCGGACCACGGCGAAGAGTTCAACTCCCGCAATGTCGGCCACGTATCGGTCCGCGAAGACGTCCTGCGGATTCCGTTGGCATTTTACTGGCCGGGTAAAATCGCCCCCGCAAGGATCACCGAGGCCGCCCCGCTGATCGATGTCTTCCCCACTCTCTTCGAGATCCTCGACATTCCGACCCCGCCTGGGCTGGACGGGCAATCGCTCGGAGGAACGAGCCTTGCCGCGGCCTCCGGGACGCCGCCCCGATTCGCGATCAGTCAATCGGGCGAATGGGCCGACCCCGCCTGCCGCAAGATGAAAACTTGTGAGTGGCAGGAAATCTTCGCCCTCCGCAGCAGCAACTTCAAATTGGTCCGCCAGCCAGATCAGAGTTTCACATTCCATGATATGCGCACCGGGGCGGGCGAATCGGTCGACGTGCAGGATCTCTTCCCTCAGGAATTTTCGGAACATCGGGAATGGTTCGACGCGACCGTCGGACAGAGCAAGCAGTTGGCCGCAGAAGGCAACGGGGATCCCGCCGCACCCGTGCTGCCGTCGGGCGAGACCCAGGAGCTCGATCCGCAGACCCGTCAAAGACTTCGTCTACTGGGCTATATCGAGTAGGGCACACCCGCGGTTTCCAGCGATCCCTCCGGAGATTCCTTCTTCAGCGCAGAGGACCAAAGAATTTCTCGACGCGAATCCAATCGAACGGGCCCGGGGTCACTTCGACGCAACCTTCTTTCAATTCGCCCAGGGTCACTTCAACCCTCACCGTAGCGCGCGATCAGAACCATGCCTTCTCCTCGGTGATCGCAGTGGAAGAGACGGCAGGATGATGTATGACCCTGATTGAGAAAGGGAGCGGCCACGCCAGCTTCTGGATGCGGTTACGAGAATCAGATGATTGAGTTGCACACCACCACGCCCAATGAATGGGTGAGTACAGTTTTGGGAGATTTCAATACCTTCCTTCTGGACCATGCCGCGTGTGAGCGAAAGGCATCCGGGATGGCCATGACATTTGTGGTTCGGTATCCGGATCGGGATGAACTCCACGACCCGATGATTCAGCTTGCCCGGGAGGAACTCGCCCATTTCCACAAGGTGTTTCGCATCTGTAAAGATCGCGGACTTCGATTTTCGGGAGACCAAAAAGATACCTACGTGAACGCGCTTCTCAAGCGAACACGTCGTGGCCGAGACGAGGAGTTTTTGGATCGTTTGATCATGGCGGGGGTTGTCGAAGCCAGGGGGCACGAACGCTTTGGTTGTATCGCCAACGCACTCGAAGAAGGTCCTCTGAAAGTGTTTTACGATGAGATCACACGGTCGGAGGAACGCCATGCAGAGGTCTTCATCGAACTCGCTGCTCTCTATTTTCCAATGCCTGATGTTCGACAACGTCTCGAGTTTTTCCTGGCAGCCGATGCTGAAATCTGTGCGGGTCTTCCATTCCGAGCGGCACTGCACTGATGAAGGCAGGGGTGATTGAAAAGTATCTTGAGCGGTACGCTGAACCTGAGGCACAAGCCGCGCCAGATACGGATCAAAGATGGAGCCATGTGGTGTGCATTCCAGCATGCGACGAGGCCGACAATTTGGTCGATACGCTGCAGACCATGGCACAGGCGCGATTTGCTGATTCCGCATTGGTGATCATCGTGGTGAACGGTCGGCAGTCGGCAGAGGCTCACGTTCATGCAAGCAATGCGCAGACATTGATGCAGCTTGGTCGATACGGCGCCCGGACAGATCAGTCCATCTCGTGGGGCATGCTGAACGGTATGGCGCTTCTTGTAGTGGACCGGGCTTCAACAGACCGGTGGTTGCCGCCCAAGCAAGGCGTGGGGCTTGCCCGCAAGATTGCCGGTGACATTGCGCTGGCGTTGATTCATCGCGGGGTCGTGCAGAGCGATTGGATTCGCTGCACAGATGCCGATGTTCAGGTTCCGAAAGACTACTTTGAGCAGCTGGCAAAACCCATAAAGGGCGCTTCGGCAGCCGTTACGCCCTTTGTCCATGTCCCCGAAGGTGATGGCATTCAACAGAAGGCCATGGGCCTCTACGATGCCTACCTGCAGGCCTACGTGGATGGGCTGGCCCGGGCGGGCTCTCCCTATGCTTTTCATACGATTGGCAGTCAGATTTCTGTATCGGCACAGCCCTATGCCATTGTTCGTGGCATCCCCAAGCGCCTCGCGGCTGAAGACTTCTATTTGTTGAACAAATTGGCCAAAGTCGGGCGGATCCATTCCCTTGCTGGAGAGCCCGTACGCGTGCGCGGGCGACTGTCCGACAGGGTTCCTTTTGGAACCGGGGCCGCCCTTAAGGAGATCAGTGCTGCCTTACGCGATGGCAGTCCTGTGCGTTCGTATGCCCCGAGAGTATTTGAGGGTGTGGGTCATTGGTTGCGAGCGTTGAAAGCATTCGCCGATGTACCGGATGTTGACCGCCTGAAATCTCAGGTGCAATCCGTCGCAGATCCCCTGGGTTCTGCCTTGTTCGATACCTTGGATACGATGGGCGCCTTCGATGCTGCCGCACAGGCCAGTGCGCAGGCGTCGGGTCCATTTTTACATCGCCGCTTGATGGAATGGAATGATGCTTTCCGAACCTTGAAGCTTGTCCATGGTTTGAGGGATGCAGGCATTGTGTGAGAATCCGTCGCTCATTCAGAAGGAAAGGTGAAATGGAGAACACTACCGACCACCACAATCACGATACTCCAACCGCCATGGAGATCGATAACCCCAGCTCTGTGGATCTCGGTAGCTGCGACTACCTCGTCATCGGAGCGGGCGCAGCGAGCCTTGCCTTCGTGGATACCCTCCTGATCGAGCAGCCGGCGTGCAGGGTCATCGTCGTCGACAAGCACGCCGTGCCGGGTGGGCAGTGGGTAGACGCGTACGACTTCGTTCACTTACACCAGCCCTCGGTGCTCTATGGGGTGCAGTCCAAGCAGCTGGAGGGCTGGTGGCCCTCTCTCCTCCTGCGGGGCAAGCTCCCGTGGAAGCACCGGGCCTCACGGGAGGAGGTCCTCGACTACTACGCTCGGGTCTGCGCGGGCTGGCCCAAAGATCGCGTCCAGTTCTTCTTCGACTGCGAGTATGACTTCACGCGTGAGGTCGGGGGCGACAGGGTTCACCGCTTTGCCCAACTGGACGGCAGCCAAGCCTTCACAGTAGAGGTCGGCGTGAAGCTCGTGAACGGCGTCCTCGGTGAGTGCAAGGTACCCAGCCAGTGCCCCCTCCCCTTTCCCGTCTCCGATGTGAAGGTGATAACGCCCAACGACCTCGTCGCGTCCGGGCGGCGTGAGGCCAAGGGGACAAAATTCCTCGTACTCGGTGCGGGCAAGACAGGCAGCGACGCGATCGTATACCTCCTCGATGACCTGAAAATCTCGCCCGACGACGTAAGCTGGGTCGTCCCCAATGATATGTGGATGCTCGCCCGCGAGAAGGCGCTCGGCTGGACGCAGTTCACTCAAGCCCTGCTCGACGCAGACGGTGATCGCGCGCAGGCCCTCGACGCGCTCCTCGCGGACGGGATCGTAGTCGGGCTCGACCCCGTCCACCACCGCCCCACCAAGCTCCGCTTGTCCATCATCGGCCGAGACGAGCTTACGCTCGCGCGTCAGGTGAAGGATATCGTGCGCCGTGGGCGCGTGACCAAGATCGAAGGATCAGTCGGCGCGGCTGAGGTCTCCTTCGACGACGATCAGCCGCCCCTCCAGATGCGATCGGAGGTGGGCGTGGCCGTGGTCCACTGCGCGAGCCCGGGCCCCTTCAACGACAACACCAAGGTCGACATCTTCGCTTCGGACACCCAGCTCAACTTGAACCAGATCATCGTCCCCCCGGTCTGCTGTTCATCCGCGATGCTCGCGATGCTGGAGAGCGCGCGCCGCGCGGGCACGCTGGACAACGAATTCGCACGGACGCTGACGGGGGCACCGACGGTGGAGGGTGCGCTCTCGGTCTTGAAGGCCTACACGCCCGGATCGGGGGAGAGCGATCATGACCTGCTCCCGATACGTCAGCTCGCCATCTGGCTCGCCCTGCTCGACCAGGACCCGAAGAAGGGGCTCGCCAAGCTCAAGGCGAACCGGCTGTCGCTCATGAGCATCCCCGGCACGAAGCTCAAGATCTACGAGAACCTCGCTGACATGGTGGCAAAGAGCGCGGCGCTCCGGACGACCGCAGAGGATGCCGAGATGGAGAAGGCGCTGCTGGTGAAGATGGAGGCGCTTAGGGGATGTTAGCGGCCGATACGAGATAATCTGCTGAGTCTCATGACGGCAGGAAACATGAAAGCCATTTTTGCCCAAGCAGCGCTCTATTCGTCCATTCCGATTCTGCTGCCCGCAGGTGCGGGACGGGCGCGGTGCGCCTGGTCGCTCACGTGCTGCAAGGAGGGGTAAGAAACTCAATGAGCGGAAAATCAAAATCAGGCTGCATAGCTTCCCATGCTGGGACCGGACACCCGGAGGAAGCCGCGGTGTGACCGATATAATTGTTGGTGTAGTATTGCAGTTGGTCCGGATATTCCGCGGCCCAGGCGCTACACAGCGCGCCAACCGAGCAATTGTAGCTTGGGGCACATGTGCCGTTCTCCCATGTGCCGTTCGCATCCTCGCAAACCGTCTGGTTGTCCGAGGTGATGTCGACATTCCCGACCGCTTCGTCGATCAGCGACTGGATGTCGTCGAGCATTGGAAGGGTCCCTGTGCTCAGGTCGAAGTTCGCAAGCTCTTGGCCCGCCGATACGATGTCCAAAGCCTTGGCTCCGTCCGTGGATGACTGATCCAGACTGCAATCGGCTTCGGTGACACCCATCTTGTCGTTCACGAACTTGGTCTTCGCCTTTGCGGTCCCGTCGTCATACTTGGTGACGCACTTGGCGCGATCTGCGGTCTTGCCTTTCGCCTCCAGCAAGTTGGCGATCTTCAGGCATTTGGCGAAGTTCATCTCCGTCTTGGCGCGGAAGACGTTGCACTTCTGGATGTTGGTCAGCGCGGCATCAGCCTGGGTCGCGGTAAACGAGAACGCCAGCGCGAGCGCTAGGATGAGGATGGATCGTTTCATTGAGTGTTGCTCCGTTCGTGTTCGTGGTTCGTGGACCACAATCGGTACCCTTGGATAACCATGACCGTCAACACAGAGGTATGGATCCCCCGCCAACGTGCAGCGCCCCCGGCAAAATCCACTACAAATCACCCACCAGAGCAGCCCACTGCGGCAATAGCCAAACCTCCAAAACAAGAAAAGCCCCCGACAAGTCGGAGGCTTTTCCAAGTGGGCCGCGGCGGGATCGAACCGCCGACCCACTGATTAAGAGTCAGTTGCTCTACCAACTGAGCTAGCGGCCCACCCACTCCATAGGCAACCGGGCTGCAGGATTCAACGGCAACGGGGAATTGTATTCCCGCGACCGAAACCGGCTGGCGAACGGGATCGCTACTTGCTCGACCGAATGACCTCGGCAGCAGACTTGGCAGGGGCGATTGGCCGGTCGTCCTCCTCGAATAACACTGCTGGCGTAACCAATTCTGGTCCCTCGCCCGGGCCGACCGGCGGCGAGAAAAATCCGAGTACATATCCGCCTTTTGCATAGCCCATCAGGGCGCGCAGCTCGGGTGACAGAGTGCGGGCGATCTCGGGCGGGCAGGACAGATACTGGTTTTCCTCCTGACGAAGCCAGCTGGGGCAATAATGCAACAAAACCCCAAGACGGTCGGATTCACTGCGATTCGCACCACCACCGTGCAGCACCGAGCCGTTGTACAACAAGACTGACCCCGCGCCCATCGTCGCGGCCGCAACCTCCTCCGAGCGAGGTTCCCGCGAGGCGTCCCAGAGGTGTGAACCCGGCACAACCTGCGTCGCACCGTTGTCCACGTTAAAATCGTCGATCGCCCAGATCGTGCTGAATTGTGTTTCGACCGAACGATTCAGGTACTTGCCCCAAACACCCCGGTCGCGATGGAGCGGTTGTGCGCCCTGCCCCGGCCCGATTTGGACCGCTTGGGTAAAATGTAACTGGTAGCCATCGCAATAGGGCTCCAGAACCTGATCGCAAGCCGCGAGGATATACGGATCCAGAGCCAGCTCCCGACAAGCCGGCGACCGGGCCATGAGCGCCCCGATCCGCTTGGTAGAAAATCCACCAAACTCATCCACGCCGCGGCGACCGGCCGCCAGATAGGGCGCCAACTCCTTTCGGACACGGCGCACGGATTGGTCGGCCAACAGGCCCTCGACGACCACGGCACCCTCACGCGTGATCGCGTCGGTGATCTCCTCGGCCGAAGCGTCGGCAGACACATAGCTCAACTCCATCAATCGGGGCCTCCCTGACCCGTATTTCCAGAACCAGGACAATCGTCAAAAGGTTTTTCCACAGATTATCCACAGCCGGCCAACCGGTTCGACGCAATCTATCGTGAATTTGCCGACCAATGGAATCGATCACGGGGGACATGCCTCAGGGCCAACCCCGGAATACCTGCATCTTGCCGGCCATCGGAGGCAATTGTCGCCACGGCGGCGACGACCCCGCGCACGAGGGGCCGCGGTTCTGCACACCGTGATCTTTGTGCTTGCGTGACCTTTGCGTTTCTCGTCGCGAGCCAGGTCCCTAAACTTCCGGGCGCGGTGGTTGTGGTTGCCATTGGCGTAATTCCGGGAGCCCCCACCAGACAACGCCCCAGACGCCCAGACAGGCCATCCCACCGCCGACCACCGAGAATGTCGCCGAAGTCAGCGAGGCGAGAAAGCCCGACTCGGCATCACCCAGTTCGTTGGAGGCACCGATAAAGATAAAATTCACCGCGTTCACACGTCCGCGCAAGGCATCGGGCGTCGAGAGCTGGAGAATCACGGTGCGTGCCGTCACGCTGACCTGATCGGCCATGCCCGCCACAATAAAAGCCACAACCGAAAGCGGCAAGGATCGCGAAAGACCAAATACGATCGTCGCGATTCCGAACAGGAAAACCGCGCCAAGCAAGACCGCACCGGGTCGCGAAAAGGGTTTGGCCGTCATCAGGAACAAGGCCATCGAGAATGCACCGAACGCCATGGCCGCCCGCAGCACCCCATAGCCCTCGGGACCGACCTGCAAGATCTCCTCGGCGTAGACCGGCAACAGGGCTGTGGCGCCGGCAAAGATGACCGCGAACATATCGAGCGTCATCGAGCCGAGAATCGGCTGATTACGCCAAACAAAGCCGATACCCTCACGCACCGCCGACCACGAAACCTCACTACGTTCCCCCGAGACTTCCGGCGAACGCAGCAGCAACCAGCCAAAGACCGCCAGCAGATAACAAGCCGTTGCTGCGGCGTAGGGGGCCGTCAAGCCCCAACCCGCAACCATGAAGCCCATCGCAACCGGGCCCGCGATCAGGCCCATCTGCAATACGCAGGATTCAAGGACAGCCGCATTCTGAAAAATTCTCTGCGGCACCAGATTGGGCAAAAGCGCGCTGCCGGCCGGCCGCGAAACCCCCACCACCATCGCGAGGAAAAAGGCGACGCCCAGCAACCCGACCATCGACTCCGGATGCTGCCACGCAATCCAGGTCAGTATCGCGCAGCCGGCGGTCCCGGCGGTGGCGGCCCCCACCAAAAGCCATCTGCGGTCCATGCGATCGGCCACCGCACCGGCGAACAGCGACACCGGGATCACCGGAAGAAACTCGATCAGGCCCAAAAGCCCCAGTGCCGCGTAGGAATTCGTCACCACAAATAGATGGTAGGAAAGCATCGCCGCGGTCAGCGACCGGGCAAATACGGTCGCAAACCGCGCCATCAGAAAAATCCTTACCGGCCCGATCGCCAGGACCTGTCTTGTTGGATGGATTTCGGCGGACCTGCTCATCTGCCGAGTTTACGGAGAACCGCACCGGTCGCAAAGGCCGCATGCCTGAGCCTCGCATCAAGAATTACCTCACGAATCGCGATCGCTCGAGGCGACCTTCCATCCCGATCTTCTGATCGTCATTGATCTGGTGCCGGGTCGAGGCCCTCGGGCAGGTTCTGCAAGCTCCCGGTTCATGCAGGGAAGCGGGTCCACACTCGCGCCAGATCCAACCCGCGCTACTTCTCCCAAAATTGCTGCGCCTCGCTGGCCGGCAATTCCGCGATACTCTTTTCGGCGAGCCATAGAATCGACCATCCATGCGGATGCGCTTCGGCCAGCTTGCGAACCTGACGCCCCCCCTCGGAGAACCGCACTGCGATGAGGTCGCACGAACCCCTCCCGTCCGGCTCCATCGACAGCATCCAGAAAGGCCGTTTTCGAGCCGCGCGATCCAAGGCACCGAGAAAACGATCCAGAGCGTCTTTGGGAAACTGATAGAGAACGAGCGTGGCGAAGACGACCGGAACAGCATCCGCAGAGCATGCTTCGATCTCGTCTTCGATCACATCCAGCACGTCTGCGGCGATCACACGCGGGAGGTGCTCGCGCGCGATCTCCAGCGCTCGATCCAACCACTCGTACCGCTCGACATGCTCGGGGAAAATCAGCGCATGCAGCCAGCAGATCGCATCCTTGTCGTCGATGTCGATCGGATTGGTGTCAATGCCCATACGACTGGAGACCGGTACGGGGGCGCCCACATCAGGAAGAGGACCATCGCCGTCGGTGTGAATGCGAACTGAGGAGTCTTGCGGCCCGGCGATTTGATCGGGGCCCGAGCGCATCTGATACTCGATCCGGTAGTGGTCCCAAAGCAGATTGAGACCCGCACTGGTGCCCACCTCGATCAGCGCCAGACTGCGGGCTTCCTCCTGGGCCAAAACCGCGAATGCCGGGCGTAGTGCCGCCGACCGGCGCACCGCGTTGGTCTGGGTGCGACGCTCGGCCACCAGCACTTCGAGTTCCGCTCGATGCGTGAGACAGAAGTCGCGAAACTCGGGAAACGCGGGCTCCATCGGGCGTTCGCCACCGCTCAGGATCGGATAATGACGGCTCAGGGAATGTTCCGCACCCTGCAGCAGGAGGTATTGGACGCCGGCAAAGAGATTATTCGGCGCCGGCTGCGACGGACCGGTATGCGCCGCAATCTGCAAGATGTCCGGATCGGTCGCTACGCCATAGCTCAACTCGGTATAGAGCGGCGAGTGCATCGGAGGCGCCTCTACCCGTCCCCAATAATGAAAATGCGTCGACAGGGTCGCTGGCGATCGGTCAAAGATCGTCTGATCTCCTGGGCGCATCGCACCACGGCGTTTCTCGCTCATCAACTCTCATCTAGCGCATCGGCATATCTCGGTAAAACTTCCTTGCGCTGCGAGAAGCTGGCTTGAGTAGTCTACCCGGGCCATCACAAGCTGATCCTTGCCGAGGCGATGCGCATTGGCTCGGCGGCTCGGCGGCTCGGTGACTCGGTGACTCGGTGACTCGGTGGCGCGGTGACTCGGCGGCACCCTGCCTGCCGCCAATGCACTTCGCTACCGTGGGCGCTGACGACGCTCGGCTGCGGCGAACTCGGCACGCACGGCAAAATATGCGGGCTTGCGCGTCCAGTCTTCAAGAAAGAGCAGCGGGTCGTCGGGCAAGCCGAAAAAGGTTCGTACCCAGGAGAGATGGTCACCAAGGCCCCAAGTGGTGATGCCCGTACAAGAGGCATTCTCGAGACAGGCACCCACAACATCCGAGTACAAAACCGCCTGCTGCAGAGGAAGCGGGAGGGCATTGCCCTGGGTCGACAAAAAAAGCGTCACCACATCCAGTTCGGTAATTTCGACCAACAATCCCAACTCGGCGAACCTCCGGATCGAGGCGGCCAGCTGCTGGCGTGTCGGATAGGCTGCCGGCGGGGTGAGTCCGATGTGTCCCTGAACCCCGATTCCGTGCAAGGGAACGCCGTCAGCGAGCAATTCTTCTACCAGAGCGACGAAGCGATCCTGACGCGTCCCGGGCAAGAGGATCCCATTATCGTTCAGGAACAGCATCGCGCCGGGGTCTGCGGCATGAGCAAAATGAAACGCGTATGCGATGTAGTCGGGGCCCACCACACGCCGAAACACATTGTCATCGAGCCCGTCGCTGGTGGGCGGATCCACGACCGACGGCAAGGGCTCATTGACCACATCCCATTGCTCGATCTGGCCCGCATAGCGCCCGACCGCGCCCTCGATGTGCTCTTCCATCCGGTCCAGCATCGACTCACGGTCACTGATGTTCTGCACATAAGGCGCAATCTGCGAGCCACCCCAGACGAGGGTGTGGCCCCGGAGCCTCATGCTGTTCGCACTGGCCAGACTCACAACCGCGTCCGCGGGCGCGAAGTTCCAGACATCCGCCTGAGGATGAATAGGCCCCCACTTCATCACGTTCTCTGCTGTCAGCGAGTTCGCTTCCCGCGCAACAAGCGACGCATAGGTCGCATCCCCGGCGACCTCGCCGGGTTCGATCGCGGCGCCAAATCGAACGCCCGCGGCTGTCGCCAGATCCGCAATCGAGCGCTGGGTCCCGAGGCCCGAGGCAAATCCCCCCAACCCACGCGCCAGATCCTGCACGGTCGAGGCCGCCGGGCTCGGGCAATCCGACCGCGACCAGCGGTTCTCGACACGGCGGTCGAGGCGCTGCGCGTGACGCGTCGCCATATCTTCCGACCGCTCCGAATCCGGCCAGACCATGGTCGCCCATGACCGGCAGGCACGGGACAAGGTGCGCGCCAGACGCCTTTGGCAGGTGCGTGTCGGCGCTCGACCAAGAACCCCGGCAATCCGCTCGCTCAGAAGCGTCCAGGCCGCTTCAGCCGAAGCCGTCTGCGCCGCGCATTCACCCGTGTCGCCGGCTTCCGCCTCACTCCAAGCCTGAAGAAACCGGCCTTGAATACTTGCCAGACGCCGCTCCGCGGTGGGCTTGCCGCCCGCAAAGACAAACCGCCCTTCGTGCCGAAGCAAACGTGAGCAAGTCGCGGCAATCGCCTCGACCTTGCGCACCGAGCAAACCGATTCGACGGCTTGGGCCGTCCCGGGCGCAGCCAGAATCAGCATGCAGCCCGCCATCAGCAAGGCGGCCTTCAGAAAATTTCTCGGGCGCACATTCTGTGTCTACCAGCGGCCCAGGCCCTCGGAAAAGCAGATTTTTCACGCTCCGGCGCCGTACCGCCCGCAGAAAGCCTGCGTCCCTGCAGCTGGCTTCCGGAAAAAGGTTTATCCCGCCTGATCTTTGCGGGCCTCCCGGCCTTGTTCCGGTTCCCTTGCGAGCCCAATCGTGCCAATACAATCGGTCGTTATGAATGAGCCTTACGACGTCATGGCACCAACCCATGATCGCGCCACCCGGGATTCCGCTCTCGCCCGCCTGCGACGTGAGGATCCGGTCCATTGGGATGAAGAAAATCAGTGGTGGTTGATCACCCGCCACGAAGATCTGCGCGAAGTTTCACGCAATCCTTCTCGCTTCTCCTCCGAACCCAAAGGTGCCTGGCATGCGTTTGAGGCACACTTCTCCATGCAGGCCATGGACGGCGAACCACATCAGCGACACCGCAGTATCGTCAACAGCGCGTTTACGCCGCGCATGGTCTCGGGACTCGGCGAGCGCGCTCTCGCCTTTGCCGACGAAGCGATCGATGCGCTGCAGGGCCGAGACCACGGCGAATTTGTCACCGAATTGGCAGTACCTGTACCGATGCGGATCATCGCCGAGATGCTCGGAGTTCGCGATGACCGCCTCGATGACTTCCGCCGATGGACGGATGCGACCGTCGCCGTCGCCGGCGGGCCCATGACGCCTGAGCAAACCGAAAAGACCTACGAGTGCCTGGGTGAGTTTCATGCCTGGCTGGCGGACGAAGTCGAGCGGCGCCGCGTGGAGCCGGCTGACGACCTGCTCAGTCGACTCCTGCTCGCCGATGCTGCCGGAGAGATTCATTTCCGCGGAGAGGAGAACCAGGAGCGACTCGCCTCAAGCGAGGTCACCGACTTCGCCATGTTTCTGCTGATTGCCGGCAACGAAACGACGCGCAATGCCATTTCGCAAGGCATGCTCACGCTCTTCGAGAACCCGGACGAGCGCGAGCGACTGATGGCTCATCCGGAGCTTTGGCATACCGCCGCCGGCGAAGTGTTGCGTTGGACGACCCCGGTGCGCGCCATGAGGCGCGTGGCCATGGAGGAAGCGGAGCTGCGCGGAAAGACCATTCGCGAAGGGGAATCGGTGGTGCTCGTCTATGCCTCGGGCAATCGCGACGAGGAGGTCTTCACCAATCCCCACGAGTTTCGGGTCGACCGGGATCCAAACGACTTCCTGTCGCTCGGGTTCGGGCCCCATTATTGCCTCGGCGCCAATCTGGCCCGATTGGAAATCAAGATTGTGCTTGAGCGTATCCTGCAGCGTCTGCCGGATATCCGACTGGCCTCCGGCGCCAAGCCTGTCCAGACACAAAGCGCCCT
Organism: Binatia bacterium; assembly: GCA_965658895.1. Lineage (GTDB taxonomy): Bacteria > Desulfobacterota > Binatia > UBA12015 > UBA12015 > UBA12015. The sequence goes on from CBFHUR010000033.1 coordinate 29,629, forward strand.
GATCGACGGACTCGACGAACTTCCCATCGAGTGGTGATTTCCCCCCACGTCCGAACCCGTGAAAATTCTCTGGAGTTTTCCCGTCCGCTATGGGAGAGACTTCCAGAGTCGGGTTCTCTCAAGTCCGCCAGATCTCCAACAAAAGCAGCAGAAGGAATGTCCATGACCATCATCAAATTCGCATCGATCTTTGTCCTACTGGGAGCCTTCCCCGGCGCTGCAGCCGCTGCTGATCCGGAATTGGATCGCACGAAGATTCCCTTCGCCGCGCCCGAGTACCCTCCTGCAACGGAAATCGATGCAAGAAAGATTCAGCCGCCACCTCTGCAGGTCATCACCCCACCCCAAAAGGCACCGAACATCGTCCTGATCATGACCGACGATGTTGGCTACGGTGTTCCGAGCACGTTTGGCGGACCCGTCGACACCCCTGCCCTGGATCGTCTGGCAGAAAACGGGTTGAGCTACACCCGCTTCCATACGACATCGCTTTGTTCACCGACGCGCTCCGCGCTGAAGGCGGGCCGCAACCACCATATGGTCAACGTCGGCTCGGTCCAGGAGATCGCCACAGCCTTCCCCGGAAATACCGGGCAGATCCCCAATACAACCGCGCCGGTGGCCGAGATCCTTCGCCTGAATGGCTACAACACGGCCGCCTTCGGCAAATGGCATGAAACGGCGCTGACCGACACCAGCGTGTCGGGTCCCCAGCATAATTGGCCCAACCGCCAGGGGTTCGAGAAATTCTACGGCTTCATCGGGGCTGAGGTAAACTTCTTCCGGCCCAATATCCATGATGGCTTCGCCCTGGTCGACACCGAGAAAATCCGCGACCCGGACTATCATTTTGATGCGGACATCGCCGACCAGGCGATCAACTGGATGCGAGCCCAGAAGGCCATGACGCCCGACAAGCCTTTCTTTGTCTACTTCGCCACAGGAGGCGTCCATGCCCCGCACATGGTCCATAAAAAATGGGCGGACAAATACGCTGGAAAATTCGATCAGGGTTGGGACAAATTGCGTGAGGAAACTCTGGCGCGACAACTGGAAGCGGGGGTCGTCCCCGAGGGCACCGTGCTGGCTCTGAAACCCGAAGAGGTGGACGACTGGGATTCCCATACCGACGACGAACGTCGTCTTTATGCCCGTCAGGCAGAATTCTTTGCCGGACTCGTCGAGCACACCGACTATCAGGCAGGCCGCGTTGTCGAGGCCCTGGAAGATATGGGCATTCTCGACGATACCCTGGTGATCTATATCTCCGGCGACAATGGAACCAGCGCCGAAGGCGAACGCGATGGGTACTTCAACTGGTACTCGATGATGAATCGCTATCCGGAGTCCGTGGACTACCAGCTCTCGCGTCTGGACGAATGGGGCACGATCACCAGCTACCCTCATATGGCGGCCTCGTGGGCTGTCGCTTTTGATGCGCCTTTTGCCTGGACAAAACAGGAGGCCGGTGACTTTGGTGGCACTCGGAACGGCACGGTCGTTCATTGGCCGAATCAGATTGCCGCGCGTGGCGAGAAACGCGATCAATTCAGCCACGTGATCGATATCGCACCGACCATTCTGGACGTAGCCGGCATCCCCGAGCCCGAATACGTCAACGGGGTCAAGCAGATCCCGATGCAGGGAACGAGCCTCGTCTACACCTTCGACGATGCCGACGCCGAAGAACGCCACAAGACGCAGTATTTCGAGATGGTCGGGAACCGCGGAATCTATCACGATGGCTGGTTTGCCCGCGTGATCCAGACCACCCCGTGGAACCCGCAATCGCGCTACCCCATTACCAGCAAGGATGGTTGGGAGCTTTTCGACCTGCGCAACGACTTCTCGCTCAGCAAGAATCTCGCAAAGCAAAACCCCGAGAAGTTGAACGAGATGATCGAGATCTTCATGGAGCAGGCTGTGGAAAACCACGTCCTGCCACTCGATACGCGTTTGCTGGAGCGGATGGATGCAAAAACCGCCGGGCGAAATGATCTGATGGGTGAGCGGACGTCCCTGACGGTCTTCCCGGGCATGATCGGCATGGCCGAGGACACCTTCCTCAACGTGAAGAACACCTCGAGCCGCGTCACCGCCGTCATCGAATCGCCTAAACAAGGAGAAACCAACGGCGTTATTCTGGCCCAGGGTGGGAGCCATTCCGGCTGGGCACTCTATGTGACCGACGGCTACCCTGCCTTTACCTACAACTTCCTTCAGCATCAGGTCACGACCGTGAAGTCATCCGAACGACTGCCCAAAGGACGTTCCACCGTCACCTATACCTTCGACTACGACGGCGGTGGACGCGGCAAGGGCGGGACGGCCATTCTGGCCATCAATGGAAAGGAAGTCGCACGAGCCCGGATCGAGCAGACGATCATGAACGCCTATACCGTGGACGAAACCACCGACGTGGGCGTGGACCTCTCGACGCAGGTGGCACAGGAGGTCTTCCCGACGGCTAAGGATTCGCTGTTCCGGGGGACGATTGAAAACGTGACGGTCGAGGTCTTCGAGGAAGGTCCGGACCCCGCCTGAGCACAGAACCGCCGGGGCGCAGAAACGCTCGGGATGCTCGGACTCCGGGAAGCCCCGGCCCCTGAGGCACTCGAACCTTGAGGGACTTGGCGGGCGGGAGAAGCGCTACATGAAATTGCGCGTGTGCAACGAGGCCAACTCCTCGGC